>JBAZXW010000014.1:0-106376 GCA_041659605.1 Sinimarinibacterium sp. | reverse complement strand
TTCGGGCGATTACAACCACACGAAAATCCGCGAAGAGACCCTGTTCGTCTACGCCCAGCCGGGCGCGAAGCCCGAAGGGCTCGACAACGTGCTGCTGTACTTCCTGCAGGTGACGACCCAGCCGCCACGCCTGGCTGGCTCGGTCCTGCTGATCCACGAAGCGATGGACCCGACCCGCGATGCGCGCCGCGTCTGGCAGTTCAATCCGGGGCAGCGCCGCCTGCGGCGTGCCCCCAACGTCGGCTACGACAATCCGGGCACCGGCGCTGACGGCCTGCGCACCGACGATCAGGGCGATATCTTCAACGGCCCGATGGACCGTTACCAATGGAAGCTGCTCGGCAAGCGCGAGATGATCGTGCCGGCCAACAGCTACCGCCTGCACAGTGACGCACTGACCTACGTCGACATCCTGCGCAAGAACCATATCGACCCGGACCTGACGCGCTACGAGCTGCGCCGCGTCTGGGTCGTCGAGGCCAATCTGCGCCCGGCGACGACCCATCCGTACCGCCGGCGGCGATTCTATGTCGACGAGGACGGCTGGCAGATCCGCGTCGTCGACATCTACGACGCCGGCGATCAGTTATGGCGCATGCAGGAGGCCCATTCGGTGGTCGCTTACGACCAGCCCTACGAGCTACCGGCGTGCGAAACGGTGTACGATCTGCAGAGCAAGCGGTACTTGGCGCAGGCGCTGAACAACGAAGATCCGGAGACCGTGACTGTACTACGCGAAGTCGAGTACTTCGAGCCCGGACAGGTTTCCAAATTTGCCGGCAAATGAGCGTGCGGCTGTCGCCGCCGCCTGTGGCGCTGCGGCCTGCAAGGGATTGAAAATTGGGCGCTCCCTCCGGGGGCGTGCGGACAGGACGAGGGGAAGAGATGAACATGCACAAGAACCACTGGTTCGGCGGGCTCGCGGCCGGCTTGATGCTCGGCTGTGCAGTGGTTTGGGCGCAGGATGAGACCAGCGAAGAGGTCCCGGCTGCCGAAGCGGCGGCGACGGAGGAACCGGCGCCTGCGGACGCCCCCGCGGTCAAGTCGCTCAATTCGGAGCTGCTGCCCAAGACCCCGAAGAGCCTGCTGCTCGATATCGTCAATACCGGTGCTCACGTCATCGCCGTCGGCGATCGCGGTGCGGTGATCGCATCGAACGACGGGCAGGAATGGGCGCAGGTGCAGACGCCGACGCGCTCGGCACTGACGGCGGTCTGCTTTGCCGACGCCGACAACGGCTGGGCGGTCGGGCACGACGCCGTGATCCTGCACACCGCGGACGGCGGCCGCACCTGGGCGCTGCAGAATTTCCAGCCGGAGCTGGAAAAGCCGCTGCTCGACGTGCTGTTTCTCGATGCCAGCCGCGGCTTCGCCGTCGGGGCCTATGGCCTGTTGTACAAGACCGAAGACGGCGGCGTGAACTGGTCCGAGGTGGACTCGCCGATCCGCGAAAGCGAACTGCATTTCAACGCCATCACGCGTCTCAACGACGGCGCGTTGTTCATCTCCGGAGAGCAAGGAACGCTGGCCGTGTCGGCCGACGCCGGGCAGACGTGGGCGACGGTCCAATCCCCCTACGAAAGCTCCCTGTTCGGCGCCGCGGCGCACGGCGACAAGGGTGTGGTGATCTTCGGCCTGCGCGGCAACGTCTTCGTTGCCGACGACGCGCAGAAGCCCGAGTGGCGGCAGGTCGAGACCGGGTCGGTCGCATCGATGTTCGGCGCGACCCAGACCGAAGACGGGCGCTTGGTGATGGTCGGCCTCAACGGCAACATCATGGTGTCCGCCAACGGCCTCGACCGCGTCGAGCTGCTCAAGTCGAAGGCAGGCACGCCGCTCTCCGCGGCGATTCCGTTCGGCGATCAGATCCTGGCCGTCGGCGAATCGGGCGTGCAGCCGATTGCGCTGCAATAACAAGCCAGCATAGAAATCACGAGGGGAAACAAACATGGCTGGCAAAGCAGCTTTCAATCAAGAAGCCATTCTTGCGATCGTAGAGCCGATCATTTACGGCAAGCGCATGCTGATGCTCGCGGTGCTCGGCGTGCTGACGGCGGTGTTCGCCTGGTACGCCGCCGGCACGCACGTCGACGCCGGCTTCGACAAGTCGATCCCGCTCGATCACCCGTACATGCAGGTGCTCAAGCAGTACGAGGACGACTTCGGCGGCGCCAACACCGTGCTCGTCGCGCTGATCCAGAAGGACAAGAGCCGCGACATCTACAACGAGCACTTCCTGAGCAAGCTCAAGCAGGTCACCGACGAGATCTTCTTCCTGCCGGGTATCGATCGTTCGCGTGTTTCGTCGGTGTTCACACCGGACGTGCGCTACGTCGAGGTCGTCGAAGGCGGGTTTGCCGGCGGCAACGTCATTCCGGCCGAATACCAGCCGACGGATTACTACTTCAACCTGGTCCGCGCCAATGTCGGCAAGGGCGGCCACGTCGGCCGCTACGTGTCCAGGGACCAGCGCGGCGCGATGGTGTTCTCGGAACTGCTCGAAGTCGATCCGGTCACCGGCAAGAAGCTGGACTACCGCGAAGTCGCCAAACAGCTCGAAGAAAAGATCCGCGGCCAGTACCAGGACGACCAGATCGACATCCACATCGTCGGCTTCGCCAAGGTGATCGGCGACGTCACCGACGCCGCCAACGAAGTGGTGATGTACTTCTTCGTCGCGCTGGTCATGACGTTCGTGCTGCTGGTGCTGTACCTGGGCAGCTTCAAGATGTCGGTGCTGCCGCTGGTGTGCGCCTTCATTGCCGTGATCTGGGAGTTCGGCCTGCTCGCCGCCACCGGCTTCGGCCTCGATCCGTTCGCGATCCTCGTGCCGTTCCTGGTGCTCGCGGTGTCCGTGTCGCACGGCGTGCAGTACACCAGCTCCTGGGTGTCGGAGCTGGCCACCGGCAAGAACGGCTACGACGCCTCGCTGGAAACCTTCCGCCGCCTGGCGATTCCCGGCTCCACCGCGCTGATCACCGACCTCGCCGGCTTCCTGACGATCCTGCTGATCCCGATCGACATCATCCAGGAAAT
This sequence comes from Sinimarinibacterium sp., assembly GCA_041659605.1. GTDB lineage: Bacteria > Pseudomonadota > Gammaproteobacteria > Nevskiales > Nevskiaceae > Solimonas. The sequence goes on along the minus strand of JBAZXW010000014.1, from coordinate 103,340 downwards.
GGCGCTGAACGCCTCCTACGGCATGTTCGCGGTGATCGTCACCAACAAGATCCTGATGCCGATCTGGCTGACCTACAGCAACGTCAAGGATGTCGACAGCTTCATCAAGAAGCAGGAGGCGCGCGAAGCGGTGTTCAACCCGGTGTTCCGCGCGATGACGGTCTTTACGCGGCCGATTCCAGCGGCGCTGATCGTGCTGGGCATGGCGGTGCTGTTCGGCTGGTCTAAGTGGACCGCGGAAGGCATGCAGTACGGCGATTCGCAGGCCGGCGTGCCGGAGCTGCGCCCGGAGTCGCGTTACAACAATGACTCCAACGCGATCACCGCGAACTTCACGATCGGCACCGACATCATCAAGGTCATCGCCGAAACCGATCCGGAGGCCTGCATCAAGTTCGACGTGATGGAGCAGATCGACCGCTTCGGCTGGCACATGGAGAACGACCCGGCGATCGCGTCGATCCTGTCGCTGCCCTGGGCGGCCAAGCAGGTCAGCGCGGCCTTCTCGGAAGCCGCCCCCAAGTTCCGCGTGCTGCCGCGCAACCAGTACGTGATGGTGCAGGCGATCACGCCGATTCCGACTTCGTCGGGCCTGCTCAACCCGAACTGCTCGGCGATGGCGGTGTTCCTGTTCACCAAGGATCACAAGGCCGAGACCCTCGACCGCCTGACCGGCCAAGTCAAGGACTTCAACTCGGCCAACGCCAAGACCTGGTTCGAGCTCAACCCGGGCGTCGATGCCGCGTACTGCGAAGGCAAGCAGTCCGCGCGCGGCAGCTGGCTCGACGCCAAGGTGGCGCTGAAGAAGCAGATCACAAGCCTCAAGGCGAAGAACTTCAGCGACGCCGACGTCGACGCCAACGACAAGGTCATCGAGCTGCACAAGGGCGTCGACGACAGCAAGGCCAAGCTCGACGGCCTCGACAAGGCCTGCCCGGTCAACTTCTCGCTGGCCAGCGCACAGGGCGGCGTGATGGCGGCGTCTAACGAGGTCGTGAAGGAGAAGGAGTTCCCGGTCGTCGCCTGGGTCTACGTCGTGATCCTGCTGTTCCTGTGGCTGTCCTACCGCAATCTGTCCGGCGTGCTCTGCATCGTCGTGCCGCTGTACGTCGTCTCCGCGCTGATCTCGGCGATGATGGCGCGCTGGGGTATCGGCATGAAGGTCGCGACGCTGCCGGTGGCCTCGCTCGCGGTCGGCATCGGCGTCGACTATGGCATCTACATCTACTCGACGATCGAAGAGTATGTGAAGAAGGGCAAGAACCTCTCCGATGCCTACTACGAAACGCTGCGCATGACCGGCAAGGCGGTGCTGTTCACCGGCCTGGTGCTGGCCGGATCGGTGACGACCTGGCTGTGGTCGGGCCTGCAGTTCCAGGCCGACATGGGCAAGCTGCTGACCTTCGCGTTCTCCGCCAACATGCTCGGCGCAATCGTCGTGCTGCCGGCGATGTGCCGCTACCTGATGAAGCTGCCGAACGACTGAGACCCCTTGGTCGGCCGCTGCAGATGCCCCGCCCGTGCGGGGCATCTGCTTTTCAGCGATCCCTCGACGTACCGGGCACCTGGAAGACGCGCCGGTCGTCGAGGCGCAGCGCGGTCAGCGCACCGCCCCAGACGCAGCCGGTGTCCAGGCCCCAGACACGCCACTGCGGCCACTCGACCTGACCCAGTGTCGACCAGTGGCCGAACACGATCGGGGTGCTGGCGCTGGCGCGGCCGGGCAGCGCAAACCAGGGCTGCAGCTCCGGCAGCTGCGAGCCGGGGGCGCCTTTCTGATGGAAATCCAGGCTGCCGTCCGCAGTGCAGTAACGCATGCGGGTGAGGCAGTTGATGACAAAACGCCAGCGTGCCGGGCCGGTCAGCGCTTCGTCCCAGCGCGGCGGCCGATTGCCGTACATCTGCGGCAGGAACAGGGCGCGCGCATCGGCATCGCGCAGCACGTTTTCGACTTCGGCGGCCAGTGCCAATGTCTGGGCGACGGACCACTGCGGCGCGATGCCCGCGTGCACCACCAGCGTTGCGGATTCCGGATCGCGCCAGGCCAGCGGCTGGGCCGCGAGCCAGGCCAGCAGCTCGTCGGCGTCCGCAGCGCGCAGAATGTCGGCGAGGCCATCGCCGGGTTTGCCGATGCCCTGCGCGAGGCCGAGCAGATGCAGGTCGTGGTTGCCCAGAACGGTGGTCGCGGCGCGGCCGAGGCTGCGCACGAAGCGCAGCGTCCCCAGAGAATCCGGGCCGCGGGCGACCAGATCGCCGGTGCAGACCAGGCGGTCGTGCACGCGGTCGAAGCCACAGCGGTCCAGCAGTTTTTTCAGGGTGTCGCTGCAGCCCTGGATGTCGCCGACGACGTAAGTGGCCATCGTGTGAAGGGATTTACCTGAATGGGCGCGGTCTGCAGAGCCGATGAACGGTACGAATCGTCCTGTTCTTCAGCTTTGACGCATATGCTCGCCGCCACCATAGTATCCGCACGTTCGGCACGATGCCGGTCTGGCCCACAGGAGCGGTTCATGCTTATTCAGGTTTTCAACTATTTGCGTGCGTTCATCAAGGACGAAAACGGCGCGAGCGCGGTCGAGTATGGCCTGATCGTCGGCCTGATCGCGGTTGCGTTGATTGCGGTTCTCCTGCTGGTGGGCGGTGACCAGGGCCTTGGGGGCCTGTTCAACACCGTCGCGACCGAAGTGCAGAACGCGAACAACACGACGCCCTAAGCCCTACAATCGACGCTTTCCCGGCGGCGGAACTGCGATGGCTGGCCCAATGGCTGGCCGCGGTCTGGGCCCTCGGGATCGCCGCGTGGGACTGGCGCTTTCGCCGGGTTCCCAATGCGGCATTGGTCATCGCGGTGGTGGCTGGACTGGGCTTGCTGCTGGCAATCGGGTGTGGGCCGGTTGCTTCAGGATGGTGCGACAGTCTGGCCGGGCTTGCGGTGGCGACGGTGTGGTGGTTACCGGGCTTGTGGTTACGGCAGCTCGGCGCCGGGGATGTGAAGTTCGCCGCCTGTATTGGCCTGCTGCTCGGTGCGGCGGCGGCATTCGAAGCGATGCTGCTGGCTGCCGCGGCGCTCGGCACGATGGCGGTGGCGACACGAATGAGATCAAGGCCAATGAGATCAAGGCCGGATCCTCGCCTGCCGGCGGCAGGCGCCTTGTGCGCGGGTATGCTGGTGCGGCTCGGGTGGGGACCCATTTGGGTGGGCTGATCGGACGGGGCTGAAGCGGTCGACATGAAGGCATCGAGTCCATGGAGGTCCGGGCATTCGCGGCAGACCGGTGCGGCGGTCGTCGAATTCGCCTTTGTTTTCCCGATCCTGTTCCTGCTCGTCTACGGCGTGATCGTCTACGCCTACGTCTACGTCATCCAGCAGTCGATCACCTACGCGGCCCAGGAGTCCGCCGAGGCCGCCGTCGCGGTGTCGCCGGCGCAGGACAACTACTTCACTCAGCAGCAGGCCGTCGTGCGGGCAACGGCCGTCGCGACGTTGTCATGGCTGCCACCAAGGCAGCGTGAACGCGTGCTGGGCGCGGCGGGCGAGAAGGTCGAGGTCGAACTCTGCCTCAAGGGGGCCAGCGGATGTCCGATCGACAGCGATGCGCTGCGTGTCACCTTGCGCTTCACCGTCCGGCCCGACAGTTCAAACTGTTCCAAGGACGCGCTTTTCCCTATGCTTAACCTGTATATCGTGGGCTGCGTGCCGCCGCTGCCCGAAACCCTGGCTGCGACTGCAGTCGTCCGGATTTGACGCGATAGTCAGAAGATCGGGAGAGTTCGCATGAGCAGCACCACGTTGAAAATCGTCGCCGTGGTCTCGGTGTTGCTGGCGATCGTGCTCGCCGTCGTCGGCTTTCAGCTGAGCCGAAATTACGCCGAACAGGCGCAAAAGGCGCAGGAGCGGCAGCAGCAGCAGGACGTCCAGCAGACGCTGGCAGTCGTCGCCCTCAAGCCGCTGGCCGCCTACAAGCAGATCGCCCGTGACGCTGTCGCGCTGGTGCCGGTCTCGATCGCGCCGGCCGACCCTTACGAAAGCATCGACGACGTCGTCGGCAAGGTGCCGCTGGTCGACGTCGATGCCGGCGCGCCGGTGACGCGGCGCTATTTCAAGGAGGGCAATGTGCTCGCGCGCATCATCCCGCCGGGGCACCAGGCCGTTTCCGTCGAGGTCAACGACGTCGTCGCGGTCGGCGGTTTCGTGCGCCCGGGCGACATCGTCGATCTGCTGCTGTATCTGCGTGGCGGCTCCGGCCTCGACGAGCCGCAGTCGCGCGTGCTGCTGAAAGACGTGCGCGTGCTGGCCTACGAGGAGCGGATCATCGATCGCCCGGAGGGCATCAAGGACGACGAGAAGCAGCGCGCACGGGTGCGCACCGCGGTGCTCGCGGTGCCGGACAAGGACACGACCCGGGTGATGCTGGGCGCGAGCCTGGGCGAACTGCGCCTGGCACTGCACGGCCAGGGCGAAGCCGCGACGACCGAAGTCGCTGCCTCGGCGGTTGCTGCAGTACCCGACAAGGCCATCGGCATCGGCGAGCTGGCGCGCATCAAGCCGCCGCCTTCTGCGCAGGCAACGCCGCCACCACCCAGCGTCGAAGTCCTGCGCGGCAGCGCGCGCGAAGTCGTGAATACCCACTAAAGGCGCTCTCATGAAACAGGCACTGATCCGAATCTGCTTGGCCTGCCTCGTGGCGTTTGCCGCCGGCCCCGCGTCGGCGGTCGATCCCGGCAAGGTGCTGGTGGTCGAGAAGGGCACGCACAAGCTGCACCGCGAATCCGCCGAAGTGACGCGCGTTGCGGTCGGCAGCCCCGACATCGCCGACGTCACCGTGATCAACCGGCGTGAAGTGCTCGTGACCGGCAAGGCCCTGGGTGTCACCAGCCTGCTGGTGTGGACCAAGTCGTCGCCGGCCGCCAAGGAATACCGGATCCGCGTCGGCGCAGTGCACGATCCGCTGCGTCCGCAGCAGGTCGATCCGGAGCTGGCGCGGGCCGCGGTCGACGAAGGCCGCGGCCTGTCCGGACAGCTGCCCAATCTGGTCGCGCATCGCCGCGCGACGCTGTCGGCGCAGGCGCCGCGCGAAAACACCATCGCCGACAGCAGCTCGGTGGCGCTCGACACCCAGGTGCTGACGCGGATCAAGGTCGCGGAAGTCAGCCGCTCGACCGCGCAGCAGTACGGCCTGGGCCTGGGCTACGCGCGCACGGGCGGCAGCAGTTCGGTGGCCTGGTCGGCGCCGACGCGCTCGGCGACGCTGCTGGACAACGCGTTCAACCTCGTCTTCGGACGCGATCTGGGCGGCGACAACGGCAGCATTGACGCCGTGCTGGATCTGCTCGAAAGCCGCGGTCTGGCGCGCGTGCTCGCCGAGCCGAGCCTGGTGGCGATGAGCGGGCAGACCGCGACCTTTCTCGCCGGCGGCGAATTCCCGGTCCCGGTGGCCCAGAGCGGTACGACGACCGGCGGCATTTCCGTGCAGTACAAGGAATTCGGCGTGCGCCTCTCGCTGTCGCCGACGGTGCTGGCGCGCGACCGCATCGCGCTGAAGATCGCGCCGGAAGTCAGCGACCTCGACTTCTCCGCCGGCATCCAGATCGGTGGCGTCGCGGTGCCGGCGCTGAAGGTGCGGCGCACCGACACGACCATCGAACTCGGCGACGGCGAGACCTTCCTGATCTCGGGCCTGGTGCGCAGCGACCTGATCGACAGCATCGACAAGCTGCCGGGACTGGGCGATATCCCGATCATCGGGGCGCTGTTCAAGTCGAGCACCCTCAATCGCGAGGATCGCGAGCTGGTCATGGTGGTGACGCCGCACCTGGTGCGGCCACTGGCGCGCAACGCCAAGCAGCCGAAGCTGCCGGGTTCCGAATACGACGGCTACGATCCGGGCTGGGCGCGCACGATCTTTCTGGAAAATGGCGACTTCGAGGCGGGTTTCAGCCGCTAGAATCAAGAACTTGAAGATCCGGATTCCTAGACCATGAAAACCCAGGCCGTCGTCGTCGCCGACGATCCCGTCTATCTGAGTTGGCTCGAGAATGCGGCGGGGCAGGGGGCCGAGTTTTCGCTGGTGCGTCCGCTCGATGCCGAGGATCTGATCGAGCGCGTGCAGATGATGGGCCGTGTCGACGTCGCCTTCTTCCAGTTCGAGTCCAGCAATCTGGATGCGCGCATCAGCATGATGGAACGGCTGGTCGAGCGCATGCCGGATCTGCCGGTTGCCGGATTGGGTCCGGACAGCAATCCGGATATCGTGCTGGCGGCGATGCGCGCCGGCGCGCGCGACTTCCTGGTGCTGCGCCGCGACGAAGGCGACGTCGCCGCCCTGCTCGGCAAGCTGCTGCGGCGCACCGCGCCGGCGGCGCGGGCGGCGCAGAAGCAGGGCAAGATGGTCGCCGTGTTCGCCGCGCATCCGAGCGCGACGATCGCCTTCGTCGCCGAGCATCTCGCGTTGTCGATGGTCGAGACCCTGCCGCGCAGCGAGCCCGTGCTGTTCGTCGACATGGCAACGCCGTCCGGCGCGGGATCGATCTTCCTCAATATCAACCAGGCGTACAGCGTGCTGGACGCGATCAACGACGTCTACCGCTGCGACCAGACGCTGGTCGACACAGCGTTCTCCAAGCACGCCAGCGGCCTCTATCTGCTGAGCCTGCCCGAGGACCTGGTGGGGCGGCCACAGGCCAATTTCGAGGAATTCATCAAGCTGCTGCAGGTGCTGCGCGGCCTGTTCACCTGCGTCGTCGTGTCGTTCGACGGACACCTGCCGCTGGAGACGATTGCCGGCCTGGTGACGCAGGCGGACCGCTCCGTGCTGCTGACCGACCAGTCGATCATCAAGTCCCGTCACAGCAAGTACCTGCTGCGCGCGCTGCGCCTGGAGGACTGTCCGCTCGACCGCACCACGCTGGTCGTCGACAACTACCGGCGCCGGATCGGGCTCGAACCCGAGAACCTCGCCGAGATTCTCGACCTGCCGGTGCTGGGCACGCTGTCGGCCAGCAGCGGCCACAGCCGCGTCCAGGCGATGAACGCCGGCGAACCGCTGTTCACGGTAGCGCCGAAGGATCCGTTCTGCGCCGACGTGCGGGCCCTGGCCGCGGCCATTCTCAGCGGCCAGGTCCGCGCCGAGAGCGCGTCGACGGGTTTGTTGGGCCGGTTGTTCGGCTAGCCGGCATCGCGGGAGCGCATCGTGAGTTCGGTTCCATCAGATCCGCAGATCACGCGCTTCCGGCTGTCGGACCAGTACCAGCAGCTGAAGAACAGCTTCCATCGGCATCTGATCCAGCAGATCGAGGAACGCAACCTCGACATCGATCGCTGGGACGAGGTGAAGATCGAGCGCTTCGTCACCGAGCAGATGCGGCGCTACGTCGTCGAGCAGCGCCTGCCGGTGAACCAGCGCGAGTCCGAAGCGCTCGCGCGCGACGCGCGCGACGAACTGATGGGCTACGGCCCGATCCAGGCGCTGGTCGACGACGACACCGTCAACGACATCGTCGTCAACGGTCCGAACAATATCTTCATCGAGCGCGAAGGTCGCCTGTACACGGCGTCGGTGCGCTTCTTCAACGACGCCCACGTGGTGCGCGTGATCCAGCGCATCCTCGCGCCGATCGGTCGCCGCGTCGACGAGTCGACACCGATGGTCGACGCACGCCTGCCGGACGGCTCGCGCGTCAACGCCATCATTCCGCCGATCGCGCTCGACGGCCCCTGCGTGTCGATCCGCAAGTTCCGCAAGCAGCCGTTGCTGGCCGACGACCTGCTGCGGTCCGGCGCGCTGAGCCAGACCGAACTGGATTATCTGCAGGAACGGGTCGAGAAACGCACCAACCTGATCGTCGTCGGCGGCACCGGATCGGGCAAGACCACGTTCCTGAACCTGTTGTCGCACTGGATTCCGCAGGACGAGCGCATCATCACGGTCGAAGACGCGGCCGAGCTGCGCTTGCGTCACACACACGTCGTGCGCCTGGAGACGCGTCCACCGAATCTGGAAGGCGAACGCGCGATCACCGCGCGCGATCTGGTGCGCAACGCGCTGCGCATGCGTCCCGACCGCATCATCGTCGGCGAGGTCCGCGGCGACGAAGTGCTGGACATGCTGCAGGCGATGAACACCGGGCACGACGGATCGATGACCACGCTGCATGCGAACAGCTGCCGCGACGCGATCCATCGTCTCGAACTGCTGGCGGGGTTCGCCGGCTACACCGGCAGCGAAGTCACCTTCCGCGGCCAGATCGCCTCGGCAATCCAGCTGATGGTGCACGTCAGCCGCCTCAAGGGCGGCGAGCGCCGCGTCATGTCGATCACCGAGATTCTCGGTACGCGCGGGCACGAGATGATCATGCGCGACCTGTTCCGCTACGACGTCGAGCGTAACGAGCACATCGATTGCCGGGAGGCGGTCTGATGGCGCTCTACGTCCTGTTCTTCCTCGCAGTCGCGATGGCCGGCGCGGCGATCTGGTTCTTCGCCAGCGCCGGGCGGCGCGAGCGCGAGGAGGAAGTGCTGCTGCGCCTGCGCGCGATGGGTGGCGACGAGGCCGCCTACGTGCTTCAGCGCGGCAACGGGCAAGTCCGCAACCCGGTCCTGCGCTGGGCCTGCCATCTGATCTGGCGTACCGGTTCGGACATGAGCCCGGATACGGTCGCCCGCATCCTGCTGGTCATCGTCGCGCTGGCGGCGGTGGCGATTGCGGTGCTGGGCGTGTTCGGCGGCTTGTGGGCGACGGCGGTGTTCATCGCCTTCGGCTGGGCCTACCTGAGCCGGCAGGCGGCGCAGCGGCGCGCGAAGATCACCGAGCAGCTGCCGGCCTTTCTCGAAGGCCTTATCCGTGTGCTTGGCGCCGGCAACACGCTCGACGAGGCGATCTCCGCGTCGGCGCGCGAAAGCCCGGAGCCGATCCGGCCGCTGTTCCAGAGCGTCGGCCGCCAGGTGCGCCTGGGCGCGCCGATCGAAACGGTGCTGATGGAAACGGCGGAGATCCACCGCCTGCGCGACCTCAAGGTCATGGCCCTCGCGGCCGCGATCAACCGCAAGTACGGCGGCAGCCTGCGCAACGTGCTGCGCAGCCTGATCCAGGCCGTGCGCTCACGTGACAGTGCTGCCCGCGAGCTGCGCGCGCTGACCGCGGAAACGCGCTTCTCGGCGCTGGTACTGTCGATCATCCCGGTCGGGCTGATGCTCTACATCTTTGCGCAGAACCCTGATTACTACCGCAACATGTGGGCCGACAACGTCGGCCGCGTCCTGCTGATGGTGTCGGTGTCGCTGCAGGTGATGGGCGTCTTCGTCATCTACCGCATGATGCGGTCGACCGAGGAACCCGTGTGAACCCGCTGCTCTTCGCCGGTCTGGTCGCCGGTACGATCCTGATCGCGCTGCTGGGTGTCGGCGCGGTGGCGCTGCTGGCACTGCGCTCGCGCAGCGAATCGCAGATTCGCCGCCGCCTGGTGCCCGAGACAGGGGCGCTGATCGACTTTGAGGATACGCTGAGCGCGCCGCTGCTGACGTCGATGGCCCGCGGCGGCCGGGTGATGGAAGGGCTCGTCGACACCGAAGGGGAAAGCGCGCAGCTGCTGCTGCGGGCCGGTTGGCGGCGCGCCGATCAACGTGTGCTGTGGTACGCCTTCCAGGCCTTGCTGCCGGCCGCCCTGGCCGCGTTCGTGCTGGCGTTCTGGACGCTGGCGCAGGTTCCGAACAAGGGCCTGCTGGTCGTGCTGCTCGGCGTCGCCGCCGTGGTGCTGGCGTTCCTGATGCCGCGCTGGATCCTGCGCGGCATCGCCGCGACGCGACAGCGGCGCATCAAGAGCGAAGTGCCGCTGTTTCTGCACCTGCTCGTGCTGCTGTTCGAGGCCGGGCTGTCGACGCGGCAGGCCCTCGCGAGCCTGGTCCGCGAAGGTCGCGGCGTGCTGCCCGAGCTCGGCTACGAACTCGAGCTGCTGATCCGCCAGCTCGACGCCGGCGCCGAAATCGCCGAAGCCCTGAAGAACCTCTCGGATGCCATCGACGTCGACGACCTCACCACCGTGCTGGCGGTGCTGCGGCAGGTCGACCGCTACGGTGGCGAAGTCCGCGAGCCCTTGCTCGAATCGCTGAGCGTGATCGAGGAGCGGCGCAGCCTGGACTTGCGCGAGCGGGTCAACCTGATGTCCGGACGCATGACCGTCGTGATGGTGCTGTTCTTCTTTCCGGCACTGCTGGTATTTGTGGCGGGCCCCGCCTTCCTGGCGTTGATCCGGGCGCTCGGAGAAGTCAGTGCGCGCTGAACGCCACGCCAGAACCGTAGGATGGGCTGAGCGACAGCGATGCCCATCGAAAGCAGCGCACCGTAGTGATGGGCTTCGCTGCGCTCAGCCCATCCTACTGATAGCGGCACTCACAATGGCGGCCGTGATCGGCGCCTGCGCGATGCCGCAGCGCGTCGATGCGCCGGAGCCAGAGCCGGCGCAGTCGCAGCGGAACGTCTCCGAGACGCGACGCGTGTACAGCGACCTGATCCGCTCGATGCTCGAACAGGGGCAGTACTACGCTGCGCTGGCGCACGTGCAGGAGCGGCGGCACGAAGGCGGCGACCAGGGCGAGCTGCGCTATCTCGAAGCCGAGGCGCGGCGCGGGCTCGGTCAGGTCGATGCGGCCGACGCGCTCTACCGCGGCTTGCTGCGCGCGCCGCAGGCGGCCCGCGCCTACCATGGCCTGGGTCTGCTGCATGCCGGCCACGATCTGAACCGCGCGATCGGCTATCTGGGCGAGGCGGCGCGGCGCGTCCCGACCGATGCGGACGTGCGCAACGACTTCGGCTACGCGCTGCTGCGGGCCGGGCGCTATCCGGAGGCCCTGGCGGAGTTGGCCACCGCCGTCGAGCTTGCACCGGAATCCGAAAAAGCGCGCAATAATCTGATCTTGCTGCTGTTGGTGCGCGGCGACGAGGCCGCGGTGACCCGGGTCGCGCGCGAAGCGGCGGTTGCGCCGGACACGCTGTCGCGCCTGCGGCAGCAGGCGCGGGCACTGAATACTCCAAAAGGAATCCAAGGAGGCTAGCCATGATCCATCGCAACAGAATCCTCGCTGCGGCCGTGCTGCTGTCTCTGCCGCTTGGCGCGCTGGCGGAGGAGCCGCGCGCCCCCGCGCTCGGCGACGACACGCGAACCTGGCTGGAGTACCAGGAAAGCGGGCGCGGCGCCGAGGGCGAGGCCAGACCGATGCCGGGCGAGGTGGCCGACAAGGTCTACCAGCGCTACCTGAACAGCTTCGACAACAAGATTCCGGAACGATTCGAGCGCGAGAACTTCGTGTCGTCGGGCTCGGGCGGGTCCTGATGCGCCGCTGCACCGGCCGCAGGCAGCAGGCGGGGGCGGTCGCCGTCCTCGCTGCGCTGGCGGCCGCCGCCGGGCTGGTTGCGCTGGCGCTGGCGATCGACGTCGGCCGCCTGTTCAGCGCGCAGCGCGATCTGCAGCGCGTCGCCAACCTCGCAGCACTCGACGCCGCGCGGATTTCGGGCGGCTGCATGGACGATCCGGAAAATCCGGCGGCTGCGGCATACAACGAAACCATCGGCAGCATCGACCGCAACAACGGCGAGCGCAATTCGATCGCGCCGGTCAGCGTCGAGCTCGGGCGCGAATTCCTTTCCGCCGACGGCAAACGCTATTTCGACACGGCGCCGGAACGGACGAATCACGCCGTGCGTGTGACCCTGAAACGGCCCGCGCCGACCCGCCTGATGCCGCTGGCGCCGGCGGCGCCCCAGCTGGTCGCCACCGCAGCCGCGCGCTCGCGGCCGACGGCGAGCGTGCACATCGGCAGCCGTCTTGCGGACATCGACCCGGACATCCTCAATTCGCTTTTTGGGGCGCCCGTCGGCGGCAGCAATCCGGATGTCAGCGTCGCCAGCTACAACAGCCTGTTCGAGGCGACGGTGCCGGTCGATGCGGTGATCGACACGCTGGGCGACGGCACGCCGGATACGGTCGGACGGCGCACGGTCACGGTCGCCGAGCTTGCGCGTCAGGTCGCCGATGCGCTGACCGAGGCCGGCAATTCCACAGCCGCCGCCGCAGCGCAGCAGATCGCCGATGGGTCGGACAGCACGGCCGAGGTCACGCCCGAAGAGATCGTCGCAGTCGAGCGCGATGCCTCGGAAGCGCTCGCCGGCGCGCCGATCGGCGCCGGCGACGTGACCCTGCTCGCCGCCCAGTCGGCCGCCGAGCAGCAGGGCGCCGTGATCGATCTGCTGCTGACGCTGCCGCCGCCGCTGGGCGACAGTACGCTGACGCTGCGCGTGGTCGATCCGGGGCAGATCGCCACGCTGACGCCGGGCGCCGTGGGCGACGGCGAGCCGACTTTCGCCTCGAATACGCAGGCGCTGCTGCAGGTCAATCTGGCAACGCCGTCGCTGGCGCTGGGCAAGCCGCTGCAGTTGCCGGTATGGATCGAGGTTGCGCAGGCCACCGCCAGCGTGACCGACATCGAGTGCGCGCGGCACGATCAACCCCGGGACATCGTCCGCGTCGACGCACGCTCGAGCATCAGCCGTTTCGGCATTGGCCGTTTCGACGATATCAGCGCCCCCGCGCCCAAGCCGCAGCCGGCGACGCTGGTCGATGTCGATCTTCCGGCCGGTCTGCCCGGACTGCCGCTGCCGGTGCATGTGAAAGTGACCGGCTCCGCGTTCGTCGACATCCCCGGCGACCAGGCGCCTCTGGTGTTCACCGGCCCGTTTCCGGCCGATTCGCAGCAGATCGGCAGACTGGATACGGAGGCGCTGTTCGACGCCATTGCGCAGCTGCCGTCGCGCCTGGAGCTGGATGTCGACATCTCGGCCGTCGGTGGTCCTCCGGGTGCGCTGACCCAGGCTGCGCTCGGCGCCGCCGAACAGGCGTTGCAGCAGGCGCTGCAATCGGAGATCAGCGAAGCGCTGGCCGGTGCAAGCGATCCGCTGGGAAGGGCTCTGGCCAGTACGGGCCTGACTCTGGGAGGAGCCGACGTCAAGGTCTACGGCGTGGTCGCCCAGGAGCCCTATCTTTTCACGCGATAGCAGTCCGCCGGGCTTGAGCACAGGCATGGGCGTATGAAAAAAAACGCCTGGCTGGCCGCCTGCGCCGGTATCTGCCTGACCATCCTCCTGGCGCTGGTCGGCTTCTGCCTGTGGCAGGCGCGCGGACTGCAGCTGCGCCTGGATCACGCCCGCGTCGCCGCGGAGGCTGCCCGCGTGCTGGCACCGGTGCTGCGCCAGGGCAGCGGCGCCCGTCGCCTGCGTCCGATCGTCGACGGCCTGCTGCAGCGTGGCGATCTGGGCCTGCAATACCTCGCCGTGCGCGATGCGGAAGGCGTGCTGCTGACGCGTGCGGGGATCATCGAAGCGATGCGGCTGCCGTGGGTTCCGGAAGGCCTGCAGCAGCGGCTGCGGTTGCGTGCGTACGGACTGCTGGGAAGTTCGGGCACGCGCCGGATGTTCGATGCCGATCGACGCCTGATCGGCACGGTCGAATACAACCTCGATCCCGGGGACGTCGACGGCATCCAGGTGGAAGCGGTAGATGCCTTGCGCTTCGCCGGCTGGCTGGCGCTGGCGCTGGCGCTGCCGGTCGGCGGCATGTTCGCGGTTGGCCTGCGCCGCCAGCTGCGGCAACCGCCGGCCTGGACGCGCCGTGCCGATCCGCACGCCGCGCTGCCCGGCAGCGAGACCAGCGCCTCTAGCCAGGACGATTTACGCGAACGGACCGGCGCGCTGATGGATGCGCTCAGCTACGGCATGATCGCCACCGATCGCGAAGCGCGCATCCAATACCTCAATCCCGGCGCCGAACAGCTCACCGGCTGGAGTGCCGCGGATGCGCGCGGGCGCCTGCTCTACTCGGTCTTCCACGCGGTCGATGCGGTTGGCGAGCCGCAGCACAGCCCGGCGGAGCGGGTGCTGGAGCTGGGTCGCCCGCAGACGGTCGAAGTCGGGTATCTGCGGCAGCGCCAGGGCGCGATCACGCCGATCGAAATGAGCGCCTTCCCGATCCGCTCGCGCCCCGCCGTGCTCGACGGCGCGATGCTGCTGTTCCGCGACACTTCGCAGCACCAGCATGAGCTCGATGCGCTGCGGCGCGAAGCCCGTCTGTCGCAGGCCGTGGTCGACCATCTCGACGAGGGCCTGTTGACCACCGATGTCGCTGGCGTCGTGCGTTCGGCCAACGCACGCGCCGAGCGCATGTTCGGGTATGCGCGCGACGAGTTGGTCGGGTTCACGATCACCAAGCTGATGCCGGTGCCATTCCTCAATGCGCCGAACATCCGCATCACCGACTACATCGTCGGCCGCGGCGGCGGCAACCTGCCCAAGGTCGTCGGCTGGCGCAAGGACGCGACCACGTTCCCGGTCGAACTGTGGGTGCAGACTTTGCGTGCGGAGGGTGCGGACGGACTGGTGGTCATCGTGCGCGACATCAGCGAGCGCCTGCGCGGCGAGAACCTGGCTTCGCGCCTGGGGCGCCTGCTCGACAACGCCACCGAGGAGGTCTACATCTTCGACGCGCAGTCGTTGCTGTTCCTCGAAGTCAATCGCGGCGGGCGGCGCAACCTGGGCTATCGCCCGGAGCAGCTGTCGCGGATGACGCCGCTCGACATGAGCGATGAGCTCGATGCCGACTCGTTCCACAACTATCTGACGAGCCTGCGCGGGGGCGACACCGATCACGTCGTCTACCGCTGCCGCCACCGGCGCGCCGACGGCAGCAGCTACCCGGTCGAGGTGCGCCTGAATTTCTCCCGCGAGGAAGAGCCGCCGGTGTTCATGGCGATCGCCACCAACATCACCGACCGCATCGCCTACGAGGAGAAGCTCAACCAGCTGGCGCACTTCGACGCGCTGACCGGGCTGCCCAACCGCATCATGCTGTTCGATCGCCTGCAGCAGGCGGTGCTCGGCGCGCAGCGCAGCTCACGCCTGCTCGGCGTGTTCTTCCTCGATCTGGACCGTTTCAAGGCCATCAACGACACGCACGGACACGAGACCGGCGACCAGGTGCTGGTTGCCGTCGCCGACCGCCTGCGCTCGACCGTGCGTCCGAGCGATACCGTGGCGCGGCTCGCCGGCGACGAGTTCGTGATCATGGCGCCGGGTCTGCGCAGCGACCAGGACGCCGAGTTCCTCGCGCAGAAGCTGATCGACCGCTTTGCGCAGCCGCTGGATCTGCCGGGCCGTTCCATTACCTCGCGCCTGAGCGTCGGCATCACGCTCTATCCACTCGACGATAGCGACGTCGAAGGCCTGCTGCGCCATGCCGACAGCGCGATGTACCAGGCCAAGCAGAGCGGGCGCGGCTGCTATCGCCTGTTCACGACGCAGATCGATCCCGACCGCCGGCGCCAGCATGAACTCGAGCGCGACATCCACGCGGCGGTCGCACTGAACCAGTTCGAACTGTCGATGGCCCCCGCCTGCGACACCGGCGATCGCGTGCATGCCTTGCTGAGCCGGATGCGCTGGCAGCACAGCCGTCACGGCTGGATCGAGCAGGACGAGATCTGGCAGGCGGCCGGCCGCGCCGGGCTGGTCGCCGACGTCGAGCTCTGGCAGGTGGGCCAGGCCTGTGAGCAGTTGCACACGGCCGGCGGCTGGAACCTGCCGCGCCTGCCGCATGTGATGCGGATTTCCGGATGGCAGCTGCGCGATCGCGATTTCATTTCGCACGTCCTCGAACTGCTCGACCGCTACCACGTGCCGCCCTCGTGCCTGGTGTTTGCGCTGACGCCGGATGGCCTGGTCGAAGCAAGCGTGCGGCATGCCGACTCCGAGTTGCTGATCCAGCGCGGTGTGCGCTTTGCGCTGCGCCATTTCAACGTGATGCCGGCGTCGAGCGCGCTGCCGCTGTCGTTCGTGCTGGCGTCCGCACCCGCCGTCGGTAGCGCAGCGGCGATACGCGCGCTGCTCGCCGCGGTGCCGGCGGAGGCCCGCGTGATAGCGAGCCGGATCGGCACGGCCGAGGAACTCGCACGCGTACGCGAAGCGGGCATCGACTGCGTCTCGGGCCCGGCACTTGCCGCGGATGTCGCCGGGCCGCGGCTGATCGAATGGCTGAAAACCGCGCGCCCTGCCGGGTCCGCCCGGATCAGTTAGTCGATAGACACACCGCCAGCACATCGCAGCGCGCGCGCTGCACGACGTCCTCCTCGGTGTGGCTGAACAGCGCGGCCAGACCGTGGCGCGGATGATGGCCGACGACGATCAGGTCGGCGCCCAGCTCGCGTGCCGCGCGGTGGATCTCCGCGGCAACGCCGCCGCTCGCGACCCGTAGTTCGGCCCTGCCAAGTCCGTGGCGCTCGCACAGGTCCTTGAGCCGCGTCTCCGCCTGCCGTTGCAGCTGGTTCGACAGATCCGGCGGCGCCGCCATCAGCGCTTCGCCGGTTTCCAGCGGGATGTACTCGACGACGTGGATGATCGACAGGCGTGCGCCGAACGCGCCGGCGAGCGCCTTGGCGCGTAGCGCCACGCCTTCGCCGTGCTCATCGAGCGCGATTGCCGCGAGCAGGTGCTGGTAGCTGGCCATGGCCGTCCTCCGCGTCGCAGGTTGGAGTCCGCAGTGTAGGGTGGGTCAGGGTCGCATTGCGACCCGTAACCCACCGGACGAGGCGGGCGTGCTGCGAGCCTGGGGCCGGAATCGTGCGCCGGGTCGCGACCGCGGACCCTTCAGCGCGCTGTCAGCAGCGCGGCAAGGCGCGCGAAGTCGCGCGCGTGCAGGGTTTCGGCGCGCGCCTTCGGGTCGATGCCCGCGGCGCTGATCTGGGCGGCGTCGAGCAGACCCTTGAGCGTATTGGCGAGGGTCTTGCGGCGCTGGCCGAAGGCGCGCGTGACGACGTGGTCGAAGTCGTCGAAATCGACGATCTCGAAATCCGGCGCGCGCGGCACCAGGCGCACGACCGCCGAATCGACTTTCGGCGCTGGATGGAAGGCCCCGGAACCGACGCCAAACAGGTGGCTGACCTCGCAGCGCGCCGCCAGCGCAACGGACAGGCGCCCGTAGGCGTCGTCGCCCGGGCCGGCGCACATGCGATCGACGACTTCCTTCTGCAGCATGAAGTGCATGTCGATGATCGCGTCGGCTTGGTCGAGCAGGTGGAACAGCAGCGGCGTCGAGATGTTGTACGGCAGGTTGCCGAGCACGCGGATGCGCCCGTCGGCCGGCATCAGCGTGCGGTAGTCGAGCTTGAGCGCATCAGCTTCGATCACCGTCAGCCCGGGGTGCTGGCCGCAGCGCTCGCGCAGCAGCGGTATGACGTCGCGGTCGATCTCGACGACCGTCAGCCGGCCGATGCGCGCCAGCAGTGGCACGGTGAGCGCGCCCAGGCCCGGACCGATCTCGACCAGCGCATCGCCCGGCTGCGGATGAATCACCCGCAGGATGCGTTCGATGACGTAAGGGTCATGCAGGAAGTTCTGGCCGAAGCGGCGCTTGGCGAAATGCGGTTCGCTCATCTTCGCTGCGCCAGGTCAATCGCCAGCTGCAGCGCCGCACGCAGGCTGCCGACATCGGCGCGGCCGCTGCCGGCGAGATCCAGCGCGGTGCCGTGATCGACCGAGGTGCGGACCATCGGCAGGCCCAGCGTGACGTTCACGGCGTGGCCGAAGCCGGCGTACTTGAGCACCGGCAGGCCCTGGTCGTGGTACATCGCCAGCACCGCATCGGCGCCCTCCAGGTGGCGCGGCGTGAATAGCGTGTCGGCCGGCAGCGGTCCCTCGACACGGCAGCCCTCGGCGCGCAGCTGCCGGATCACCGGCGCGATGATGTCGATGTCCTCGCGGCCGAGATGGCCGGATTCACCGGCATGCGGATTCAGGCCGCAGACCAGCACGCGCGGCGCGTCGATGCGGAACTTGGTGCGCAGATCGGCGATCAGGATGCGCAGCACGCTGAGCAGCGACGCCGGCGTGATCGCATCCGGTACCGCGCGCAGCGGCAGGTGGGTGGTCGCCAGCGCGACGCGCAGGCGACCGGCGACCAGCATCATCACCGGCTGCACGCCGCCGCAGCGCTCGGCCAGATATTCGGTGTGGCCACTGAAGGCGATGCCGGCATCGTTGATCGTACTTTTCTGCACCGGCCCGGTGACCAGCGCATCCGCGGCGCCGTCCAGACACAGCTGCGCCGCACGATCCAGGGTTTCGAGCACGTAAGCGGCGTTGGCGGGATCCAGCCGGCCGGGTTCGGCGCCGCGGCGCAGCGTCACCGGCAGGACCACAAGCTCGCCGGACGCCTGCGCCGCGCGCGGGGCCGCCGGATCGAAGGTCAGCAGCCTGAGATCGATCCCGAGCCGCTGCGCGCGCGTGCGCAGCAGCTCGGGATCGCAAACGGCGACCCGCTGCGCCGCCGACGGTTCCTGCGCGAGGGCGCAGACCAGATCGGGGCCGATGCCGGCGGGTTCCCCGGGGGTGATCAGAGTGCGGGGCGTCTCATGCCTCACGATTTCTGCGCGGCGTCGGCATCCGTCTTCACGCGGTATTCGACATAGGCTTCGTTGCGCAAGCGGCGCAGCCAGATGTCGTATTCCTCCGCCGACTTGCGGTTGCCGATGGCGCTGCGCGCACGGGCGCGTCGGGTCTCGTCGGTGGTGTCGCGGGTGCGGCGTTCGATCACGCCGGCGATGTGCCAGCCGAACTGCGTGCGGAACGGCGGCGACAGCTCGCCCGGCTGCAACTGGTCGATGCGGATCTGGAATTCCGGTGCGAACACGCCGGGCGCCTGGAAGCCGAGATCGCCGCCGCTGTTCTTCGAGCCCGGATCGTCCGAATACTCCTTGGCCAGCTTGGCGAAGTCCTCGCCTTTCTGCAGACGATCGTAGAGATCGCGCGCGAGCAGCCGCGCCTGGTCGTCGTTGCGCACGGCGTTGGTCTGCAGCAGGACGTGGCGCGCATGGGTTTCGTTGACGGTCTTGCGTTCGCCGCCGCCGCGCACGTCCGCCAGCTTGATGATGTGGAAGCCGCCGGAGGACTCGATCAGCTCGCCGATCTGGCCCGGCGCGAGCTTGGCTGCGGTCTGCGCGAACAGCTGCGGCAGGTCGGCGGCGCGCCGCCAGTCGAGGTCGCCGCCCTGCAGCGCCTGCTGGCCGTCCGAATGCGCGATCGCGACCTCGGCGAACTGCTCGCCGCCGCGCACGCGCTTGAGCAGCTCTTCGGCGCGCTTGCGCGCGGCGTCGCGCGTGTCCGAGCTGGCACCTTCCGGCACCGAGACCAGGATGTGCGAGAGCCGGTACTCGGCATCCGCGTCGGCGCCCTGCGTCGCCAGCATCATGTCGATGTCCTGATCGGTGACCGAGACGCGGCTGTCGACCTCGCGCGCACGCAGGCGCTGGACGATGACTTCCTCGCGGATCTGCTCGCGCACCGCAAGATAGTCCAGGCCGTCCTTGCGCACGGCATCGGCGAACTCGGCCAGGTTCATGCCGTTCTGCCGGGCGACGTTGGCGAGGACCTCGTTGAGATCGCGGTCGTCGACGCGGATGCCGGCGGCCTGGGCGCGCTGCGTCTGCACCCGCATCAGGATCAGGCGCTCCATCACCTGTGATCGCAACACGTCGTCGTCCGGCTGCGCGATGCCGCGATCGCGGATCTGGCGCCGGGCGTCCTCCGTCGCGCGGTCGAGCTCGCTCTGCAGGATCACGCCGTCGTTGACGATGACGAGGATGCGGTCGAGCGCTTGGGCGGCGTGCGCCGCGGCGGGGAATGCGCCGGCCAGGGCCAGCAGCGTGCCCGCGAGCGGGCCCAGGATCAAACGGGAGAACGGCAGCTTCATGGACGTGGAGTCTGGTTTCGGAAGGGGGCTTCGGAAGGAGGCTTCTGAGGGGAAATTATCGCGTATTGCGGACATTCGCGGCCGACCGGGCCGGGCGCGGGCTCATTCGACCACACTCGACGGGAACAGGTTCGTCATCGCCGTGCCGATCCGCGCCAGACCCTTGAGCTCCAGCTGCAGGTAGATGCCGGAGTTGAACTGGCCCTGGGTATCGGCGATGTAGCGCCGGTACGAGGTGCGCAGCGCCCAGCAGCAGGTCTCGTACTGCACGCTGGCCAGGGTGTCGAGCGAATGCTGGTCCTGGATCGAATAGCGCCAGCGCCCGAGTACGCTGAAGCCGGCGAACAGGGGGGTCGACACGATCACATCGGTCTGTTCGAGGCGGTCCTGGCGGTAGCGGTAGGCGACTTCGGCCGTGCGCCGGTCGTCGCTGTAGCGCAGGCCGGTGCTGGTGCGCGTGAAGTCGGCGTTTTCCGGCGACCACTGCGTATCCATCCGCAGGCTCCAGTGCTCGAGCAGGTAGTAGTCGAAGCTGCCGATGAAATCGGTGGCGCCCTCGTCCGGCGCGGCCTCGTCGGGCAGGCGCACGCGCGGCGCCTCGAAGCGGAACAGTTGGCCGAAGCTGGCGCGCGCGCGTAACGCGCCGGAGTCGGCATCGAGCTGGCGCCCGGTCAGCGCGACGGCGAACTGGTTGGCGTCGGAGATGCGGTCCTCGCCGGAGAAGCGGTTGCGCGCGAACAGCTGGGTGAAATCGAAATCCGGCTCGCCGCTGTCGAAGACCGGCAGCGCGTCCTGGTCTTCGTAAGGGACGTACAAATAGAACAGCTGCGGTTCCAGCGTCTGCGGCGCGCCCGAGGCGGCGATGCGCTCGAAGCGCAGGCCGTATTCGGCGCTGAAGGCCGGTAATGCGCGGTCCAGCTGCGACGACTGGTCCGCGACGGTGTCGGTGAGCGTGTAGCCGGTGTAGCGGAAATCCAGCTGCGAATTGGCGAACCACGAGACGCGGTCCTTTTCCATGCGCAGGTAGGGATGCAGATCGACGCGCTGCCCCTGCACCGATCCGCTGCGCACGAAGTTGACATATTCGGCGTCGGCAGCCAGGCGCGTATCCCAGACG
Source organism: Sinimarinibacterium sp. (assembly GCA_041659605.1). Lineage (GTDB taxonomy): Bacteria > Pseudomonadota > Gammaproteobacteria > Nevskiales > Nevskiaceae > Solimonas. Next base: position 82,441 of record JBAZXW010000014.1, on the reverse strand, counting down.
TCGTTGCGCGTGATCGCATCGAAGCGGATCTGCGGCAGGCGTTGGTAAGGGTCTTCGACCGCGGTCAGGCTGCTGGCGATGGTCTGGTAGTCCTGCAGCAGCATGCGCACGGTGTATTTGGCCGGCACGGCGTAGATGAAGCGCGCGCTGCGTTCCAGGTGCGTGATCGAACTCAGGTCGATCGTGCCACCCAGATCCTCGAAGTAGGAAGGATCGCTGACCTCGGCGTAGCGGATGTCCACGCCCAGCCGCTGATTGATCGCGCCGCGGTGCTGGAAGGTCGCATAGCTGCGCCGCTGGCCGGTGACCTGATCATTGTCGAGATACTCGTAGCGCAGATCGCCCTCGGCACGCGGCAGCAGGTAGCGGCCGGAGCTGTCGAGCTGCCAGCCGCGCTCGGACATGTAGCGCGGCGTCAGCGTCGCGTCGTAGTTCGGCGCGAGATTGAGGTACAGCGGGATGCGGAAATCGAAACCGGTCTTGTCGGATTCGCCGACGGTGGGAAACAGCAGCCCGGAGCGGCGCCGGTCGTCGATCGGGAACTGGAACCACGGCGCATACAGGATCGGAACGCCGAAAAAGCGCAGCCGCGCGTTGCGCGCCGTGCCCAAGCCCTCTTCGTGATCGAGCTTGATCGAGCCGGCCTCCAGGTACCAGGCGTCGGAATCCGGTGCGCAGGTCGTGAAGCGCACGCCGTCGAGCCGGGCCGTGCCGTCGGGCTTCAGCCGTACCGAGTCCGAACTGCCGCGGGCGGAGCGCGCCGGCAGGACGAAATCGTTGCCCTCGAACAGCCCGGTTTCGCCGTCGAGATCGAAGCGCGCGGATTTCGAGCGGATCAGCAGATCACGATTGCGGAACGTCGACTCGGCCTGCACCTCGACGGTCTGCGTCTGCTCGTCGAAATTCAGCTGCTCGGCACTGAACTCCTTTTCGCCATAGCGCAGCCGCACCGATCCCTTGAGCTGCGACAGGCCTTCCGGCGTCAGGTCGACGTGATCGGCATCGAGAATCAGGCGCGGGTCGGCGGCCTCGCCCAGGTCAGGCAGCGGCTCCGACAGCTGCGTGCACGCCGCCTCGGCGACGCCGGGAAACGGCACCGTCAGCAGAGCGGCCGCCAGCAGGCGCGCACGGAAGCATCGAATAGGCATGGATCGGCAAGTATCGGGGCTGCCCGCCGCGCCACGCAATTGGCCGCGGGCAATCAGCGCCGGGCAAATGGGACCGGACAATCGGCGCCAGGCAATCGGCACCAGTGTAAGCTGCGCGCCGACCTCATTTCGTCGCTCCATGTCCACCTCAACGACCCCAAAAGACCCGTGTGTCGATGCGCGTGCCTTGGCGGCCCGCGACTGGGCGCAGGCGCAGCTGGGGGGTGATCTCGCCGACTTTGCACCGGCCTCCGCCGACGCCAGCTTCCGCCGTTACTTCCGCGTCACTGGCCGTGTGACCGGCGCCGGCGGCAGCTGGATCGTCATGGATGCGCCGCCGGAGCGCGAGAACCTCGAACCCTTCGTGGCCGTCGCGCAGCTGCTGCACGACGCCGGGCTGCATGCGCCGCGCGTGCTGGCCGAGGATCGCGCACGCGGCTATTTGCTGCTGACCGACCTGGGCACGCAGACTTTTCTGCAGGCCTTCAACGGCAGCAACGCCGATGCGCTGATGCAGGCCGCGATCGCGGCGCTGGTGCGCTGGCAGCAGGCGAGTCGCCCCGGCGTGCTGCCGCCCTACGATGCCGCCCTGCTGCAGCGCGAGCTCGACCTGTTTCCGGACTGGTATGTCGCGCGCCATCTGCGACGCGCGCTGACGCCGGCGCAGCGCGAGGTGCTCGCTGGGGTCAACCACGCGCTGATCGAATCGGCGCTCGCGCAGCCCAAGGTCTACGTGCACCGCGACTACATGCCGCGCAACCTGATGGTCTCGGAGCCCAATCCGGGCATCCTCGATTTCCAGGACGCCGTCGAAGGGCCAATCAGCTACGACGTCGTCTCGCTGTTCCGCGACGCCTTCCTGTCCTGGCCCGCCGCGCAGGTCGAAGACTGGATGCGCAGCTATTGGCGGCAGGCCGCTCGTTGCGGGCTGCCGGTCGGCTCGGACTTCGAGTCGTTCCGGCGCGCCTGCGACTGGATGGGGCTGCAGCGACATCTCAAGGTCATCGGCATCTTCGCGCGCATCAATTACCGCGACGGCAAGCCGCACTACCTCGCCGATGTGCCGCGCTTCATCCGCTACGTGCGCGACGTCGCGGCGAACTATCCCGAGCTGGCGCCGCTGCTGCGCCTGTTCGACGAGCTGGGCATGCAGGCGTGACAAATTCGTCTGGAACGAATTTGAACAGCCGAACGGATGGCCCCGTAGGGGCGGACTCCAGGGACGGAGTCCGTAGCAGCGTCATGGCGTTCATTCTCGCCGCTGGCCGCGGCGAGCGCATGCGGCCGCTGACCGATCACACGCCCAAGCCCCTGATCGACGTCGGCGGCCGGCCGCTCATCGAGCACCATCTGCTGAACCTGAAATCGGCGGGTGTCACGCGCGTCGTGATCAACCTCGGCTGGCTCGGTGCGCAGATCCGTGACGCGCTCGGCGGCGGCGCGCGCTTTGGACTGTCGATCGACTACTCCGACGAAGGCTGGCCGGCGCTGGAGACCGGCGGCGGCATCCATCGCGCGCTGTCCTTGCTGGGGTCTGCGCCGTGCGTCGTCGTCAATGGCGATGTCTGGTGCGACTATCCGCTCGCTCGCCTGGTCGAACGCGCGCGACACCTTGCGCCAACCGATCTCGCGCATTTGGTCCTTGTTCCCAATCCTGTGCATCACCCGCAAGGCGATTTCGCCTGTACGGTCGGCCGTGCCCACGCAGACGGCGAGCGCCTGACCTTCAGCGGCCTGTCCGTGCTGCGGCCCGAGCTGTTCGACGGCTGCGAGCCCGGTGCCTTCCCGCTGGCGCCGCTGCTGCGTCGCGCGATCAACGCTGGCCGCGTGAGCGCGGAGCGATACGAAGGCCTGTGGTCGGATGTGGGGACGCTTGAGCGGCGCGAGGCGCTGGAGGCGCGGCTGCGAGTGCCGTGAGCCGGAGGTTTCGCCCCTGCCGGGGCGAAAACGACGTCTGGGCCTGTAACGGCAGCCAGCTGCTAAAGTGCGCACCGCTCTATAACGCTCGACGCTCATGTCCGACCCCGCCACCCTGCCGCCTCCCGAGCACCTCGAACGCTACGCGCAACTCGCGCTCGACACCGCGCGGGCCGGTGGAGCGACGCAGGCGGAGGCCGGTGCTTCGGCGAGCCGCGGGTTGTCAGTCAGCGTGCGCAAGGGCGAGGTCGAGAGCCTGGAGTTTCAGCAGGATCGCGAGCTGGGCGTGACGGTCTACGTCGGCCAGCGCAAAGGCAACGCCAGCACCGGCGATCTGAGTGACGCCGGTATCCGCGAGGCGGTGGCTGCGGCACTCGAAATCGCCAAGGCGACCGGTGAAGATCCCTGCAACGGTTTGGCCGAGCCGCAGCTGATGGCGCGGGATTTTCCGGATCTGGAGCTGGACCACCCCTGGGATTTGAGCGCCGATGCGGCGGTCGATCTGGCGGCGGCCTGCGAGGCGGCGGCCTTTGCCGCCGATCCGCGCATCACCGGCAGCGAGGGCGCGAGTGTCGGCAGCCATCGCGGCGTCAGCATCTATGCCAACAGCCACGGCTTCGTCGGCCATCGCGCCGGTACCAGCCACAGCCTGAGTTGTGCGGTCGTCGCCAGCGGTGGCGACGAGATGCAGCGGGATTACTGGTACAGCAGCGCGCGCAATGCCGGCGATCTGATGGACGCACCGGCGATCGGCCGCAAGGCCGGCCTGCGCGCTGCGGCGCGCCTCGGTGCGCGGCGTCTCGGCACCTGCGCAGTGCCGGTGCTGTTTCCGCCCGAACTGGCGCGTGGATTCTGGGGACATCTGATCGGCGCCATCTCCGGTGGCGCGCTGTATCGCAAGGCCAGTTTCCTGGTCGACCAGCTTGATCAGCCGGTGTGCGCGCCCGGTGTCACGCTGCAGCAGCGACCATATCTGCGCCGCGGCGCCGGCAGCGCGGCCTATGACCACGAAGGCGTCGCGACGCAGGACCGCACGCTGGTCGACGCCGGTGTGCTGCGCGGCTGGCTGCTCGGCAGCTACTCGGCGCGCAAGCTCGGGCTGCAGACGACCGGCAATGCCGGCGGGGTGTTCAATCTATTGGTGACGCCGGGCAGCGACGACTTCGATGCGCTGCTGCGGCGCATGGATCGCGGTCTGCTGGTCACCGAGCTGCTGGGCCACGGCGTGAATCTGGTGACCGGCGACTACTCGCGCGGCGCGGCCGGATTCTGGGTCGAGAACGGCGCGATCGCCTATCCGGTACAGGAGCTGACGATCGCCGGCCATCTCGCCGAGATGTTCCGCTCCATCGTCGCCGTCGGCAGCGACGTCGATCCGCTGGCGAACGTGCGCACCGGCTCGGTGCTGCTCGAGCGCATGACCATCGCCGGGCACTGAGCGGCTAACCGGTCACCAGCACGCCGAACAGCAGACCGGCCAGAACCAGCGCAAAGTCGGCGCCTACGGCCTTGGCCATCGGCCGGCCGCCGATCACCGCGACCACGCCCAGTTTGAACAGCAGGTTCGCCGCGTAGGCGATGCTGATCGCGATGACCGCGACGCGGGCGACGATCAGTCCCTGCTGCTGCAGCTGGATGGCGGACAGCGTGATGGCGTCGACGTCGGTCAGGCCGGACAGTGCGGCCACTCCGAACAGGCCCGTGGTTCCGACCGCGTCGTGGACACCGGCACTGATCAGCAGCACCAGTGCGAACATCAGCGCAAAGCCCACGGCACTGCGCAGGTCGGCCGGGTTGCTGACTTCCAGCCGCGGCTGCTCCGCCTGCGGCGGGAGCCGCCACAGCGTGCGCAGCGGAATGGCCAGCCCGACGAACAGCGCGATGGCCAGCACCGGCACGAGGTCGGCGATCAGGCCCGGTGCGGCGACGGCGGAGATCACGGCAAGGCGCACCAGCACTGTCAGGTTCGCGAGCGAAACAATGAGCCCGGCGGTTCCTGGCGGCGCAATTCCGTCGCGCGCGTGGCGCGAAAACGTCAGCGTCGTCGCCGTACTGGAGACCAGGCCGCCGAGAACGCCCATCGCGACCACCGCATGGTGGTGGTCGAGCAGCTTGAGTGCGGCGTAGCCGGCGAGATTGAGGCCCGAGATCAGGACCACGAGCAGGCCGATGCGGAACGGATTGATCACCCCCCAGGGTCCGAAGCTGCGATCCGGCAGCAGCGGCAGCAGCAGGAACGCAACCGCCGCGAACTGCAGGATCGCGCGCATCTCGACGCTGGAGAGGTGGTGCGAGAAGCCGTGCAGCTCGGGTTTGAAATAGAGCAGCGCCGTCGCCGTCACCGCGACCCCGACGACGATTTCGGAGACACCGTATCCGGCCAGCGCGCCAAGCAGGAAGCACAGCAGCAGCGCCGCGTTGGTGGTCGTGCCGGGGTCCTCGGCGCGCTTCGGGTCGCGGACATAGGCCACGATCATGAACGCCACCGTCGCCAGCAGCGCGGCGCCGACGATCCAGGCGGCATCGCTGTATTGCGCGGTCAGCGCCGCCGTCGTGCCGATGAGCGCGACCAGCGAAAACGTGCGCACGCCGGGCGCGGCGGTTTTCGAGCGCTCGCGCTCCAGGCCCATCAGCAGGCCGATGCCCAGGCTGGTCACGAATGCGCGGAAAACAGTGAAGTCGTCCATGGTGGCGGCGGTTTGGGAAGCTGTGGGGCGATGACGACGCGGACGCAGCCGGGATCGTCGGGATGGGCGGTGCGGCTGAAGCCCAGGCGCTGGGCCAGTCCGAGCATCGCGGTGTTTTCCATCAGCACGTCGCCGTATACGGACTTCGCGCGGCGCGCCGCGGCGTAGTGGATGACGTCCTGCATCAACTGCAGGCCCAGGCGCTGGCCGGCGTACTCGCGGCGGATCAGCACGGCAAACTCGGCTTCGCGCATGTCGGGGTCGAACACCAGCGTCGACATGCCCAGCACTTCTTCCTCGCCTTCGACCGGCACCGCGACGAAGCTCATCTCGCGGTCGTAGTCGATCTGCGTCATGCGCGCCGCCATCGCATGCGTGAACTGGCGGATGTAGCGGAAGAAGCGCAGGCGGATGTCCTCGGGGCCGGCCTGCGACAGCATGCGGATCAGCGCCGGCTCGTCGGTCGGGTGGATCGCGCGGATGCGGTAGGGCCGGTCGTCGCGCAACCGGGCCTGGTGTTCGAGTTCGGTCGGATACGGCGCGAGCGCAAGACGCTGGCGTTCCGGCGGCGTTTCGGTGTCGACGACGATGCGTGCATGGCCGACTTCGGCGAGGTCGTCGGCCGGCACCAGGCGCAGTTCGGCCTCGCGCAGCAGCGGCTGCTCGACCGCCAGTTGCGCCAGCCGCGAGACGGCGAGCGCGTAGTCGCGGATACGCAGGCCTGGCGGTGCCTGCTGGCGCGTGCCCAGGCCGGCTTCGCCCAGCGTGATCTCGGCGACGACGTCGTCCAGCGGCGGCAGCGCGTAGACCGTCGGCGCGGATGCGGATGCGGGATCGAGGCGCGCTTCCAGGTACATGCCGAGCTGGAGGTGGCGGCGCAGGTGGACGCGCAGGCCGCGGCTCTCGCCGCCGATCCACGCGGCCGGCTGCAGGCCGTAGGCGCCGAGCAGCGCCTGCGCCTCTTCCGCGGGCAGGGTACGTGGCGGCCCGCCGCGGCGGGCGGGTGCGAGCCGCGGCGGACGGCCGCCGGCGTGCACCAGCGGGTCCAGAGTCGGGGTCTGCATCAGCAGATCCTGCGTGCGCCGGTGTTCGCGCCGGTAGCGCAGTGCACGCGCGGCGGCCTCGACCGACGCGAACGCGGCGATGCGCGCTTCGGCACAGCAGTGCAGCGCCGGCGCCGCGCGCCGCTGTCCGAGGAACACGACGACCAGGCGTTCGCGCAGGCCTGCAGCCACCATCTTGCGCGCCAGCGCCTCGTCGTCGCGGCCGGGCGAAGGGCTGCGCACGAACATCACCGTGTCGACGTCGGGCGTCGCCAATGCTGCACGCAGGGCCGCGACCGTGGCGTCGTCATCGGCCAGATCGACGTTGACCGCTTCCGCGCAGCAGGATTCGCTGACGGGAATCTCGTCGCGGATACGATCGCGCGCGGACTCGCCCAGTGCCGCCGGCATCAGGCCCTCGCGCAGCAGCGCGGCGACGGCGAGCTGGCACACGCCGGTGCCGGTGCCGATCACGGCAATGCGTCCGGTCGCGGCCTCGCCGACGCGGTCGAGCGCCGCCAGCGCGGAGAACAGCGCGGTGACGCGATCGACTTCGACCAGGCCGGCGCGGCGGAATGCGGCCGACAGCACCGGATCCTGCGGCAGGCGCGTGGGCGTTTCGGCGCGTGCGGTCTGCAGCACGATCACCGGCTTGGCGCGCGCGCAGGCACGGGCCGCCGACATGAACTTGCGCGCGGCCCCGATGCGCGACAGCTGCAGCACGACCGCGTGCGTGTGTGGATCGAGCGCCGCGTAGTCGAGCAGATCGCCGACGTCGACGTCGGCCTCGCCGCCGGTCACCGCCATCCACGAGAAGCCGAGCGCATGGCCTGCGGCCCAGTCGAGCGCGGCGCTGGTGATCGAGCGCGACTGCGCGATCAGTGCGGTCTTGCCGCTGGCCGGCAGCGCCCAGGCCGAGGCCGTGATGCCCCGCGTGTGCGCAATGCCGGCCGTGCGCGGCCCGAGAACGCGCAAGGTCGTGGCGTGGCCGGCGCGCAGGACCGGCAGCGGAATCGGCGTTTCCGCGAACCAGATCATGGCGCGGCAACCGCGCTCGCAGAGTTTGCGCACCAGGGCCGGCGTGACCGGTGCCGGATCGAGCACGACAGCGAGTTCCCCGCTGTTCAGATGCCGCGGATGACGAAGTGCTGTCCAGCCGGGGCGGTCGCCGAACAGAATGCTGCGCTGTTCCGGGGGCAGTGCGTCGAGACGCCCGAGCAGCTCCACGCCCGGTGCATCCTGCGCCGCGCCGATCACGACGACGCTGCGCGGGTGGAACAGCGCGTCGAGATTGCGGATGCTCATGCAGGTGTGAGCTCGCCGCCGAGAAATGGCGTCAGGAAAGCTTCGACGCTACGTGCCAGCGCGTTGAGGTCGTAGCCGCCCTCCAGCATCGCGACGACGCGCCCGCCGGCGGTCGCGTCGGCGACGTCGCAGATGAACTGGCCGAGCCAGCGATAGTCCTCGGTACGCAGGCGCAGGTCGCCGAGCGGGTCGGCGGCGTGCGCGTCGAAGCCGGCGGAAACCAGGATCAATTCCGGACGCGTGCGCTCCAGCGCCGGCAGCCAGGCTTCGGCGACGGCCGCGCGGAAAGCGGGACCGTCCGTGTACGGCCGCAGCGGCACGTCGACGAGATTGATGGCGTCCGGCGCGCCGGTCCAGTACGGATAGAGCGGGTGCTGGTAGCTGGACAGCAGCAGCACGCGGGTGTCGTTGCGGAAGATGTCGGCAGTGCCGTTGCCGTAGTGCAGGTCGAAATCGAAGATTGCGACGTGGCGCAGGCCCTTGCTCAGCGCGTAAGCGGCGGCAACCGCGACGTTGTTGAAGAAACAGAAGCCCATCGCGCGGGCGCGCTCGGCATGGTGTCCGGGCGGACGCACGGCGCAGAAGGCGAGGCCGGCGTCGCCGCTCATCACCAGGTCGACGCCGAGCACGCCGGCGCCAGCGGCCCGCAGCGCGGCATCGACCGTGTAGCGCGTGAAGGCGGTGTCGTTGTCGATTGCGACGCGGCGGTCGCCGATGTCGCGGTGCGCGAGCATGTGCTGGACATGCGCCGGCGTGTGCACGCGCTGCAGCTGGTCCACGGTGGCTTCGGGCGCCTCGTGCTGGCGCATGAAGCCGAACAGGCCCGCGGCCAGCAGGCGATCCTCGATCGCGGCGAGTCGCTGCGGCGATTCCGGATGCTCGTCGGCGATCCGGTGACGCCGGCACAGCGGATGCGTGATCCAGGCGACGGGCAGATTGGCGCGCATTGGCACTCCCTTCGGTCGTGTCTGCATTGTGCCGAAAGCCCATGCCCGCTGCGCGGCTGGCCGTTGACGCGGATCAATGTCCGGCCGCGCGGACGTGCGCAGACTGCGACTGTCCCGACGCGACAACGGGCGGGATGCGCAATACGCAAGGAGACGAACATGCAACCTGTACTGTGGAATCCGCTCCGCGAAATGGACGATTTCTTCAGCTCGCTGCGCCGGGGATTCGGCCGCGGGCTTCCGACCGCGCCGGGTAACGGCGGCGAGATTGCAAACTGGGCGCCGGCGGTCGACATCAGCGAGACCGACAAGGAGTACCTGGTGAAGGGCGAGCTTCCCGGGATCAAGAAGGAAGAAGTCACGCTGGAGGTGCACAACGGCGTCCTGACGCTGTCCGGCGAGCGCCGTTACGAGAAGGAGGACAAGGGCGAGAAGTACCATCGCGTCGAGCGCGCCTACGGCAGCTTCTCGCGCAGCTTCTCGGTGCCTGAGAACGTCGACGAGAAGGCCATCGAGGCCGATTTCAAGGACGGCGTGATCACCGTGCATCTGCCGAAGTCGGCGAAGACGGAACCCGAAAAGAAGAAGATTCCGGTCCGCTGAGACCGGGACGGGTATGGTCGGAATGGCAGCGCTCATCACCGCCTGAGGGCGGCTGCCGGCTGCTAGACTTCGGGGGATGACGCCCCTGTTAGGTAAAGCTCCGGCTGCCGCCGATGACCAGCTTGGCGCGCTGCTCAACGCAGCGGTCGACCCGATGATCATCATCGACGAGCGCGGCCTCATCAGCCGCTTCAACGCCGCCGCCGAGCGGACGTTCGGTTATCGCGCGGCGGAGGTGATCGGGCACAACGTCAAGGTGCTGATGCCGCAGCCGTTCCGGCGCGAACACGATGCCTACCTCGAGCGCTACAACGGCAGTGGCGAGGCGCGGATCATCGGCATCGGCCGCGAAGTGGTTGCACAGCGCCGGGACGGATCGACCTTCCCGATCGACCTGTCGGTCGGCGAGTTCCGCATGTCCGGCGGTCGCGGCTATGTCGGCATCCTGCGCGATATCTCCGAGCGCAAGCGCCAGGAGGAGCTGCTGCGGCAGAGCAGCGAGGAGCTGCGCCTGATCTTCGACTTCTCGCCGATGGCGATCCTGATCACGGATCTGGACGGGCGCATCTTCAGCGTCAACCGCGCCTGCTGCGAGCTGTTCGGACGGTCGCAGGACGAACTGTGCACGTTGCGGCATTCGGACCTGATGCTGCCGGAAGAGCGCGCGATTCCGCTGGAAGCCTTCGAGCGCCTGCGCCGCGACGGCGGCAGCTGCGAGTGCGAGATCAACTATCAGCGCGTCGATGGCAGTGCCATCCATGCGCTGCATTATTCGGCGCTGGCGACCGACGAGGGTGGCAAGCCGGTGATGTTCATCGGCGAGATCATCGATCGCAGCGAGCTGTTTGCGGCCACCCACGAGGCGGAACAGTTGCGCGCGCGGCTGGCCCACGTGACACGTATCGGCACGCTCGGCGAGATGGTCAGCGGCATCGCCCACGAAGTGAACCAGCCGCTGACGGCGATCGCCAATTACGCCAGCGCCTGCCGGCGCCTGATGCTCGGCGGCCAGAGCAATCCCGGCGAATTGCTCGGCGTGCTCGAGAAAATCGCCGCCCAGGCCGAACGCGCAGGCCAGGTGATCCGCGGCCTGCGCGCGCTGACCAAGCGCGGCGAGAGCCAGCGGCAGCTGCTGGACTGCAACCAGCTGGTCGCCGACGTGGTGCGCCTGGTCGAGTTCGAGCTGCGCGGCACCGACGCGCAGCTCTATGTCGAGCTCGGCGGCGACCTGCCCCCGGTGTTCGTCGACGGCGTGCAGATCCAGCAGGTCGTGTTGAACCTGATGCGCAACGCGATGGAGGCGATGAACGGACTCGCCGATCCCAAGCTGGTGTCGGTGCGGACCTTCGTGCCCAGACCGTTCTGGGTTGCGATCAGCGTCAGCGACCGTGGTCCGGGCCTGCCGCCGGAACAGGTGCAGCGCCTGTTCGAGCCGTTCTTCACGACCAAGAAGCAGGGCATGGGCCTGGGCCTGTCGATCTGCCAGTCGATCGCGACCGATCACGGTGGCGAGCTGCGCTACAGCACCAACGAATGGGGCGGCGCGTGCTTTACGCTGTCGCTGCCCGGTTCCAGCGACGACGAGGGAGTTTGAGCATGCGTGGCGCCAGCACCGTATTCGTGGTCGACGACGAGGAGGCGATCTGCGACAGCATCGCACTGCTGCTGCGCAGCGTCGGGCTGGCCAGCCGCACCTACAGCGACCCCAAACGCTTTCTCGAAGAATTCGATCCGGGTCATTCCGGCTGCATCGTCATCGATGTGCGCATGCCCGGCGTGAACGGCCTGGACGTGCAGCGCGCGCTCAACGAGCGGCGCTGCGCCATGCCGCTGATCTTCATCACCGGCCACGGCGATGTGCCGATGGCGGTCGAGGCGATGCGCAACGGCGCCTTCGACTTCCTGCAGAAGCCCTTCAACGACGACGACCTGATCCGGCGCGTGCAGAAGGCGCTGGATCAGGACACGCGCGACCGCGCACGCCTGGAGCATATCGACGAGACGCGCCGCCACTGGCTGGGGCTGACGACGCGCGAGCGCGAGATTGCCGATCGCCTGGTCGACGGCGCCGCGAACAAGGTGATCGCGCTGGACCTGGAGATCAGTGAACGCACGGTTGAGCTGCACCGCGCGCGGGTGATGCAGAAGATGGAGGCACGCTCGTTCGCCCAGCTGGTGCAGATGGTGCTGAGCCTGCGCCAGGGTGCTGCGGACCCGAACTAGCCGGATTTCGCTGGGGTCGGGGAGCCGCGCGATCAATACGTAGTTGCCGCAAGCCGGCTACGGAAGCCCCGAATTGGCGGACCCGCGGCGCCGCCGCATCCTGTGATCACCTCACGGGAGATGACAAATGGGCGCGCACTCTGTTCCTTTCGACCGCTGCAAACCGAACTGCTCGATGTGCCCCGCCGGCTCGCGGTGCTTCACCTCGGGCCTGCCGGACCAGGAGATTTTCGCTTGGAATGACCTGGTCCAGACTCACGTTCCGCTGTTCCCCGGACACGGCGCGCTGTTCAACGCCGGCGACGAAGCCGAGAACCTGTACCTGGTGCGCGCCGGCTGCGTGAAGACCTACACGATCGACGAGGAAGGCAACGAGCGCATCCGCGGCTTCCACCTGCCGGGCGATCTGATTGGCCTGGACGCGCTGTCACGCCGCCATCATCCCTGCGCCGCCGGCGCGGTCGAAGCTTCGCAGGTCTGCGTGATTCCACGCGTGCGCGTCGCCGCGGAGCTGCAGCGTTCGCCGGTGCTGATGCAGCGCCTGCTGGAGCGCACCAGCCGCGAGCTGTCCGCGGCGCTGTCACTGTCCGGAGACTTCAGCGCGGACCAGCGCGTCGCCGCCTTCGTGCTGAGCATGCAGGAGCGGCTCTCCGCCAGCACCATCGGGCAGAGGCTGCGTCTGCCGATGACGCGCCGCGATATCGGCAACTATCTGCGCCTGGCGACCGAAACCGTGTGCCGCGTGATCACGCGTCTGGAGCAACAGGGTGTGCTCGAATCGCGCGATCGCTCACTGTCGATCCGCGACCGCCCGCGGCTGCTCGGTCTGGCAGAGCCGGTCGGTTTGTCCGGCGATCGCGCCGATTACTTCGCGCTTGCCGCATAAGCAATGAACGCCGATGTGCCGCGTGCGCCGGACGGCGCACGCGGCACCATCGAGCTGCGGCTGCGCAACGTCGCGCAGCTGTTCAACTCGCTGGATCCGGCGCCGTTCAACGAGCGCGATCTCGACCGCGCCGCCGAGGACTTCATCGTCGGCTGGGTGCGCGAGCTGCCGGGCGACACGCCTTTGCAACTGGTTCTGCATCTGCGCGAATGGCCGGAAGAGCCCGAACCGGAGCGCTGGATCGCCACCGCGATCCGCAACTACTTCAACGAGCGCGCACGGGTCGTCAGCACCGATCTGCATGAGGAGCTGCGCCGCGGCCGCTTCAATTTCGCGATCGGCATCTGCTTCCTGCTGTCCTGCCTTCTGATCGCCGAACTGTTCGGCAGTCAGGAGCAGCGCGGCATCTTCGGCAATTTCCTCTACGAGGGCCTGACCATCGTCGGCTGGGTCGCATTGTGGCGGCCGCTCGAAGTGTTTCTCTACGAGTACTGGCACCTGCGGCGCACGGAGCGCCTGTACCGGCGCATTGCCGCCGCGCCGTTCGAGCTGAAAAAATCCGATTTGTAGGCGCCTCTGCGGCGCGACTGCTTCCGTAGCCCGGGCGCAGCCCGGGGCAAGCGCTGCGCATTCCCGGACTTCGTCCGGGCTACGGATCACAACGTCTTCAGATCGATGCGGCTGCCGAAGTGCGGGATGCGCGCGGTGACGCCGTAGTCGCCGCCGAGGGCAGCGGCGAGGGCGCGGATCGGTTCCGGTTCGCCGTGATTGAGCGCGACTGCCGGATGTCCGGGGATGCGGCCGTACCACGCGCGCAGTTCCTTGGCGTCGGCGTGTGCGGACAAGCCCTCCAGCGTGTGGATTTTCGCGGCGACCTGGATCGGTTCGCCCCACAGCGTCACCGAACGGGCGCCGTCCTGCAGGCGCCGGCCCAGCGTTCCTCGGGCCTGGTAGCCGACGATCAGCACGTGCGTGCTGCGCTTCCACAGCTGGTGCTTCAGATGATGGCGGATGCGGCCGCCGTTGCACATGCCGGCGCCGGCGATGATCAGCGTGCCGCCGCCGGCCTTGTTGAGCTGCTGCGACTGGGCCGGGGTGCGCGTGAACTGCATGTTGGGCAACTGGAACCCCTTGCGCTGTGCGAACGAGGTCGCATCGGGGCCGAGCTCTGCATAGTGCTGGGCGTAGATCGTCGTGGCCTCGACACCCAGCGGCCCGTCGAGATAAATGCGCCAGCGATCGAGCTGCCATTCCTCGTAATGCATGTGCAGCAGCAGCAGCAGTTCCTGGGTGCGGCCGACCGCGAACGCCGGAATCAGCACGACGCCGCGATCGCTCCAGGCCTCTTCGAGCACGCCGCGCAGCTGTTCGACGGTGCGCGCCCAGGGCGGATGTGCGCGATCGCCGTAGGTGCTTTCGAGGATCACCAGGTCGGTTTCGTTCGGCGGCACCGGATCGCGCATCAGCGGCGAGGCGGCATGTCCGAGATCGCCGCTGAAAGTGACACGGCGGCGATCGCCATCGTGTGACAGATCGAGCTCGACAAAGGCCGCGCCGAGGATATGTCCGGCGTCGCGGAAGCAGGCGCGGACGCCGTCGGCGATTTCGATGGGCTGGTCGTAATCGACGCCGCGGAAATGGCGCAGACAGGCGGCGGCGTCGTCGCGCGTGTAGAGCGGCTCGACCGGCTTCTCGCCGCGGCGCGCGCGCTTGCGGCTTTCGATCTGCGCATCCATCTCGTTCAGATAGGCGGCGTCGCGCAGCATGATCCGACACAGATCGCGGCTGGCGCGATGCGTGTAGATGCGGCCCTTGAATCCGGACTTGGTCAGCAGCGGCAGGCGGCCGGAGTGATCCAGGTGCGCGTGGGTCAGGATGACGGCGTCGACGCGCTGCGGGTCGAACGGGAAGGGCTCGTAGTTGAGTTCTTCATCCTCGGCGCTGCCCTGGATCAGTCCGCAGTCGACCACAACGTGGCTGCGGCCGACGCTCAGCAGCGTGCAGGAACCGGTCACGCGATCGCAGGCACCCCAGAACTGAAGCTGCAGCATCGGTCGTCATCCCCCGTTCATGCGTTGCCCGCCAGGCCGGAGCCGAGCTGCAGAACGGCCTGCCGCTGGCGCAGGGCTTCGATGTCCACATGATGTGCGAGTTCGTCTGGAAATGCCGGTGGCTTGACGATCAGCACGTCGCAGCTGGCTTGCACGATCAGCGTTTCCGCGGTACTGCCGAGGAAGAAGCGGTCGAATGCGGAGCGGTACACCGCGCCGACGATCAGCAGATCGAAGTCGCCGCGGCGCGCGAAATCGGCGATCGTGACCGCCGGCTCGCCGGTCAGCAGATGCCGGCGCTCGGCGGCAATCCGGTGTCCGGCCGCGAACGCGTGGAACTGTTCGCTGTCTCTGCGGCGCATGTCCTCGTAGGCCACGCTCAACACGCCGCGCATGCGCTCGGGCACCGGCGCACTGAACGGAAACGCATGAGCGACGTGGACCTCGGCGTCGCAGAACAGACCCAGCTGCGCGGCCATCGCCATCAGTGCGTCGTTGAGCGCCGTTTTCTGCGCCGGATCGCCGGCGGTGTCCACGGCGACGAGAATGCGGCGCGGCAGCGGCGCCGATTGCGGCCGCACCAGCATCAGCGGTGCCGGACAGAAGCGCAGCGCTTTCCAGTCGGCGGCGGTCATCCAGGCGTGCGCGTGTGCGCTGTCCGGATCGGCATCCTTGATCGCCAGGTCGGGACGATGTTCGAGCACGCGATCCAGCAGGGCGTCGTGCAGCGCCGGCGCCCAGCGCACTTCACCGGTCACGCGCAGTCCCTGCGCGACCAGCGTGTCGCATTGCTGGTTCAACCAGCGCGTGCGCTCGGCCACGAACTGCGTCTTCGCCAGCCGCATCACCTCCGGATCGACGATGTCGGCGGTGGCGTCGATCAAAGGGTGGTGATCGAACAGACACAGCTGCAGCGCCGCCGATGCGCGGCGCGCGAGCTCGACGCCGCGCCGCAGCGCCGGCGTGGAGCGCATGCCGCGATCGACGACGACCAGCAGCCGTTCGAGACGGTTCATCGACGCGAACGACCGATCGGCCGGTCGGCGAGCTGCTGATCGGCGTGATGCATCAGCGCATCGAAGCTGGCGCCGTCGGCCGGAAAGTGCGCAGAGGCCACGCGCGGTCGCGCGACCAGTGTCGGGCTCAGGTTAGGGAATGGACGCGCCAGCACCGCTTGCAGGCTTTTCACCAGCGCCGGGGTGTCGATCGCGCCGTCGTGCGCCATCTGCACCGCGTACTCGCCGACGCCGACGGCCGCGGCCGGCGCATCGCTGCCGAGCGCTTCGCGCAGGCGCTGTGCGATCTCGGCGGTGACGGTCTCGGCGACCCGGCCGCCCAGCGCGCTGACGCCTTCGTGGAACTCGCGCAGCGAGATCAGCATCAGCGTCCAGTCGCGTGTGTCATCGGCGATGGCCTGGGTCAGCCGTTCCTCGAACGCCGCGCGCGTCATCAGGCCGGTGACCGCATCGACGCCGTCACGCAGCTGGCTGCGCAGGCGCTGCGCATGCTCGGCACTGATGTCGTCGTGCACGGCCAGGAAGTGCGACTGCTCATGGTTCCAGGCGAACGGCGTGATGGTCTGGCGCACCGTGTAGGCGACGCCATGGCGGTCGCGATCGACGGTCTCGCCGGCCCAGACGCGGCCGGAGCGGATCGTGCTCCACAGGTCGCGGTAGTAGCGCACGCCTTGCCGGCCGGAACTCAGGAAGCGCGGGTTCTGGCCGACGGCTTCGTCGCGCGTGTAGCCGTACATGCGCGAGAACGCGCGATTGCACCAGACGATCGTGCCCTCGCGGTCGGTGATGAACGCGGCATTGCCGGCCTGGTCGAGCGCGCTCGACAGCAGCTTTTGTTCGCGCAGCAGCGCCAGGTCGTCGAGCAGGCGCTGCGTGCGTTCGCCGAGCTCCAGCAGCAGGGTCTGCCGGTCGGCGCCGAAGGCGTCCGTCGTCGCCGCGAAGAACTGCAGCAGATGTTGTCCGAGCTTGCTGCGCACGAGCGCTGCGCAACCGCTGCGCAGGCGATCGCGGTCGGCGCCTTCGCGCCAGCAGGCGAAGCGTTCGTCATGGAGGTCGAGCGTCGCCAGGGGTTCGCCCTTGAGTGCCAGCGCCGCGAGGCCGCGCCCGACAAGCGAACCGTCCCAGCGTTCCGGTACGCGCTGCAGGTCCCACCACAGCGCCGACTCGCGGGAGGTGGCCAGCACGCTCAGGGTGCCGTGCGCACCGTAGCCGCCGACCAGCACCAGCGGCAGATCGAGCAGCTTCGCGAGCCCCTCGGCCAGCCGATTCCACAGCTCGCTGTCATGGGGATGACGCACTGCCGTGCTGTACAGCTCCAGAAACAGGCCATCGACGATTGCCGCGCGGGCAGGCATGGTCTCCTCCGATCGTGAAGACCAAACTGCCCCGTTCGGGACAGGGGCGCGTTGACCTGCGTCAACCCGCCGCCCGCTGCGGTGTGTCTCTGCTACGCGGCGTGATCCGCGCCGCCGCGGCTGCTGTCCCACAGCGACGTGCCCAGCATCACCAGGCGCATCTGCTTCTCGGCCAGCCGGTAGATGCGCTGCAGTGCCTCGGCGTCGCCGGGCAGCGTATCCAGCAGGACTTCGGTGGCGCCGACGACGACGTTCACCATCATGCCGGCCAGCATCTGCAGATCCTCGGCGTTGAACTTCGCCAGCGCCGGAAAGCGCGACAGGTCGACCGCCAGGTCGCCGATCCACAGGCGAACCTCCTTGCGAATCGCAATGCGGATCACCGAGGAACCCGAGAAACGTTCCTTGGCGATGAAGCCGAAATGCGCGCGATGCGCGGCGACGTGGTCAAGGAAGGTCGCGACCGAGGCGCGGATCATGTGCGCGCTCGGCAACGCACCTTCACGCGCCCGGCGCATCAGCTCGTGCAGCGAGCGGAACGAATCCTCGATCAGCGCGTGGCCCAATTCTTCCATGCCCGAGAAATGGCGATAGAAGCCTGCCGGCGTGATGCCCGCGCCCTTGGTGACCTCGCGCAGGCTCAGGCTGCTGAAGCTGCGCTCGCCTTCGAGCAGGAGCAGCGCCGCGTCCAGCAGCGCACGCCGCGTGCGCAGCTTGCGCTCGTCGCGTCCGCCTTCGCGGCTGCTCGAATCACCGTCCGCGTGTCGACGGGAGTGCGTTCGCCTTTTCATTGCGTGCATCGTAACAGTAAACCGGAATTAAAAACAAAAAAGCAATAAAAAACAAAAGGTAATGTAATGTATGTAAACGGTCGTTGACTGTGATCGTCGCAACGATGCACGCGCTCCCGCGCTGAGGGTCGGAGTGAGGGGGCCGCCGGCTTCGCCGGCGTAGGCCACAACCGGCGCGCTATCCTCCTCGCCCATTCAGCGATGGGGCGTTCAGCCCGTGCCTTCCTCCTTTGCCATCGGCGTGATGGCCAAGGCCCCCGTGCCGGGCCAGGCCAAGACGCGGCTGATTCCCGCACTCGGCGCGGAAGGCGCCGCATCGTTTCAGCGCGAGCTCACCCTGCGCGCACTGCAAACCGCACAGGCCGCAGCGCCCGGTGCAGTCACCCTGTTCACGGCCGGCGACCCGAACCATCCGCTCTGGCGCCAGTGCCACGACCAGTTCGGCATCGCCGTCGTCGCACAGCACGGTGCACACCTGGGCGAACGCATGCAGCAGGCGCTGCAGGCGCTGCTGCGCACGCACGACCGCGCCGCACTCATCGGCACCGACTGTCCAGTCCTCGAAGCGCACCACCTCGCCGAACTGCAGGCCGCACTCGATGTCGCGCGCATGTCCTTCATCCCCGCCGAAGACGGCGGCTACGTCGCCATCGCCGCGCGTGAACTGCCGGCCGAAGCCTTCGGCGAGATGGAATGGGGAACGGCCGCCGTCATGCAGCAGACGCGCGCAGCACTGACCGGGAACGGCTGGTGCGCAAACCACGACTGGATCGAGCTTCCAGTCCTGTGGGATATCGATCGACCCGAAGACCTGAAGCGCGCCGAGCGCGACGGCGTGCTGCCGATGCGGTCGTGACGTTGTGGCGGTTACGCGCCAGGACCGAGTTTTGAAGGTAATCGAACCTTGTGTTCCGTTTGTTGTATTACTTAAAATATATATTAATCAATGAATTAGTATATTTGAGTCAACGAGTGTTGACTGGAAGCATGCTCCAGCCTCATAGTGTGAACACTTGTTCACTCACTAGCGAAGCGAAGACATGATCTCCACTGCCACCAGCAACACCGTCCTGAAGACCGGCCTGCGCCGCGTGCTCGGCTCGCGCCTGGTCGCCAACCTGGCCACGCCGCACGGCGTCGACCATTACCTGGAACAGTTCAACCCGACCTGGTCGCTCCACGAGGTGCGCGCCGCGGTGACGGCAGTGCGCCACGATACGGCCGACAGCGTCACGCTGACCCTGCGTCCGAACGGCAACTGGCAGGGTTTCAAGGCCGGCCAGTTCGTGCGCCTGTCCGTGCAGATCGACGGCGTGCGCCGCACCCGCTGCTACTCGCCGGCCAACTCGGTCCACGCGGCCGACGGCCAGATCGAGCTGACGGCCAAGGCGCACGCCGCGGGCTTTGTCTCGAAGTACCTCCACGACATGGTTCGGCCGGGCATGGTCGTGACCCTGTCGCAGGCGGACGGCAGCTTCGCGCTGCCCGACCAGCGTCCCGGGCGTGTCCTCCTGATCAGCGGCGGCAGCGGCATCACGCCGGTGATGTCGATGCTGCGCACGTTGTGCGACGAGGGCCACCAGGGCCGCATCACCTTCCTGCATTACTCCAATGCCGCGCGGGACGTGATCTACGCGGCGGAGCTTGCCCAGATCGCGGCGCGCTACCCGAACGTGGAACTGCTGCGCGCCTACGCGTCCGCCGACCAGGGCGGTGAACTGTCCGGGCGGTTCAGCCGCGAGCAGCTGCTCAAGGCGGTTCCCGACTACGCGGATGCGCAGGCGTTCCTGTGCGGCCCGCCCGGCATGATGAAGGCGGTGCAGGAGGTCTGGGCGGAAGACGGGATCGCCGATCGTCTGCATCTCGAGCACTTCACGGCGGCGCCGATCGTGGCGGCTGCCGGCGATGCCGGAGGCGAAGTGCGCTTCGTGAAGAGCGAGCGCCTGGCCACCAACAACGGCGCCACGCTGCTCGACCAGGCGGAAGCCGCCGGCCTGCGCCCGGAATCAGGCTGCCGCATGGGTATCTGCAAGACCTGCACCTGCAGGAAGGTTTCCGGCCAGGTGCGCGACGTCCGTACCGGCGCACTGAGCACCGGCGGCGACGAGGAGATCCAGATCTGCGTCAGCGTGCCGGTCGGCACCGTGACGCTCGACCTCTGATCGACCTCCCCACCCAATCCGAACACATTTTCAAGAGATACGACGATGAGCAACTACAGCAAGCTGACCCCCGAGCAGTTCCAGGCCATCGGCCAGGAGCTCGACGCCATCCGCAACGAAGTGACCGCCGACCTCGGCGAGCGCGACGCGAACTACATCCGCACCCTGGTCAAGCGCCAGCGGCAGCTGGAGGTGGGCGGCCGCGTGATGATGATGATCCCGCCGACCTGGCCGCTGGGCGTCATCGCCCTGTCGGCGTCGAAGATCCTCGACAACATGGAGATCGGCCACAACATCATGCACGGCCAGTACGACTTCATGGGCGACAAGGCCTACAGCTCGCAGACCTTCGACTGGGACAGCGCCGACACGGCCAAGAACTGGAAGCAGACGCACAACTACGAGCACCACACGTTCACGAACATCATCGGCAAGGACCACGACGCCACCGGCTACGGCATCCTGCGCACGTCCGATGCCCAGCCGTGGGAGCCGCGCTTCCTGTTCAACGCGCCGCTGAACCTGCTGCTGGCGACGTTCTTCCAGCACTTCGTGGCGGTGCAGAACCTGCACCTCGAAGAGGTCCTGATCTACAAGACCAAGACCAAGGCGCAGCTCAAGGAGGAGTTCAAGCCGGTCTGGAAGAAGATGAAGAAGCAGCTGGTCAAGGACTACGTCCTGTTCCCGCTGCTGGCCGGCCCGTTCGCGCCGCTGGTGTTCGTGGGCAACGTCGCCGCCAACCTGGCGCGCAACTACTGGGCGCACATCGTGATCTTCAACGGCCACTTCCCCGAGGAAGTCGAGCAGTTCCCGGAATCGGTCCTGGAGAACGAGTCGCGCGGCCACTGGTACGTGCGCCAGCTGCTCGGCTCCGCGAACTTCTCGGGCGGCAAGCTGATGCACATCATGAGCGGCAACCTGAGCTTCCAGATCGAACACCACCTGTTCCCTGACCTCCCGGCGCACCGCTACGCGGAGATCTCGCCGAGGGTGAAGGCGATCTGCGAGAAGTACGGCCTGCCGTACAACACCGGCCCGTTCGTGAAGCAGGCGCTGTCGACCTGGAAGCGCATCCTGCGGCTGTCGTTGCCGTCGCGCACCGCCAAGGTCAATCTGGCGGCGGCCTCGGCCGCGAACGACGCGCAGGAGCCGCTGGCGACGGCCGCGTAACGGATCCCCGGAGGAGAAGCGTGGACAGCCACCTCCGTGGCCGGGCGGTGGCATTACCACTTTGAGCTGAAAGCTGCCTTCGCAGGCACGCCGTCAATCGCTGTCACGCGCCCCGGGTGGAGCAATCTCACGCCACTGATCGCCAATCACCGGATCATCTGCTTCGGAAGACGGGATCGTTGCGCGCTCGAACAGCTTGCGGCCGGCCAGCGGGTCAGCGTTGCGCAGGGCCGCGGCGGCTCCGAGTCCCGCGAGTGCGCCAAACAGGTGGGACTCGAAGGAGATGTGCGGCCCTTGTGGCAGTACACCCCAGATCATGCCGCCGTAGAGGAAGCTGACGATCATCGTCAGGGCGACGGACGCGCGATCGCGGCGCAGAAGGCCAATCAGCAGCATGAAGAACAGCATGCCGTGGGTCACGCCGCTGATGCCGATGTGAAACGAGGGGCGGCCGAAGAGCCAGACGCCGAGGCCCGAGAGGATCCAGATCGCCGGTAGCGCGATCGACGAGGCGCGCGGGAGGCTGTAGAGCATCGCCGTACCGAGCACGAACAGCGGCACTGTGTTGGCGGCAAGATGGCCAATCGAGCTGTGCAAGAGCGGCGCGGTCAGGATGCCGGCCAGCGTGGCCGTCTCGCGCGGAAAAATGCCGAACTTCCGCACGAGATCGAAGGGCAGCAGCTCGCTGTAGCCGAGCAGGATCCACAGTGCTGCGGCAAACAGGGCCATGGCCGCTGCCGAGCGCTTGAGGCGGTTCAGGTCGCGCATCCTTCCGATATCGGGGCGCGTGCGGGGGATCGCAAGGGGCAGGCGCCGTCATCGCCTCTCGTCCCGGCGGACGAGGCCGCGGGATTTGTCATATCGATATGATCCGAAATCGCAGCGGTGTCCCTTAATATGCGCGGCGCGGTGGGCCGGGCGAGGGTGGGTTTGACCCGATCCGCTGCATATCCATCCGAGCATGAGGACAGGCGGCAATGGCTGCGATTGGTACCGAACAGATCCTGAGCGTGCGTCACTGGAACGACACGCTGTTCAGCTTCCGCACGACGCGCGATCCGGCCTTGCGTTTCCGCAATGGCCAGTTCGTGATGATCGGCCTGCACGTGAACGGCAAGCCGCTGATGCGCGCCTACAGCATCGCCAGCGCGAACCACGAAGAGCACATGGAGTTCTTCTCGATCAAGGTGCAGAACGGGCCGCTGACCTCGCTGCTGCAGAACGTGCGCCCGGGCCAGGAGATCCTGGTCAGCCGCAAGCCGACCGGGACGCTGCTGCTCGACGACCTCAAGCCGGGCAGGCACCTGTATCTGTTCAGCACCGGCACCGGACTTGCGCCTTTTTTGAGCCTGGCCAAGGACCCGGAGATGTATGAGCGCTTCGAGAAAATCGTGCTCGTGCACGGCGTGCGCCTGGTCAGCGAGCTGGCCTACGAGGAGTACTTCACGCAGGCGCTGCCGCAGGACGAGCTGTTCGGCGAGCTGGTGCGCGACAAGCTGGTCTACTACCCGACGGTGACACGCGAGCCCTACCGCAACCGCGGGCGCCTGACCGACCTGGTCGAATCGGGCAAGCTGTTCGCCGACATCGGCCTGCCGGAACTGAACCCGGCCACCGACCGCGCGATGATCTGCGGCAGCCCGACGATGCTGACCGACACCGCGCGCATGCTCGACGAGCGCGGCTTTTCGATCTCGCCGCACATCGGCACGCCGGGTGATTACGTGATCGAGCGCGCCTTCGTCGAGAAGTAAGCGACTGCAGAACAGGAAACGCCGGCACGGGGCCATCCCGTGCCGGCGTTTTCGTTTTTCGCTCGCGCGCTAGAAGTTGCTGACGTTGAGCCGTCCGCCGGTCGCGGTCTTGCCGTTCAGCGACGCCGTGGGCACCACGGAGCCAAGAATCGCGGCCTTGATCTGCAGCGCGGTGGCGCCCGGATGTGTCGACGCATACAGCGCCGCGGCGCCGGTCACGTGCGGCGTCGCCATCGAGGTGCCGCTGTACGAGGCATAGCCGGATACGATCTTGCCCTTGGCGCTCTTCGGTACCGTCGACGTGATCGCCGAGCCGGGCGCGCCCAGATCGACGGTCGACGCGCCCCAGTTCGAATAGCTGGCCAGCGCCCCGGTCGAGGTCAAGGCGGCGACCGCGATGATGTTGTCGTTGGCGTAGGCACCCGGATAGCTGGCGTTGGCGTCGTTGTCGTTGGTCTCGTTGCCAGCCGCGGCGACGAACAGGATGTTGGCGTTGCCGGCGCGCGTGATCGCATCGGCCAGCGCCTGCGAGTAACCGCCGCCGCCCCAGGAGTTGTTGGTGGCGACGACGTTGAGGCCGTGCCGCGTCTTCAGGTCCGTCATGTAGTCGACCGCGCTCACCGCATTCGCGGTCGTGCCGCCGCGGCGGCCGAGGAACTTGCCGGAGATCAGTTTCGCGCTCCAGCACACGCCGGCGACGCCCTTGCCGTTGCCGCCGGCGCCAGCGATTGTGCCGGAGACGTGCGTGCCGTGATCGTCGGTGGTGCCGTCGAAGGTGCTGGCGTTGCCGCCGTCGAAGTCCCAGCCGTGGACGTCGTCGACGTAGCCGTTGCCGTCGTTGTCGACGCCGTCGGCTGCATCGAAGGGGTTGGTCCAGGCGTTCGCGGCGAGGTCTTCGTGCGCGTCCATCAGGCCTTCGTCAATCACGCCGACGTAAACATCGCCGCTGCAGGTATGCCCAGCCGCCCAGGCCTCACCGGCCTGGCTGCCGTAGACGTTGGCCGGCGTGGTCGCGTCGCCGTACATGCCCCACAGCTGGCCGCCGGTGTAGTAGGTGTCGTTGGAGATCGCCGAAGTCGTGTAGATCCAGTTCGGCTCGGCGAAGGCGATCACTGCGCTGGCTTCCAGCGAGCGCATCGCCTCGGCGATCTGCATGCCGGCCGGGATGCGCACCAGCTGCAACTCGCCGCCATTGCGCAATGACTGGACCCGTGTGGCGCCGCGGTCGCGCAAGGCCTGCTCGCGCTGCGCCGCAGCGGTGCCGGGCAGGAACTGCACCAGCATTTCGCCGGAGACATAAGGGCGATTCTGCTGCAGCCCCATCGTCACCAGATCGGGCCGGCCAGCGGCCAGGCTTTGCTGGCTGAATGCCGCGGTGATCAGGCCGAGGCTGCACAGAAGTCCTTTTCCGTATCGCATATCGCACTCCCTGGATACGCGCCGTCATGGCGCAGGTGGTCGATCGTAGACCGGTTGCCAGCTCCCCGTCCTTGGGGACTATTACCTATGGTCTGTGCGCAACGACCGCTCGTCAGAAGCGGTGCCCGGCGCTCTGCCGACGACTTACAGGCCGAAGCCGATCCAGGCCGCGCCCAGCGGCACGGTCAGCCACAGCAGCCCCTTGAGCAGAAAGAACCAGAAGCCGAGTTGTGCCAGCCGCGCCCAGCAGCGTCGTGGCATGGATATCGGCGATGGACGCGCCGAAGTGTTCATACGGCGGCCAGGTCCCGCGCGTGCAGGGCCATGGCCACCATCGCGCTGCGCACTTCTCCGGCGCTGGTGACCGGTCGCTCGAACGCGATGCGCAGCATGCGCTTGCCGAGCATGATGTCGAAGCCTTCGCCGTCGATCGCGGACAGGCGCGGCGCCTGATCGCGCGGGTCGACGCCGTGCAGGCGGCAGTAGCCGGCGATCGCCGACGCATGGTCGGTGTTCATGTGTTCGATCATGCCGGCCTCGACGGTCGCGGCGAACGGATTGGCCACGCACAGTTCGTCCGCGCCGAGCCAGTGGATCTTGCCGAAGCCGCCGATGTAGCGCGCCTTGAGCGGCTCGATGCGGTAGAACGCGAAGTCGTGCGCCCGGTGGTAGTCGATCGCGTGCGGAAAACGGCGGTAGTAGCGCTCGGCCGCATCGGCGAGGTTGTCGGTGACGCGGACGACGTTGCCGACCAGCGTCAGCCGTCCGCCGGCCTGGATGTCGTCGCCGCCCTCGATCAGCGTCAGTGAGACGCGCGGATCGGCCTTGAGGTTCTTCGTGTGCTGCGCAAGGTCGCTGATCAGGATCACTGGCCGGTTCAGGCGGTCCGGCACGAAGGTGATCACCGAGCCGAACGGATAGCCGGGCAGTTCGAGCGACAGCGTTGACAGGACGCCCTGCAGGCTGCGGGCATACAGGGCGCGGGCGTCACCGGCGGTGCTGCGGGCTGGGGTCGGTTCGTTTGTGGACATGGTGGAAGCCGAGCTGGGGTTGATGGTAATCACGGGGCGGGCACGGGAGCGAATTCGAACGACGAATGGCCGGCTTCGCCGGTATCGGAGTAGTAATCGAGCACGCGCAGCTTCCAGTACAGGCCGTCGCGGCCGCGCACGATGTAGACGACCTCGCGCGGCGAGATGTGGTGCAGGCCGTCGCCCTTGTCGCAGAAGCCCGAGTAGTAGTACCAGCCGTAGTCGCCGTCGGCCGCGAACGCGCATTCGCCGCCGGTTTCGCGCGGCGGGTAGGTGACGAAGGCCAGCGCCTCGGCCGTGTCGGTGTGCCATTCGGCGTCCGCGGGCACGCTGCTGCGCGCAGCCCAGTCGTCGCGCAGGCCGTCGTGGATCGCGACGCTGCCGGCGCCGGACGCGCCGCCGTTGAGCCGGATGTCGCTGCGCTTGAGCGCCAGATCCCAACCGGCGGGATCGTTGGCCGGATCGGCCGGCGCGACCTGCTGCGCGTGGGTCAGATCGACGTAGACCCAGGCGCTTTCGTCGGACGCATCGACGTCGGCTTGCGTGCCGTCAGCGCTGGGCGCAAAGCTCGCGCGGCCCAGCGGCGCGACCTCGCCGCCGCTGCCGGCGCAATCGCCGCCGTCGATTTCGAGCAGGTCGTATTGCGGATGGCCGCTGGCGCCGGCAGCGTCGGCGTAGCCGGTGATGCGCAACTTGTACCAGCGGCACTCGATGCTGCGCAGGACGTAGCCGACGTTGGTGCGCGCGCTGATCGTTGAGCCAGCGAGATAGCCGCCGAGATAGCCGCTATCGCGGTACCAGCCGTAGTCGCCAGCGCCGGTGAGCGGATTCGGCTCGGCGTCGGCGGGCGGGTAGCTGCTCATCGCGTAGGCGGGCTTGGGCGCGGGATCGGTCGGGTTGGCGCTGGGCAGGCCGCTGCCCTCGGCATCGGTGAAGTAAGCAACCGCCGACTCAGGTGGCGCAGCGTCGATCGCCGCGAACGGGTAGGCGCTGTCTTCCGCGACCTTGTCGGCGAACACCGCAACTTCGACGCCGGACGGCGGCACGCCGGAGACGCCGCCGTTGAGCTTGATGTCGACGCCCTTGTGCGCGATGTCCCAGGCGTCGCTCGCCGCGGGATCGGCGGGGAACACCTGCGTCTGCGTGTCGAGGTCGATGTAGACCCAGTCGGCGCCGCTGGCGTCGACGCTGGCGTGATACCAGCCGGCGGCGTCCTTTGCGAAGACCGCCTGTGTCCCGCCGGGGCCGGGCAGGTCGATTTGCGGTTCGGGGTCGGGCGTTTCCGCCGCGGGCGGCGAGATGTCGCCGGCGCAGGCGCCCAGCAGGAGGAGCGAGGCGAACGCGGTGGCGCGAAGAAAACGAAGAGTGGGTTTCACAGGAAGCTCCAGCGGATTTCGAGATAGGGCGTGCGCGGCTGGATCGGCAGATAAGCCGGATCGCCGGCGTCGAAGAGGTTGTCGATGCCGGCGGCGAGCGCGAGCTGCGGGTGCGGCGTCCACTCGCCGCGCAGATCGAACAGCGCGTAGGCCTTTGCAGTGCCGGCCGCGGTCGGCGTGCCGCCGGCGTCGACATCGACGCCGAACTCGCGCTCGCCGACCCAGACGCCGCGCAGGCCCAGCGCATAACGGTTCTGCTCGAAGCGCAGCGCCGCGTTGGCGCGGTGCTCCGGGCGGCCGCTGAGCGGCTCGCCGCTGGCCTCGTCCTCGCTGTGCAGCCAGCCGTAGCCGAGCTGTACGCGCAGCGGCGGGAGCGGCCGGAACTGCGCCTGCAGATCGGCGCCGTAGATCTGCGCGCTGGCGACGTTGCGATAGCTGTAGACGACCGGTGGGCCCGAACCGACCTGCACGATCTCGATCAGATCCTCGACAGCGCTGTGGTGGCTGGACAGCGCGAGACTCGCGCTGCGGCGGGCGAACCAGGTGACGCCGAGGTTGTAGGCGACGCTGCGCTCCGGCTTCAGATCCGGATTGCCGTCGACGCGGTAGCCGACCGCCGGATTGCTGAAGCGCAGCAGCAGTTGCTTGAAGTCCGGCGCGCGATAGCCGTGGCCGTAGCCGGCGCGCAGGATCCAGTCGCGGGCCAGCTCGTAGCGCAGCGACAGCTTCGGCGACAGCTGGTCGCCGAACTGCGAATCGCGGTCGTAGCGCAGGCCCGGCACCAGTGCGAGGTCGCCGTCGAGCAACGTCAGCTCGTCCTGCGCGAACAGCGACTGGCGGTCGCGTTCGCCGTCGCTGCCGAGGCGATCGGCCGCGAGCGACTCGTACTGCGCCTCCAGGCCCAGGCTCAGGCGATGAAGTCCAAGGCTGTGGTCGAGCTGCGCGCCGCCGACCCACAGCTGGTCGAGCGTCTCCTCGTCGATCGTGCCGTCCTCGCTGCCGCGCTGCTGCTGCAGGAACTGGTCGAAGTAGCGGTGGTAGTAGCCGTCCAGGCGCAATTCGGTTGCACCGCCGAGCGCGATACGCGGGGCCAGGCCGGCGCGCAGGTCCTCGATGCGTTTGTGCGTGTCGTACAGTGCGCCGCCGGTGCCGTCGTCGACGCGCCGGCTGTCGTCGAGCGCGTAGGCGAAGTCCGCATCCAGATCGAAGTCCGCGGACGCGCTCCAGCGCGCATTGGCCGAGGCCAGGCCGCCGCGTCCGGAGATGCCGTCGTCGCCGGGCGTCGACGCGTCGAGATCAAAGGGCTCGATTCGGGTCCAGCCGGCGCTGGCGCGGCCGCCCAGCGCCTGCCCCAGCGCCCAGCCGCTGTTGGCGAAGGTTTCGGCATTGCCGTCGGCGTCGCCGCGCAGCGTCAGCGCGCC
Organism: Sinimarinibacterium sp.; assembly: GCA_041659605.1. Lineage (GTDB taxonomy): Bacteria > Pseudomonadota > Gammaproteobacteria > Nevskiales > Nevskiaceae > Solimonas. The sequence goes on along the minus strand of JBAZXW010000014.1, from coordinate 54,136 downwards.
GGCCTGCCGGGCGCCGCCCTGGGCGTCCTGGGCGTCACGCCGCCGCGTGATCACGTTGATGACGCCGCCGAGTGCGTCGGCGCCGTACAGCGCGGAACTCGGGCCTTTGACGATCTCGATGCGTTCGATGTCGTCCAGGCGCAGGCGCGTCAGGTCGATCGCGCCGTTGATGCGGCCGATCATGCGGCGGCCGTCGATCAGGATCAGCACGTGTTCGGAGGACAGGCCCTGGATCTCGATCGAGCTGCCGCGGCCGGCGACGCGTGTCGCGTAGACGCCGCCCTCGCGTTCCAGCAACTCGGCGAGGTCGCGCGCGCCGCTGGCGCGGATGGCGGCGGCGTCGATCAGCTGCACGTCGACCGGGCTGTCGCCGAGCGTGTGCTCGGTACGTGTGCCGGTGACGACGATCGCGTCGAATTCCGCCGGCAGATCGGCCGGCGAGGCCTCGACCATGGCGGCATCGTCGGCATCGTCGGCATCGTCGGCGGCGACGTGGCCCGCGACCGCAATCGTCGCCAGCGACTCCTGCGCGAAGGCAAGGCTGCACAGCAGGCCGGCGGCAAGCGCGGCGATCGACGCCAGCGCCGCGCGCGCGCCGCGCACGGGGACGGACGGCGCGGACAGCAGCCGCAGCGGGTATAGGCCCGCGATGCCGAGCCACGGCCACCAGCGGTCGAAGCCGGCGTCGCCGTGCGACTCGATCCAGACCAGCAGCGCGGCGGCGGCGAAGGGCACGCCGAGCAGCTGCCATTCGAGCGCGCGGCCTGCGCGACGGTCCGCCGACGCGGCGCCCAGCCAGCAGGCGACGGCGATCAGCATAGTCAGGCGTGCGCACAGCTCCATGCAGTGATCTCCCGTGTTGACGCCGACCGGCGATTCGTCAGGCCGACATCATACGCAAATACGAATCATTATCAATAGCAATTGATGGAGGAGATCGGCGCGGGTTGCCGCTAGACTTCGTCCGCACCCATGGCGACAAGAGAGGAACGCCGTAGATGACGGCTGCGGGGCGTGCGGATCTGGTGACGCCGACCGGACTCGAGCAGCTCGATCTGCTGCTGCGCGAGCTCGACGCGCGCTGGCGCCTGCGCGGCTTTGGCGACGCGGCGCTGGAGCGGCGCTACAACGAGGACGCACGGCCGCGGCGCGCGCGCAGTCGCATCACGATGTTCCTGCTGGCGCTCGGCGTCTTCGGGCTCGCACCGATCTACGGCCCCCTGCTGCTGCACACGCCGGCGGAGATGCGGCGGCTGTTCCACTTCGTCGAGCTGGGCCTGATCGTGCCGATGAGCCTGCTCGGCATCCTGCTCAACGGGCGCTTTCCCCGCAGCAGCCTGGTGTCGGCCTATACCGGCGGCGTATCGCTGGGTTTCTTCGGGCTGCTGATCATGCTGCGCTACGCCGGCATCACCGCCGGCTTTGCGATTCCGTTCGAGACCGTCGCGATTGCGGTGATCGTGGTCACGCTGATGTCGGGCCTGCGCAGCTGGATGACGCTGGGCGGCCTGCTGATCGCCGCGATCGCGCTGCTCGCGGCGGAGGGCGCCTACCAGGGGATCGGCGTGCGCTTCTGGTGGTCAGTGGTCGCGACGGTCGTCACCTGCGTCTTTGCCGCGATCACCGAAATCAGCCTCGACGATTCGACGCGGCGCGCCTGGATCACGCGCCAGGTTGCCGAGCTGTCGGGCATGCGCGACGGCCTCACCGGGCTGCCCAACCGCGCCTGGTTCGAGCGCGACGCGACGCGTGTACTCGCGCAGGCGCGACGCGAGCAGGTGGCGGTGAGCGTGATCCTGATCGACGTCGATCACTTCAAGCTGCTCAACGACAGCTCGGGCCATGCCGCCGGCGACGACTGCCTGCGCCGCATTGGCGAACTGCTGATCGGTCGCTACGCCACGCGCCCGCTCGACCTGCGCGCACGCATCGGCGGCGAGGAGTTTGTCGTGTTGCTCTACGGTGCCGACGCGGATGGCGCGCGCCAGGCCACCGAGCAACTGGTCCGCGACGTGCGCGGACTCGGTATGCCTCACCCCGGGTCACCTCTGCTCGATGTCGTCACGATCAGCGCCGGTCTGGAACGCGGGATTCCGCAAGCGGACGAGGACATCTGGCCGCTGGTTGCGCGTGCCGACGGGGCGCTGTACGAGGCCAAGCGCGGCGGGCGCAACCGCTGGTGCGAGTCGCAGGCTTCCGCGAGCGGCGTCGACGCCGCCTGACCGGTGGTGACGCGGCCGGCACGCGCGGCTATCGTGACGTCCGGACGCGCGACGGCAGCGCGGCATTCTTCCAGGAGATTCTCATGAGCCTCTTTTCAGCGTCGCGCGGCGACGATCATCCGCTGACGCCGGTCGAGTTTCCCAACCCGGATCTGGATATCGGTGTCGATGCCGGCACGCGCCAGTCCGCAGTGCTGGCCGGCGGCTGCTTCTGGTGCGTCGAAGCCGTGTTCCGCCAGCTCGACGGCGTGATCGACGTCGTCAGCGGCTATGCCGGCGACTCGGCGGCGACCGCAGACTACGAAACCGTGTGCAATGGCACGACCAATCACGCGGAGGTCGTGCGCGTCGATTTCGACGCGACGCGCCTGAGCTACGGCCAGCTGCTCAAGGTGTTCTTCTCGGTTGCGCACGATCCGACGCACGTCGACCGCCAGGGCAATGACCGCGGCCGCCAGTACCGCTCTGCGGTCTTCTACGCCGACGATGCGCAGCGCGAAGTGGCGGAGCGCTACATCCGCAAGCTCGATGTCGCCAAGGCGTTCAATGCGCCGATCGCGACCCAGCTCGAACCGCTGCAGGCCTTCCACACCGCCGAGGCCTATCACCAGGACTACGCTGCGCGCAATCCCGGCCAGCCCTACATCCAGGCGGTCGCGCTGCCCAAGGTCGAGAAAACCCGGCACTACTACGCCGACAAGCTCAAGCGTTGATGAAGATTGCGCTGACTCGCTTCGCGCGTGGCCGCCTGTTTCCGAAGGACGGCCGCCGCAACGCCATCGTCGGCTGCAGTGCCGAGGAGTTCGAGCGTTATCTGAACCAGCACCCGCCGCTGCAGGTGCTCGACGGCTACGCGCCGTTCTGCAAGCTGCACGTGCACCGCAACTGGACGCAGACGCGCTGTGCGGCGGTCGCAATCACCGCGCAAAACCGCCACTTGCTGCGCTCGGCCTACGAGGCGCGCACGAAGGAAGAGTTGCCGGTGCTGGTGCGCTGGTTCGAAGGCATCGAGCCGCCGCTCGCCGAATACCTGCTGGTGATCCTCTACAGTCGCGAACAGATGCTGCGCGAGGGTGACCGGCTCGATGCTGAGTGGGGCATCGTCGGCTGCCTCGCGACGATGACCCCTCAGGAAACGCCGCTGGCGCCGATCACGATGCTGCGCAACGCGCTGGGTGTCGCCGAAGGCGGCTCGGGCGTGCCGATCGATCGCGAGGCCTACCGGCGCAGCGTCGAATTCTGGGATCGTCACGCCACCTGGCGCGACGGATGAACAGCGCGGCGCGGACGAAGAATCACGTGAACGGCGACCGGCACCGCCAGAGCGCAGCCGATCGCCAGGTGGATGAGGCTGGCCAGCAAACCTGATGTTTCGTCGGCGAGGTAGTAGACGCCCAGTGCGCTCAGCGCCAGTGCCGCGAATGACGTCACCAGGATGGCGCCGGTGACGCGATTCTCGCGGCGGCGCCAGCCGCCACGTATGTGCACGGGTGCGAGCGCGCCAAACAGGAAGAGCATTGTGAATGCGACGAATGCGTGCGTGGCGGACACGGCGAGCCCCGAGCCGCGCGGCAGCTGGACGAACACATCCCAGTCCAGGCGCCGTTCCAGCGCACCGGGAATCAGCGCCGCACCGCTGAGCCACAGCAGGCCCAGCGCCGCCCAGACGACGGCGACGAAACGGCGCGGATAGCCTCTCACGCGATCACCCCGATCACCCCGATCATCAGGGCTTCAAGGCGACCTGCTGCAGCGCGAGCAGGCGCTTGACGCCCTTGCTGATGTTGCGGCTGGACAGCGTCGCACCGGTGAGGTTGGGGATGTCTTCGTCGAGTGCGAACGGGTCGGCGAGCGTCTTGTGTTCGAAATGCTGGCGCCAGCCGGCATCGCGCACTTCGCCGCCGTAGGTTTCGCGATAGGCGAGGATGTCGATGCCGATCACGTGCCCGTCCGGGCTCAGCGCCGCAGCGTAAGTGATGAACTCGTGCTTGCCGATCACCTCGTCGACGATGAACCAGCCGAGCAGCTCGCCGCCGGCCTCGGCACGCCAGACCGGCTGCTGATCCTGGCGCTGGCGCACGCCGCTGAGGTCCTCGATCGCGCGCCGCTGCGCCTTGTCGAGCGCGACCGGCGTGCTGACGAAGCGCTCGGCGGTCGGGAACAGTGCGTGCTGCGCAGGCGCGACCGGGGGCGTGTCGGCCGCGCGACCGGTGAGAACGACCGTCAGCAGCAACAGCGCGGGCGCGCGCAGCTTCACAGGTTGATGCCCACCTTGAGCCGGTATTCCTGCTCGGTCTTCTCGATCAGGTGCAGGCCCATGTCCGGCTGATCCGGATATTTCTCGCCGCCGCCCTTGATCTGCGGCAGCCAGCTGAACGTCGCCCACCATTTCTGCGAGCCGTAGTGCAGCGTCGGTCCGCCCTGCAGCGACCAGCGCTCCAGGCCGACTTCCGTTTCATGCTCCTCTTCCCACAGCACTTCGGCGCCGAGGAACCAGCTCGGCGCGAAGCGGTACGACAGGCCGCTGGCGCCGATCAGCTCGATCTCCATCTCCGGATCGGTCGGCCAGTCGAATCCCTCGGGCAGATTGTCGATCGCGTGGCGCTCGGCGTGCGTGGCCTCGATGCCCAGGTTCGTCGCCCAGATCAGCTGGCCGTCGAGGAAGTACTTCTGCAGCAGCAGCTTCTCCTCGAAGTTGATCGTGTCCTTGTCCTGGCCGGAGTGCGGATCGCGCCAGGCGTAGCGCAGCGCGGTCAGCATCGACACGCCGAACGATGACTTCGCCGGGCTGAGGAAGTTGTACTTGAGGTACGCCTCGACGCCCGAGGCGCGCGGACCGTAGGAGTTGTCGCCCGGCAGATAGCCGTCGATGACCAGGCCTTCGGTGTCGATCGCCAACGCCTCGATCGCGCCGATGACGGCGAGCTTGTCGGTGAGGCCGTACTCGATCTCGGTGACGGAATCCCAGGCCGTGTACTCGCCGCGGCCCTTGTCCGAGCGCAGCGTCAGCTTCTCGTAGATCTCCAGCGCGCCCTTGGGCAGCGGTTCGGCGCCGTTGACGTAGCCGAACAGGTTCTCGTCGGCGTGGGCGGGAGGTGACAGGCACGCGGCCAGCAGGCTGCTGGCGAGGGTTGTCTTCTGGATTTTCATTGCAGAAATGGATCGAGGATGGGCCGAGGCGATTCTAGGAGATGCAAATGATAACGAGTCGCATTACAAAGTAAAGTGGGCCGCTGTGCTGCATCGTCGAGTGGGGACGCAACCTCAGGGTCGAGCGCCTCTTCAATGAAGAAATGAATCGTCAGCCGTGCGCGCCGACGGTGACCGCTCGTTGTGTCTGACGCGCCAAGGCAGCGTGCTGGTCGAACCGGTTACGCTGTGCGCGACGCGCTCGTTGTCGTGCGACACGCAAGAGTGGTGCAGGACTGAACAGTACGAAGCAGCCAAGGACAACGCTAATGGGCAATGAAACGCCGACGATCGTCGAAGTCGAGGAAACTCTCACCGGACGCTACATCCAGACCGGCCGCACCGGTCGCCACGCCGTGACGCTCGACGAGCCGGCGAGCGCAGGCGGCAACGATGCGGGCCCGGGTCCCTACGAGTATCTGCTGCTGGGGCTGGGCGCCTGCACCAGCATGACCGTGCGCATGTACGCGGAGCTGAAGAAGCTGCCGCTGACGCGCGTGCGCGTGCGTCTGCAGCATCGCAAGGTGCATGCGCAGGACTGCGCCGACTGTGCGACCAAGGACGGCAAGGTCGACGAGATCACGCGCGAGATCGTGCTGGAAGGCGATCTGAGCCCGGAGCAGCGCCAGCGCCTGCTGGAGATCGCCGGTCGCTGCCCGGTCGCGCGCACGTTGACGTCCGAGATCAAGATCCGCTCGCGCCTGGCCGAGACCTGGGAGGCCAAGCCGTGGGACGCGGACTGAAGAAAATGGGCGACTGGCGGCGCGATCTGCGTCGCAGGATCGGTGTGTTGCTCGCGATCAAGCTGGTCGCGCTGATTCTGATCAAGACCTTCTTCTTCTCCGGCGACGCGAGGATGCAGCCGACGCCGGACCACTTGCACGAGCAGCTGGCGCTGGGCCAGACACCGGCCGCTCGGGAGCCTGCGCATGATTGACATGACCCTGGTGGACCTGTCGCGGCTGCAGTTCGCGCTGACGGCGCTCTACCACTTCCTGTTCGTGCCGCTGACGCTGGGCCTGTCGATGCTCCTGGTGATCATGGAGGCGACCTATGTCATGACCGGGCGCGAGATCTGGAAGCGCATGACGCGATTCTGGGGCCTGCTGTTCGGCATCAACTTCGCGATGGGCGTGGCCACCGGCATCACGATGGAGTTCCAGTTCGGCACCAACTGGGCCTACTACTCGCACTACGTCGGCGACATCTTCGGCGCGCCGCTGGCGATCGAGGGCCTGATGGCCTTCTTCCTCGAATCGACCTTCGTCGGCCTGTTTTTCTTCGGCTGGGACCGCCTGTCAAAGGTCGGCCACTTGGTCGTGACCTTCCTGACCGCGATCGGCTCGAACTTCTCGGCGCTGTGGATCCTGATCGCCAACGCCTGGATGCAGAACCCGGTCGGGGCCGAGTTCAACCACGAGACGATGCGCATGGAGCTGACCTCGTTCGGCGAGGTCATTTTCAATCCGGTGGCGCAGTCCAAGTTCGTGCACACGGTCGCCGCTGGTTATGTCACCGGTTCGATCTTCGTGCTGTCCATTTCCGCGTGGTATCTGCTGCGCGGTCGCAATGTGGCCTTCGCGAAGCGCTCGATGGCGGTGGCGGCAAGCTTTGGTCTCGCGTCGGCGCTGTCGGTCGTCGTGCTCGGCGACGAATCGGGTTACACGCTGACCGAGCACCAGAAGATGAAGATTGCGGCGATCGAGGCCATGTGGGAGACCGAGCCGGCACCGGCACCGTTCACGCTGGTGGGCTGGCCGGACGTCGAGGCGCGCAAGACGCACGCGGAGATCCGCATCCCCTGGGCGCTGGGCCTGATCGCCACGCGCTCGCTTGACGAGGAAGTGCCCGGCATCCTGCCGCTGGTCGAGCATGCGCGCGTGCGCATCCTGCGCGGCATCGAGGCGCACAAGGCGCTGCAGCGGCTGCGCGCCGATCCGGGCGACACCGCGGCCAGGGAGGCATTCGAGGTGCACCGCGCGGACCTGGGTTACGGCCTGCTGCTGCTGCGCTATGTCGCCAATCCGGCGGACGCGACCGCGGAGGACATCGAGCGTGCGGTGTGGTCGAACGTGCCCAACGTGCCGGTGCTGTTCTGGAGCTTCCGCATCATGGTTGGCCTGGGCATGTTCTTCATCGCCTTGTTCGCGCTGTCGTTCTACCTGTCGGCGACGCAGCAGCTCGACCGTCATCGCTGGTATCTGCGCGCTGCGTTCCTGGCCTTGCCGCTGCCGTGGATCGTGGCCGAGCTGGGCTGGATCGTCGCCGAGCATGGCCGCCAGCCCTGGGCGATCGAGGGCGTGCTGCCGACCTTCCTCGGTGTGTCGACGACGTCCACCACGAACGTGATGCTGTCGCTGACCGGCTTCGTCGTGTTCTACACGACGCTGCTGGTGGTCGACGTCTTTCTGATGCAGCGCATGATCCGGCGCGGCCCGGATGGCCTCGGCTACTGGCCGGCGGCGGACACCGCGCCGGGTGCGCACTGAAGGGGAGACGAACGTGCTCGATTACGAAACCCTGCGCATCATCTGGTGGCTGCTGCTCGGCGCGCTGCTGATCGGCTTCGCGATCATGGACGGCTTCGACCTGGGGGTCGGCGCGCTGTTCCGCTTCCTTGGCCACGACGATGCCGAGCGCCGCGCACTGCTCGAATCGATCGAGCCGGTGTGGGACGGCAACCAGGTCTGGTTCATCCTTGGCGGCGGCGCGGTGTTCGCGGCCTGGCCACTGCTCTACGCGGCCTCGTTCTCCGGCCTGTACCTGGCGATGTTCCTGGTGCTGCTGGCGCTGATCCTGCGACCCGTCGGCTTCATGTTCCGCAACAAGCTCGAAGATCCGCGCTGGCGGAATCTGTGGGACTGGGCGCTGTTCGTCGGCGGCGCGGTGCCGGCGCTCCTGTTCGGGGTGGCGTTCGGCAACCTGTTCCTGGGCCTGCCGTTTCACATCGACGAGCTCGCGCGGCCGGTCTACACCGGTGGTTTCTTCGCACTGCTGCATCCGTTTGCGCTGCTCGCCGGCGTCGTCAGCCTGGCGATGCTGCTGATGCACGGCGCGACCTACGCCGCGCTGAAGATGGAGGACCCGATGGCCGCGCGCGCACGCCGCGCTGGCGCCTGGGCGGCGCTGGCAGTGCTGATCGGCTTCAGCGCTGCAGGGCTGTGGCTGAAGTCTCTCGACGGCCTGCGCATTGTCGGCGCGCTCGATCCCGCCGGCCCGTCGAATCCGCTGCGCAAGACCGTCGAGGCGGTTGCCGGTGGCTGGCTGCTGAACTACCGCGAGTATCCGTGGATGATCGCGGCCCCCGTGCTGGCCTACACCGGCACGATCCTGACGGCGCTGCTGTTGCGGGCATCGCGCGCCGGGCTCGCGTTCGTCACCAGCGCGCTGGCGCTCAGCGGCATCATCCTGACTGCCGGGTTCAGCCTGTTCCCTTTCCTGATGCCGTCGTCGACCATTCCGGTGGCCAGCCTGACCGTCTGGGACGCGTCCAGCAGCCGCCTGACGCTGTTCATCATGCTCGTCGCCACGCTGATCTTTCTGCCGCTGGTGCTGCTGTACACCGCCTGGGTGTTCCGTGTGCTGCGCGGGACGATCTCGCTGGAACATGTGCGCCGCCAGACTGGCGTCTACTGAAGGAGACCGCCATGTGGTATTTCGCCTGGATTCTCGGCCTGGGTCTTGCGATGACCTTCGGCATCCTCAACGCGATCTGGTTCGAGATCCGCGAGATCGAACGTGAGCGCCAGCCAGTGCCCGGCTCGGCTGGCCCGGATTCTCCGGACCTGTCGCCGGTGTATCGCAAGCACGACTGACAGACGCAGCCGATCGTCGGCTCGGTTGCGGCTACACTGAGCGCCGGAAAGTCCCCGCAACGAGAGGGGCTCGGTGAGAGCGATGGAGGAGAACATGCACGGGCGGATCAGCCGCCGCACCTTGCTCAAGCAGGGCAGTGCGGCCGGGGGCGCGGTTGCGGTACTGGGCCTGTCGGGTTGCGGCAGCAGCGCGCCGGTCGAGGGCGCGCCGACACCGCAGCCCGGCGGCAATCCCGGCGGGACGCCGGTGTTGTTCCTGAACGAAGCCGAGCTCAAGGCGCTCGACGCGCTCGTCGATCGCTTCGTTCCCGAGGATGTGGATGCTGGCGCGGTCGCCGCCGGTTGCGCCGATGGCATCAACCTGCTGCTCAGCGCCTTTGCCTTCGATCCGCCGCGCATCTTCGCCGGCGGCCCGTTCTCCGATCGCGGCGGCGCGGCGCACAACGACTTTGCCGACTTCGTGCCGCTGGATGCCTACGAGGCGCTGGCCTGGCGGCTGAAGGTCGAGGGCTCGCTCGGCCTGCCGGAGCGCGAGTTCAACGGTGCGCGCAAGGGCTGGCAGCAGATCTATCGCGAGGGGCTGGCGCAGCTCGACACGCGCGCCGCCGGGCTGGGGTTCGCCGACTTTGCGGCGATGCCGGCGCCGTCGCGCGACCTGCTGTTGCAGGATTCCAGCGATGCGCTGATCACTGCGCTGGTCGACGTCGCCTTCGTGCACACGCTGGACACGATGTACGGTGCGCCCGAGTACGGCGGCAACCGCGATCTGCTCGGCTGGGGGTTCACCGCCTACGACGGCGACGTGCAGCCGCGTGGCTACACCGATGAGGAGGTCGAGAATCCGGACAATCCAGGCCTGCTCGACCTGCTGGCGCTGGGCAAGCGCCACGGCGCGCTGCCGCAGGCGGCACTGCTGCCGGTGCCCGACGTCGAAGAGTACGCGCGCATCCAGCAGAGCTTCCGCGAGCTGGTGGCGATGACATCCGGCGAGGTCGCCCTGGGCGTGATGCTCAACGCGGAAGGCCGGCTCAGCCGCCTGCGCGCCGAGATCGCCAGGCTGCGGCCGGGAGCAGCCTGATGGCACAAAGCGCAATCGTGATCGGCTCGGGGCCCGCCGGCAGCATCACCGCGTGGGCACTGGCGCAGGCCGGCTGGGACGTGGTCGTGCTCGAGCGCGGACGCAATCTGCGCCCGGGTTTCGGGCAGGTGCCCAGCGGCGAGCTGGGCACGCTTTACGGCAGCGATGAGGTCAAGGGTACGCGTGCCTTCGGCTTCCCCGACCCGGCGCTGGAGCCGATGACCGGGCGCACGCAGTCGGAGGCCGGGCAGGGCGTCGAGCGCAGCGCGCAGGGCAGCGTGGCCAACATGGGTGCGGCGGTCGGCGGCACCTCGCTGCACTACAACGCCAAGTTCCCGCGCTTCTGGAAGCAGGACTTCACGCAGCGGTCCGACCTGGGGCCGGTCGAGGGCGCGCAACTCGCCGACTGGCCGATCTCGTACGACGACCTCGCGCCGTTCTACGACGAGGTCGAGTACCGCATCGGCGTGCAGGGCGACGTCGCGCAGATGCCGGACTTCGTGCTGGCGCAGGCGCCGCGCAGCCGTCCCTTCGTGATGCCACCCAATCCGACCGGCTATGCCGCGCAGCTGCTCGCGCAGGGCGCGCGCAACGTCGGCTTCAATCCGTTCCCTTATCCGGCTGCGGTCAACTCGACCGATTTCGACGGCCGTCCGCGCTGCAATTCCTGCGGCCTGTGCTCCGGCTTCGGCTGCCCGATCAACGCGCGTGGCGACGCGCTGGTCAGCTTCCTCAACCCGGCGGTGCTGAGCGGTCGCGTGAACGTGATTCCGCGCGCGCAGGCGTACCGCATCGAGACGACGAGCGATGGTGCGCGTGCGACGGCGGTGCACTACTACGACGATCGCGGCGTGTCGCGCAGCCTGTCCGCAGACAAGATCCTGATTGCCGGCAGTCCGATCCAGACCGCGCGCCTGCTGCTGCTGTCCGCCAACGGTGCGCATCCGGACGGCCTGGGCAACCGCTCGGACCAGGTCGGTCGCAACCTGATGTTCCACAACTTCATCCTCGGCGGCGCGCTGTTCGACCGCGACATCCAGTCGCTGCGCGCGCAGAGCACGACGCTGGAGATCGACGACCTCGTCGGACCGTTCACCGGCCCGGCGATCGAGGCGCTCGGCGTGCCGTATCTCAAGGGGGCCCTGGTGCAGCTCGGTTCCGGCCTGCCGCTGCTGACCGAGGCCTACACCTACGCGGGTTATGCCGGCTACGGCCTGCCGCACAAGGAACTGATGCGCCTGTCGCCGATGCGCCGTCGCATCGCCGGCCTGCAGTTCGTCGGCGAGGATCTGCCGCAGGCGAACAACCGCGTGGACCTGGACCCGGACGTGCACGACTGGCACGGCCTGCCGGCACCGCGCGTGACCTATGCGCCGCATCTGCACGAGAAGGCCGGCTCGGCGTACTTCGGGCCGCAGATCGAGGCGCTGCTGCTGGCCACGCCCGGGGCGGTCGGCGCCGCGGTGATTCCCAACCCGCTGCTCTCGGATGCCGCGCCCTCGACCTTCCACCAGGGCGGCACGGCGCGCATGGGCACCGATCCCGACACCTCGGTCTGCGACGCCAACGGCCGCCTGCACGAAGTCGACAACGTGCACGTGATGGACGGTTCGACCTTCGTGACCTTCCCCGGCTTCAATCCGACCCTGACCATTCTGGCCAATGCCCTGCGCATCAGCCGCAACCTGATCAATGGAGTGAGCTGACATGCTCCGCGCTGCGTTGTCCGTTCTGCTGTTGTCCCTGCTTGTTGCCTGCGGCGCCGATCGCGGCCGGGGGCCAACGCCGACCCCAGATCCCAACGACGGTGGCGGCGAGACCTTCAAGGTACTGGTGTACTCGCGCACCGTCGGCTTCCGCCACCCTTCGATCGAAGTCGGCATCCCTGCGATCGAGCAGCTCGGCGCCGACAATGGATTCGAGGTCGATGCGACCGAGGACCCTGCCGCTTTCACGCCCGAGAATCTCGCGCAGTACGCCGCGCTGATCTTCCTCAACACCACGCTCGACGTGCTCGACACCGAGGACCAGAAATCCGCGCTGCAGAACTACGTCGCTGGCGGCGGCGGCTTCGTCGGCATCCACTCCGCCGCCGACACCTTCCACGAGTGGCCGTTCTACGGCGAACTGGTCGGCGCACAGTTCCTGTCGCATCCGGTGCTCAACCAGCCCGGCATGCTCGCCGTCGAGGACACGAGCCATCCGAGCACGGCCTTCCTCGGCGCCGACACCTGGTCGTTGCCGCTGGAAGAGTTCTACAGCTTCAAGACCGATCCGCGCGGCGCCGTGCGCGTGCTGCTGCGCATCGACGAGTCCGGTTATTTGCAGGCGCCGAACACCAGCTGCGATCCGTCCGGACCGACGTTTCCGATGGGCTACAGCGGATCGATGGGCGACCATCCGATGGCCTGGTGCCACGACAAGTTCGCCGGCCGCGCCTGGTACACCGCGTTGGGCCACGAGCCCTACCTGTATCTCGACGCCGACTACCAGCAGCACATCCTCAGCGGCATCCTGATCGCGGCGAAGCGGCTGGAAGCCAGCTGCGCAGTGAACGCGAAGCCGGAGGGCGTGCCGGAATACACGCCGCCGGAACTGGTGGGTTGCGAGAATCAACTGCTGCCATCGCGTTAACGGGCCCTGGCGGGAGGACGGCCGTGGAGAAATCCGAGCGGGTGCGCAGCTGGCATGTCCCTTTGTCGCACGGCGACGCGACCCTGGGTGAGACATACGCCGAGATACGCCAGTTCGGTATCAAGGCGGAGGATCTGCCGTTCCTGGTCCGCCTCATCGAGAACCCTGAATACGATCTGCCGGGCTTCGATCTGTTTCACGGCGCAACGGACCTGAAGACGCACGATCAGATCCACATCGTGCTCGGGCGCGGACTGCTGGCCAAGGACGAGGCTTTCGTCATCGGCTTCACGATGGGCAGCACGGACCGCGTGAGCGCCAGCGAAGAAAGGCTGTTCGGCCTGCTGGCCCGCTATCTCTATCCGCGCCAGTACCGCTTCGATGCGGAGGACTTGCGCGTGTTCCGCGATGCCGTGCGCCTGGGCTTCGTCTCCGATTGCAGGCCGCTGCATGAGGTGCGCTACGACGACTATGCCGACCTGCCGCTGCGCGAAGTGCGCAAGGCTTTGGGCATCGAGGAGGATCTGCTCCGCGCGTACTACGCGATCGAACGGCGGCGCTGTCCGCAGTCGTTCGAAAGCCAGCGCTTGCTGGACTGACGTGGGGCGGAGCGGCCGCTCCTACTGACTCTCCCGATACTCTTCCGGTGTCAGCGTGCGGAATGAGTGCGGGTGGCGCAAATCAAAGTCGCGCACGTGCCGGCGGAAGTCCGGGTTGAAGCCGAGGTCGCGGATCTCGCCGACCAGCTTCGCGAACTCCGGCGAGCGCTTCACGTCGGTTGCGGTCGCTGCTCGCGGCAGCTGGTAGTCGGCAACGATCTTGGCGCCGCGCCGCACGGTTCCGCCGCGGTCGTCGCCCCGGTCATCGCCTCGGTCATCGCCCCGGTCATCGGTGTAGTACTGCGACAGCACGAGGATGCGCGTGCCCAGAAAGACCGCCTCTTCGAGATCGTGGGTGACGAAGAACACGGTCATCTGCTCCGCTTCCCACAGCTCCAGCAACAGCAGCTGCATCTGTTCGCGGGTGTCCGGATCGAGCGCGCCGAAAGGCTCGTCCATCATCAGGACCGCCGGTTTGAGCATCAGCGCCTGCGCGATCGCGACGCGCTGCTGCATGCCGCCGGACAGCTCGTGCGGATACTTGTGCGCGTGCTCGGCCAGCCGCATGCGCTCCAGGTGGGTCATCGCGTCGGCCTCGAACTCGCGGCGTCGGCGCCGGCGTTCGAAAAGGCCGCTGGTCAGGCGCGGGCCGAGCGTGACGTTGTCGAGCACACTCAGGTGCGGAAACAGCGAGTAGCGCTGGAACACGATGCCGCGACGCGTGTCGGGAAAGCCGACGTCGCGGCCTTCGAGCGTGATGTGACCCTTGTCCGGCGCCTCTTCGCCGAGGATCTGCCGCAGCAGCGTCGACTTGCCGCAACCGCTGGGGCCGACGACGGTGCACAGCTCGGCGCGCGACACCGACAGGTCGATGTTGTCCAGCACCAGCTTGCTGCCGTAGGACTTGTAAAGATCCTCGATGTGCAGCCACCCGCGGTTGTGGTTCGCGCTCATCGGTTGCGGCCCGCGACATACCACGGAAAGAAACTCTTCAAAGTCTGCCGCAGCCCCAGGTCCATCAGATAGCCGAGCAGGGTGATCAACAGCACATAGGGCAGGATCACGTCCATCGCCAGGTAGCGCCGCATCAGGAAGATCCGGTAGCCCAGACCGCTGTCGGCGGCGATCGCCTCGGCGGCGATCAGGAACAGCCAGGCGGCGCCCAGCGTCAGGCGCACCGCGTCGATCAGTCGCGGCAGGATCTGCGGCAGCACGATGCGGTAGGCCAGGGCCGCCGGGCTCGCGCCCAGCGTCAGCGACTTGGTGATCTGCTCGCGCGGGATCGCGCGCGTCGCCAGCATCACGTCGCGCGTGATCACCGGGAAGATGCCGATGAAGATCAGCATCACCTTTGCCAGCTCGTCGACGCCGAAGCTGATGAACAAAATCGGCAGCACCGCCAGCGGCGGAATCATCGAGATGAAGGTGACGAAGGGCGCTCCCAGCGCGCTCAAGCCACCGAACAGGCCCAGGTTCAGGCCCAGCAGCAGGCCGATGCCCGCGGCCAGCGCCATGCCCAGGCCCAGGCGGCGCAGGCTCGCCGCACTGTCCTTGAGCATCAGGCGTTCGCCGCTGCGCGCATCCGGCCTCAAGGCCATGCGCTGCACGGCGTCGACCATCTGTCCGGCCGTCGGCAGCAGCTTGTCCTGCGGGTTGTCGCGGTGGCGCGCGTCCGAGGCCAGCGCGTAGACCACCAGCGCGAGCAGGAACGGAATCGCGGCCAGCAGCCAGCCGAACCGACGCGACGGCTGCGCGTGCAGTCCCCAGAAGCGCGGGACAGCGCGCGTGCCGCTTGCGGCAGGCGGCTTCAGAGCTTGCCCTCTGCCGCCATGCGCATGTACTTGTCGGTGAAGCGCAGCTTGACGTTCTGCGGATCGCCGAGCACCTTGCCGTCGACCAGCTCGATGCCGACCAGATCCGCCGACTGCGCGCCCTCGCCGTAGAGGCCCTTGGCGAACGCGAAGCTGCGCACGGACTCCATGATCGGCGCGATCGTTGCCGAGAACTCCACCGCCTTGGCCGGTTCGTAGAACATCTCGGTGGTCTCCAGCTGCGCCTTGAACTCGTCGACCGTGGCGCCGGAAGCCTGCGCCATCGCCTCGATCGCCTTGACGCCTTCCGGCGTGCTGCCGCTCATCAACGCCAGCATCTCGTACCAGGCGCCGGTCAATGCTTTCTTGAGGCTGTCGGGGGCGCCGCTCTTCACCACCATCAGGTCCATGATCTCGCCGGGAATCTGCGACGAGTCGAACACCAGCGTCGCGCCCGGCGCCTTGAGCGCCTGTTGCAGCGGCGGATTCCAGGTCACGGCGGCGCCGTTGGCGTCGTTGGTGAACGCCGCGGCGATGTCGGCGTCCGAGGTGTTGATCACGGTGACGTCCTTCTCGCTCATGCCGTGCTTGTCCAGCGCGCGCGCCAGCAGGTAGTGCGACACCGACAGCTCGACGAGATTCACCGGACGGCCCTCGAGCGCCTTCACGTCGCCGCCGTTCTTCATGACGATGCCGTCGTTGCCGTTCGAGTAGTCGCCGACGATCAGCGCCGTGCTGTCGATGCCGCCGACCGCCGGAATTGTCAGCGCGTCCATGTTGGTCATCACGCAGCCGTCAAACTTGCCGGCGGTGTACAGGTTGATCGACTCGACGTAGTCGTTGATCAGCGTGACCTCGATGGCGATGCCGTACTTGTCGGCCCATTTCTTGAGAATGCCGGCGTCGGTCATGTAGCCCCAGGGTTCCCAGCCGGTGTAGTGCGACCAGGCGATGCGGTAACTCTCGACCTTGGCGGGGGCAGCCTTTGCAGGCGCTGCGGTCGGCTGCGCCTGTTCCTTCTTGCCGCAGGCGGCCGTGAGGGCGACGACGGCGCTGATCGCGAGGCCGGCAATCAGTCGTGGAATGGTTGTGCTCATTTTTGAGTCTCCGGTACGGCGCCGGCGTCAGCCGACGATCTCGATGGGAAAATCCTGGGCGACCTTTTCCGCCTTCTCGACCTTGCGGATCTGCTCTTCGGATTCGGCGGCGAGGCGGTCCATCTCGACGATGTTCTGCGCCATCTTCGGCAGCGCGTCCTGGCGGTAGCGCGAGATATCGTCGAGCGCGGCCTTGATGTCGGCGAAGGCGGTCTTGAGTACCTCGATGTCGAGCATCGTGCCCGACGCCTGCTTCTGGATGTCCGCGCCCTGGGTCTTGAGGCGCGCCGCGGTGTCGGCGATCAGCTGCTCGGTCGTCGACGTGATCGCCTGTATCTTCTTCAGGACGATCTTCTGGTTGGCCAATGCCAGCGCCAGCGTGACCGCAACCTGCAGCGCGCTGACGGTGACATTGAGCGCGCGGTTGACGCCGCGGATCAGTTCCTTGTTGTTGCGGATCACCATCTCGGTGGTGAGGAAGCCCTGCTGGTTGACCAGCAGCTGTTGCTGCAGGTCCTGGATGCGCTGGCGCAGCGGGAACAGCAGTTCCTCGGTCACGAACTTGTGCCGCGGATCGGACTCCAGCACCTCGGTCGACAGCGAGTCCTGCAGCTTCTGGTCGATCAGTTGGCCGAGCTTGATCGCCTGTTCGAGCTTGAGCGTCAGCGCGCGCATCGCCTTCTGGTCTTCGGCCAGCGTGATGTTGTCGCGCTTGAGCTGCTCCTGGCCAGCCTTCAGCGAGCTGATGATCGCGTCGATCGTCGTCGATGCACTCTCGTAGCGCGAGAAGTAGCGCTTGAGCGGCGTGCCGATGCCGGGGATGTAGCCCAGCGTGCGCGTCAGCCAGCCGGATTCGAGGTCGAGTTTCGCCGGGTCCAGGGACTCGACCTGCAGCTTGAGGTCGATCAGCGAGTTCGCCACCGGGCCGCCTTCTTCGCCGGCCTTCATCAGCTGCGAGATCGGCTGCTTGAGCATCGCGCTGCGGCGTGCGGCTTCCTTCTGCAGGTTGAGACCCATCGCCTCGACCGAGGCCTTGGTGCGCGCCTGTGCATCGACGTCCTGCAGATCCACCTTGAGCATGCGCGCGACCACGTCCTCGGCCTGCTGCGCGAGTTTCGGATCGGCGACCGGGTCCGCATGCAGGCTCGCGGGGTCGGCGAGATCGAGCTCCTGACGCAGATCCTTGGCGTCGGCGAATACCAGTTGCTGCGGTGCTGCTGCGGATGTGGCCACGGCTCAGCTCCCTTGCTTGGGTGGCGGGACCAGCGCACGGCCGTCGCGCGGTGCGTTCGGCGCGGCGCGCTGGGCTTCGTCGCTGTCTTCCCGGATGTAATTATGCGCACGTTCGATCAGAGACTTCAGTTCCTGCATCGCCGGTCCCATGTCCATCTGCGCCTGGTCCTGGGCCGTGTCCATGTCGGCGATCGCCGCCATCACGTGATCCATCTGCGTCAGGGCCTGCTCGTTCTCGGCGAGCCAGACCTCGACCTTGCCGGCCTGGCGTTGCAGCAGTGCGACGCGCTCGGCCAGCGCCGCATGCTCGCGGCGCTGGGCCTCCGACAGCCGCTCCAGCGCGTCCAGCTCGCGCTGGCGCTCCTGCGCCTGGCGCACATCGATCGTGGCGATGCCGTGCACGGCGTCGGCGACCTGGCGCAGGTTGTCGAGCCCGGCGAGGAACACCTGCTCGGTCATGCCCAGGTAGCGGTTGAACGTCATCTCGCCGGGTTTGAGCTTGCGTCGCAGCAAGTCCTCGCTGGCGGCGAACTTGGCTTCGAGCCGCGCCAGCTGCTCCAGCGCGCGCTCGTGATTCTGCGCAGCGAGATCCTTGCGCAGCTGCGCGACCGCCTGCTGCACGCGGCCGGACAGGGCCTGCTGCAAGCGCTTCAGGTAATCGTTGGCAATGTGATCGCGGCGCAGCCCGAAATTGACGCCCCAGGCGCCGAGCCCGACCGCGGCGCCGACCGCTGCCGGCACGACGAACAGCAACGATGGCCCCAGCAGCAGCGCCGCCGCTGCACCAAGGATGCCGACCGCCGCGGGATACAGCACGTAGGGCCGCGTCACCGTCTCGCGCAGCACCGCGCGCGCCACCGCCCGCGGCGAAAAGTCCGGCGTGGTCGATTCGGTGCGGTCCGCCATCAGTAGGGCTCCGCGAGCAGCGACACTTCGACCCGCGGCAGGCGGTAGGCGTAGGCGCGGTCGCTCTCGCCGTCGTCGCGCGGCAGCGGATCCGATCCGCCGTAGCCGAGCGCGCGGACGCGATCGGCATCCATGCTGTAGCGGTCGAGCAGGTACTCGGCGACCGCCGATGCGCGGCTGCGCGAAAGATCGAGGTTGGCGTCGGCGTCGCCGCCGAGCCCGGTGTGCCCTTTGACCAGGATGCGGTAGTTGTGTTAGCGGCGCAGGCGCTCGGCGATGCGGTCCAGGCTCGCGCGGCCATCGTCGTCGAGATAGGCGGTCGCGCGCTGGAAGCCGATCGGCTCGACTTTCAGCGTGCCGACTTCCTTGAGGCGTTTCCAGCCGGCATCGTCGAGCGCCGGAAACGGCCGCGCCAGCACGTTGCCCGCCGTCTGCGCGGCGCCGCTGGCGTCGGCAATTCCCGCCTGCGCCAGGTAGAGCTGCGCGATCGTGCCGCGGTTGGTGATGCGGTACGGATCCTGGTCGGGCAGGGGATTGGCCGGCAGATCGCCGACCGCGCCGAGGATGTCGAGCGCGCCGCGGATTGCCTCGATCAAGCCTTCCTCGGCCGGCAGCCCGGAAGGCGTCACGCCGAACCACTCGGCGCCGTTTTCGTTGAGCGTGGCCCAGTCGACGCCGGCCAGCATCGGCTCGATCTGCGCATCGTCGAGTCCCGCGCTCTTGCGCAGGTCGGCGCGCAGGCGCTCGGGCTGCTCGCCGTAGTCGTGCAGCGTCTGGAAGTACTGGTCGATCAAGGTGTCCAGGGTCTGCGGCCGCTCCTGGATCAGCCGGCGCGAGGCCAGCAGGACGTCGACGATCAGCTTGTCGGTGTCCTCGGTGCCGATCAGTTTCACGAACGCCGGATCGGCCAGCGCGCGTGACACGTCCGGTTCCCACAGCACGGCGACGTCGACGTCGCCCGCCTGCAGCTTGCGCAGCGCGTCGGACGAGCCGTCGGCCTCGACGCGCCAGGCACCGCCGCGGGCCTTCAGCCGCGGCAGGTCGAAATGGGTGGCGATGGACTTGAGCAGGTGCTCGCTCGGCGACGCCGGCGTGTAGGCGATGCGCGCGTCGGTCCGGCGCTTGAGCGCGTCCAGGCTCGCCACCTTGTCGCGGCGCGCGACGATGGCGTCGCCGCCGCTGGACTGGTCGAGCACGGCGACGATGGCGCCGGGAAATTCGTGTTCGGCGCCGCCCAGGACATAGGCGTCGACCGTTGTCACCGCAAAATCCAGCTCGCCTTCCGCGAGGCGCCGGAAGCGCGCGCGGTAGTCGGCCTTGTCGTCCTCGCAGCGCAGGTCGTAACCGGCGTGGCGCATGCGCCCCGTCATCTCCGGCGAGCACAGCGGGAAATAGCCGACCCAGCTGTCGACGCCGACACGCAGCGTGCCCTGCGTCGCGGCCGCGTCCGAGGTCGCGCGCTGCATCGCGTCGCGCAGCTGCGGCAATGCGAAGCGGGCGCCGACGATGGCGACCAGACCGAGGACGATGATGCCCGCAAAAACCTTGACGTGGGTGGACAAGAGCCGCGAATTCCTATCGAGTCTGTTCGAAGCTGCCGACGTCGAAGCTCGGTGACTCGGCCAGGACCGAGGACAGGCCGCTGTCCAGCTGCGACGGATCGTTGGCGGCCATGTAGTAGCTGCGGCCCGGCTGGTTCAGAACATGGTTCGTGCCGATGCAGAAGCCGATCGTGTGCAGCACCACGGGCGACTCGGTGAGAATCGCCTCGACGACCGACGTCGGATCCTCGCTGCTCGGATCCGGATTGCCGTCGGTGACCACGACCAGGTGGTACTCGCCGTAGCCGAGCTGGCGCTGCGCCTGCGTGGTCAGCTGTCCGTATCCCAGCGTGATCGCCGAGCGCAGCGGCGTGCCGCCGTCAACGGCGACGTTCCTGAGCGCCGCCAGGAAGGCCGGACGATTGCCCGTTGCCAGCGGCACGCGCTCCGAAAGGTGCTTGTCGTCGAACACCGCGAGCCCGAGGTTGGCGTCGGCCGGCACCGTGCCGACGAAGCGCTCGAGCGCCGCGAGTGCCGCGGTGATCTTGTTCGTGTCGGCGGAGCACCCCGTGCGTCGCATGCTGCCGGAGCCATCGAGCACGATGTAGTAGTTGCTGGCGCCGAGGTCGGCGGCCGGCACGATGCCTTCATCCGCCAGCGGTGGCCAGACGGATGCTGCGCCTGACGCCTCGCTTGCGGTCACGGATTGCGGGACCGGCGCCGCTTCGGGCACGGTCGACGGGCTTTGGCCGGTGGATGTCGACTGCTCGAAGAACTGGTCCAGACCCCACATCGCCACGCCGCCGGCAACGATCACGAAGATCAGGCCGCCACTGCTGCGTTTCCTGGCCATGCCACGTTCCCCGGTTCAGAGCGGCTTGAATACCGAGGACTCAGCCTCGACCTGGATGATGCGGAACTCCACGCGCATGTTGTCGCGCCATTCGCGTTCGGTCTTCGGCGCACAGGGTTCCGTGCCGCAGACGCCGTTGCGCGGCTTGGCGATGCCGTGGCCGACAACCGCGAACTGGCTCTCGTCGAGGCTGATGCCCTTCTGCCGCGCGTAGGCGATGATGTTGTCGCGCACCGCGACCGAGCGCGACAGGCTCAGGTTCTTGGCCGCCTGTTTCACGCGCGTGAGCACGACCTCGGGTTTGCCGTCCTTCTTGTCCTTCAGGTAGCCCATCGGGTCGCTGTGGCCCTCGATCGTGATCAGCGCGCCGCCGTAGGTCGACGCCAGATCGATCACCTTCGCAAAATCGGCCTGGTAGAGATCCGCCGAAAAGGTGTTCTGGTTGGGCTGGAAAAAGATCTCGAACGAGAACAGCTCGCCTTCGGCCAGCGTGCCTTGCTGCTGCTTGCGCGCGACAACCGCCGCGACCTGGCCCTCGTCGAAGCGGCCGGTCGCCACCGTCGCCGCGCTCAGTCCCTGGCGCAGGCGGGCGTAGTCCCAGCCAGCGGCGGCGAGCGCGACATTGCCCTTCATCAGGCCGATGCCGGCAAAGCTGCGCTGGATCTCGCCGTTGAGCGCGGCCAGGTTGCGCGGATAGGCGGCGTTTTCGAAGAAGTCGACGTTGCCGGCATGGCCGACGAACTCGGCGTCGGCGTAGAGGCCTTCGGCATCGGCCACGGCGTCCTTGCTGTCCAGCAGCAGCTGGGCCGCGGCCGCAAACGTTGCGCGATAGTCGGCGCCGCGGCCCGCCTTGTTCTTCACCAGGTCGCGCAGCTTTTCCTCGCCCAGCATCAGCGCATGCACGAAGCTCTCGACGCTGCGCCGGTTCTTCTGCAGATAGTCGCTGCGGACCGCATAGACGTCGGCGATGACGCGGTTCGCGGTCTTCGTCGACAGCAGGATGCGCGCACCCTTGACCGAGTCCTCGGCCCCGGTGCCGACGCTGCCGCCCGCCGTCAGCACCAGCGCGTCCGGAATGATCACGAAGGCGGCATCCACGTCCTTCTGCTGAAAGGCGGCCATCGGCGCGTTGGCGGTGCCGGTCAGATCGGGAGCCCAGCGGATGTTGACGTCGTCAACCGACAGGCCGGCGTCGGCCAGGACCTTGGTCATGTAGTCCACGTGCGGCCCGTAGGCCTGCAGCGCGATGGTCTTGCCCTTGAGATCGCGTGCCGCGCCGATGCCGGACTTCACCACGAGCGCATCGCCGCCCGCCGACCAGGTCAGCTGGTAGATCACGACTGGCTTGGTGCGCGGATCCTTGCCCAGAACCTCGGCGGCCATGTTGACCATGCCCATCGTGCCGCGCAGATAGGGCGACTTGCCGGCCAGGTAGGCCTGCACCTGCTTGCTGAATACGTCCTCGCGGACGAGATTGAGATCGAGACCCTCCGCGGCGGCAAGACTGCCGGCGCGGGTGCGCGCCTGGTTGCCGTTGGCGTAGATCGTGGCGATGTCGCCGCCCCAGGTGATGATCGGCACCTGCACGACGCCGCTGCCGACTTCGCCGACCGCGGCGGCGGCGAGCACTTCGCGCAGCGGCGGCGACGGCACGTATTGGGGCGCGGCCTCGACCGCTGCAGCGGCGACGGTGAGCGCCGCGAGCAAACCAAACATCGGAATCCGACGCGACATGCGCAATCCTCGTGGTGGCTACGACCGGTACCCGCTTGACGGTATCAGTATGCCCGCCGATTCTAAGTGCGGCTATCCTGCACATCCCAATCCGTGTCCGACGTCACATCCTCGGGCTGAGCGCCGATCGAGCGATCCCATGAGCGAGCTGAAGGATCTTGAACTCCTGGTCGACACCCGCACGCCGCTGATCCTGATCGAGACGGTGGAGATCGGGCGCGTCGAGGATCTGCTGTTGCGGTTGTCGCGGCGCACCGGCATGCCGGCATGGCGCTGGACGCTCGCCTTCGGTTTGCAGCGCATCGACGAGGCGCTCGCCCCGCAGCGCACGCTGATCGAGCCGCAGAAACTGCTGGCCCACATCCTCTCGCTGTCCGCGCCGGGACTGTTTCTGCTCCAGGACCTGCACCGCTACCTGCAGGACGCCGTCGTGATCAGCCAGCTGCGCGAGATCGCCGCGCGCCACACGGCGGTGCCGCATACCCTCGCGATCGCCGCGCCGGCGCTGGAAACGCCCGCGGAACTGCGCAGCGCGGCCGCGCGCCTGGAGCTGGCGCTGCCGACGCGCGACGAGCTGACGGCGCTGATCGAGGAGGAGGCCTCGAGCTGGGGCGCGCAGCGGCAAAAGCGCGTGCAGGCGACGCAGCCGGCGATCCAGGCGCTGGTGCGCAACCTGATCGGCATCAGCCGCAGCGACGCACGCCGCCTGATCCGCACCGCGATCCACGACGGCGTGCTCGACGACGGCGACCTGCCGGCGGTGATGGACGCCAAGTACAAGCTGCTCGATCAGGGTGGCGTGCTCAGCTTCGAATTCAACGGCGTGAAGCTCACCGACGTTGCCGGCCTCGACACGCTCAAGCAGTGGCTGGAGAACCGCCGTTCGGTGTTTCTCGCCGACACCGCGCCGCCGGGACTCGATCCGCCCAAGGGCCTGCTGCTGCTCGGCGTGCAGGGCGGCGGCAAGAGCCTCGCGGCGAAATCGGTCGCCGGCGCCTGGGGTCTGCCGCTGATCCGCCTCGACTTCGCGACGCTCTACAACAAGTACTACGGCGAAACCGAGCGCAACCTGCGCGACGCGCTGCGCACCGCGGCGGTGATGGCGCCCTGCGTGCTGTGGATCGACGAGATCGAGAAAGGCCTGGCGAGCGAAGGCGACGACGGCGGCCCCGGCAAGCGCATTCTCGGCACGCTGCTGACCTGGATGGCCGAGCGCAAGGACAAGGTGTTCCTGGTCGCGACCGCCAACGATATCGAGTCGCTGCCGCCGGAACTGCTGCGCAAGGGGCGCTTCGACGAAATCTTCTTCGTCGACCTGCCCAAGGCGCCGACGCGCGCAAAAATTTTCGAGATTCACCTGAAGAAGCGCGGCCAGGATCCGGCCACGTTCGACACCGCCGCGCTGGCCGAGGCCTGCGACGGATTCTCGGGCGCCGAGATCGAGCAGGCGGTGGTCTCTGCGCTGTACGCGGCGCACGCGCGCGGCGAGGCGCTGACGACGGACCGCGTGCGCAGCGAACTCGCGGCGACGCGCCCCTTGTCCGTGGTCATGGCCGAGAAGATGGCCTATCTGCGCGCCTGGGCGGCGCAGCGCACGGTTTCGGCGGACTGAGGCCGCCGCGCGGCTGCTTGTCCCCTCGCACGCACGCGCGTAGCCTCGTTGCCATGCCAGCGACGACACTCCTGCAGCGCGGTGCGCTCTCGGTGCTGGATTACCGGTGCAGCGCCGGGCCGGGCGACCGGCCTTACGTCGAGCTGTTCCGCGACCACTCCATTTCCTATGTCCGCCGCGGCAGCTTCGGCTGCAGTTCGCGCGGACGTTCGTTCGAGCTGGTCGCCGGCTCGGTGCTGGTGGGTCATCCCGGCGACGAGTACCAGTGCACGCACGATCACCATGTCTGCGGCGACGAGTGCCTGTCCTTTCACTTCGCACCCGAACTGGCCGAGACGATCGGGCCTCGCCGCGAGACCTGGCGCGCCGGCGCGCTGCCGCCGCTGTCCGAGCTGATGGTGCTCGGCGAGCTGGCGCAGTCGGCTGCGGACGGCGGCAGCGATATCGGCGTCGACGAAGTCGGCCTGCTGCTCGCCGCGCGCTTCGTCGAAGCGCAGTCCGGGCGCAAACGCGCGCCGCTGGCCGTTCACGCCCGCGATCGTCGCCGCGCGGTCGAAGCGGCGCTGTGGCTGGACACGTGTGCGCACGAGGACATCGACCTCGACGCCGCGGCCGGCGCCGCCGGCCTGAGCGTGTTCCACTTCCTGCGCCTGTTCGCCAAGGTGCTCGGCGTGACGCCGCACCAGTATCTCGTGCGCTCGCGCCTGCGCCACGCCGCGCGCCTGCTCGCCGACGATGGCACGCGTGCGGTCACCGACATCGCCTACGACGTCGGTTTCAACGACCTCTCCAACTTCGTGCGCAGCTTCCATCGCGCCGCGGGCGTTTCGCCCGGCGCCTTCCGGAGCGCCGCGCGCGGCGATCGCAAGATTTTCCAAGAACGCCTCGCCGCGCCTGCCTAGCATCGGGTCTCCACTCACACGGAGACTTGCGATGTACGACCACATCGGTTTGAAGGTAAAGGATCTCGGCGCCAGCGCGCGCTTCTACAAGGCGGCGCTTGCGCCGCTCGGGCATGTGCCCGACGCCGGCGGGACGGGGTTCGGGCCGCAGAACGCGCCGGCCCTGTGGCTGTATGAGGCCAAGGACACCAAGCCCGCCGCAACGCATGTGGCTTTCCACGCCGGCAACCGCGCCGCGGTAGACCGCTTTCATCGCGATGGCCTGAAAGCCGGCGGGCGCGACAACGGCGGCGCCAGTTTGCGCGCCGACTACAGCCCGACGTACTACGCCGCGTTCCTGATCGATCCGGACGGCAACAACGTCGAGGCCGTGTGCCTCGCGGCGGAGTGAGCCATGGCCGCAATCCATCGTGAAGTTTGCATCGACGCGGCACCGGCGCGGGTCTGGGACGCCGTGCGCGACATAGGTGCCATCCACACGCGTCTGGCGCCAGGTTTCGTCACCGACACCCGGCTCGAAGACGGCGCACGCGTCGTCACTTTCGCCAACGGCATGGTCGCGCGCGAGTTGATCGTCGATCTCGACGACGCCGCGCGCCGCCTGGCCTGGTCCGTCGTCGGCACGCGCATGACGCATCACAACGCCTCGCTGCAGGTGTTCGCCGACGGCGGCGGTTGCCGCGCCGTGTGGATCGCCGACCTGCTGCCGCACGAGCTGGCGCCGATGATCGCCGGCATGATCGAGCAGGGGCTCGCGGCGATGAAGCGGACGCTGGAACCCGCCACCGCCGAAGTCTGAGCAGATGTCGGGGGGGCGGCGCCCGCAGCCTGCGGTGCAGACTGCTATCGTCCGCACCGTATGAACGACGCCACGCCCCCGCCCGAGCCGGGCAACGATTCCACCGATCTCCTCGACACGCTCGCGATGCCCGCGCCGGCCAAGCGCCGGCTCGCGGCATTGCGCGGGTTGCTGCCGTTTCTGCGTCCATACCGCAGCCGTATCGGGCTGGCCTTCATCCTGCTGTGCCTGGGGTCGGTGGCGATGCTCGCGGTGCCGCTGGCGCTGCGTGACCTGGTCGACCACGGCTTCTCGGCCGACGCGCAGGTGCACAACCATTTCCTCGCGCTGTTTGGCATTGCCCTGTTCTGGGGGGCGATGGTCGCCGGGCGCTTCTACTGGGTGAGCTGGATCGGCGAGCGCGTGACCGCGGATCTGCGCAGCGCGGTCTATCGCAGCATGCTCGCGCAGTCGCCGGAATACTTCGAGATCACCAAGACCGGCGAGGTGCTGTCGCGGCTGACTGCCGACACGACGCTGGTACAGACTGTGGTCGGCTCGTCGATCTCGATGGGCCTGCGCAGCGCGTTCCAGTTCGCCGGCGGGCTGGTGATGCTCGCGGTGACGAGCCTCAAGCTGTTCGCGGTCACCGTGGCGCTGCTGCTGCTGGTCGTCGTGCCACTGGTCGCCGTGGGCCGCAGCGTCAAGCGCCTGTCACGCGAGTCGCAGGACCGCATCGCCGACACCTCGGCGGTGGCCGGCGAGATTCTCAACGCGATTCCGACCGTGCAGGCCTTCACCAAAGAAGGCGACGAAGCCGCGCGCTACGACCGCACGGTCGAACACAGCTTTGCCTCGGCGATCCGGCGCACGCGCGTGCGCGCGGGGATGACGGCAGGTGTGATCGCCGGCGTGTTCGGGGCGATCGTCTTCGTGCTGTGGCTGGGCGCGCAATCGGTGATTGCCGGCACCATGAGCGCGGGCACACTGACGTCCTTCGTGCTCTACGCGGTATTCACCGCCGGCGGCGTCGGCGTGATTGCCGAAGTCTGGGGCGACGTCATGCGCGCAGCCGGTGCCACCGAGCGCCTCATGGAACTGCTCGCTGCAGTGCCGGCGATCCGTGCGCCGGAGCAGCCCGCTGCGCTGCCGGAAACGTCATCGGGGGGGCGGCAGGCCCGGATCGAGTTCGAGAATGTCCGTTTTCACTACCCGTCGCGTCCGCAGACCGCGGCACTCGACGGCATCACGCTCGACATCCGCGAGGGCGAGACGGTGGCGCTGGTCGGTCCCAGCGGCGCCGGCAAGACCACACTGTTCCAGCTGCTGCTGCGCTTCTACGACGTCGGTGCCGGCAGCATCCGTTTCAACGGCGTCGATGTCCGCAGGCTTGATCCCGGCGACCTGCGTGCGCATATCGGCATCGTGCCGCAGGACGCCGTGATCTTCTCCGCCGACGCGCTGGAGAACATCCGCTACGGCAACGCCAGGGCCAGCGATGCCGAAGTGATGGCCGCGGCGCGCACGGCGCTCGCTGACGAGTTCATCACGCGCCTGCCAGAGGGCTACAAGACCTTTCTGGGCGAGCGCGGGCTGCGCCTGTCCGGCGGCCAGCGTCAGCGCATCGCCATCGCCCGCGCCATCCTGCGCAATCCGCCGCTGCTGCTCCTGGACGAAGCCACCAGCGCGCTCGATGCCGAAAGCGAGGCGCTGGTCCAGCGCGGCCTCGAAGCGGCGATGAAGAACCGCACCACGCTGGTCATCGCCCACCGCCTGTCCACGGTCCAGCGCGCCGACCGCATCGTCGTGCTGGAACAGGGGCGCATCGTCGAAACCGGCACCCCGGCGCAGCTGATGCAGCAGGGCGGGTTGTACGCGCGGCTGGCGAGCCTGCAGGTCGTGGCCTGAGGCGAGCGCGACATTGTCGTAGCCCGGACGAAGTCCGGGAACGCGCCGCGGCACCCCGGATTTCATCCGGGCTACGAAGCTTGCACCTTGCGGCAGCGGCGTCCATTCTGACGGCCGATCGACAGGGAGTGGTCCGATGAAGGCGTCCGATCTGTTCGTCCGCAGTCTCGAAGCCGAGGGGGTGAAGTTCATCTTCGGCATTCCCGGCGAGGAAAACCTCGATCTGCTGGAATCTCTGCGCAACTCGAAGATCCAGCTGATCCTCACCCGCCACGAGCAGGCCGCGGGCTTCATGGCGACGACGGTCGGTCGCCTCACCGGCAAAGCCGGCGTGTGCCTCGCGACGCTCGGGCCCGGCGCGACCAATTTCGTCACCGCGGCGGCCTACGCGCAGCTGGGGGCGATGCCGATGGTGATGCTGACCGGGCAGAAGCCGGTGCGTGCTAGCAAGCAGGGGCATTTCCAGATCGTCAACGTCATCGCGATGATGCGGCCGCTGACCAAGGGCACCTGGCAGATCGTGTCCGCCGACAACATCCCGGCGCGCATCCGCGAAGCCTTCCGCCGCGCCGAGGAAGAGCGACCGGGTGCGGCACACATCGAGCTGCCGGAGGACATCGCGGCCGAGCTGTCCAGCGCCAAGCCGTTCAAGTCCAGTTACGTGCGCCGCCCGATCGCCGAGGACAAGGCGATCGCGATGGCGGCCGCGACCATCGCCAAGGCGCGCCGTCCGTTGCTGATGATCGGCGCCGCCGCCAACCGCAAGACCACCGCCAAGATGCTGCGCGAGTTCGTCGACAGCCACGGCATTCCGTTTTTCACGACGCAGATGGGCAAAGGCGTGATCGACGAGGAGCACCCCTTGTACATGGGCTGCGCTGCGCTGTCGGACCACGATTTCCTGCACCGTGCGATCGACCATGCCGACCTGATCATCAACGTCGGCCACGATGTCGTCGAGAAGCCGCCGTTCTTCATGCGCAGCGCGCAGAAGCAGGTGATTCACATCAACTTCAGCACCGCCGAAGTCGACCCGGTGTACTTCCCGCAGACTGAGGTGATCGGCGATATCGCCAACAGCGTGTGGCGGCTCAAGGATGCGATCCCGGCCGCGCACAAGCCTTGGGACCTCGGCTTCTTCCTGAACGTGAAGGAGCATCTCGACGCGCACATCCTGCAGGACAATGACGATCCGCGTTTCCCGATCTATCCGCAGCGCATGGTCACCGACGTGCGCAAGGCGATGCCGGACGACGGCATCATCTGTCTCGACAACGGCGTCTACAAGATCTGGTTTGCGCGCAACTACCGCGCGCGCTGCCCGAACACCGTGCTGCTCGACAACGCACTGGCGACGATGGGCGCCGGTCTGCCGTCGGCCATCGCCGCCAAGCTGTGTTTTCCGGGGCGCAAGGTGATGGCGGTCTGCGGCGACGGCGGCTTCATGATGAACTCGCAGGAGCTGGAGACGGCGGTGCGCCTCAAGCTCGACCTGATCGTGCTGATTCTCAACGACAACGCCTACGGCATGATCAAGTGGAAGCAGTCGAACATGGGCTTCCAGAACTTCGGGCTGGATTACGGCAACCCGGATTTCGTCAAGTACGCCGAGGCCTACGGCGCCAAGGGCCATCGTCCGGCCGGCGCGGACGAGTTCGTCGGTCTTCTGAAGCGCTGCCAGGCCGAACCCGGCGTGCACCTGATCGACCTGGCGATCGACTACAGCGACAACGACCGCGTGCTGAATCACGAAATTCGCGAACAGAGCGCGCAGCTCTGACGTCCATCGACGGAGACCGCCATGCTGCAGCCGAGCTATCCGTTCTACCTGGCCAACCGCCCGGAACAGCCCAACGCCGACCTCGTCGTCACCGACAAGTACAGCGGCAAGCCGGCGACGCACGTCGCCCAGGCGCGGGCGGCGGACATCGATCGCGCCATCGCCGCCGCGGAAGCCGCGGTTCCGGCGATGGCGCGATTCCCGGCCTACAAGCGCCAGGCCGTGTTGCGCCACTGCGCCCGCCGCTTCGTCGAGCGTCACGAGGAGATGTCGCAGGCCTTGTGCGTGGAGGCCGGCAAGCCGATCAAGGACGCACGCGGCGAAGTCACGCGCCTGGTCGATACCTTCGGCCTCGCCGCCGACGAATGCAGCCGCGAAAGCGGCGCGGTGCTGAGCATGGAAGTCACCGCGCGCGCGCAGGGCTATCGCGGCATGTACAAGCGCGTGCCGATCGGCCCGGTGTCGCTGATCTCGCCGTTCAACTTTCCGCTCAATCTGGCCGCGCACAAGGTCGCGCCGGCGATCGCCGCCGGCTGTCCGTTCGTGCTCAAGCCGGCCAGCCGCACACCGATCGGCGCGCTGATCATCGGCGAGGTGCTCGCCGAGACCGACCTGCCCACGGGCGCGTTCTCGATTCTGCCGTGTGCGCGCGACGGTGCCGATCTGTTCACGACCGACGAGCGCTTCAAGCTGCTGTCGTTCACCGGCTCGCCCGGCGTCGGCTGGGAGCTGAAGGCGCGCGCCGGCAAGAAGAAGGTCGTGCTCGAACTGGGCGGCAACGCCGCCTGCATCGTCACCGCCGACAGCGAGATCGACAAAGTTATTCCGCGCCTGGTGATCGGCGGCTACTACCAGTCGGGGCAGAGCTGCATCTCGGTGCAGCGGATCCTCGTGCATGAATCGCGCTACGCCGAATACCGCGACCAGCTGACGGCAGCCGTCGCCGCGCTCCAGCATGGCGATCCACGCGATGAGCAGACCTTCATCGGTCCGATGATCGCCGAGAGCGAGGCGCGGCGGCTCGAAGGCTGGATCCGCGACGCGGTCGGCCAGGGCGCGCGCCTGCTGTGCGGCGGACAGCGCGAAGGCGCGATGCTGCGCGCCGCGCTGCTGGAGAACGTGCCGGCGAACTGCGATCTGAATGCGGAGGAAGCCTTCGGTCCGGTTGCAGTCATCGCGCCGTATCGCGACTTCGACGCCGCGCTCGACGAGGTCAACCGCAGCAAGTTCGGCCTGCAGGCCGGCATCTTCACGCGCGACATCACTGAGGCGATGCGCGCCTGGGACCGGCTCGAAGTCGGCGGCGTCGTCATCGGCGACGTGCCGTCGTGGCGCGTCGACCACATGCCCTACGGCGGCGTGAAGGATTCCGGGCTGGGCCGCGAGGGCGTGCGCTATGCGATCGAGGACATGACCGAGCTGCGACTGCTGATCATCCGCGACCCGGCATAGCGTCGAGCGGGCCTCTTCAATGCTTCATTGCACGGCAGGCTTGCGCGGGCGTGCCGGGACCGTGCTATTGCCATCACCAGAGTGAATTCATGGATCCGATTCTCAACTACGAACTGTCCGGCGGCGTTGCCACGCTGACGATGAACGACGGCAAGGCCAACGTGATGAGCGTGCGCATGCTGCAGGAACTGAGCGCCGCGTTCGACCGTGCGCAGGCGGACAAGGCGGTCGTGCTGCTGACCAGCGGCGGGCGCCTGTTCTCCGGCGGCTTCGACCTCGCCGTGTTCAAGAGTGACCGCGCCGAATTGTTCCGCATGCTCGAAGCCGGCGCGCTGCTGACGCAGAAGATGCTGGCCTTTCCCAGGCCCATCGTCGCCGTCTGCGCCGGGCACGCGATTGCGATGGGTGTGTTCCTGATGCTGGGTGCCGACGTGCGCATTGGCGTCGACGAGGGCGCACGCATCCAGGTCAACGAAGTGCAGATTGGCCTGACCGTGCCGCACTTCGCGATCGAGATCTGCCGTCACCGGCTGGCGCCGCAGCATCTGCATCACGCCGTCGGCACCGCCGCGCCGCATACCCCGCAGCAGGCGCTGCAGGCGGGGTTCCTGACCGAGTTGGCGGCTGCGGCTTCGATCGGCGAGGCGGGGCGGAGCAGCGCCAAGGCTGTCGCGGCTCTGCACGCCGGCGCCTTTGCCGACACCAAGGCGCGCCTGACGCAGCACACGCGCGCGGCGATGGAGATCGCGGTGCGCGAGGACATCGAGGACTGGTCGCGCGCGTTCCTGAAGCGGGAATGAAGCGGCGCGTTCGGTCACCAAGGCGCCATTGAGGCGCTGTCGTTAGCAAGCGTTTCGCGGTCCGGATATTAGCCATCCGGCTAATAGGCAGGGGACGACCCGCGAGCCATCATCCTCGCAGGACAAGGAGAGGGTGGCCATGGCTGCTGACGCAGACGGTGTCGATGCAATGGACGTGGTTCGGGGCGCGATGCTCGATGGATGCGATCCCGACGTCGCGACCAACGGCGAGGAGATCGTCGTCACGATGTACGGGCGTCCGTTCCAGCTCTCCGAACGCGCCGCCCGCACACTCGCATTCAAGCTGATTGCCGCCATCGACGAAATGGACCGCAGCCGGCGGTTCTGAACACTGCCGGCGATGGTGGCCTCGGCCACGATTGCCGGTACTGCCAGAGCGCTCGTCCCGTGTCCTTGCCGGAGCCTTTCGCGCGGCGCATGATCGTCGCCTCTCCCTGCCGGAGAAGTGCCATGACTGCGTTCAACACCGTGCGCTTTCGAGTGAAGCCGGGACGCGACGAGGAATTTCTGGCCGCGCATCGCAAGTCGGCGCGCAACTGGCCGGGCCTGCGGCACGTCAATCTCATTCAGACCGGCGAACGCACCTACTGCGTCATCGCCGAATGGGACAGCATGGACACGCTCGCCAACGCGCGGCCGCACATGATCGCGACGCTGGATAGCTTCCGCGACACGCTCGAAGATCTCGGCGGCGGCCTCGGCGTCACCGATCCGGTGTCCGGGCCGGTGGTGCTGGAACTGAAATAGCCCTGCAGGCGCGCTTTCGCCGGCGCGCTGATCAGTCAGTTGACTGATCATTCAAGTCGCGCGAGGATGGGCTTGAATGATCATTCAAGCCGCCCCACCCGACACCCGCATGCGCATCGTGCTGGCCGCGATGGAGCTGTTCTGGGAGAAAGGCTTTCTCTCGGCCAGCGTCGCCGACCTGCTCAAGCGCGCCGACGTCAACGCCGGCAGCCTGTATCACTTCTTTCCAGGCAAGCAGGACGTCCTGCTGGCGGTGCTGGACCTGTATCACCGCGGCATCTGGGAGATGCTGCTGAACCCGGTGTGGCAGGGCATCGACGATCCGATCGAGCGCGTGTTCGCGCTGCTGGCGAAGTATCGCGAGCACATCCTGCAGACCGACTGCACCTACGGCTGCCCGATCGGCAGCCTGGCGCTGGAACTGCACGAACCCGATCCACCGGTGCGTGAACTGCTGGCTGCCAACTTCAGCGCCTGGACCGAGGCCATCGAGCAGTGCCTGCGTGCGGCCGGCCCGCGCCTGCCGCGCAACACCGACCGCGCCGCGCTCGCGCGCTTCGTGCTGACGACGATGGAAGGCGGCGTGATGCTGGCGCGCACCTACCGCGATCCAAAACCTTTTGACGACGCGGTCGCGCAGCTGCGCGATCACTTCAGGCGCCTGCAGCAGCAGGCACAACCGGCGGTACGCAAGAAGAGGGGGAGCAAGTGATGGAAGGCATCAATCTGTGGGCGGTTGTGGCGGCGGCGGTGGCGAGCTGGGTGGCAGGTGCGATCTGGTATGCGCCGCCGTTGTTCGGCAAGGTCTGGCAACGCGAGAACGGACTCAGCGACGAGACGCTCGCGGGCGGCAACATGGCGCGGATCTTCGGCTTGTCGCTGCTGCTGTCGCTGATCGCGGCATTCGTGTTCGCAATGTTTCTCGGCCCCAAGCCGGCGTTGCCGTTTGCGCTCGGTGCCGGCTTCTCCGCCGGGCTGTGCTGGGTCGCGGCCAGCTTCGGCATCAACTACCTGTTCGCACGCCGCAGTCTCAAGTTGTTCCTGATCGACGGCGGCTACCACACGCTCCAGTTCACGGTGATCGGACTGTTGCTCGGACTCTGGCACTGAGGTGACCCATGTATAGGTTCCTGGCTTTCCTGCTGTTGCTCCCCTTTGCCGCGTCCGCCGAACCGGCGCCGCACTTCCAGCCCCAGGCCTTCCTCGCCGGGCATTGCTGGAAAGGCAGCTTCCCCGACGGCAAGCGCGCCGACGAGCACTGCTTCGAATGGGTTTACGGCGGCAAATTCCTGCGCGACCGCCACGTCGTCAGCGGCGGCTCCTACGGCGGCGAAACCATTTATTTCTGGGACGCCGACGCCAAGGCCGTGCACTACCTGTACTTCAACACCGACGGCGGCGTCAGCCATGGCTCGGTCACCGCACGCGAAGATGGCGCACTGCTGTTTCCCGAAGAGCACTATCGCAAGAAGGACGTCGAGGAGATCTACCGCAGCTCCTGGCGCCGCGATGGCGACGACGCCTACCTGGTGCTGGCCGAGTTCCAGACCCCCGAGGGCTGGAAGGAAGCCTGGCACATGCGGATGCTCAGGCAAGCGCCGGCCAAAGCGGAATGACCGGTATCGCGGCGGTGATTGACGCTGCCCGCTCATGCGTGTGGCAGACTTCGGCCACCACGGTACCGGGGGGACTGAGGATGCGTTGGCCACGGATCTGGATGCTCGCCATTGTCGCGGCGTTGCCGCTACGTGCGCTGGCCGATACGCCGTTCGATCTGCAGCTGGTGCCGCTCAAGCAGGGCATCTACCTGCTGCAACGCCCGGACGTGCTGCGCCAGCCGGTCGAGCCCAATGCGGTGATCATCGTCAACGAGACGGATGTCGTCGTCGTCGACCCGGGCGGGGTGCCGGCATCGGCGGAGAACGCCATCCGCCTGATCCGCAGCGTCACCGACAAGCCGGTGTCCGTGCTGATCAACACCCACTGGCACGGCGATCACGTGCTGGGCAACCAGGTGTACCGGCGCGAATACCCGAACGTGCGCATCGTCGCGCACGAGAACACCTACCGCGACATCACCGGCGCGCCGATGGCCTATATCGCGCGCCAGGACGAGCAGTTCAGCGCGTTCATCCGCGATCTCGAGGCGCTGGATGCCAAGGGCGAGCTGACTGCGCCGCGCAGGCAGCTGCTCGCGGATGTCAGGCTCACGCAGAATGAGAACCGCAAGGTTCGGGTGACGCCGCCCGATCTGACCTTCAGCGACGGCGTCACGCTGCACCGCGGCGCGCGCGAGATCCAGATCCGCTGGCTCGGCCGTGGCAATACCGAGGGCGACGCCATCGTCTGGCTGCCGCAGGAGCGCATCCTCGCCAGCGGCGATCTGGTCGTGCATCCGATCCCCTACGGCTTCGGCTCGTTTCCGCGCGAGTGGGGCGTCACGCTCAACCGTCTCGCCGGCTTCGACTTCGAGATCCTGGTGCCGGGTCATGGCGAGCCGCTGCGCGATCGCGACTACATCGCGCAGCTGCAGGAAATGCTGGCGTCGGTGCGCGAACAGGCAGCGGCTGCGGTCAAGAAGGGTCTGGACCTGGAGGCGACGCGCGCAGCGATGGACCTGTCGGTCTACGAACAGCGCATCTGCGGCGACGACGCGCTGCGCAAGCGGCTGTTCAAGGCCTGGTGGGCCGATCCGATCACCCGCTCCGCGTGGCTCGAAGCGCGCGGCGAGCCGATCATTCAAGGCGCGGCGGACGAGACCGGTTAGCGTTTCTCCACTCAATCTATCGCCCGCGATCGCAGGCTTGGCGGAGGGTCAGATGAAAAGAGTCACCGGTATCGGCGGGATCTTCTTCAAGGCCAGGGATCCGGTTGCGTTGCGCGCCTGGTACCAGAAGCATCTCGGGATCGACGTGCAGGCGTGGGGCGGCGCGGCGTTTCGCTGGGCCGATACGGAGGGTGTTCCCACGGGCGGAACGACGATCTGGAGCGTCGCGGAGGCCAGTGGCGACTCCTTTGCCCCGAGCAAATCCTCGTTCATGGTCAATTACCGTGTCGCGGACGTCCACGCGCTCCTGCGCGAGCTGCGCAAGGAGGGCTGCAATGTGCTCGACAAGATCGACGAGTCCGAGTTCGGCAAGTTCGGCTGGGTCATCGATCCGGAGGGCAACAAGGTCGAACTCTGGGAGCCGCCCGCGGGACAGTGACGAGGCGTGGCGGTGCCGGTGATCCGCTGTGTGATCTACTTCTCTGAGTGAGCAACGTGCAGCGTGTCGCGCGCTTTATTTCCGGGTAGATTGCGGCGGTCGGCAAGCTGGGGGAAACCGCGATGGCCAACAGTCCGCTGTTCCAGAAGCTGCAGCGCGCAATGCGTCTGGCGCATGTCGCGTCGCGCACCGGGTTGCCGGCCGACGAGGTCTTGCAACGCTGGCAGGCGAGATCGGTGGATCGCGGGCGCCGCGCGTTCCTGCGCAGCTCCGCGCTCGCTGCCGCCGGCGCGGCTGCCGCTTGCGCACCGATCATGCCGCGACGCGGCGGTCCGGGAGACGCCGAAGTCGCGGTGGTCGGCGCCGGCATCGCCGGCCTGACGGCGGCTTACCGGCTCCACCAGGCCGGCGTGCGTGTGCGCGTATTCGAGGCGCAGAACCGGATCGGCGGACGCATGCTCAGCATCCGCAACCACTTCGCCGACGGCCAGGTCGCGGAACTGGGCGCCGAGCTGATCGACACAGGGCACCAGCATATGCGCGCGCTCGCCGCCGAGCTGGGTCTGGTGCTCGACGATTTCGAGACGGACGAGCCGCAGCTCGCGCGCGCGGTCTGGTACTTCGACGGCAAGCGGCGCTCGGATCGCGAGGTCGTCGAGGCATTCACGCCGATCGCCGCCGCCATCGAGCGCGATCTCGCCACCCTAGGCGACGGCGATATCAGTTACCGCGAACCGCAGAACGCCGAAGCGCTGGATCGCCTGAGCATCGATCAGTGGTTCGACCGCAACGGCGTGTCCGGATGGATTCGCAAGCTGCTGGCCGTGGCCTACACCACCGAGATGGGCCTCGAGCCGGACCAGCAATCGGCGCTCAACCTCCTGACCTTCATCGATTCCGCGCCGGACCCGTTCAGGATCTTCGGGGAGAGCGACGAGCGCTTCCATGTGCGCGGCGGCAACGACTTGGTGATCTCCGGACTCGGCCAACGCATGGACGGTCTGATCGAAACCGGCGCTGTGCTCGAATCGCTGACGCAGTCTGCGGACGGAGGCTATCGCCTGAGCCTGCGGCGCGATTCGGCCAGTGACGAGGTCAAGGCCAGCCACGTGATCCTGGCGCTGCCCGTCACCCTGCTGCGCCAACTCAAGCTCGACCTGGAGCTGCCGGCGATCAAGCGCAGGGCCATTGCGGAACTGGCCTACGGCACCAACGCCAAGCTGATGATCGGATTCGCGCAGCGCACCTGGCGCGGCGCGGCGAATTCGGATGGCAGCAGCTTCGCCGATCTGCCGTTCCAGACCAGCTGGGAGGCCAGCCGCGCGCAGGCCGGTGCGGCCGGCATCCTCACCAATTTCGTCGGCGGCCGGCACGGTGTGGAGATCGGCCAGGGCACCGCGGCCGAGCAGGCCGCATTGGCCGTCGCCGGGCTCGACAAGCTTTTCCCCGGCCTCGCGGCGCAGCGCGCCGGCATGACCCAGGCGCGCTTCCACTGGCCGACGAACCCCTGGGTGCAGGGCAGCTACCTGTGTCTGCGGCCCGGCGACTGGACCGCGCTGGGCGGCGCCATCGCCGAGCCGGTGGGTCGGCTGCGCTTTGCGGGCGAGCACTGCTCGGTCGACAACCAGGGCTTCATGGAAGGCGGTTGCGAGAGCGGCGAGCAGACCGCAAAGGCGCTTCTGGAAGAATTGGGCGTCCGTTCAATTGCCGCCGGCGGGCGGCGCGGCGTGCTGGGGCTCGCGCAAGCCTGAGGCGTTGGGACCGCCATCTTCTTTCGGCGACACCGACTGATCCAGGGCGCGAATCGCCTTGCGTCCGTGAATCCTCTCCATCGGTCGGACACCGGCGACGGGCGGCAGCTGCCGCTGCCATCCTGAGCCCAGGAACCCGAGCCGCTCCATGGACCCATCCGCCGCAGAAGCCAACGATCGCTGGAGCCTCAAGTACCGCAAAGCCACGCAGGAGCACGAGACCGACCGCCACCGCTGGGCCTCGCTCGACGCGCTGCAGCGTCGCCTGATCAGTCGGCTCTGCGTCGCTGCTGAAGGGCTCGACGGCCGCCTCGACGGCGAGCTGGCGCGGCTCACCTCAGCCCTGCGCCAGGCGTGCAGCTTCGAGCAGCTCGGCCCGCTCGCGGAGCGCGTCTCACGCGCGGTCGCCCTGCTGCCCGAGCGCAGCGGCAATGCGCCGACCCAGATCGAGCCCATGGGTCCCGGCACCATCTCCGTCGAGCTGATCGAGCTGCTGAACTTTTCCCCGGCCCAGCAGCCGCGGGCGCGGAACCTGCGCGAGCGTCTTCTGCGCGGCGCGACCCCGGGCGCCACTGACGAACTCGCCGAGCTGATCCGCCTCGAACTGGCGGCGCTGCTGCGCGAAAAGCAGGCTGCCGAGCAACTGCTCGCGCAGGTCACTTCGCGGCTCGACGAGATGGCCGGCTACCTGACGCGCGAATCGCAGAGCCGCGAGGCCGCTGCGCTGAGCGGCCAGCAGCTCGACAGCGAGCTGCGCAGCGAGATGCAGGCGATCGATGACAGCGCGCGCACCGCCGCCTCGCTGCAATCGCTGCAGGAACAGGTGCGCAAGCGCCTGGAGCTGATCGGCGGACACCTCAAGAGCTTCCAGCAGGGCGAAGCGGTGCGGCGCAAGGAGTACGAAACCGATTCGGCGCGCATGCGCGCGCGCATCGAGGAGCTCGAAAAGGGCGCGCAGGCGCTCAAGCGCTCCGCCGAGGAGGGCAAGCAGCTCGCGCTGACCGATGTGCTCACGGCCGTGCCCAACCGCCTCGCCTACGAGCAGCGCCTGCAGCAACTGCTCGCCGCCGGCGACGCACGCCCCGCGGCGATGCTCGCCGTCTGGGATATCGATCACTTCAAGCGCGTCAACGACACCTACGGCCATCAGGTCGGCGACAAGGTTCTGCGCATCGTCGCGCAGCTGCTCACGCGGCAAGTACGCGGCGACGACTTCATCGCGCGCATCGGCGGCGAGGAATTCGTGATGCTGCTCGTCGGCATCGAGCGCGAGGAAGCGCTCAAGCGCGTCAACCAGCTCCGCCAGCTCGTCGAAGGCGTCGGCTTCGTCGCGCGTGGTACGCGCGTCGCAGTGACCGTGTCCTGCGGCGTGACCCCGATCCAGCCCGAGGACACGCCCGAATCCCTCTTCGAGCGCGCCGATCGCGCGCTCTACGCAGCCAAGAACAACGGACGCAATCGCTGCGAGTTCGCGTAACGCGGTGATGGGTAGCGCGCCTTGCGACGAATCAGGGTCGGTGCCTTACGCCAGCACATACACCCGTTCCGCAAACCCATCGGCCCGGGTGTCGAGCGCGGCCATCGTCGCCTGGTCGAGCGTGAACCCGTTTTTCTCCAGCACGCGGATCGAACCCAGGTTTTCGAGGGCCACGTGCGCGTAAAGCGGCCGTGCGTCGTGCGCCACCAGGAACTGCCGCAGCGCCTCGGTGGCGATACCCCGGCCCCACCAGGGTCGGCCGATCCAGTAGCCAATGAGGCGCTGGTCCTGCGCGACCCAGCTGGCGACGTGCCCGGCAACCTCTCCGTCCGCGAGTACCGAGCTCAACCAAGCCGCCGGGTCGGCCATGATCTTGCGCCAATGCGTGAAGAAGGCGTCGCCGATCCTGGGCGTGTAGGCAGCCATGTGACGCGCCGCCGGGTCGTGCATCTGCTCGTAGAACACCGGCAGATCGTCACCGACGA
Source organism: Sinimarinibacterium sp. (assembly GCA_041659605.1). Classification (GTDB taxonomy): domain Bacteria; phylum Pseudomonadota; class Gammaproteobacteria; order Nevskiales; family Nevskiaceae; genus Solimonas. Next base: position 14,505 of record JBAZXW010000014.1, on the reverse strand, counting down.
CTTTGCGCAGCTGGACGCGTGGCGTCTCCGCAGTCGGGGATCTGCTGGACACTGATTCGATCACCGTTCGGGCCCGGGCGACACTATAGGCGGCTGTTGTGCACCCTTCGCGCCTACCAACGACGTGCACAGTGATGCCCGTGGCTCATTCTTCGAAGTAGTCCGAGTCAAGTTTCTTGACCTCGTAAACTCCAGCGGTCGATACCCCGACGCCGTGATCGACCATCAGTTTTCCGAGACGCTCGCCGTCGATGAGGATGATCCGCGAATCAATGACTGAAGCGTACTGCTCTGCCTCCCGGCTGAAGGTTGATGTTGTAATGAACACCCCCTTCTTTGCGCGCTGACCCTGCAATGCCCCGGCGAACTTCTGAATCTCAGGCCTGCCAACAGACCCTTCCCAACGTTTGGCTTGAATGTAGATGACGTCCAGGCCCAATTGGTCCTCTTTGATGATGCCGTCTATTCCTCCATCGCCACTTTTTCCGAGAGCACGGCCCGCGTCTTGACGATTGCCCCCATATCCCATCTTTACCAGAAGGTCTACTACGAGCCGCTCGAAGAATGATGGCGAAGCTCCCATAACCGCATCGAGGACGTCCGCCTCCAGCGACTCTCTGAGCTCGTTGTATGCCGCCGCCAAAGCATCCTCAGGCGTTTCACTTGTTGCGTTTCGAGATTGGCTGGGCAGAGATTGGCCCTCGCCCTTCTTTTCCTTCGTTCGATTCTCGAATTCGACGAATTCGGCGTACTGCTTCAATACGGAAATGTCGATCCGGTCCATGTTCTTGGCGAGTAGGTCGCGGCCCCGTTGAGAGATCGTGAAGTAGCCGCGCCTGGGCGTGTCGAGAAGGCCAGCCTGTTTCAGATACGATCTGGCCCAACCGACACGGTTGTTAAATACCGCCTGCGCCCCGCTAGGAAGAAGTTCGTTGCGTTCCTCGGCCGTAAGTTGAAACTCTTCGGCGAGATCCTCAACCGCCTGAGCGAACTTGTGTTCCTGACCATCGGAAGAAAGTCGAAGAACAGGAAGCATCAGAGTCTGATAATCGGGTATCGGCATCAGGTCTTCTCTAAAGAGTCTACCGCCGCGGATTTGCCCTAGCGAGGTTAAGGCAAATACGTCGGCTGGACGCGCTTTTTTAAATGTCAGTTCACGACCCTTGCGTGGTGACAGTGATTCAGTAATTACTGTGACACAGTAACGCAGAGACTATTCGACGGCGCTGGCTCCGAGGTCGAGTGCTTGACGCGTACCGGCAGGCTACCGCGCGCGCACCTCGCTCGGCGTCCGCCCCGTCATCCTGCGAAATGCGCGAACAAAGTTCGACGCCTCCGAATACCCGAGCTGTTCCGCGATCTGTTCGATCGACAGCGAGGTTTCCTTGAGCAGGCGCACGGCGTCGCGCTGCCGCGCTTCGTTGACGAGTTGCTGGAAGCTGACGCCATGCTGCTGCAGGCGGCGTTTGAGGGTGCGTGAGGAGATGTGCAGGCGCGCGGCGATGGTGTCGAGGTCGGGATAGCCCAGGTCGTGGTTGGCGAGCAGGGCGCGCACGTGCACGGGGAATTCGTCGGCGACGTTGAGCATCAGTGAGTCGCGCTCGCATTGCTTGCGCACGAGTTCGGCGGTGACGGCGTTGGCGGTCACGAGCGGGCGGTCGAGCAGGCTCGCGGCAAATCGCACCTGGTTCGCGCCCATGCCGAAGCGCACTGTCGGCAGGCGCTCGCGGTAGCGGGCGTAGTGGTCGGGTTCGGCGCAGTCGAACCAGATCGTCACGTCCTGCGGCGTCAGCGTCTGCGCGAGCATGCCGGCGACCGAGACGAGCTGCATGTCGATCGCGTACTGGTGCAGCGGGCCGTACTGCACGGTCGCGGTGAGGTCGATGACGGCGTCCTCGCCGTCGACGAAATGGCGCAGATTGAAGCCGGGCGAGCGCACGCGCGGCGCAAACTCGGTGGCGAACTCGACGCTCTCGCGCACGGTGCGCTGCGCGAGCAGGCCCAGGCCCATGAAGCCGTGAACCGTGAGCGTGCTGCGCAGGCCGAATTCGTAGCCGATCGCGGCGTCGCCGCTCAGGCGCAGGATGCGCGCGCACAGGCGGCCGTAGGCGAGGAAGGGGATGCGCGCATCGGCCTGCTGCAGTTGGCGCGCGCTGATGCCGAGGTCCTTGAGCAATGACTCGCGCGCGAGGCCGCGCTCCGCCGCCAGTTCCAGCGACAGCAGCACGTAAGTGATCGCGACGGTGGGCTTGCTGAGGTCTTCGACCTTCATGGACGGCCAAGGCTTTCCGATGATCGTGGCCTGAAATGATAACGAGATTGGCGCGCAGTGCCATGGTTTGGGGCGGCCGCCCGATTGATAGTTCTCACTGAAGGCTTGGCCCGTGTCGCGCCCCTGCGGCGCGCGCCCTCACCCCAGCCCTCTCCCAGAGGGAGAGGGGGAAAGAGGGGCAGAGGGGGAGGGGGAATGAGGGTCGGTCGAGGGGCTTCGTGGTTGTGTGTGGAGAGTGAACGAATGCGGGACGTGAGACGGACAGGTGCGTGGGTGGTTGCGGCGGCGTTGCTGCTGGCTGGCTGCGCGGGCAACTACGGCACCGACGCTGCGACGGACAGCACTGGCGGGACCACGGGCAGCACCACGGGGGGCACGACCGGCGCGCCTGCAGGCGGCGCCGGGGACGATCCGCAGGCGTTCTTCGCGGCCAACGTGCAGCCCAAGCTCGATTTCTGTCGCACGTGCCACGTGTCGGGCGGTGTCGCCGACACCGACAAGGGCCGGCGCTTCATGCTCTCCGAGGACCGCGCGGCGGACTATGACCTGCTGTACGCGTCCTGGGACGCGCTCGGTCGTGGCGTCGAGGCCAATCGCATCCTGACCAAGGCCTCGAACACCGACGCGGAGGCGCATTCCGGCGGCGCGCCGTGGCCGGTCGACAGCGTGCCGTACGCGAACATGCGCACGCTGCTCGCGTGCTGGGACGATCCCGCCGGCTGCGGAATGCTGAGCGGTGGTGGGCCGGTGGTCGAGGAAGCGCCGCTGCTCGGCGATCTGCAGGCCAACGGCGGGCGCAACTACGCGGCCGTGTACTGCGAAGGCAAGACGGACGCGGAGCCGCTGCCGATCGACCCGCGCGAACTGATCGCCGGCGACACCCTCGACAACCCGGACTACGCGGTCTGGTACAACGACGAATTCGAGTTGTGCGAGACGCCGGCGCTGTTCGCGAACCAGGCTGCGCAGAACGCGATCCTCGTGTCCAAGGGCCTGAAGCCGATCTACTCGGCGAAGCCGCGGCCGCAGACCTGCGGCGAGTGGAAATCGGCGGTCGAGCGCGGGCGCCAGTACATCATGCACAACCCGATCACCGGCACGGTGCTGACGCGCGACTCGCTGTACAACCTGATCGACTACCTCGGCTACGAGCTGCCGGCCGATCCGGCCGCGGCGAACGAGCTGCTGGCGAAGGTCGCGTTCGAGCGCTACGGCTGGCCCGCGCATGTGTACCGCAACCCGTTCCCGATGCCCGGCGAGGATCCGAACACGAGCAACGGCGGCAGCCTGCAACTGCCGATCGCGCTGGTGCAGACCAAGGACGACGGCGGACAGTGGACCGGCAAGCTCGGCGTGACCTGCTATGCCTGCCACATCGGCCAGGTTGGCAACGGCGAGGTCCTCGGCAACAGCGCGCTGCGCGACGGCCATCCCGAGCTGTACGGCGGCGGGCCGGACGGCACTTTCGTCAGCGTCAACGGCAGCAACACGGATACGGGTCTGGCGCTGTACGACGTCGATCGCGCCAACGGCATGGTCGGCCCCAACACCTTCGGCGCCAATCTCAACACGCCGGGCTACATGGCCAACCGCACGCGCGGCAGCAACGCCGCCGACCAGGAGATCGTCAACGTGCTGCTCGGCCGCAACCTGCAGACGCTGGATTTCCGCAGCCCGCTGCTGCAGGCCGACGTGCTCGGCAAGCTGATTCCGTCGGCGCCGCTGGCCGGCGGCGACCAGGACATGCCGACCTGGTGGTGGACGCACAACAAGACGCGCTACCTGTGGGTGGGCTTCGGCAGCGCCGGCAGCTCGCGCGGCAACTTCTTCCCGTCGTCGACCAACAACGAGAACGGCCACTGGAGCAAGGCGCGCGAGGGCGACTACCAGGATCTGGACATGTGGCTCAACGCGGTCGAGGCGCCGGCCTTCGTCGGTCCGCCGGTCGACACCAAGCTCGCGGAGCAGGGCGCGATCCTGTTCCACAGCAAGGATCTGTGGGCCGATGCCGGCAACGCCGACATTCCGCGCCCGCCGGTCGGCAACGGTTCCTGCGCGTCTTGTCACGGCGCGTACTCGCCGCGGTTCGGCGAGCAGGAGGGCTTCCTGCCCGATCCGCGCCTGATCGGCTACAGCGGCGCGACTGTGCCGATCGACATCATCGGCACCGATCCGGCGCAGGACAATCTGTTCGCGGCGCTGCGCGGTGCGTCGTCGACGACGGGTCGTGAAGGCGGGATGCTCGACAACGCCTGGTTCAGCTATCCGGATGCGGCCGAGGACTTCGTCGCGCCGGAAAGCAGCCCGTTCTACGGCACGCCGCTGGGCGATGCGTTGTCGGATCTCGATCCGAGTACGGCGCCGCAGGACCCGAAGCGCAAGTGCGAAGTCGGTGCCAAGGGCGGTTACACCGCGCAGCCGCTGCACGGCGTCTGGGCGAGCGCGCCGTACTTCCACAACGGCTCGGTGCCGACGGTGTGGGACGTGCTCAAGCCGTCCGACCGTCCGGAGATCTGGCTGCGCCAGCAGGCGCCGCTGGCCGAAGCCGCGCCCAAGGGCGAGCGCGGCTTCGATACGAACCTACAGCGCGCCTACGACTACGAAAAGCTCGGCTGGAAGTACGTGCCCATGAACTGCGATGCGCTCGGCACCGCGCCGTACATGGCCTGCAGCTTCGACCAGCAGGTGCCGACCGCGATGGATTTCATCGTCTATCCGTTCAAGGTGATGGCCGACTACTTCGCCGCGCCGTATGTCGACGCGCCCAACCAGGGCGAGGTCGACCAGCGCGCGGTCTACAACACCAACGGCTTCAGCAAGGGCAACCGCGGCCACGAGTTCACGAAGGTGCTGACGGACCCGGAGCGCTACGCGCTGATCGAGTATCTGAAGACTTTGTGAAGTTTGCGGGAGGGCAGGCAGGGGCGGGCGGCTGGATCGCCAGCCCACCCTGACCCTGCGGCACTCGCTACGGGCAGGGTGGGCGTGCACACTATTGGCCGTCCAGTGTGTTGAAGGTATCTGCCGGGATGAGCGACCCCATCACCCAGGAGCTGCGCCACCGCGGCCTGCAGCTCAACGAGCGCGTCGCCGCCTGGCTCGACAACGGTTTCGAGTGGCTGTTCATGCGCGGCTTTCTCGTGCAGTCCGGATCGACGCCGTACGAGACGCTGATCGACGGCGATCCGATGTCGCTGCGCTACTACCCGGTGCCGGAGTCGGGCGAGATCGAACTGGCCGACGGCGAGCGCATGCCCGTGCGCCGCACGCGACACCCGGTGCCATTGCTGCTGGTGCCGCCGCTGGGCGTGACGACGGAGGTCTTCGACCTGCTGCCGCAGCGCAGCCTCGTGCGCTACATGGCCGCGCGCGGGTTCCACACCTACCTGGTCGACTGGGGCAAGCCCGAGCGGCGCCATGCGCAACTGTCGCTGCGCGACTACGCGGTGGACATGCTCGGCGAGGCGATTGCCGAAGTGCGTCGGCACAGCGGCGTGCAGCCCGTGTCGGTGATGGGCTGGTGCATGGGCGGCCTGCTCGCATTGATGCATGCCGGCGTGACGCACGATCGCCACATCCGCAACCTGATCACGATCGCCAGCCCGATCGACCTGCGCACCGGCGGCGTCATGGCACAGGCCGCGCGCGTGCTCAACGCGTCGGCGCGTCTGATCCGTCGCTTCACCTCGTTCCGGCTCGACAAGCTCAACCCCGCGCATTTGCAGGCGCCGGGCTGGACGACGACCCTGGCATTCAAGCTGACGGCGCCGCTGTCCAGCCTCACACCGTACTGGGACCTGCTGACCCGACTCGCGGACCGCGACTACCTCGAAGTCCACGCCACGACGTCGGACTACCTCGACAACATGCTGATGTACCCGGCCGGCGTTGTGCGCGACATGCTGGTCAAGGTGGTCGTCGACAACCGGCTCGCCGAAGGCAGCATCGCCCTGGGTGCGGACAGCGCGGAGCTGTCCGCCGTGCGCGCCAAGCTGCTCGTCTACGCGGGCGAGACCGATCATCTGGTGCCGCCGGCAATGGCGCAGAAGAGCCTGGAACTCGTCGGCAGCAAGGACAAGACCTTCCGCATCGCGCCCGGAGGCCACATGGGCGTGATCATCGGCAGCCGCGCTCTGCGCGAGGTGTGGGAGCCCTGCGCGCAGTGGTTGGACGACCGCAGCGCCGTGGCCCGGCGCAGCGGCAAGCCCAGCGCTGCCGACGAAACCCAGCGGCGCGTGCGGGCGCGGCGTCTGGCGGATGACGTGACGCTCTGATCTGCCCCGTTCGCGGGGCGATTGCATTGCGGTGGTGCAGGCCGCCGGGCTCGCTCTGGCGGCAACGGGCAATCCGTCGCGAATCGCCGCTGTGAACAAAACTCCCGCTTACGCGGCGTTTTTCGACTGCGCGAACTTCAGAAGCGCCCCGCCGCTGAAGCCGTTGGCGCGCAGATAAGCAAGGGCCGACTGCGTGATCGAATGCCCGGGGCAACGCACCTCGATCACCGTGGCGAGACGACGTACGAGCTGAACCAGTTCGTCGACACGCGGGTCCACCGAGCGTCGTGCGTTGCTGTCGACGACGTCGTGTTTTCCGTCAGCCGCAGCGGCCAAGTAAAACTGATGCAACTGGTCCGCAGTGAAGGCGGCGACCCCGTCCTTGAACATCGGAGCGGCGCCGCAGGCCTTGGCGAGATCGATGGCACGCTGTGTCTGCTTCATCGGCGGATTCCGGCTACGTGATGATGGAACACGCTACCGGGCCCCCAGCCCATGTTTGGCGCTCGGCCGATCAACGCATGCGCTTGAGCGCCAATCGGTATCCGCCGGCGGAAATCACCCGGGCGGTTTCGCCGCAGGGTGGTCAAGCCCTGCGCACGCGCTCTTGCGTGAAGCGCGAATCTCAAATCTTGGAGGAACCGCCCGCCCGTGAGGGCAATGCCGGCAAGGCCGGACAAGGTCCACCGCCGCTTGCCACGCGGATGCGGCACGCGGCGTCGCGGAACTCCTCGAAGTCCGGAATCTGGGCCCCGTCCGCGACGAGGCGCTCCAGAAGCACCCGGTCGGCCCGCTCGATGCGGCCCTCGACGTAGTCCGCCTCGGCGCCGAGCACCTCGGTGTACGGGGTGTGGGACTGCGATTCGAGCCGACTTCGCAGATCACGAATCGACTTGAGCGCCGCATCGGCGGTCGCTGGACGCTTCTCGTGCGAATACAGCCATTGACGCAGCCGCAGGAACAACATGTTCTCGATGATGTCCGGTCTGCCCTCGTCCTCGCGCCATAACGAAATACCCGCTTCAAGTTCCTTTTCCACCGCCTCGTTGCCCTTGCCTGACTTGAAGAAAAGCGCTGCACGGTCGGCGCGAATGATGATGAGCCAGTAGCGGACCCCGAATAGGCCAGTGGAGTGCCTGCCGAGCACGGCCAGCGCCTCTTCGCCCACGGCTTGGGCATCGGACCATGACCCGCGTGCCGTTGCGAGCACCTGGGCAGAGCTGAGTGCGTTCGCGAAATTCTGGACCAGCTTGACGTTGCCTGGGTCGAGATCCAGAAGCCGCCTGCCCAGGGGGACCGCAATTTCCAACGCCACCGCGGCATCGTCATACCTCCGCGTCGATACCAGGACACTGGCAGCGCTGGCCAGGGCCTGCTGCGCGTCACGCTGGAGGGCCAGATCCTTTGGAAACCGCTGGGTCGCGCGCTGGGCGAAGGAAACGAGCGCCGCTGCATCGTCGGCGGTCTCTGACTGGTAGAGAAGGCCGGCTCGACAGTCCATGCTGCTTCGCATCAAGCGCGAGGGCGCTTCGCGGTTCTCCTCGGCGAACTTCAGGCTTTCGAAGCATTCACGAAGGAGCGCTTTGGCCTCATCGGGGCGTTGATCGCCGATGCCGACTGCGGCGAGGCTGTCGAGTTCCGCGACCAGGCGTGCCAGGACGATGTCATCCGGCCGATCGCGGTGTCGAGGACGAACAAGAGCAAGCCCTTCATTCGCGGACATGTACATCTTTCCAGGGTCGGCATTGGACGATGCGACCAGGGCATCGGCGACCAGTGCCTCTGCAAGGGCCACCTCCGCCCGCTCTCCGGGCTCCGTTGCGACCAGCTGACGAGCGACGCGAAGCGCCTCGTCAACCGCGGCCGCGGCCTGAGGCAACCGTCCACGTTCGCGTTCGGTACGGACGATTCCGGTGAGCACCGACGATCGCTGCGCAAGAGCGTCGGCGTCGGCGACGGTGCCCTGCTCGGCCCGGACATACTCCGAGACTTTCGCCATGGTGGCGTCGAGTGCGTCCAGCCGCCCAACCTGGATCAGCTGCTCCCGCAGATCGCCCAGCATGAACCCGATGAGATCTTCGGCTTGCCGTCGCCTCGCGGTGGCTTCGTTCCCCGCCTCAACGGCTGCCTTCGCCTGCCACAGCGCGATGACCAGACCGACGGTGAGTGAAACGATGACGGCTGCCGCCGCGCCCACCAGCACGCGGTACCGGCCGATGAAGCGGGTCGTTCGGTAGGTCCACGAGTCGGGTCGGGCCTGGATCGGCCGATGCTCCATCCAGCGCAGCAGGTCATCGGCCAGGTCGGCTACGGACGGATAGCGTTCCGTCGGCTTCTTCTTCAGCGCCTTGAGCACCACCGTGTCCAGGTCGCCGCTCAAGGTCGAGCGAAGCTTGCGCGTGTCGCTGCCGCGCGCGAGCGAAGGCGGGACCGCCGTGAGCACCTCGCTTTCGAGCTCGCGCAGGCCTTGCCCCGGCTTGCCGTAGGGTCGCTGTCCGCTCAGGAGCCGATACAGCAGGACGCCGAGCGAATAGACGTCTGTAGCCACGGTCACCGGCGCGCCCGTGATCTGCTCGGGAGCCGCGTACTCGGGCGTGAGCACCCGGCCGCCCAGCCGCGTGAACTCGGTCTCGCCGGCACCCTCCTCGGTCTCCACCAGCTTGGCGATCCCGAAGTCGAGCAGCTTGACCTGTCCTTCCTGCGTGACCAGGGTATTCGACGGCTTCAGATCCCGGTGCACCACCAGGTGGGAATGCGCATGCGAAACCGCGGCGCAGACCTGAAGGAAGAGCTTCACCCGCGACGGGATGTCGAGCTGCCGCTCTTCGCACCATCGGTCGAGGTGCGTCCCGTCGACATACTCCAGCGCCAGGTACAGCTGCCCCTCGGCCGTCACCCCGGCATCGAGCAAGCGCGCGATGTTGGGATGGGAGAGCTGACCCAGGATCCGCCCCTCGCGCACGAAGCGCCCGCGGATCTCGGTACGCACAAGGTGGCCGTGCATCAGCTTCAGCGCGACCGGGGCCTCGAACACGCCATCCGCGCGGCGGGCCAGCCAGACCGCGCCCATGCCACCGCTACCCAGACGGCGTTCCAGACGGAAGGCGCCCACCATGTCGCCCTCGTTCACAACGGGGCCTGCATCCTCTCCCAGTGGCTGCGGAGCACCGCCGTCCGTCATGAACTGCGCGCCTGCCGATTCCTGGCCGCGGGCCAGCATCAGCACACATCGGTGCAGCTCCGGCCGCAACTGCGCCAGCCCCGCCATCTCCGAAGCTCGCTCCTCCGGGGTGCGCTCCATCAGCGCATCGAACACGTCGAACGCGTCGCGCCAGATCGTCGAAGGCCGCGTCGAAGGCGACGTACTCACGGATCTCGCATCGCCGTCAGGGGCATCGCGGGCACGCCCAGCAAGACGCTGATCAGTCCCATGCGAGCGCTCCCGACCGGGTCACACCCTCATCCTGGAGCGGGAGGGGGCGGGCCCTTCGAAGGCCTGCACGGACGATCAGAAGCGCTGCGAAGTGGGGCGATGCCATTCAGATTCCTGGAGCCAGCCGCGGTTGTTCGGACGGAGATTTGCAGAAAGTAAGTGGATCTCTGCGGCTCAAGCTACCAGCGACAGCGACAGCGATTGAAGTACACGGTGTCCGGGTCTGGCCGTCAAGGGATGCAAGGAACAGCTATCTGCAATACTGCGCCCACGGATCAGAAGGCCGGAGCAGGGTTGGCATGGAATCCGAAGTTCGTCACGCGACGGTTCTGATCGTCGACATCGCCGGCAGCGTTCGCTTGCGGAGTCTGATTGGCGAAGTGGCTGCGGAGCGGCGCATCCGGCATGTACTGGATGGGATCATCGCCGCGGCTCGCAGCCGCGGCGGCGAGTTCATCAAGTCGTATGGCGACGATGTGATGGCGGTGTTCGAACGCGACCCGGTCACTTCCGCCGCGTTGACCGCAATCACCGCCCAGCGCCTCGCGGCCGACGCAGGGTTGGAGCTTTACGCGGGCCTGCATTCCGGGCCGGTGGAGTTCCGCGAAACGATGGGACACCCGGACGCGGTGGGGCTGACGGTCAACCTGGCCGCGCGGTTGCACAAGCTGACCGAGGGCGCGCCGGGGCGGATCTTCATCGCCGAAGAGTGGATCGGCGCACTTGCGCCGGACTTGCGTGCGCGGACAAGTCTGTATGGCCCGCGCGATCTCAAGGGCCTGGGCGTGCTGAACATCTGGACGCTTGACTGGAAGAACGCGGGTGCGCGCACCGAAACCATCGTGGCGTCGCTCGCGCCTGCCGCGAGTCACTTCCGCCCCCTGGTGATGCGCCATGGAGCCAGTGAGGTCACGTTGACGGAGCGAAAAACCTACGTCGTGGGACGTGGCCGGGACTGCGCTCTGGTCGTGCCTGATCCGGAGCCTCGCGTCTCCACCACGCACCTGCAGGTCGAATTCCTCTCGGGTTGTTGGTTCGTGCAGGACATCAGCCGCAACGGTACCTGGCTGCGCGATGGCGCAACAACGGAAGTCAGGCTCCTGCCTGCGTGCAACAAGGCGGTGCTGCCACACACGGGCGAACTGTCTCTTGGCCGCCCGTTCGCCGACGATGTCGAAGGCCGGTTTACCGTGAGGTTCGAGACGCCCCAGACGTGACGGCTCCATCGCCGGGCGTCTGCGGTGCAGGCACCGCGCCTGAATGAAACGCGCCGCCCTGATGCCCTGGCGAGACGAGCGAGCGGATCCGTAGAGTGTAGAGCGAGGAAGGCCGCGCGGCGATCTCGGAGATTGACCGCGCGACCGGCAGCCATCGCACCCTCGCTTCCGGAATTCGCAACCCCAACGGCATGGCGTGGGCACCGCGTACCGGTGCCTTGTGGGTCGTGGTGAATGAACGCGACGAAATCGGCGGCGACCTGGTGCCGGACTACATGACCGCGGGTAAGTGTCCGGCGAACACCGCCTTCCGCTCTGTGATCTGAGCGCCAAGGATGGTGTCCACCTACTTCGAGGGCGGACACCTATATACGAGCACCAGATCTACATCAACGAGGTTTACGACCGCGACGCGTGAGTCAAGGCGGCAACGACCGGACGCTTACCGCGGGTCCACCGAGCGTCGTGCATTGCTGTCGACGACGACGTGTTTGCCGTCAGCCGCAGCGGCCAAGTAAAACTGCTGCAACTGGTCCGCAGTGAAGGCGGCGATCACGTCCTTGAACATCGGAACGGCGCCGCAGGCCTTGGCGAGGTCGATGGCACGCTGAGTCTGCTTCATCGGCGGATTCCGGCTACGTGATGAAGGAACACGTTACCGGGCACCCAGCCCATGCTTGGCACTCGGCCAATCAACGCATGCGCGTGAGCGCCAATCGGTATCCGCCTGCGGAAATCACCCGGGAGGTTCCGCCCCAGGGTGGTCAAACCGGGATGTCAACCCTGGCCAACCGGCTAATGGATCGGGAAGCCCGATTGCGATACGGTAAAAACTTGCGCATGCACCCATGGAGGGGTTATGGACCTGCGCGGGGCCGAGACACTCATCGATGAACTTGCCAAGCTGATCGACGCGGGACCGGGCGCGAATCCGGAAGGGTTACGGCGTGTCGGCGAGATCTGCTGGGAATTCCGCAACGCCGAAGACTGCGATCACTTCCTTGCCGAAAAGCTGCATGACGCGCGGACGATGTTCGAATACTGGTTCTCCGCCCGCGGCTGGCAGCAATGGGGCGCAGACGGCGAAGGAGCGAGAGCCATTCTGGGAAACGATCTCCAGAACGTGAGGCTCGCCGTTACCGCGTGCTTCGGCGACAAACCGGGCAACGGAGTGATGGCCTGAACCGGGCCAGCGGCGACTCAACACACAAGCGCGCCATCAAGCGTGCACGAATCTACGGCCCGCCGAGCGTCTCCCGCATCGCCGCCTGCGGATCGTCGATCTCGAACATATGCGGAAACAGGTAGGCGGCGGCGTAGACCGGAAAAACCGGCGTGAGATCGGCGCGGGTGCTGGTGGCGGCGAGCAGCCCGTCCTCGACGCACTCCGCGACGACGACGCGCGCCGCGCGTTCGCCCAGCCCAAGTAGCCGGGGGACAGCGCCGCGCTCCAGCCGCCCCATGAACATGGCCTCGATCAGCAGGGGCGCGGCGCGTTCGTCGCGGCCCATCACCAGCTTGCGTTCGGCACAGAAGCGCGCGACGCGGTCCTTGACGTGCGCGATCTGCAGACGCTCGGTCATGAAGCGGATCTGGTCTTCGCAGGTGTCGAGCATGAAATCGACGAAGCTGACGGCGGCCTTCTGCGACAACGCGCCCCGGCCATCGTAGTCACCCTGGCGTTCTGCATCGGCGAGCGCCAGATGCTCGTAATAGCGGCCCTTGCGCTTGGCCAGTCCGCGTGACAGCGACCACAAGCCGTCGGCGTCCAGGCCTGTCCGCGCGAGCATGGCGGTGGTGAGCAGGCGTGCAATGCGGCCGTTGCCGTCCAGGAAGGGATGAATCCACGCAAAGCGGTGGTGCGCCAGCAGAATATGCGCCGGCGTCTTCGGCAATCGCCGCCAGGCGTCGGAAAACGCAGAGAGCAGGCCTGGCACGTCTTCGTGCGCCGGCGGCACATGCGCGCCGACATCCACGTACCGCTGACGCAGTTCACCGGGCTCGTTGATGGCGGTTTCACCACTGCGGCCGGTGACGACGCGCAGGGATTCCGGCAACTGCGATACAAACTGACGGTGCAGTTCGCGGATGAAGTCAATGCCGGCCACGTCCACGCCGGGCTCGTCCTTCAGCTGCCGGCGCATCCACCGTTCGGTCTGGATATGCGCGACCGCGAGGACGGCCAGATCGCCGGCGCGACCCGCAGGCCGTTCGGCCAAAGTGCGCTTGAGCGCACGCTCGGCTTCGATCGGCCGGGTGCTCTGCCCCTCGATCAGATTGGAGTAGTAGCTGTTGATGCCTTCCAGGCACTGCGCGAGCGCAACGCGCGTGGCGGGCGGCAGGCGCCCGCTCAGTTCACCGCTCAGGCGCGCGACCGAAGTCTCCCGTTCCCGGATCGCGGGGCTTTCGAGGGCATAGAACGAGAGGCGTGTCGCAGGCAACATATGCCGGTTAATAATCTTGTTTATCTATTTGACAGAGCTGAAGTATATTCCACTTCATGAGGCCTGATATGCCGGTTTACATGCCGCTTCAAATATCAAGCCGGCTACCGTGTTGTATGTGTCCAGAGGCGCGCGGCAGTGGCTGCACGGGTACGTCGGCGAGCTGCTCGTGGCGGTGCATGGTCCGCAAGGTGAGACCGGTGTGATGCCATTAGCGGCACGGGAGAATGTTCGACATGCTGACCGCACCACGAATTCACCATTACATCCCGCAGGCGTACATGCGCGGATTTGGATGGAAGCGCAAAAAGAACTGGTACGTGTACGCCGCGGACTTGAATGCGCGGAAGTACATCCAGACGAATACGAAGAACATCTGCGCGGAGCGTGACTTTCTGCGGGTTGACTTCGATGGTGTTCCGCCGGACCTACTAGAGAAAGACATAGGGAAGTTCGAAACCCAAGCGCGCGCAGCCATTCTGAGTGTTGAGGCAAACAAGAAGTTCGATGGCGACGACCGTCTCGCGATCCTTAATCTAATGGCACTACTTGCCGTCCGGTCGCCGCAGATGCGGGAAAACATGCGCGACTTTCAAGAGCGTGTCTTGAAGATGTCGATGCGTATTTCGCTGGCCACGAAGGAGCGCTGGGAAGCACAGATGCAGCGCATGAAGGCGGAGGGCAAGGCGCCGGAGAAGTCACTCACTTACGAGGAGATCAAAGAGTTTAACGACAGTGGGGGTAATCCCCCCATTTTTAGCTGCGGCTAAAAGTGGAGCTATGCGGCCATGGCCAGTTTCTGAATGGGCGTGATGCCGCCGAGCGCCATGTTCGGGCGTTCGTTGTTGTACGTCCAGAGCCAGCG
>JBAZXW010000013.1:0-108279 GCA_041659605.1 Sinimarinibacterium sp. | reverse complement strand
AGGGGCGGGACGATCTCTCCTACAGTCTGTGCTTTCGCCAGATGCGGCCTTAGTCCCTCCACCCCGACAGGCTTTCGCCTGACGGGATAAACATACAAGCGGCCCATGGCCGCGATGCGGTGTGCACGCCGCACGAAAAAGAATCGCGGCCATGGGCCGCTCCTACAGGTGGCGAAGTGGGTAGCAGCGCCGGTTCCGGCGCTGCGGCCAATCGCGGCGTCGTTGCGGCGTGGCAGGATGCGCGCTCGTGCGATGGAGTGAGCGATGAGAACGATGGGACTGCGCGCCTGCTGCGTGGGCGTGATGCTGGTGCTGACCGCCTGCGGCGGCGGCGGATCCTCGGCCGACACGGGCGGCGCTACCGGCGCTGCGAAGTGGTTCACCTACGAGCGCGCCGAGGACTATCCGGGCGTCGTGCAGCAGACCGGCGCGAAGATCGCGATGGACGACGGCGTGCAGCTGTCGGCGACGGTGACGCTGCCGGCCGATGCCGACGGCAACGCGGTGGCGACGCCGTTGCCGGTGATCCTGACGCAGACCGGCTACAACAAGAGCATTCCGGCGATCCCCGCGTACAACGAGTTCCTCGTGCGCCATGGCTATGTCCACGTCAGCGTCGACGTGCGCGGCACCGGACTGTCCGAAGGCGACTGGGAAGCCTTCAGCGAACGCGAGCAGGCCGACTACGCGCAGGTGATGGACTGGGTCGCGACGCAGCCGTGGAGCAACGGCACCGTCGGCACCTGGGGCGCGTCGTTCATGGGCATCACCCAGATCTTCACCGCGGCCCACCAGCACCCGGCGCACAAGGCGGTGTTCGCGATCGTGCCGATGGCCGACGGCTACCGCGACATCGTCTTCACCGGCGGCCAGACCAACGTCGGCTTCATCCCGCTGTGGATGGGCCTCGTCACCGCGCTGGGCGCGATCCCGGCCGAGCCGGATCCGGCGGCGCCCGAGATCATTGCCGATCACATCATCAACGCGCTGACCAACTTTCAGGTGCCGGTGATTGCGCAGTCGGTGATCGGCACCGGCGAGTACAACTACGACGGCCCGTTCTGGCGGACGCGCTCGCCGATCGAGGTTGCCGACCGCGTCCGCATCCCGACCTTCATCGTCGGCGGCCTCAACGACATCTTCCAGCGCGGCGAACCGCTGCTGTATGAGGCGATCTCGCGCAACACGACGGCCAAGCTGCTGATCGGTCCGTGGCAGCATCTCGGCGGCTCCAGCGGCGAAGGCCTGCCGCGCGACGACGTGCCGGATCTCGATCACATCGCGCTGATGTGGTTCGACCAGTATCTCAAGGGCATGGACGCCGCCGCGGCGAGCGTGCCCAACGTCACCCAGTATCTGTACGGCGAGGAGCGCTACGTCACGACGACGACCTGGCCGCATCCACAGGCGGCCGCGCAGCGCTGGTACCTGCGGGGCGATCAGTCGTTGACGACCGAACTGCCGGCGGCGGACGAGGGCAGCAACACCGTGCTGCAGCAGCCGCTCAACGGCCTCTGCTCGACCAGCACCTCGCAGTGGACCGCCGGCATTCTCGGCACCTTGCCGCTGCCCTGCTTCACCGACAACAGCACCAACGAAAATCCGCTGCTGGAAGTGACGTTCACGACCGCGCCGATGGCGCAGGACTACATCGTCAACGGTCCGATCCAGGCCGACATGTGGATCTCGACGACGATGCTCGACGCGTCGCTGCTGGTGCGCATCACCGACGTGTCGCCGGAGGGCGGCTCGCGCGAAATCACCAACGGCATCCTCACCGCCTCGCTGCGCCAGGTCGACCCGGCGCGCTCGCGCTACCTCGATGGCCAGATGATCCAGCCCTGGCATCCGTTCACCGAGGACTCGCGGGAGGAGGTCGGCATGGACACGCCGGTGCTGCTGCCGATCGAGGTGTTCCCGTCGAGCTTCGTGATCAAGGAAGGTCACAGCCTGCGCGTCAGCGTCGGCGCCAGCGACTTCCCGCACGGCCTGCCGCCACTGACCGACCTGGTCGACCAGGCCGTCGGCGCGCTGACCGTCTACAGCGACGCCCAGCGCGCGTCGAGCATCGTCGTGCCGGCCGTGCCGCTGTCGGCGATCACCGCGGCGGACTGACCCCTTCGCCCCCGCTCGAGCTGTCCCTTCCCCTGTATACGGGGGAGGGTTACGAGGGGGCTGGATTTACCCCCGGGCTCGGTAGATCGAGCCCGGATTCCGGCCTATGATCAGATCCGAGCTGCGCAAAGCAGCCGTCCTCATGGGGAGGGTCCGGGTCCGGGGGGACCATGTTTCGAGCTCTTACCAGAAGGATGCTGGTGGGTGTGCTGCTGGCGCCGATGTCGTTCTGCGCCCTGGCCACCGGGGCGGCGGCGACCGACGAGCTGAGCGCATTCCTGAAAACCATCGCCGAAGGCGCGCAGCTGACGACCCGCGAGTATTCCAGCCCGCTCGAACCGATCCACAGCCGTAGCGGCAAGCGCGCGGTCGTTCCGACCCTGAACGTCCTCGCCGGCCGCCTCGATGTGGAGTCCTGCCTGTACCAGCTGCGGCTCGATCTGCGCTGGACGCGCGGCGGCGCGACCGGAGATGCCGAGGTCGGCGGGCGTTCGCTGATCCAGAAAGCCCCGTGCGCAACCCTGACCGATGAGGTTGTCGCCGTGGCGAACTACGAAGTGGCGGCGCTCAACCGGCGCCTGAACGAAGGCGGCCGCTTTGCGCTCAACAAGGAGCGCGAGCAAGTGATCGCAGCGGCGCGCCGGCTTGGTTCCGGGGCCAGGCGCGGCGCGGCGGAATCCTTTCCGGCGGTGACCATCGGCAGCCGCGTCAACCTGCGCGCATCGCCCTCGCTCAAGGCGCCGGTGCTCGCCAAGCTCGCGCCCGCCTCGGTCCTCGAACTCGTGCGCACCGACGTCGCCGACTGGTTCCTGGTTCGCGGCCAGCCGGGTTACGTGCACGCGAGTGCGCTCGAATCGATCCATCCGGGGACGACGACGCAGTAAGGGCGAGGTCTGACTGAGACCCGGCCGCTGTGCGTGAGCGCGAACCCAAGCGCGCGCGCCGCCTTCACCGATCTGGCCATCCCGGAAATTGATCAGGTCCAGTAGCGGCGCAGCTCGCCGCCGAGATCCGGCACGAGGCGCGGGCTCCGATCGAGCACCATCGTCGCCCGGCGTATCTCGTCGAATGGTGCCCACGCCGGCAGTCCTGCCGCTGCCGGGCGCCCGGTGCGTGCGAACGTCGTGAACGTTTCCCGCATCCGCTTCGAGAGCTGCAGCGTTTCCTCGTCGTCGCGCAGCAGGAGGGTTCCCGGCGCGCAGCGGAACAGCAGGGCCACGTCGATGCCGTGAACCGCGCCCAGGCCCGGTATCGCCGACTCGCAATCCAGCTGGTACAGCCAAGTCTTTCCCGGATGCGCCGATGCGTGGGCTTCGGCGGCCTGGAGGGTTGGCATGCGGAAGCAGGCGTCGTTGTTGATCTGCTCATAGACGGCGCCGCGGCCAGCGCCGGGCATGTGCGCCCGATAGTGCGCCAGCAATGCCGCGCGATCGCCGCGCGGGATCAGGCCGTCGATGTGACCGGCGAAGATCCGCGCCGAGAGGTATCTGCCGAGTGGCGACGACAGTGAGAACAGTGCGCCGTCGTTGCGGCAGGTGCCGAGCATCAGGTCGACGTCATTGGGTGTCCCGGCGCGGTAGCTCGCCAGGGGTGGCTGCGGCAGGAAGTCGGTTTCCGTCGCGGCGCCCAGGTGCACGATTTTCCGGCGGCTGATCGAACCGTACTGATCCGGGGCGGCGCGGAGGATGCGCCCGAGCAGCGCGGCCTGCAGTCTCACGAGGGCCGGCCGTTCGAGCGATACGAGCGCCTGGTGGTCGCCCGCCGCGACGCCGACATCGCGAAGGGCATCGCGACTCAGTTGATGGTGCTCGTGTGCCGGTGCACTCGGTCCGGGCATGCCGCCCATCGCGATGGCGCGCCGGAACAGCCCTCGGCCGAGCGGGCTGGCGGCCAGATGGTAGGTCGCGACCGCGCCGGCCGATTCGCCGAACACCGTGACCTGGCCCGGATCGCCGCCGAAGTTCGCGATGTTTTCCTGGATCCAGCGCAGCGCGGCCAGCTGGTCCAGGAATGCGCGGTTGTCGGCGCACAGGGGCCCGTCGAACAGGCCGGCGCCGTGCAGAAAGCCCAGGGGCCCCAGCCGGTACTGGAGCGCGACTGCAACGATGCCCTGTTGGGCAAACGGCGTGCAGTCGTAGAACTGGTTGGCGACACCGCTCGCGAACGAGCCGCCGTGAATCCAGACCATGACCGGCAGTCGTGCGTTGCGATCGAGTGTCGGTGACCAGACGTTGAGCAGCAGGCAGTCGTCGCCTTCCGCCGAATCGTGCTGGCCGTTGATCGCTTCGAGGTAGCGACGCCGCGCGCCAGGAAACGGCAGCGGCACCCGATGCCGCCGGAACTGCAGGCAGGCGTCGCCGTAGCGGCGCGCATCGCGCACGCCGATCCACGGCCGGCGCGGTGCCGGCGGCAGCCATTTCGCGGTGCCGCTCAGGGGCTCGGCGTACGGAATGCCGCGGAAGGCGAAGATCCTGCCATCGAAATCGCCGCGGACCCTTCCGCATGAGGTGTTGACGGTCGTCATCGATGGAAATGTTTATAACCAGATGGTTGATATTAATTATAACCATGTGTATAAATATTGCACCGACTCCTGTTCACGAATCCGCTCGCCCATGCCCACACTCGATGCGAAGAAGCCTGGCCGCCCGCGCAAGCTCACCCGCGACCGCATCGTCCGCGCGGCGATCGAGGTGCTCGAGTACGAAGGTTTCGGTGCACTGACCATGCGCGCGCTCGCGCAGCGGCTCGGCGTCAACCACGCGACGCTGTACAACTACGTCGGTCATATCGAGGACATCGAGAACGAGGCCCTCGCGTCGCTGACTTCGCGCGTGCCGATCCCCAGCGTCGACCGGCCGGAACCGCTGCGCCAGCAGCTGATCGAGCACCTGCTGGCGATCCGCGATCTCCAGCTGCAGCACCCGCACATGGTGCATGCGCCGGTCGGCTCGCCGACCTGGCGTTCGCACATGAAGATCACCAATCAGGTCTTGCGCGCGCTCACTGCCAAGGGCGGCAGCGTCGTTGAGAGTGCCGTCGCCTACAACGTCCTTGTGGCGCTGATGGCCACCAGCGCCGAGCGCGCGCGCAGCACGCACAACGCCTCGCCTCGACCGCAGGACCTGAAGTACTTCGAGATCGAGCGCCAGGCGATCCTCGCGTTGCCCGAGAAGGATTCGGACCTGATCCGCAAGCCGCTCGAGCAGCCGCAGAGCGAGGCGGCGCAGTTCGCTTCGTTCGTCGCCGTCCTGGATCACCTGATCAACCGGCTCCTGCCGGGGCTGAAGTGATTCGAAGCTTGCGCGGAGCCGGCCGGTGAACACGTCTCTGCTCGAGCTCCGCCTGACCGACGGCCGCAAGATGGCGTACGCGGAGTACGGCTTGCGCTCGGGTAAACCGCTGCTGATGTTGCACGGCACGCCGGGCGGCCGCCTGCAGGCGCAGATCTTCGATCAGGCCGCGCGCGACTCGGGCGTGCGAGTGATCGCAACGGACCGTCCCGGAATGGGGCGCTCCGATCCGGTTCCGCACCTGACGTACCTGGGCTATGCCGACGACATCCGGCAGCTGCTCGAACACCTCGCGCTGCCGCGTGCTGCGATGGCAGCGATCTCCGGCGGCGGCGGCTTTGCGCTGGCCTGTGCACATGCGCTGCGCGGGCGCGTCAGCCAGCTCGTGCTGGTGTGCGCCGCGGTGCCGGTCCCACGCGAATCGCGTGCCGGCCTGTCCGTGCAGAACCGGCTGCTCGGCTGGCTCTGCCGGCACCAGCCTCGCCTCGCAGAGGCCTTGATGCGTCTGGCGTTCCCGCGCCGGCTCGACGCGGCGGCGGTCACGCGCATCGCCCGGAGCATGCCGCCGGCCGATCGGCGCGTGATGCAGATCCCCGCGGTGCGCGATGCGTTCCTGGGCGAATCCACGCGCGACATGCTGCGCCAGGGCTTCGCCGCGATCGTGCATGAGATGCGCCTGCACGAGGGCACTCTGGGTTTCGATCTGGGCGAGATCGACGTGCCGGTTGACCTCCTTCACGGGCTCTACGACAGCAATGTCCCGCCCGGAGTCGCGCGGTACGTCGCCGCGCAGATTCCTGGCGCACGCCTTGACCTGATTGCCAATGCCGCTCACCTGTTCATCCTGGAAACGCCCGAGCGTCTGTTCCGGCTGATCCAGGCGCCCACCCCCGGGGCGGGGGCACGATGAGGCACGACGAGTACGCACGTCATGACGCCATCGGCCTGATGGAACTGCTGCGCCGGGGCGAGGTGAGCGTGCGCGACGTTCAGCGCTGTGCGCTGGACGCCGCCACGCAGCTGAATCCGCGCCTGAACTTTCTCTCCGGCGCGCTCGACCCCGAGCCCGCCTGGCTCGCCGGGGCGCCGTTTTCCGGACTGCCGTTTCTGGTGAAGGAAGGCAACGAGTGCCGGGGCTTTCCGGCGACCATGGGCACGCGCCTGGGCGCAGGGCTCGTCGCGCCGCAGGACGGCGAAGCGGTCAGTCGTCTGCGCCGCGCCGGTGTCGCCGTGATCGGTGCAACCACGGCGCCGGAATTCGGCTTGTACCCGATCACGGAATCAGCGCTCCACGGCGCGACCCGCAATCCCTGGCATCTCGATCACTCGCCCGGCGGATCGAGCGGCGGCGCGTCGGCCGCCGTCGCCGCCGGCGTCGTGCCGGTCGCGCAGAGTAGCGATGGCGGCGGCTCCATCCGCGGTCCGGCCCACTGCAGCGGCATCTTCGGGCTCAAGCCCACGCGAGGCCGTACGCCGACCTCGTATCCGGGCCTGTTCGGATTGACGCACACGCATGTCTCGACGCGGACCGTGCGCGACTCCGCGGCCTTCCTCGACCTGCTGCAAGGTCCGCAGGCCGGCGCCCGATTCTGGGTGCCGCGCCACGAGCGTTCCTTCCTGGACGAGGTTGGCCGCGAGCCCGGCCGCCTGCGCATCGGCCTGTGCCGCAGCTCGCCGCTGGATGCGCCGCTCGCGCCCGAGTGCGCGGCAGCGATGGACCGGGTCGCGGAGCTGCTGGAGTCGCTCGGTCACCACGTCGAGGACGCCTCGCCCGCGATCGACTGGCAGCGCTTCTTCGATCATTTCCTGCTGGCGTGGACGCACGCGCTTCCGCGCGTCGTAGCCACGATCGGCACACTGTCCGGACGCGAGCCCGGCCCCGCGACACTGGACGCGATGACGCGCAAGTTCCTCGAGCGCGCCCGGGCCGTGACCGTCGATGAGCTGCTGCAGGCCGAGGCAATGTTTCACGGCACGCGGCAGGCCGTCGATCGCTTCTTCGAAACCTACGCGCTGTGGATCACGCCGGCCGGGGTGCAACAGGCGCCGCGGATCCGTGAGTTCGATCCGAATCGCAACGCCGAAGACTTGACGGCCTACGCCGCTCGCGTGCTGCGCGAGTACGCCGCATTCACACCCCTGCTCAACGTCACCGGGCATCCGGCGGCGTCGGTGCCGGTCGTTCACGGCAGCAACGGGTTGCCGGTCGGCACACAGATCGTTGCCCCGATGGGTGACGAGGCCACGATTTTCCGAGTGTCCGCGCAGCTGGAAGCCGTTGCGCGCTGGACCTTGCGGCATCCCCCTCACTCGGTGTTCTAGCGCCGCCAAATCCCATTTCGTCGAAGGGCAATCAGACCCTGCCGGAGGACAGAGAGAATGTTCAAGCACAGCGCCCGCGTGGCCGCTTTGTCGTTTTTGATGTGTGTATCCCAGATCGCGTGCGCCGAAGAGTTCGCGTCGACAGATAGCGATGTCATGCAGGGGGAGGCGGAACCCGCCGAGGGCGATGCTTCTGCGGGCGAGCCCGGATCGCCCGAATGGGACGGTGGGAATCCGGCGACCTCGGAGCCGCCGCCGGACATGGACGCCGTGCCGGCGCTGGAGACCATTCCGGTGAGCCAGCTCTCGCCGGAGCTTGCCGAGCAACCACCGCCGCCGCCCGAGAGCGCGCAGCTCGAGGAAATCGTCGTGACGGCGACCAAGCGCGCGAAGTCGTTGCGTGACATTCCGGCGTCGATCTCGGCGTTCGACGGCGACAAGCTCGAAGAGCAGGGGAAGTTGGATCTGGGCGCCTTCATCCAGGAGTCGCCGGGCGTGACCGCGACGGTCAGCGGACCGGGCGTCATGCGCATCGCCATCCGCGGCATCAGCACGGATGCCGAGCCGCTTTCGACCATCCCCTCGGCCTCGGGCATCCTGATCGGCGACGTCGCATTCTCCGATCCCTATATCTCCAACATCACGCCGGATCTGAGCGCGTTTGACCTGGAGAGCGTGGAGATTCTCAAGGGGCCGCAAGGCACGCTGTTCGGCGGTTCGGCGCTGTCGGGCGCAGTGCGCTACGTGCTGCAGGAGCCATCGATGTACGAGTGGCAGCTGCGCGGCTTCACGCAGTACGTGAGCCCGCACGATGGCAGCTACGCGCTCACCAGCGGCGTCGCCGTGAACGTTCCGGTATACGAGGACCGGCTCGCGGTCCGCCTCGGCTACGTCAAGCGCGAGTACCCGGGCGTCTACGATCTCACGCGCGATCCCCGACAGGACGACGTCGATGGCGGCGACGGCGACCAGGTCCGCGCGATGCTGTCGTGGCAGGCGACCGATGCATTGAAGTTCAAGCTGACGCATCTTGACCAGGACTTCGAGGCGGCCAACACGCTGATTTCCGCGACTACGCGCGATGCGCGCGAAAACAGCCGCATCATCCTGCCGCAGCCCGCGTCGCATGGCTTCGACCTCGACAGCCTCGAGATCGGCTACGACTTCGACACGGTCCGCCTGGTGTCCCTGTCGTCACGTTCCACCAAGAATCTCACGTTCGTCACGGACATCACGTCGATGGTCTACGGCGATCCGCCCGCGGGAACTCCGGAGGCGCTGACGGCGTTCCAGATCGTTCACGACGACTCCGAGGCGTTCGCCCAGGAGCTTCGCATCCAGTCGACAGGGCCTGGCACGTTCCAGTGGCTGGCGGGCGCCTACTACTACGACTATTCGGTCTATTTCGACATCCTCGACGACACCACCGCGCATCAGCAGGCACTCGGCAACGACAGCCTCCTGAGCCGGCTGCTGGCGGGGCTGGGTGTCGACAGCTCGAGCCTGTACAACGACAGCTCGCTGCTCTACGCGGTGACGACGCCCAAGGCCCAGGAGCGTGCGCTGTTCTTCGATCTGAGCGACACGTTCTGGGAAGACCTGGAACTGTCCGCGGGCGCGCGCCTCTACTCGACCGAGGTCAAGGGCGGCTTCCGCGGGTACGGCGTGCTGGCGCGGGCCGTCAACAACGGCATGGACGTCAACTACGACAACAATCGCATCCAGGAAAACGGCGTCAGTCCCAGGATCGCCGCGACCTACCACTTCGGCGACGACATCTCGCTGTACACGCAGGCCAGCCGCGGCTTCCGGTTCGGCGGCCTGCAGAGCGTGCCGTCCACGCCCACCAACGACGTGCCGCCGGTGTACAAGTCGGACTCGCTGTGGAACTACGAACTGGGTCTGCGCACGAACTGGCTGGAAAGGACGCTGCGCTTCGACATCACCGCGTTCTACATCGACTACAAGAACCCGCAGATCCAGCAGACCACGACCGGCGTTCCGCTCAATTACACCGACAACGTGTCCGCCGCGGTGAGCAAGGGCTTCGAAGCCAGCCTGCGCTGGATCACGCCGCTGCCCGGACTGATGCTGGCGCTCGATGGTGGGCTCACCGACGCCCACATCACCGAGCCCTTCACGGCGTCCGACGGCACGCTGGTCGAACCGGGAGCGGAGATGCCCGGCGCCGCCAAGTCCCAGTACTCGGCATCGATGCTGTTCTTCGCGCCGCTCGGGCTGGCGAACGTCGCGGCCAACCTGGGTTACACCTATGTCGGCAAGGGCTATGGCGATATCGTCCACAGCGAGTCCATCAACGACTTCGGAACCCTCAACGGCGGATTCACCCTGACCAGCGATGCCTGGTCGGTGCGGCCGCAGCTGGCCTTCAGCGTGGCGAACATTCTCGATGTCACGGCTGCGCAAGGCGGCTCGACGCGCCTGACTGTCACGCAGCAGCCGGTCAGCAACTTCCAGCTGAACCCGCCGCGGACCTTCACGATCCGCCTGGGCCTGGAGTTCTGACATGCTGATCCTGGGTCGTGAGCGGCGCGCCCACCGTCCGGGCCGCCTGCGGATCCTGCTCGGATTCGTGGCGGCGCTGTCGGGTCCTGCCCGGGCGGGCGCGTCCGATTTTCACGAAGCCATCGCCGGCATCTGGCGCACCGACATCAGCAAGCTCACGGCCGATGCGACCATCTACTTCGTCATTGTCCCGGACAGCAGCTGCCAGCAGGTGGTGAGGATCAAGCTGCTCGGATTCACCAAGTGGACGGCGCGCACCTGCACGTGGACGCTCGATCGCGATGTCCTGACCTTGTCGCTGAAGAAATCAGCGACGCCCGATGCCGAGACGCAAGCGACGTCGAAGGTCGCGATTGCCGAGATCACGCCGGACGCGATGGTGATCTCGAGCGACGGCGAAAGACAGCGCTGGGCGCGCGCGCCCGAACTGCCGGCCGAGTTTCGCGAGCGCCTGCTGTCCGTCACCTCGCCCTGAATCCGCAGATCCACTCGGGACCAGTGGCCCGACAGGCTGCCACTCTCAGCGCTGCTGCGCTGCCGCCGCGCCGATCGGCAGCGGTTTTCTGCGGCCGGCGGTGAACAGGCGCAGCGCGAACAGCGCCAGTGCCAGGCCGCCGATCGAGAAGACGATGTCGCCGGGGACGCGCAGCCACACCAGGCCTTCCATCACCGCGGAGTGCACGACGTCCGGCGAGCGTGCGAACCAGTAGCCGTGCGCAATGCTCTGGTAGGCCTGGTAGATGCCGGCCGGCAGCAGCGACAGGAACACCATCATGCCCAGGCCAATGTTGAGCGACCAGAACGTCGTCTTCAGCAGCGGTTCGGACCATGCGGCCGCGCGCGTCAGGCCGCGCAGGCAGAACAGCATCAGGCCGATGCCGAGCATGCCGTAGACCCCGAACAGCGCCGCGTGACCGTGCGTCGGCGTGAGATTGAGGCCTTGCACGTAGTAGAGCGAGATCGGTGGATTGATCGCGAAGCCGAGCAGGCCCGCGCCGACGAGATTCCAGAACGCCACCGCGACGAAGCACATGATCGTCCAGCGATAGGTCGCCAGCCAGGGCTGCCGATCGGCCATGCGATAGTTCTGGTAGGCCTCAAAGCCGACCAGCGACAGCGGCACCACTTCCAGCGCCGAGAACACGCCGCCGAGCGCGATGACGGCCGTCGGCGTGCCGGTGAAGTACAGGTGGTGCAGGGTGCCGAGGATGCCGCCGAACAGGAACACGATCGTCGAGAACACGACGGCGCGATTGGCGCTCGTTGCGTGCACGAGCTGGAGACGCGTGAAGATCAGCGCGACGACGGCAGTGGCGAACACCTCGAAATAGCCCTCGACCCACAGGTGCACCAGCCACCAGCGCCAGTACTCGATGATCGAGTAGTGCGTGTGCTGGCCCCAGGCGAGCGAGGCCGCGTAAAACAGGCCGATGCAAGTCGCCGAGATAAAGACCATCGCGATCAGCCCGCGGCTCTCCGACGGCGTCTTCAGCGCCGGCCACAGCGCGCGTCCCATCAACAGCAGCCAGAACAGCAGGCCGACGAACAGCAGGATCTGCCAGAAGCGGCCGAGCGCGGTGAACTCGAGGTTCTGGCTGCCGAACCAGAAGGTCTGGTCCACGCCGATGTGGTGCATCGCTGTGAGCCAGCCGGTGAACGAGGACCCGACGACGACCAGCACCAGCGCGATCCACAGCAGGTTGACGCCGAGCTTCTGGAACTTCGGTTCGTGGCCCGACAGCAGCGGCGCAATGTAGAGACCGGTGCCGAGCCAGGCGGTGGCGATCCAGTAGATGCCCAGCTGCGTGTGCCAGGTGCGTGTGACCGTATACGGCAGGATCTCGGCGAGCGGAATGCCGAAGAACGCGCGCCCCTCGACGGCGTAGTGCGCGGTGATCGCGCCCAGGCCGATTTGCGCGAGGAACAGGCCGATGACGGTGAGGAAGTACTTGGTCGTCGCCTTCATCGAAGGCGTCGCGCGCGCACCGATCAGCGGATCGTTCGGCGGCGTCGCGACGTCCGCTTCGTTCCGGGTCTTGCCGTGATACCACACCATCCCCGCGATGCCGGCGATCAGCAGGATCACGCTCACGATCGACCAGATGCCGGTGCCGACGGTCGGCGTGTTGCCCACCAGCGGCTCATGCGGCCAGTTGCTTGTGTAGCTGATGTCGCTGCCGGGGCGATCGGTCGTCGCCGCCCAGGCGGTCCAGAACACGAACCCGGCCAGCGCGCGGCGGTCCGCCGCGTCGACGACCACGCCATCGCTCATCGCGTAGTCGGTGCGCAGCGGAGTCAGCGCCGGGTCGGTGCCGAACAGCGCTTCGTAATGCTGCGCGACGATGCGTGCCGCCTGGGCGCGATCGGCCGACAGCACCAGCGTGTCGCTGACCGCGTCGTAGCCATTGCGCCGCATCTCGGCCTTGAGCCGCGCGTCCAGTCCGCCTTGCTGTTCGGGATTCAGCGCCGCGTAAGTCTTGTCGTAGCCGTGTGTGGCCCAGTTCTCGCGCAAGACGAGTGCCTCGCGGTGCAGCCAGTCGGCCGACCAATCCGGCGCGACATAGCTGCCGTGCCCCCACAGCGAGCCCAGTTCCTGGCCGCCCGCGGACATCCACACGACCTGGCCGTGGCGGATCTGGTCGCCGGTGAAGATCTCGGTGCCGTCGGCGGAGACGACGCGCGCCGGAATCGGCGGCTTCTGCAGATAGATTTCACGCCCGACCCACAACAGGGTCGCAAACGACGCGACGAAGATGAGTCCCAGCCAGCGCCACAACTGTCCCGCACTTT
This sequence comes from Sinimarinibacterium sp., assembly GCA_041659605.1. Classification (GTDB taxonomy): domain Bacteria; phylum Pseudomonadota; class Gammaproteobacteria; order Nevskiales; family Nevskiaceae; genus Solimonas. The sequence continues at coordinate 95,233 of JBAZXW010000013.1, read as the reverse complement.
GATTGCCCACGATGAAGCTCCGGCCGTCACGAACGCAGAACAGATTGATATATGCATAGTCGATACATCATTGACCTGAATCAATTGGAACACGAGTCGGCGCGTGATATAAGAGGCATCCGTCCTACCTCTTTTAGTGCGCCATGCGTCTGACCGTCCACACCGACTACAGCCTGCGCCTGCTGATGGGTCTGGCCCTGGAGCCGGAGCGCCAGCAGACCATCGCCGAGCTGGCGCAGCGTTATCGCATTTCGCGCAACCACCTGATGAAGGTGGCGATGAACCTGGCCGCAGCCGGCTTCGTCGAGAGCATCCGTGGCCGCAGCGGCGGCCTGCGCCTGGCGCGGCCTGCAAACGCGATCTCTCTGGGTGAGGTCGTCCGCGCGATCGAGGACAACAGCGCTTTCGTCGAGTGTTTCGACCGCGCGAGCAACACCTGCGTCGTCGCGCCGGTCTGCCGGCTCAAGGGCCTGCTGCACGAGGCGCTGGCGGCCTTCCTGGGCACCCTGGACCGCTACACCCTGGCCGATCTCGTCGAGCCCCGCGACACCGGCGCACGGATGCGCCAGCTGCTCGGCGGCATTGCGGTCGTCGCCGCGCCGCCGCACGCACGAGTCAAGCAACGCCGCCGGTCCGCTGCTTCCGCGCGCACGGCCTGACACGAACAGTGTAACGCGAACTCCGCCATCGGCCCGCGCCTTATATCATGCATATACATAGCATCAATTATCCATCCATAGATTGCCGAGAACGAACATGATCCCCACAGCCACACCCGCCCAAGCCCTGACCGGCCGCACGCTGGGCGACATTGCCGCCAGCCTGCCCGGTTCCACCGCCGTCTTCCGCACGCACAAGCTGGACTTCTGCTGCGGTGGAAACGTCACGCTGCGCGAGGCCGCCGCGCGCAAGGGCCTGTCCGCCGATGCCATTGCCGAGCAGCTCCGTGGGCTCCATCCCGCCGTGGCGGCGACGCCACCGCAATCGGCGAGTGCGCTCATCGACCACATCATCGAGCGCTATCACCAGGTGCACCGCCGCGAGCTGCCGGAGCTGATCCGGCTCGCCGGCCGCGTCGAGGCCGTGCACCGGGAGCGCGCCGAAGTGCCGGCGGGTCTTGCGGAGGCGCTGAGAGTCCTGCTGCGCGAGCTGGAGGCTCACATGCAGAAGGAGGAATTGGTGCTGTTCCCGATGATCCGCCAGGGCACCCCGATGGTGGTTCAGCCGATCGCCGTGCTGCGCGCGGAACATGACGAGCACGGCGAACGCCTGCGCCATGTCGAGGAACTGGCGCATCAATGCGTGCCGCCGGACGACGCTTGCAACACCTGGCGCGCGCTGTACGCCGGCGTGCGCAAGCTCATCGACGACGTGATGGAGCACATCCACCTGGAGAACAACGTGCTGTTTCCGGCTGCGACGGGCCTCAGGCTGGCAGGACGAAGTCCTTCTCCCTGAACAGCTTGAGGCACGCATCGACCGCGGCTGAGTCGAACAGCGTGACTCAAGTCAATGCGGGCCAGGCCGACCGACAGACATGCTCGACCATGAGGTTTTCGGTCTTCACCCGGGTCTGCGGTGCGCCGCGCGCGCCGGCCTTTACCCAGGCCGGCAGCGGCGGGTCACGATGAACGAGTCGCTGCGGCAGCGCACCCTGGCGCAGATCACGGCGCTGGTTGCCGAAGACTTGGGTCGGCCGATGAGCGGCCCGGCACAAGGTCGTCTGCAGCAGATCCTCAAGGAAGCGGTGGCGGGCCCGGGCGGCGCGCCGGCCTCGGCCGAGTTCGAGCGCCGCGAAGTCACGGTGCTGCTCGCGGACCTGCGCGGATTCACGCTCATCAGCGCCCGTACACCGGCGGCGCAAGTGCTGGGTGTGCTGAATCGGCACCTGGCGCGGATGAGCGAAATCGTCGCCGCGCACGGCGGCACGATCGACAAGTTCATGGGCGACGGCATCATGGTGCTGTTCGGCGCGCCGGTCGCGCACGACGACGACGTGCAGCGGGCGCTGCATTGCGCGGTCGACATGCAGGTGGCGATGGGGGATCTGAATCGAGCCCACCGCGCGCTCGGCCTGCCCGACGTGTACATGGGGATCGGCATCAACAGCGGACCGGTCATGGCCGGACTCCTGGGCTCACCGATCTACGCCGAGTACACGGTGATCGGCGATGCCGTCAATCTGGCTTCGCGCATCGAGGCGCTCAGCATGCGCGGGCAGATACTGATCAGCGACGAGACGCTGAAACGCTGTCCCGGGTATCTGGAGACGGGCCGGGCGTTTGGCGCGTTCGTCAAGGGCCAGGCCTTGCCCGTGTCCGTGCACGAGGTCCTGGCGATCCCCGCGCTCGGCAAGGCCGTGCCTCGGCGCGAGCAGCGTGTCGGCCCGCGGCTGCCGGTGCATCTGCCGTTCACCTTTCGCCAGGTCCGCGGCAAGGCGCTCCTGCCGCACGTTTACCACGGCGTGCTGTGGGACTTGGGCTATTCCGGTTTTCTCGCCGAGCTCGGCGGCGAACTGCCTGCGAACACCGAGATCGCGGCCGATATCGACCTGGTGCCGACGGGCGCGCGCCTCACCGGCGTCTACGCGCGCATGCGCCGCGGCCACCATCACCACGGCCTGATGCTCGGCGGTTTCGAGCTGACCGCGCTGGGCGAGAACGACGAGACCGCGCTGCGCCGCTTCGTGCAGCTTGGCCTCCAGTCGGAGGCCGCATGGGCACGCAGCGCCCGGCCCGAATTCAAGGTTGCGGGTAGCGGCCAAACCCCGTTATCGGTGTGATCCCGCTTCAGGGCCGGATCGACTTGTTCTGCGCCATCGTCTGCGTGCCGACGACGATCATGCGCACCATCACCGCGAGCTGCTCGGTGACTTCGGCATGCTTCTCGCGCGGCAGGTCCATCGCGGTGGCGCCGATCGCGAACACCAGGCGCGTGATCGCCTTGGCGGTGAGCGCCGGTTCGTAGAGCCCGGTGTCGTTGGCCTTGGCGAGGCGGATCAGGTCGACGCACAGCTCGTTCTCGAAGAACTGCAGCTCGCGCTCGACCGCCTGCTTGAAGGCGTCGGAGCCGACGGTGCCCTCGCGCAGCAGGATGTGCAGCAGGTTCTCGTCCGCGCCAAGCTGCTCCATGAAGGTCTCGACCGAGCTGCGCACGACGCTGCGCTCGATGGTCGCACGTTGCCGCGCCGCGCCGATGATCTGGCGCAGCGAGCGGCCGGCGAGGTCGATCAGCGCGATGGCCAGCTCGTCGATGTCGTGAAAATGCCGGTAGAAGCTGTTCGGCGCGATGCCGGCCTCGCGCGCCACTTCACGCAGGCTCAGCGTCGACACGCTGCGATGCGGCCCGACCAGTTTGAGCGCCGCGGCGATGATGTCCTCGCGCGAAATCGCCGGCTTGCGCCCGGCGGGTGCGCGGCGCGTGACGGCGGTGCGCTTGCGGCTGGACTTCACGGCTTTGCGTTCTCGGATGACGGCACTGCGCGCATCATACCGGCGGTATTAATATACAGTTGTATAGACAGATGTGCAGTCGACGCTATAATAGCGCCGTCCCCATCGCCCAATTGCCTGATCCGCCCGTGTCGAACACCGCTGCCGCACGCCCCCTGAGGCGCCTGCTGAGCCCTCTCGTTGCCCCACAAGTCTTTGATTTCTGGGCTTCCAAACTGAATTCGACGTGGTCGTGGCAGCGCCCGCTGGCGCGCGTCGTCGAACGCCGCGTGGAGGCGCGCGATGCCGTCACCCTGGTGCTGCAGCCGAACCATCATTTCGCGGGCTTTGCGCCCGGGCAGCATGTGAACGTCAGCGCCGAGATCGGCGGCGCGCGCGTCACCCGCAGTTACAGCCTCACCGACGTGCAGCGCAGCGACGGCCGCGTGTCGATCACGGTGAAGCGGATCGAGAACGGGCGCATGAGCACGCACCTGTGCCACCAGACCCGCGTCGGCGACGTGCTGGAACTGGGCCCGGCCTTCGGCGACATGAGCTTGCCGGAGCAGCCCGCAGGCCGCTGGCTGTTCCTGGCCGCGGGCAGCGGCATCACGCCGCTGATGAGCCTGACGCGCGCCTTGGCCGATGCCGGCATGCCGGTGGATCTGACCCTGGTCTATTGGGCGCGCAGCCGCGCCGAGCTGTGCTTTGTTCGCGAGCTGCGTGACCTGGCGGCGCGCGCGCCGCGCTTTCACCTGCACGTTGTGCTGACACGCGAGACACAGCGCCTGCCGGATGAGCGCGCCGGGCGCCTCGATGCCGCGCTGCTGCAGGAATTCGCACCGGACCTGGACCAGACGCGGATCTACGCCTGCGGCCCGGCCGGTTTTGTCGCCACGGCGCGCACGCTCACTGCGGGCCAGGCGCTCGCATTCAAGGGCGAAGCCTTCACGCCGCCGGTTCTGCACAGCGATGTCGCCGGCACGGTGCGCGTCGCGCTGCGTGCCAGCGGCCGCACGCTGGAAATCCCCGCCGGCCAGGCGCTGTTGCCGGCGCTGGAGGCCCAGGGCCTCAAGCCGGCCTACGGCTGCCGCATGGGCATCTGCAACACCTGCGCCTGCGGCAAGTTCGAAGGCACGACGCAGGACCTCAACAGCGGCGATCTCGACGCCGAACCCAGCAGCGCGCTGCGCCTGTGCGTCAGCCGCGCCTGCACCGACCTGACCCTCGACCTCTGAAGCCATGACGACCGCCGCACTCAACCGCCCGCTGTCCGTCGAAGAGCTGGAGCGCTTCGGCGCCGAACTCGATGCGCTGCGCGCACGCCATGTCGCCGATCTGGGCGACAAGGACGCGCGCTACATCCGTCGCATCGTCAAGGCGGTGCGCTACACCGAAGCCGCCGGCCGCGCGCTGCTGTTCTTCGGTCTGTTCCCGCCGGCCTGGATCCTCGGCACGCTGCTGCTGGGCCTGTCCAAGATCCTCGAGAACATGGAGCTGGGCCACAACGTGATGCACGGCCAGTACGACTGGATGCGCGATCCCCATCTCAACGGCAAGACCTACGAGTGGGACATCGCCGGCACGTCCGACAACTGGCGCAAGACGCACAACTTCAAGCACCACACCTACACCAATGTCCGCGGCATGGACGACGACATCGGCTACGGCCTGCTGCGGATCTTTCCCGAGCAGAAGTGGCGGCCGTTCTACCTGGCGCAGCCGCTGGTCGCGGTGCTGTTCGCGCTGCTGTTCGAGTGGGGCGTCGCGATCCAGGAGCTGCGCCTCGGCCGCTGGCTCAACGGCAAGATGACCGGCGCGCAGCTGCGCGAGAAGTTCCGCCCGGTCGGACGCAAGATGCGCCGCCAGATCGTCAAGGACTACCTGGTCTTTCCGCTGCTCGCCGGGCCGTTCTTCCTGCCGGTGCTCGCGGGCAACGTCGTAGCCAACATCCTGCGCAATCTGTGGACCTACACGATCATCTTCTGCGGCCACTTCACCGCCAACGTGGAGACGTTCCCGAAGAGCGTCGTCGACAACGAGACGCGCGGGCACTGGTACCTGCGCCAGCTGCGCGGCTCGTCGAATCTCGACGGCGGCCCGCTGTTCCACATCATGTCCGGCAATCTCAGCCACCAGATCGAGCATCACCTGTACCCGGACCTGCCGGCGCGGCGCTATGCCGAGATGGCGCCGGTGGTGCGCGAGATCTGCGCGCGTTACGGGCAGCGCTACAACACCGGCTCGCTGGCCGCGCAGTGCGGCCAGGTGACCTGGCGCATCCTGCGCCACTCGCTGCCGAGCCAAGCACGGCGGACGCCGAAGCTCAGCCTTGCCGCGCAGGACCTGGCTGTCGTCTGAGCGGGGCTGGCGCCGCGGCTATTGACGGCGACGGGTAGCGCCAGCGGACAATCGCGCGCTCCGGGATGACCGGAGCCGGGCGCGCGGGACGCGTCCGCTCACACATTGGGGGCTGCGATGATCCCGTTTTCGATCAAGGTTCTGTTCTTCAAGCTGGTCCAGTTCATTCTCAAGTGGTCGACCAAGCTGCTGACGTTCCGCATCCCGGAGCTGTTCAGCGGGCCGGGCTCGTCGCTGCAGTTGTGCGAGCACATCGCACAGCAGGGTGTGAAGAGCCTGCTGATCGTCACCGACGGCATGCTGGTCAAGATCGGCCTGCTGCAGCCGATGCAGGACAAGCTCAAGCAGCTGGGCGTGAACTACGTCGTCTACGACGGCGTGCTGCCGAACCCGACCATCGAGCAGATCGAGACCGGCTTGGCGATGCTGCGCAAGGAGCGCTGTACGGCGATCCTGGCGATCGGCGGCGGTTCGTCGATCGACGCCGCCAAGGTCATCGCGGCGCGCGCGAAGAACCCGCACAAGATCGTGCACATGGCTGGCCTGATGCGCGTGATCTTCAAGCCGATGCCGCTGTACGCGGTGCCGACCACCGCCGGCACCGGCTCGGAAGTGACGATCGCGGCTGTGGTCTCGGATCCGTCGACGACGCGCAAATTCGCGATCATGGACCCCAAGCTGGTGCCGATCGGCGCTGCGCTCGACGGCGCACTGATGACCGGCCTGCCGGCGCCGATCACCTCGGCCACCGGCATGGACGCGCTCACGCACGCGGTCGAGGCCTACATCTCGCGCAACCGCACAGCGGCGACCGATAAGGAAGCCCTCGACGCCACGCGCCTGATCATGCAGAACCTGCAGACAGCGGTGACGGACGGCAAGAACATCGAGGCGCGCCAGAACATGGCGCTGGCCTCGTTCAAGGCCGGCGTTGCCTTCACGACCGCGGGGGTCGGCTACGTGCACGCGATCGCGCACAACTTCGGCGCCTACTACCACGTGCCGCACGGCCTCGCCAACGCGATCATCCTGCCGCGCGTGCTCGACTTCTCGAAGCCGGACTGCATTCCGCGACTGGCGAAGCTCGCCGAAGTCAGCGGCCTGAAGAAGGGCAACGAGAGCGAGGCCCAGCTCGCCGATGCCTTCATCGCCAAGGTCCGTGCGCTCAACGCCGAGTTCGGCATCCCGACGCAGGTCGAGAAGCTGCGCGTGCAGGACATCCCCGAGATCGCCGACAAGGCGCTGTCCGAAGCGCACTGGTTCTACGCGGTGCCGCGCTACATGGACAAGCCGGAGTGCGAGTCCTTCATCCGCGGCATGCTGCCGCAGGCGGCGTGATGCGGCCCGTCACCTTCCTTTCCTGACGTCATGCCCGCGAAGGCGGGCATCCAGGGGCGGTCGACGCTGACTGGATTCCCGCATACGCGGGAATGACGGCCTTTCAGCCAACCGAACGGGTTGTCGCCGGCGCCGTGCCGCTGCTCTTGCGCTCCCACTCCGGCGGCATCCACAGGTGCTTGAGTCGCTCGGACAGCGCGCCGGGCTTGAGCATGTCGCGCACCATGTCGACGTACTCGTGCGTCCAGGCGACGATCAGGTTGGTCGTCTGCACCGGCCGGGTGATGCCGTAGGCGATCGGCTGGTCGTCGCGCTCGGCGGCGAAGGTGCCGAACCAGCGGTCGAAGACGATGAACACGCCGCCGTAGTTGGTGTCGATGTAGCCCGGATTGCTGGCGTGGTGCACGCGGTGGTGGTTGGGCGTGTTGAACACGTACTCGATCGCCGGGTGCAGCTTGCCGACCAGGGTCGTGTGGATGAAGAACTGGTAGACCAGCGACAGCGCGTAGCAGATGCCGATCCACATCGGGTTGAAGCCGATCAGCGCCAGCGGCACGTAGAACAGCCAGCCGCCATTGAAGATGTTGGTCGCGTTCTGGCGCATCGCCGTCGAGAAGTTCATGCGCTCCGACGAGTGATGCGTCACGTGCGCGCACCAGAACCAGCGCACGCGGTGCGAGATGCGGTGGAACCAGTAGAAGCAGAAGTCCGTCAGCACCCACAGCAGCGCGCCGGTTGCCCAGTTCAGCTCGATGTCGAGCAGGCGGTGCTGGAACGCGAGGGCATACACCGGAAAGGCAATCAATCCGGCGAACAGCAGCTCGGTGATCTGGTAGCCGGCGCCGAGGCCGAAGTTGCGCACTGCTTCGCCCAGATCCATCAGGCGCGGATCGTTCTTGATGCGCGCGTATTCCCAGAAGGCGACGCCGAGGAACACCGGGGTCGCGATCACGAAGATCAGCTGCCGCGCGTCGAGCGCCAGCCACGGCGCGACCACTGCATAGAGCGCCGCCAGCCCGCTCTGCGTCCACACGTCCAACATCGCGTCCACCAGATTCATGCTGCGTTCTCCTCGCCTCGGTCATTGCCGACGGTGCCATTGTTCCGCGGACGCCGGCCCGGAGGCTTGACGATTTGCGCCTGCTTTTTGACTATTGATGCCACGATGGATCCGGGGGAGACGACTCACCGATGGCAAACCTGATGCGGGTCACCGGAGCCTGGGTGCAGCTGCTGGCCGACTGGCTCGACCAGGAAAACTTGGCCGCGCCTGAGCTGCGCGCCGCGCTGGCCGGCCGCGCCGCCGACGATGCGGTGCCGACGCCGGTGTGGACCGACTGGGTGAACAAGGCGGTAGCGCTGCGTCCGCAGCTGATCGCGCCGGGGCTGGCGATCGGTGCGCTGGTGCAGCCGCGCCACGTCGGCGTGCTCGGCTACCTGGTCGCGTCGGTCGGCAATCTCGCCGAGGCGGCGGTCGCGTATCGCCGCTACGAGCGCCTGTTCTACGGCGTCGACATCGCCGAGACGGTGATGGTCGGCAACGAGATGGAGATCCGCTGGCCGCCCAGCGATCCGCCGCTCGGCCACCTCGCCGACTCGGTCGCGATCGCCGCGCTGGTGACCTTCGTGCGCCGCCAGATCGACCCGGCGCCGCCGCCGTCGCGGGTTGCCTTCGTCAATCCGCCGGTGAGCGCGACCGAGCACGCGGCGTTCGAGACGTTCTTCGGCTGCCTGGTGCGTTTCGGCGATACGCATACGCGCGTGCGCTTCCCGGCGGCGTATCTGACGACGCCGATGCGGCACGCCGATCCGGGCCTGCGCGCGGTGCTCGATCGCCAGGCGCAGGCGTTGCTGCTGGCCTTGCCGCAGCCGGACAACTTCGACCGCGCGTTGCAGCAGGTGATGCTGCGCCTGCTGCCCGACGGCACCGCCAGCCTGCGCCGCGTCGCGCGCGAGCTGCACCTGTCGGTGCGTACGCTGCAGCGGCGACTCGACCAGCGCGAGCAGACCTGGCAGCAGCTGCTCGACCAGACGCGCATGCAGCTCGCCCGGCAATACCTGGGCGATCGGTCGCTGTCGCTGGGCGACATCGCCCTGCTGCTCGGCTTCTCCGAGCAGAGCGCCTTCAACCGCGCCTTCCGCCGCTGGACCGGCGACACGCCGCGGCGGGTGCGGGCGGCGGCGTGAGTCGTGGCGTCATTCCCGCGAAAGCGGGAATCCAGCGGCCGGGAAAAGCTCTGGATGCTCCCCTGCGCGGGCATGACGACATCGGATCGGGGAGTCTCCATAGGTCGGTTTTACGGCTGTATCAAACGGTTGCGGTCCCGCATCATGCCGGCCCCGAGAAGCTTGGAGCTGTGAAGATGTCGTTCGCCCTGCGTTGCCTGAGCACTGTGGCGGTTCTCGCCCTGCTGTCGGCCTGCGGAAGTTCGTCGCCGGTCGGCTCTTCGAACGGCGGCACCAACGGCACGCTCAAGGCCGAGCTGCGCCGCACCGACTACGGCGTCGTGCACGTCAAGGCCGACAGCTATGAGAGCCTGGGTTACGGCTACGCCTACGCCTTCGCGCAGGACAACCTGTGCACGATCGCCGAGAGCTACGTCACCGTGAACGGCGAGCGCAGCCAGAACTTCGGCCCGGACGCGAGCTGGACCTTCACCGGCAACGGCACCACCAACAACAATCTCAATTCCGATTTCTTCTTCAAGCTGATCATCGCCGAGCAGCGCGTCGAGCAGCTGCTCGCGCTGCCGCCGCCGCAGGGACCGCTGCCGGAAGTGCGCGCGCTGATCCGCGGCTACGTCGCCGGCTACAACCGCTACCTGCGCGACACCGGCGTCGCCAACCTGCCGGACCCGACGTGTCGCGGCGCGGCCTGGGTGCGCGAGATTGCCGAGATCGACGTCTATCGCCGTTTCTACCAGCTGGCACTGCTGGCCTCTTCGGCCGTGGCGATCGACGGCATCGGCAGCGCGCAGCCGCCGACGCCGGACGTCGTGCCGGCAGCGACACTGACCGGCGCGCAGGTCGCCGCGCAGCTCGGGCAGGCCTGGCAGGGCATCCAGATCGGCAGCAATGCGATCGCGCTGGGCAGCGACGCAACCGACTCCGGCCGCGGCATGGTGCTCGGCAATCCGCATTTCCCGTGGGACGGGTCCGAGCGCTTCCACCAGGCGCACCTGCAGATTCCCGGCGTGCTCGACGTGACGGGGGTCAGTCTGTTCGGCGTGCCGCTGGTGCTGATCGGCTACAACAAGGACCTGGCGTGGAGCCACACGGTGTCGAGCGCCTGGCGCTTCACGCCCTACCAGCTGACGCTGGTGCCGGGTGCGCCGACGAGCTACCTGGTCGACGGTCTGCCCGAGGCGATGACGCCGGTGCCGCTGAGCGTCGAAGCGCTGCAGTCCGACGGCAGCGTCGCGACGGTCGAGCGCACGCTGTACACGACGCGCTGGGGGCCGGTGTTCACCAGCGTGCTCGGCCTGCCGCTGTTCCCGTGGTTGCCGGCGCAGGCCTATGCGCTGGCTGACGCCAACGCGGCGAACTTCCGCTACGTCAACCACTTCCTCGAAGTCGATCGCGCGAAATCGACGCGCGAGCTGCTGCAGATTCTCGAACGCAACCAGGGCATCCCCTGGGTCAACACGATCGCCGCCGATCGCGCCGGCGAGGCGTTCTATGCAGATATTTCTGTGACGCCCAACGTGCCGGATGACATGGCGATCAGCTGTGCCGGCGTGCTCGGTACGGCCACTTCACAGCTGCTGGGTCTGCCGATCCTCGACGGCTCGCGCAGCGAATGCGCCTGGCAGGTCGACGACGACGCGGTGCAGGCCGGCACGATCGGTCCGTCGAACATGCCGCACCTGTTCCGCGCCGACTACGTCACCAACTCCAACGACAGCTACTGGCTGTCGAATCCGGCAGAGCCGCTCGAAGGCTATGCGCGCATCATCGGCGACGAGCGCATCGAGCGGCGCATGCGCACGCGCCTGGGCTTGGTGATGGTCGAGGAACACCTTGCCGACGGAACCTTCAGCCGCCAGCAGATGCAGGACCTGCTGTTCAACGACCGCCAGCACGCGGCCGAGCTGTGGCTCGACGATCTCATTCCGTTCTGCCAGCTGACGCCGGTGCTCGTCGGCACGGCCGGTCCGGTCGTCACCGGCGAGGCCTGCAACGTGCTCGCGGCCTGGGATCGCAGCGATCGCCTCGACAGTCCCGGCGCCGTGCTGTTCCGCCGCTTCGCGGAGAACCTGTTCATCACCAGCGTGCCCTCGGGCAGCGCGGCGAATTCCCTCGGCTTTGCGGATGCCTGGAGCACGCCATTCGACGTCAACGACCCGGTGCACACACCGGCCGGCCTCAACATCGCCAACCCGCACGTCGAGGAAGCGCTGGCTAATGCGATCAGCGATCTGCAGGCCGCGAGCCTGTCGCTCGATGCGACGCTGCGCACGACGCAGTTCGAGGCGCGCGGCGACGAGATGGTCGCGATCCATGGCGGACCCGGCGAGATGGGCGTGTTCAACGCGATCACCGCGCCCTGGGTCGCCGGCACCGGTTATCCGGACATCGTGCACGGCTCGAGCTTCATCCAGGTCGTGAACTTCGACGACGACGACTGCCCGGACGCGCGCACGATCCTGACCTACTCGCAGAGCGCGAACCCGGCGTCGCCGCACTTCGCCGACCAGACGCGCCTGTACTCGGACAGCGGCTGGGTGCCGGCGCGGTTTTGCGAATCGGAGATTGCGGGGCATGTCACCGAGACGGTGACGCTCAGCGAGTAAAGATGTTCTCCCTCTCCCCACATCGTGGGGAGAGGGCTGGGGTGAGGGGCGCCGACGCAGTCGGCGTGCGAGCCGCGCACCCGCCGCGCGGACCCCTCACCCTAACCCTCTCCCCTTGAAAGGGGAGAGGGAACTAAGCGCGACGGGCTTCCCGATACGCCGCCGGCGACACGCCCTTCCAGCGCTTGAACGCGTGCGTGAAGCTTGCTGGCTCGGCGTAGCCCAGGCGCAGCGCGATCTCGCTGAGCTTGATGCGCCCGGTATCGAGCATCTCCTCGGCCAGCGTCAGGCGCACCTCGTCGAGCAGTTCGCGGAACGACGTGCCCTCCTGCTCCAGGTGACGGCGCAGGCTGCGCGGCGCGACGTGCAGCGACGTGGACACCGCCTTGATGTCGGGCATCTCGCTGGAGCCGCGCAACAGCATGTCGCGGACTTTCGCCGACAGGCCGCTGCGGACCTGGCGTGCATCGAGCAGCTGCCGGCACTGCTCCAGGCACAGGCGTGCGACCGTGCTGTCGCTCTGCGGCAGCGGCGCGTCGACGTCGGCGGCGCGATGCAGGATCGAATTCTCGGCCGCCCCGAAGCGCGGCTCGATGCCGCACAACTCGGTGAAGCGCGCGCCATAGGCGGGCCGTTCGAAACGAAACTGCGCCGCTGCCACGGGCAGTACACCGAGTTCGCGGACCGCGTTCGACCACGCGGCAAGATCGCGTTCGAGCAGGAACTGCCTGACGTCTTCGGGAATGGCGCTGTCGTCCAGAATCAGCGTGAGATCGCGGCCGCGCGCCTCGATGCGGAAATGTACGAAGGCGTAGGTCAGGTCGAGATAGCGCAGCGCGATTTCCGCGGCGCTGCGGTAGTTCGGGCTGGTCAGCAGTGCGAAACCCCAGATGCCGTAGGTCGACAGGTGATAGCGCAGTCCGGCGTCGAGGCCGAGGCCCGGCTGGTCGCCGATGCGGCGGACGATGTTGCGTACGACCGCGAGCTCCTGGTCGGCGCTGATCTCGGTCTTGGGCTGCTCCAGCATCTCCGGCGTGATGCCGCTGGCGCGCAGGCTGTCTTCGGGCGCGACGCCGCGGGCGGCGGCGAACTGCACGAGCACTTTCGCGCTGATGACGGTGCGGCGGACGTCGGTGAAGGCCATGGTGACGAAGCTCGGCGAGGTGGCCACAATTGTCAACAGCTTGGCCACGCCCGTCATCCACCCGCGAGCCGTCGCGGGGCATGATGGGCGGGCTCAAAAACGGAGGAGCATTGTGGACAGCACTACCCTGGGCGCGCGCACCCGCGTCGCGATCATCGGCTGCGGTTTCGGCGGCGTCGGCATGGGCTACTACCTGAAGCAGGCCGGCATCGATGATTTCGTGATCCTGGAGAAGGGCAACGACGTCGGCGGCACCTGGCGCGAGAACACCTACCCGGGCGCGGCCTGCGACATCGCCTCGCACCTGTACTCGTACGCCTTCGAGCCGCATTTCCCGTGGTCGAATCGCTACGCGCCACAGCCGGAGATCCTGGCCTATATCCGTCACTGTGCGCGCAAGTACGACGTGCTCCGTCACGTGCGTTTCGGCGCCGAAGTGCAGTCCGCGGTCTTCGACCAGGCCCGCAGCGTCTGGACCGTGACGCTGGCCAGCGGCGAGCGCATCGAGGCGGACACCGTCGTCAGCGCGGTCGGCCAGCTGCACCGCCCGGCGATTCCCGACATCAAGGGTCTCGACAGCTTCAAGGGCAAGACCTTCCACTCCGCGACTTGGGATCATGGCTACGACCTGACCGGCAAGAAGGTCGCCGTCATCGGCACCGGCGCCAGCGCGATCCAGTTCGTGCCGGCGATCGCGCCCAAGGTCGCGCAGATGCACGTGTTCCAGCGCTCGCCCGGCTGGGTGATCCCCAAGTTCGACCGCCAGTTCTCGCGCTTCGAGCGCTGGCTGCTCGATACCTTCCCGATCCTTCATGACCTCGACCGCTGGCGCATCTACGGCATCACCGAGGCGCTGGGGTACGCCTACGAAGGCCACAAGTGGGCCGAGCGCCTGGTGACTGGGTTCTCCAAGCTGCATTTCTGGCTGCAGGTGCGCGACCCGGTGCTGCGCAAGAAGCTCACGCCCGATTACCGGATCGGTTGCAAGCGCATCCTGTTGACGCGCGACTGGCTGCCGACGATGACGCGCAAGAACGTCGAGCCGGTCACCGACGCGGTCACGGAAATCACGCCGACCGGCGTGCGCACCGCCGACGGCAAGCTGCGCGAGGTCGACACGATCATCTGGGGCACCGGCTTCGCCGCGACGCAGTTCCTCGCGCCGATGAAGGTCACCGGCCGTGACGGCCTCGACCTGCACGCGAACTGGAAGCACGGCGCCGAGGCCTACCTGGGCATGGCCGTCGCCGGCTTCCCCAACTTCTTCATGCTCTACGGCCCGAACACCAACCTCGGCTCCGGCTCGATCATCTTCATGCTCGAATGCCAGCAGCGCTACGTCGTCAGCCTGCTCAAGGCGCGCGAACAGCAGAAGCTTGCATCCGTCGAAATCAGCCCCGAAGCACAGGCCGCCTACGTCGACGAGATCCGCGAGCGCAGCGCCCGCAGTACCTACGAGGGCGGTTGCCACAGCTGGTACACCACGGCCGACGGCCGCAACACCAACAACTGGATCGGCCTGCAGACCGAGTTCAAGCGGCGCACGGCCGAGCCGGTGCTGGCGCACTACCGCGTGACGCCGATCGGCGCGGCGGCGCCGGTGGCCAAGGCGGCCTGAGTTGCCGGCGCGGACTTCCGGGCCGCGGCGTGAATCCGTCGTGCGTTTTGCACGAGGTCACGTCTGACCGGCGTGGGGATTTCCCCCTAGGACGAATTTCCTAGCCGGACTTTCGCGCGCATGCGCGTAGGCTGCGTCTTCCGTCGTGGCGCAAAGATTGCGACGGGGACGGTTGGGATGTGCGGGCGGGGGTTTGGACGTGAAGCATTGTGCGTGGTTGACCGGGCTTTGTGCCGCGTTGTTCGCGGCAGCTTCAGCGCATGCGGGTGATCCATCGGAATGGGTCCAGCCGGTGCTCACCATGGGCATGAGCTTCGGCTCGTCTGCGAACGCCTGCGACAGCGGCGCAGAATGGACTGCCGGATTCGACCTGCAGTCGACCATTGACTCTCAGCTGGATTCGCGTGACGCCAAGCCGTCGTCATGGTTGCCCGACACGCAGGCCGATCCGCAGGCCCCGCTGCCGCTGTTCGGCCTGCGCAGCCGCTGCGGCGACGTGCGCCAGCTGCGCGCCTTCGGCTTCGATGTGCTGGACGCGGAAAGCGTCGGCAGTCGTTGACGGCCGACATCCCGCTGCATCCGCGCGGTGGGGTCGATCGGCCTGAACGACTCACGTTCGTACCGCCCGGAATCCCCTCTCCCCCAGCATGGGGGAGACTTCCACTCTTGATTCCCTCTCCCCCGTTCCGGGGGAGAGGGTTAGGGTAAGGGGGCCGCCACTGCGACGCGTTCGGAGTACGATCTCCCTCGCGCCACATCCGGCGCACTCGAGCATCGGAGAACAGCCATGACGCTATGTCCCGTTGCACTGGCCGTGGGTTGCGCCAAATGCCCCGTGTTCAAGGTGTGCCCCGCAAAGGGGATCATCGGCGACTACAAGAAGGACGCGGCACCGCCGGCGGACAGCAAGAAGAAGCAGTAGGCAGCGCGCTTGACGTGGAGCGCACGCCATCTCGTCCAATGTTCTCAGCCGCTTTGCATTAACGATTGATAATAGTTATCAAGCGGAGCTATCCTCCCTGGTAAGCACATTAGAGTTCACGGCAATGATCAGCGCGGATTTGGGACAGCGGTTGGAGCGTTTCGTCACCCAGCTCGTCAAATCGGGCCGCTACGGTTCCAAGAGCGAAGTCTTGCGCGAAGGCGTCAGGCTGATTCAAGACCGCGAAGCGCGACTGGCCGCGCTGGATGCTTCGATTGCGCGTGGCGTCGCCGACGTAGAGGCGGGGCGAACCAGGCCGGCCGCGAAAGTGTTTGACCGACTTGAAGCCAAGTACGCGAGGATGGCGGACAAGAAGGCGTGATTGTTCACCTCACGGCAGCGGCCGAATCGGATCTCGAAGGGATCGGCGACTACATCGCCCAGGACAATCCGCTGCGGGCACTGAGCTTCGTGCGCGAACTGCGTGAGAAATGCCTGGGCCTGGGCGACACGCCGCTGGCGTTTCCCCTGGTTCCCCGCTACGAAGCGCACGCGGTGAGACGGCGCGTGCATGGCAATTACGCGATCTTCTATCGCGTCGAGGCCAAGCGGGTGCTTGTTCTGCACGTGCTGCACGGCGCGATGGATTACAGCGCGATTCTGTTTCCTTCGGAAGAGTAGGCAACTGGCTTCGGCCGCGGCGCTTGCCCAAGGCAACGGTCACCGTCGCTACCACCTCGAGCTTGCGCCGCCGCCTCCGGAGCTGCCGCCGCCCGAGGACGACGAGGAGCTGGAGCTGCTCGACGACGAGGACCTGCGGCTCGCGTGGTACGCGGGCGTGTACTCGTAATCGCCAGACGCGCTTTGCTTCAGATGTCCCTGCTGGATCATCGCGGCCCGCCGCTGGGCGAGTTGTTCCAGGAACCGTCGATAGTGCTCCGGCGATTTGTATTTGCGCGCCGACAGGTTGATGACGAGGAACATGACCAGCAGCACCGCGCCCACCGAGATGAAGAAGGCTTCCACGAACATCCCGGACAGGATCAACACAAAAACCCCGGGGTTGATCGACAGGAAGCCCTGAAGGATCAGGCTGCCTTTCCAGGCGGCCCCCGCACTGCCGGTCTTGACGACGTCCTCATCGTCCATCGACAGGGACGGTTCGATCGCGTGGAGACGCGCGCGCTGCCGGGCGACCCAGCGGTTGCGGATCGGCACGCTGACCCAGACGGCAAACAGGAACACGCCCCAGGCAATGAGTCCGTGTTCCCAGTCGTACGCCTCGCCGGAATCCGCCTCGCTCAGCTCGCGCACCGCCTCGGGATCTTTGGCGACGACCCGCGACAGGAAGGCGAAGGCATCGACGATGGCGCCGGCCGTATCGCCTTCGCGCATCTTCGGTGCGAGGTGCGCGTCGAGCGCATGCAGCGCCACCACGTCGGGGATCACGCCCTCGAGTCCGTAGCCGACTTCGAAGCGGGACTGGCGGTCGTTCATCGCCAGGACCAGCAGCAGGCCGTTGTCGATCCCCTTCTTTCCGAGTTGCCATTTCGCGAAGGCTTCGACGGCGACGTCTTCGATCGCCTCGCCGCCAAGCGTGCTGACGATGAACACCGCGCCCCAGATGTGGCTCGTCTCGCGAATCCGCTGCAGCTCGTCGTTGACGGACTGCTTTGCGGAGGCGTCGAGGACCCCGCCGGGATCGACGACGTTGGGCGTGAATTCCGGAATCTCGAAAGCCAGTGCCGATGCTGGCGCCAGCAGCAGCGCCAAGACGGTGACGACCCACAGCCGCAGAGCGCGCATTGGATATCTCCCCTCAGGAACCGACGCGGACGCGACCGGCCCCATCTTCAAGAACGATCTTGCGATAGCGGCATCGCCCCTGGCCACTCTGGAAGGCGGAATTGGCGATCAGCCAGACCGCGACGATCCGGATCGGCAGGGGACCGCCGATCGCGCGCCGGTAGTCTTCCTTGATGCCGCGCGACTCGCTGATCCACTGGCCGAGGCCGTCGGCCGGCGTGCGCAGCACCCAGTGCGTTTCGCGCCGGTCCCACCACGGCAGCGGACACTGGAAGATCGTGTCGGCCGGCAAGCCGCAACTCCACATGTAGGTCAGGTCCAGGCCGTTGTCGAATTCCACGGCGATGGACAGGTAGTCGTGCGTTGGCTGCACGTGCTCGGGCAGGCGCGACGGCAGCTCGTCGACGAGCCAGTCCCAGCTCAGCTTCAGGCCGTCGGTGAGCGGCCGATCGACCGGATACTGCAGGATGCCGACATCGCCGTGCGTATCGCAGCACAGCGACGTGCCCTCGTCGCAGGTCCGGAAGATGGCCGCCTCGCCGATCCGCCACAGGTAGCGCCAGCCGTCCGGCGCTGCGGCCGCGGGCGCATCCGCGGCATCGGTCATCGCCAGCTTCACGAGTACTTCGCCGCTCATCGGCGGCGGCGGGCTTTCAGTGCTGGTCTCGCCGCTCGGCGAGCCGAAGGCGCCGGGCAGCGCGGCCTGCAGCCGCAACGGACCGGGGCGACTGGCCGTGATGACGCCATCCTCGCAGGGCAGGCGCGCGATCGGATCGTCGCCGATGCGATACCAGACACAGGTGCGCGCACCGATGCTCACCTCCAGCGGCCGGGACAGGAACAGCCGCCCGCTCGCCGAGTAGCGGACCTTGTCGCCGACTCTGAGTTGCAGCCCGCTGTCATGCCAGCGACCGTCCGTGCTCAGGCGAATGACCTGCGCGCTGTCGATGGCGGCGTCGCTCGTCGTCTCGCTCAACCGGCGCTGGCGACGCTCGCCGCGCGCGCGGATGAAGGGCACGAAGACCTTCAGCGGCGAAGGGGCATTGCGAACCGGCAGACCGCTGCCATCCTGCGGCACGCCCTGATCGCCCACCAGATCCAGCGCACGTGCAATGCGGATATCCAATGATGGTTTAGTCATGTTCAGCCCTCCAAGCGGACCACTGTATCAATGAACATGATTGATTAAGGTCAGTGCTGGCCCGTGCGCACTGGTGGACGCTGATCAGGCGATGCTAGGTCGAGGTTGTCCGATGGATGCGCTGAGCGAAGTTCGCGAGCTGATCGAGCGCTTGCCGTTGCCCGCCGTTTTGCTGGGGAAGGACGCGACGGTGGCGGTGGAAAACGTCCGTGCCCGCCAGCGAATCTCCTCGGAGTGGCTCGCGATCAATGCCCGGAGTCTCATGGGGCTGGGGAGAGGATCACAGTCGCAGATTTTCGAGGTTCCGGATCCGGGATCGGTCAGCAGGAAGCTCACCGCTCACGCCACGCCCGTGCGCGACGGTACGGTGATCGTGTTTGACGACTCGCTGGAGGGCGCTTCGGAGGAAGCGCGGGGCTTGCACAAGCGGATTGCCGAACTCGAACACCAGAGAACGAGCGACCGTCTCACGTCGCTTTGGAATCGCCAGCACTTCGACGAGGTCGTCATACGCGAAACGGTGTTCGCCGATCAGCAGTGCATGCCGTTGAGCCTGCTGATTCTGGATCTGGACCATTTCAAGCTCGTAAACGATCGGCACGGCCACGCCGTCGGCGACAGGGTGCTGAAGGCAACTGCAGAACGACTACGCACGGCATGTCGTCCTACCGACCAGTTGTTTCGCTGGGGCGGCGAGGAGTTCGCCATGCTGGTTCCGGCGACGGGCCGCAATGCCGCGCTGCGGCTCGCCGACCGGCTGCGCCTCACGATGAGCTCTGCGCCTTTCGAGTCGGTCGGATCGCAGACTGTCAGCGTTGGCGTCGCCGAATACCTTCCCCAGGAAGCGCCGGAACATTGGTTCGAGCGCGCGGAGGCGGCGCTCAGCCGGGCCAAGCAGTTGGGTCGCGATCGGGTCGAAGCCGCGGAGGGATGCGCGCAGCGGACCGTGCCCCAGGAGACTGGCCCGTCAGCGCTGAGGCTCGTATGGAGCCCTCAGTACATGAGCGGCAATAGCCGCATCGACGACGAGCACCGCGCGCTCTTTGAAACCGGCAACGAGCTGATCGCTGCCATGAGCGACAGCGCGATCGGCCAGCCGGCGACGCGTGCCAAGGTGGACGCGGTGCTGGTCGCGATCGCGCGACACTTTGTCGACGAGGAGGAAATTCTGGCGCAGGCACGGTATCCGGAGCTCGATCGGCACAAGCGCGTGCATGCCGAATTGCTGGGTGCCGCGCGAAAGCTCCACGATGCGGTGCGTGACGGGACCAGCAGTGCGGGTGAAGTGATCGAGTTCATCGCATACGAAATCATCAACCGCCACATCCTCAAAACGGACCGCGCCTACTTTCCGTTTGTCGACGGCCTGGACTCCATTCCCCTCTCCCCCAGCATGGGGGAGAGGGCAGGGTGAGGGGGCGCCGGCGCAGCCGGCGTTTACGCCGCTGCGGATCGCCGTTGTTCGCCGCAAACCTGCCGCAGAAACGGCCGCAGGTGTTTCAACACCTCATCCGGCTGATCCTCGTGCGGCAACAGCCTTGCGTTCGCGATGCGATGAAAGCCAACCAGCTCGCGGAACTGCGGCCGCATGCGCTCCGCGACGTCGACCGGAAACGTCGGATCGTTCTCGCCCCACAGCGCCAGAACCGGGGCGGCAATCTTGCCGTGGTTCGTCGCCATGCCATCGACCACGTCCCACTGGATGCCGCGCAGGTAGTTGATCATGCCCTGCATGCGGCGCCGGTCGCGCAGCAGCGGCTCGACATAGGCGGTGTGGAATTCGCCGTCGAGCGCCGCCGGGTCCATCAGGCAGCCGCCAAATCCCATGCCGGAGTGACGCAGCCAGCGCGCCTTCAGCAGCAACTGGAAGCCGAGCGCAGCGCCCGGCAGCGCACCCGTCGCCTGGAACATCCGGATCCACGGCGGCCGATGCCCGGGAATCTCGGTGTTGATGATCGTCAGGCCGGTCACGCGCGCGCCCAGGTTCAGCGCCAGCAGCCGCGCGATCGTCGCGCCGGTGTCATGCGCGACCACCGCGAAGCGATCCAGCCCGAGTCGGTCCACCAGCGCCGCCAGCCGCTGCGCCTGCGCGACGAAGCGAAAGTCCGTGCGATCCGTCCAGCGTGCATCGCCGAAGCCAGGCAGATCCACGAGCCAGCAGCGAAACTCCGGCGCCAGCGCGGCCGCCAGATGACGCCACGTGTAGCCGTGCGTCGGCACACCGTGCACGAACAGCACGTCGGGGCCGTTGCCGATCTGACGCACCGCGAGCGTGGCGTCGCCCAGGTCGTGAAAAGTGGGATGCAGGTTCTGCCAGTTCAGCTCGCTGTGCATGACACGATAGGGGCGGGTGGAGAGGCCTATGCTGGAGCTGGCAACGATGCCGAGCAATTACCTCCGACGTTATCGCCACGATGCCGAAGGAGATCCTGCGAGCTCTCGATCTACGGGCTGAAGTCGGCGGGCCATCGCGATCGGCTTACCCGGTCCGGCCCTTTACCTGGTAGGTCGGGGTGAGCCTGCGAACCCAACATCCGACTCAGGCTGGCTTCTTCCGCGCGGCGTAGTACGCGGCGATCTTTGGCTGAGCGGCCATGCGTTCGAAATGCTCCACGAGCAACGGCGCAACGCGATCGACGAGATCCTTGGGGATGTGATCGAGCGCACCGGAGCGCAGCCAGCGAATCCACAGGAACACTTTCAGGTCGGCGACGGTGAGCCGGTTTTCGACGAAGTACTGCCCGCCGGCGTGCCGCAGCTTCGCCTGAAGCTGCTCAAGGTGACGCGTGATCGCACCCGCGGCCAGATCCTCGCGCGCCTTCTGCTTCAACTCCGGCGCCAGGGCCATCGTGTTGCCGATCCGCGAGCCAATGTCCTCGGCAGCGTCCATCACCTCGTCGCACAGCAGCGCCTGAACGGCGCCCGCGGGATACAGCCCCGCCAGCTTGCCGACGTAGCGCAGGATGCTGTTGGATTGCGTGACGAGCGTGCCGTCCACTTCGAGCGTGGGCAGAGCCTGGAACGGCGTCTGGTCACGCTGCGCCGGCCAGTCCTTCATGCTGATACGCCGATCCTCGAATGCGACGCCGCCGATGTAAAGCGCCAGGCGCGCAGGCTCGCCGCGGCCGCCGTCGAAATCGAAATAAGTCAGTACGAGCTTTGTCATGGGGTTCTCAGGTGGCAGCTGCGGGAGAGGGCAATCGGTCCTTCGCGCATTGCCGTGCTTCTTCGGAGGACGCCGCATCATAGCGCCAGGGCGGCGGGCTGGCCTGACCAGGCCCAGACCCCTGAGCGGGGTGCCGTATGTCCCTTGTTCCTGATGCTTTTCCCTTCTGTCTGCGGCCCGCCGACGCAACGGTTCAGCCGGTCAGTCTGCGCAGCGCTGGCTGCTGCCGGTGACCGGGCGGTCGTCGAAGCTAAGCTGAGTGCAATGCCCGCGATGCAGGGTACGTGCGTGCGCTGTCTTCAGCCCCCCCTTGCCGGTGAAGAGCGCAGTCACCGCGACGCCGAGAAACTGCCAACGTTCACCCGAACTCATCTCCTCGAAGCGGATCGACGCCTGCGCGCCGCCTTCGTGACAATCGAGATCGAGGATCGGGGTGCTCATGCTCAGCAGAGTGCGCGCAACGTGCGGCCGTTTTCCGTGCGGTGGCGGTCATAGCATGGCCGGTTCGGCTCATTGAGACGAAAGGCGTCTGGCAAGAAGCTCGAACGCCAAGTAATAAAGGCGGGGTCCCCCGTTCGGCCGACAGCCGCCAATCAGCGAATGGCGGCAGTTGCAGGCGCTCATGCCTCCGGTTGCAGTCGCTTGACTCTCGTCCATGGTAAGGCAATACTGCCTTACCTCCATTCATGCGACATCCTGCAATGACGACCCTCACGATCACGAGCAAGGGACAGGTCACATTCAAGAAAGAGTTGCTCAAGCACCTGGATTCAAAGCCAGGCGAACAGCTCGACATCACGCTTCTTCCCGGCGGCAGGCTGGAAGTGAAGGCAGCGCCATCCGGAAAGATTGAGGGTTTTATTGGCGCGCTCGAAGGCAAGACCCGAAAAGTGGCGAGCATCGAAGAAATCGGCGCTGCCGCAGCGCGTGGCTGGGCAGGCAAGCAGCGGTGAGAATCACGGCCGATACGAATGTGCTCGTCCGCAGCGCTGTCCGCGACGACAAGAAGCAGGCCGCAGCTGCCGACCGGATTCTCAAGTCGGCCGAAGTCATTGCCGTAACACTGCCCTGTCTCTGCGAGTTCGTTTGGGTGCTGCGCAAGCTCTATGACATCTCGGCACACGATGTGGCCGAGACCATTCGCAGCCTGCTGGCCGTGGCGAATGTACAAGCCGATCGGCCGGCGGCCGAAGCAGGGCTGGCTGTGCTGGAGGCCGGGGGAGATTTCGCCGACGGCGTGATCGCGCACGAGGGCGGTCGGCTCGGCGGAGAAACCTTCGTTTCCTTCGACAAGCAGGCCATCAAGTTGCTTCAGAGCGCTGGTCTTGCGGCACGTCTTCCATAGGAAAGCGTGATCTGCCCCCGGGCATGCCCCCCATCCCCTGCATGGGGGGCAGGGTGAGGGGGTGCCGGCGCAGCCGGCATCTACGCCGCTGCCAAGGCCCGGGAGTTTGACCGCTTGTAATCGAACGATTACGATTGTCCCGGTGTTCACCGTCAAGCAGCTTCCGGAATTCGCGGCGTGGCTTGCCGGCATCAAGGACGGCATGACGCGGCTGCGGTTGGCGAAGCGGCTGGACAAGGCGCAGCGCGGCATCCTCGGTGACATCAAGCCGGTTGGCGAGGGCGTGTGCGAGATGCGCGAGGACTTCGGGCCCGGCTGGCGCATGTATTACGTTCAGCGAGGTGCCGTGTTGATTGTGATGCTCGGCGGTGGGGACAAGTCTTCGCAGAAGGCCGACATTGCCGCGGCCATCAAGCAGGCCGCTACGTTGGAGGATTGACCATGAGCCGCAAGATCAAGATTGCCGACCTGCCGGAGTTCGACATCACCGAACATCTGGACAGCGACCAGGCCATCGCCGACTACCTCACCTTGGTGATCGCAGAGAACGATCCGTCCGAGCTGGCGCACGCGCTGGGCGTAGTGGCGCGCGCGCGCGGCATGACACAGGTGGCGCAAAGTGCTGGTCTGGCGCGCGAGGCGCTCTACAAGGCGCTGCGCCCCGGCGCGCAGCCGCGATTCGATACGGTCCAGCGCGTGTGCGCGGCGCTGGGCGTGAAGCTCACTGTGAGCCCTGTTGCCTGAGATTGCATAAATTCTCCCGCTCCCGCCTGCGGGAGAGGGCCGGGGTGAGGGTCGTCTCTCAAATATCTCCCTCTCCCGCAAGCGGGAGAGGGTTGGGGTGAGGGGCTTTTGCCGTGCGACACTTGCTCGCCCATGGACACCCCGCTGCTCTGGCATATCCCCCTGTCGCACTTCAACGAGAAAGTGCGCTGGGCGCTGGACTACAAGCGCATCCCGCACCGTCGGCGCGTGCTCGGGCCGGATTACCTGATCCGCGCGTGGCGCGCGACGGGGCACGGCACGCTGCCCATCCTCTGGCTCGAAGGCAAGGCAATTGGTGATTCCACGCACATCATCGCCGCGCTGGAGCAGCGCTATTCCGAGCCGCCGCTGTATCCGCACGATGCCGCCGCGCGTGAGCGCGCGTTGGCGCTGGAAGATCACTTTGACGAAGGCCTGGGCCCGGCGATCCGGGCGGCGATCGTCACGCCGCTGTTCCGCCACGACCCGGACATCGCGCTGCGCGTGCTCACCACCGGTATGCCGGACCAGGCCTACCGCCAACTGCGACCGCTGCTGCGCATCTTCCCGGCCTACTACCGCCTGCGTCACCGCATCAAGGAATCCCGCCTCGAAGCGGACCACGCCGTCGTCAGCGCCGCGCTCGACCGCATCGAGCACGAACGCGCGGGGCGCGCTTACCTCGTCGGCGACACCTTCACCGTCGCCGACCTGACCGCCGCCGCACTCCTGAACCCGCTGCTGCAGCCGCCCGAGATCCAGTACCCGCTGCAGGTCGAACTGCCGGCGTACGTGCAGGAGTACCGCGCGTCGCTGCTGCAACACCCGGCGGCGCAGTGGGCTGCGGGTGTCTACCGTCAGCATCGCGGGCGATCGGCGGAAGTGCCCCGGAGTGCCCTATGAACAGGCTTCTCGCAATCGGCTTCGAACTCGCGGGACACTGGACGTTGAGGGACGACAGACTCTCCCTTGATCTAATAAGGCACTCGACGCAGAGAAACGTTCTGTATGCGTTCGTCTCTGACGGGCAGATCAAGTACGTTGGCAAATCAATCCAGTCGCTTTCGGCACGAATGTCCGGCTACCGCAACCCCGCGCGAACACAAACAACCAACATCAAGAACAACAAAAGAATTCGCGATTTGCTTGCGGAAGGTGCGGCGGTGGACATCCTGGCGCTGCCGGATAACGGGCTGCTCCACTATGGACCGTTCCACGTGAACCTCGCCGCAGCGCTGGAAGACGACATCATTCGTGTGCTTGATCCTGAGTGGAATGGCGGGCAAAGAACTCATTCGGCCATAGAGCCTGCGGGCCCATTGGCGGAGCAAGTCGAATCTGAACGGAGCCCGGAGGAGCAAGTCTCGGGTTCGTTTACGTTCGTTCTGCAGCCGACCTACTTTCAACGTGGCTTCTTCAACGTAGGCGTCGCTGACCAACACCTGTTCGGAGGAGATGGCGACAAGATCGAAGTCTTTCTGGGGCGCAGTTCGACGCCAGTGATCGGCACCATCAACCGAACGGCAAATACGAACGCCACGCCTCGGATTATCGTCGGCAGTGCGATGAGAGATTGGTTTCAGTCCGACCGCAGCATCATGGACAATGTCACCGTTGACGTCCTGACACCCGCCGCGGTTCGCATTCATGAACGGAAGAACTGAACATGGGGAGTAGCCGAACTCCCGGACGCGCCTGTCCGCCAACGAGAGTGACGCAATGGCTCGCATCCACCTGATTGAGCGAGACGGCAGGCTTACTCCCGTTCAGCGTGGCTCGATGGAGTACGAGAGTGGCTTCTGGGCGGTATCTGACGACACAGCCAAGATGCTCGTCGGAGGAGACATCTTGTTCCACAAGACGCAAACCACGCCCGCGTTTTTTGGCGGGCAAATTACCGGTTATCGCGTCCAGCCCAATGGCGAATGGCAAGGACGCATCGTTTTCAAGTTCTGCGCAGACCCGGAGCGGCTGCGTGGTGTCAGGGCTGGGCGAGAGGGCTGGGGTATGGAGAAGAAGATTGTCCTTTAGCCCCCAACTCGCGAAGCCCAGCTCACGCCCACGCACTACCGAAGTGAAGTATGCCCTGCCGCCGTTTCTCATCAGCGTTGTAACTCAGGAGTCGTATCAACGCTGGCTCACACGCAAGGCGGCGGCACATGTAAAGAGAGACAGAGCACGAGGCCATCTGTGTACCGGTGCCAATTACCGCGAGGCGATTCATGCGGCCGTACTTGCGTCCGACGGAACGGATGCATACACGGGAGAGCTACTTGATTGGCGCCTCATCAGCAAATACCGCAACGAAGAGTCGGCAACAGGCCGTCATTTGTACAAGGCAGGTTTCGCTCTACTGCCGACGGTGGATCATGTGGACGCGGGCGCTACGGAGGCGAGTTTCCGAATCTGCAGCTGGCGCACGAATGATGCGAAGAATGATATGCCCGTCGACACCTTCATCGAGCTTTGCAGGAAAGTGCTCGTGCATGCCGGCATCGGAGTTGGCGAGTAGCTGAAATGGGGCCTGACCGGTCTGCCCCCCTCAGACCGGCCTTGGTTCTCACCTTCTTAATCGAGGGTTTGTCGTATGGCGCGACTGATTGTGACCTTCAGTGATCCCGAAAAGGATGAAGTTGCTACCCGAAGTCGCAGACAAAGATCATCCAGCCCGCCGCTTCAGCACACTGAGCAGGTGCGAGCGATTCACTTTCTCCGCGGGGTCGGATCGCGGGCGGCTATGGTACTGCCCGCCTTCTACCTATTCATGGGAGCCAGTACGCGTGAAGGGAGATGTTCCATTGATGGTTACCCAGGCGTTGTGTTCCAGCATTCAACTGAGTTCAGTTCGTGCAACAGCGTGTCACTCTGCTGTCGGAAGGTTTTCGATCACGCCAGAGGAATGACTGGAGCGACCTTCGCCAAGGCATCGGACGAAACTCTCGCGGAAGTCGCCGCTTATTGGTCAGATAGGGCGGGCCGTAGTTTCGACGACGCCAGAAAAGCGTTGAGCTTCCTGCGCGCCACGTTCCGGTGCTTGTCTCAGTCACCGACAGCCCTCTTCAATGGCGCAAGTTTGCTTGGCAGCAGAGTCGGGCTCTTGAAGCAGCATGCAGACCGAGTTGCCGCTCACCTATCCCTTGAACCCTACGAGTTTTCTCTGCTGGATTGCGCCCACGTCGTTGCTGCGCTCGTAATCCTTGGCGAGATTGTTGTCAGCTTTGACGACCCGCGCCGAGGCACTGAGTACTTCGATGAGATTGATCAGGCCTCTCACGCGGCAGCGAAGCATCTATTTCCCAGCCTCTACGACGCTCGCCTCTTCGGCGAAATCAACATTGCCATTGAGGCGCGCGACTATTGGCAGCGAGACACTCTCGACGGGCTGCGGATGATCATTGAAGAACTCCCCCATACGATGGGCTGGCCTTGAAGAGAGCGCCTTCGCGGCGCAGCCGACGGGAAACTGACTAGGAAAAGCTAGGAAAAGGGGTGTGACCAATTCTCCTTGGCCTGGCTGCGTGCCTCCCATAGGAAGAGGTGGCCTGCCGCCGCTCCGGTTACCCTAGTGCCGGTCCTGTCGCGGTAGGAAACACCATTGCCACTGGTTCTCGCCACCTTGGAGCTTGCAAGCCTTTGCGCGAGTGTCTACTTCGGCCTCAAGTGGGCGACCGACCCGACCGGCAACTACGAGCCATGGCTTTTTTTGGGTGGTCTCGTTTTTGTGGCAGCAGAAATCCTTCGGAGACTGACGGGGAGTGAGTCGATGAAGGGTCGTCTACGTCGCGCCATTCCTTGGCTCAAACATTGGCTAGACCGGCCAATCATCGTTCCTCACCAGCGTTCGAATTGGTGGCACATGGGACGCACAGGGGACCAAAAGCCTGCCATGCAGGTTGTTGGGTATTGGTATGTGACGAACCCTACCGACTCTCCCGTATCTATCCTGAATGCGTATATCGCAACGCCGCCAGTTCAAGGGCACGTGCTCGTGAAAGATGCGGCGAGTGACTATGTCGGAAGCTATCAGGTGTTGCCTCATTCGACCACTGACCTTCACGTCAATTTCTGGATTGAGCCACCAACGGTTCGGGAAGGAAAGGACTTGGTACTCGACATAATTGTTGTCGATAATTTTGGACAACAAAGGAGACTTAAGAAAGTCAGATTTCAGTCGGACAAAAAGAAAAATCGACGCACGCTCAAACTCCGAGAGGAGGCCGTATATGCCTTAGCCCATGACGTCGAGAAAGACATAGCCGGCGTCCTTAAGGATGAAATCAGTCGGTACCGCAAGTCCGGCCGCCAATACGGTCATCTAGGCAGCCTACATGCCGTCTACGGCGATAAGAAGATATCGAGCATCTACCAGGACAGCTGGAGCAGCAGCGCCTCGGGACAAAGGCAAGAAATCACGAGTCATCCTGGCGAATATCGGCTCACTTCCGAGAACGGCGATGCTCTCGTTAGGATTTATGGGCTTCTGGACAAAGACGAAGAGAAGTCTCTATTTGTAAGCGCGCTCATCTCTCGATTGGATAGATCGAAGGAGTATTACTGCGTCAGCTACCTCATCGTGTACGTGCTCTTCAGGCTTGGGAAGCTGAACGAGGCGTTATCGGCAGCGCGAGTCCGTCTGACAAGGCCACTGTCACTGCTCGAAATAATTCTGAGCCGCAAACCCGCTGAGGAGCTGCGGGAGCAGCACCAGCGCTACGGATTTAGTGACATGCTCGGAATGCTTAATGGCCTTCTGCGGTACGAGCACGGGTCAGTTACAACTGGGGATCTAGACCAGATTGAGAAGTTTATAGATGGACTTGACGAACACACGTTTCGCATCGAGGAGAAGATCAACTCGATCAGAGCGTTCAGGCTATCGACCAACCCGGGAGGGTGACGGGCCGGAATATAGCGACATGTTGCAGTCAGCGGGTCTTAGTTACGGCGAACGGCTGAACGTGAGCGCTGGGCGCCTTTTAGAGGGCAGTCATGGATCGGCCAGGACCACCTATACGGCGTGCAGTGCGACTGCACCCGGCCACCGTGTCAACTGCTACCGTGCAATGACCTTAGGCAGATAGGTGTGCCACGACGCTGCCGGCCCCGATAGCCCAGATTGATTCCAATGCAGAGCTACAAAAGACCTTACAACGAGCAGTTAGTGTTTTAGCCATAGTCACCTCCTTCTTTTTACTGGTGCTAGCCGATAGGGCCAGCCTGAGACTAAGAAAACGCAGCAAGAACAGCAGAAGGGCTACGGAGCCAACAATCGTCCAGGAGCTAAGCTCCCCACCTATTACCCCTATCGGCCTAAGGTCACTGCAACAACAGCTACATGCGTCGGGGTCGTCGCAACACCAATCCTACCCCTTCTGTTCAAGCGTCGGACCGGCGTCGAGTTGGTCGAAGCGCCAGCCGAGCTGCGGCCGCGACGCTCTGCCCTTGGCGGCGAGTGGCCCCATTGCGCTCCTCTCTGGTCGCGTGGTGGTGGCCAAACGAGTCACCTGAACGGGCAGCCCGTTCAGCGCAGTCACTCCGGTCAACCGATCAACAAACTCCGCGTTCGTGATGTCGTTGAGACTCGCCCCCGCCGCTTGCCCTTGAGCAACGCCCAGCCGAATCCCCTCCCGATGATGCCCAAACCCATGCGGTACGCTGACGACGCCGGGCATGATGTCGGCGGTGATTTCGACGGGGAGTTCGATTGATCCCACTGCTGACGTGACGCGAGCCTGACCGCCCTCGGTGAGTTTCAGGCGCCTGGCGTCTTCCGGGTTCAGGAAGATCGTGCAGCGGTTCTTGCCTTTCACGAGGCGATGCGAGTTGTGCATCCAGGAGTTGTTGCTGCGGACGTGGCGGCGGCCGATGAGGACGAGCTGGTTCTTGTCGCGCTTGGACCTAAGTCTCTCCTGCGCGCGCGGCAAATCGGCGAGGAAGATGTCCGGGGCGAGCTGGATGCGTTGCTTCTTCGTACACAGCTTGGCGGGCAGCGCGGGTTCGAGGGCGCCGAGGTCGATGCCGTGTGGGTGGCCCTTGAGCGTTGCGATGTCGAGGCCGCGATTGCGGCCGCTGAAGGCGGCCTGGGCCTGCAGCATCGGCGCAATGCCGATGCGCTGGCCGAGCAGGGCGCCGAGTCCTTTCGACGCCACTTGGTGGATGCGGCCGGTCAGGAAGAATTCGCGCAGCCAGGCGTTGCCGCGGGCGAGGCGTGAAGTGCCGTAGGGGCCGTTCTTCAGCAGCCAGTCGAGCATGCCTTCGACGCCGGCGCGTTCGAGCCGTTTCTGCACGGCGCGCCCAATGCGGCGGCCGGGGGCGCTCTTCGCACTCAGGCGCACAATCAGCTCCAGCATGATCTGCCAGTCGTGGCGCGCGTCCGGCGGCGCTTCGAGCATCGCCGGGGCGTACTTGGCGACGTTGCGCACGGCCACGCCGTTGAGGGCGACGTCGTAGTGCTCGCGTTCGAGCGGGCCGGTCGGCGGCAGGATCAGGTGCGCGTGCTTGGTGGTCTCGTTGAGGTAGCAGTCGATCGAGACCATGAAGTCGAGGCTGTCGAGCGCCTGTTCCAGCGCCGGGCCGTTGGGCGTGGACAGCACCGGGTTGCCGGAGAAGGTGACGAAGGCCTTGATCTGGCCCTGGCCCGGCGTGCGCATCTCCTCGGCCAGCGCGGCGACGGGCAGCTCGCCGAGGAATTCCGGCAGCTGGCTCTGGCGTGAGCGGAACGTATCGAAGCTGCCGCGCGCGAGCGGATGGCCGGCGGCCATGCCGATCACGTCGATGGCCGGGTGCGGGAACATCGCGCCGCCTTCGCGATCGAGGTTGCCGGTGAGCACGTTGAGCGCGTAGATCAGCCAGGTGGTGAGCCCGCCGAATTCCTGCGTGCAGGTGCCGATGCGGCCGTAGCAGACGGCGCGTTCGGCGTGCGCGAATGCGCGCGCGAGCTTGCGGATCTGCGCGGCGTCGATGCCGGTGGCCTGGGCCACGGCTTCCGGCGGGAACGGTGCGACGGCGCTCCGGATTGCCTCGACGCCGTCGGTGAAGGCTTCGAGCCGGTCGAGCTGGACGAGCCGGTCTTCGAACAGCACGTGGATCATCGCCGCGAGCAGGAACACGTCGGTGCCGGGGCGGATGAAGTGGTGCGTGTCGGCCAGCTCGGCGCTTTCGTTGCGGCGCGGGTCGATCAGCACGATGTGGCCGCCGCGCGCGCGGATCGCCTTCATGCGCGCGGGGAAGTTGCCGGCCGCGGCGACGCTGCCGCCGGAGGCGACCGGGTTGGCGCCGATCATCAGCAGGAAGTCGGTGCGGTCGAGGTCCGGCACCGGGAACAGCGCGGCGTTGCCGAACATCTGCAGGTTGGCGAGCATCGTCGGCAGCTGGTCGACGCTGGTGGCGCTGTAGCGGTTGCGCGTGCGCATCGCCGCGAGGAACGGCAGCAGCATCAGCATCGCGCCGGTGTTGTGCGCGGTGGGATTGCCGATGTACAGGCCGACGGCGTCGTTGCCGTGCTCGCGGCGCGCGCGCATGAGTTCGCGCTCGACAGTGTCGAAGGCCTCGTCCCAGGAGATCTCGATCCACTCGGTGCCGACGCGCTTGATCGGCCGGCGCAGGCGGTCCGGGTCGTCCTGCAGGTCCTGCAGCGCGACCGCCTTGGGGCAGACATGGCCGCGGCTGAACGGATCGTCCTTGTCGCCCTTGATCGACAGGATGCGCCCGCCCGGCTCGTGCGTGATGACAACGCCGCACATCGCCTCGCAGAGGTGGCAGGTGCGGTAGTGGGTCTGCGTTCCGTCGGCCATCGTCGTCTCTCCGTCGACGGGGGATGATAGACCTTGAGCCGCCTGATTCCGTCACGCCGACTGCGTCGGCGCCCCTCACCCCGACCCTCTCCCCACAGGTGGGGAGAGGGGGCTGCGGTTGTCGAATTATGGTTGCCTCGCTCGACTACTCGGCGTAGTCAGTCAATGCTGGAGGTCACCGTGATCACACTTTATGCCTTCGGACGCGTCTATCCCGGGATGGCGGGTGAGGCGCGCGACCTGCGCGTGCAATGGGCGCTCGAGGAAACCGGGTTGCCCTATCGCGTCCACGCGCTCGACTATGTTGCCGGCGAGCTCGACAGCCCGGCCTATCGCAAGCTCAGCGATTTCCGCCAGGTGCCGGTGATCGATGACGACGGCTTCGTCGTCGGCGAGTCCGGCGCGGTGCTGCTCTACATCGCCGAGAAGGCGGGCAAGCTGATTCCCGCGGACTTCGCCGGACGCACGCGGGTCGTGCAATGGTGCTTCGCCGCGCTCGCCACCGTCGAGCGGCCGTTGTTCGAAATGCAGATGATCGACATCGGCGTGCGCGGCAAGGAGACCGGCGAGCAGCGGGCGTCGCTGGTCAAGGAAGCCGGCCGCCGGCTCGACGGGCTGGAGCGCCGGCTCGATGGCCGCGAATGGATCGCCTGCGAGGCGTTCACGGTCGCCGACATTCTCGTCGCCAACGTCCTGCGCTCGATCCGCCACAGCGATCTGCTCGAGCCGTATCCGCGGCTGCAGGCCTACGCCGCGCGGGCCCTGGCGCGCCCGGCGTGGCAGCGCACGCTGAGCCTCTGCGCCGAGCGCCAGGGCGTAGCCGTTGCCGACATGGGTTAAGGACACGCTTCGGGATCGCCCTCGATCCGGAACGCGGTGGTCACACCGGTGTACGGTTCCGGCGCCGCATCCGCGCTGGTCCTGGACACACCCTCGTGGCGAATCCGGTAAACGCCGCCCGCTGCATTGTTCGGAATCGTCCAGACCGCCTGCGCCGTCGATGAGTCGACGACATGCGTCTCGATCCCCACCGGATCCGAGGCCCAATTCCAGATGAACAACAGTTCCGGATCCTTGTCCGTCGCCACCACGCGCCAGGCGCCCGCCGAATCCTGGCGCTCGACGTACAGGTACGACGACATGGTCTTCAGGTCGTTGCCGGGATAGCCCGCGACCCACGACACGTCCACGGTGTCGCCGCGGTTGTATGCCGGTTGCGCGTCGGCGAGCACCCGGCCGAACTCCGCCGGCTGGTCGGTCGTGACGGGTGACGGATCGCCGAGCGCGACGTCCGCAGGCGGCGGCGCACCGGTGGGCGCCGGCGCGCCGGCGGCCAGCGTCAGCGCCAGCCGCCGTGACTCCTGCTGCACTGCGGCCAGCTGCCACGGACCGAACAGCGTCGAAGCGCCTTCGTACATCTGTGCGGTGTATTCCTCGCGCGTCGCCATGTACTGGAAATACGCGTTGGACAGGCCGGCGATCACGACCGTATCGACGCCTACCGGCGCGAGCGCGTCGAGCACGGTCTGGCGTAACCGGAGCGCGGACATGGTGGTGACTTCCCACGGCACGCCGAGCACGGCGAGATTGCCGATGCGGAAAATCTGGATCGGCGCGGTCGGCCCGCCGGGGCCGACCAGGATCGGCTTTTCGTTCTGGCAGGCGTACTCGGCCTGCGTGGCGTAGGTGGCGCACAGCAGCGGCGCCGAGGCGGTGAACAGCGGGACGCCTTCGACCGGTACGGTGAAGTACACGCCGTTCTTCATGAACTCGAGCCCGCCGCTGCCGTTGTACAGGCCGTTGTAGCCGCTGCGCATCTGATCGCGGTACGGGATCGGCGCGTTGTCCACGCAGGTAAATCCGGGCACGCCGAACTGCGGGCCGTTGACGCCGCCGGCGAGGAAGCCCTGGCCCAGTGCGCTGCTGCACGTCGCCTTGGCATCGGCGTAGAGGTTCTGCGGCAGATCGGGATACGCGAGCGTGCCGGTAATGGCCGGATCGTCGACCGTGACCGCATTCATGTCGACATGGAACAGGCGATAGTCGACCGGTCCCGACAGCGCGCTGCCTGCGCCGAACTGGCGGATCGCCTGCGCCAGGTGCTTGGTGCCGAACACCGCCGCAGCCTTGGGCGCGCCGCGCTCGCTGCCCGGTTCGTCGAGCCAGTACGGATCGTCGGTGCCGAAGCGATACCGGTACGGCACGCCTTGTCCCGGTCCGTTGCCGCCGTCGACGTCAGCGTCGAAGACGAAGAGATCGGGGATCGAATTGCCCTCGTCGGTCTGTGCGAAGGCAGCGACGAAATTGTCCTCACCGCTCGGCACGCCGCCCGGGTCCGGTGCGTACCCGGTCTCCATCAGCGTTTCGAAGCCGAGCGACGCGTAGCCCTTCAGATCCGACGAGATGAGCCGGTCGTGGTTGTGCATGGCCGTCGGGTGCACGCCGAACCAGTTGAGCACGCCGACCGCGCTGCCGTTGGCGCGCACGAAGGAGAGCTGCAGGAAGCGCTTGTCGACGGGAATGTCGTGACCGTTGGCGTCGCTGAAGCGGGCGCGCTCGGCGGGTGAGTTCTGCTGGTAGGCGGGCGGATCACGGCTGGTGTTGGCGTTGAGCAGCTCGCCGATCGACATCCGGATCGGCGCGCTGCCGGCGTGCGCCGCGAGGTTGGCGTGTGCGCGGCGCATGGCCTGGACGATGCCGTCGACCATGACGCGGAAGTTGTCCGCGTCGAAATGGTTGGGACTGTCGCCGGCGGAAATCACGTAGTTGTAGGCGTCACGCACCTGCTGCGGCGTGCCGGGCGGCGGGTCGGCGGGAAAGCTGCCGACGCCGAAGCCGCCGTTGGCGGCGTGCGTGTGCGTGGCCGACAGCATCACGTTGTCCGGGCCGTAGAACGGCGACAGCACGGGGTCGGCGGCGACGGCCTTGAGCACTTGCTGGCGCAGCAGCGCCGTGACGAAGGCGTGGTCGTCCGACACGAACATCACGCGCGCACCGTTGCACGGCGATTCGATGGCGAACGCGCGCGCGTACAGACGCGTGTGGATGCCGTTGATGGTCTGGTTGGGCGCGACCATGCCGGCGAGGTCGGCATGGCCCGTGGGATCGCCGCCGATCGGACCGGTGTCGTCGTACAGGCCACTGCCGAAGCGATAGCCGGTGCTGCCCCGGCAGGAGCCGGCAGGCTGCGGGCCCGGATTCGGGATGGGCCGCTCGAGCGGCCCCGGTGCGTCGGGCTGGTGGGACCTGGTGTAGGCCACGCCGTTGACCGACATCTGCTGCGTCGCGCCGACCTGGTTCAGCGGGCTGACGAGGACGCAGGCGGCGCCGGCGCGGTCCGCGATCAGAGCCTCGCCGCCGGTCGAGCCCGGTGGATCGCCGAGTGGATCGCTCTGGCCGCAGGCGGCACATAGTGCGGCCGCGGCAGCGAGGATGAGTCCCCGTTCAAGATTCATGGTGTCCCCCGAAATGCGACGTCAGGCTAGCATGCGCGTGTGCATCCTCCACCCGCCCACCGGAGTTCTCCATGACCCACTACGAAACCATCTGCCAGTTCAGCAAGCAGCTCCAGACTCTCCTGAAGTGGCTGGACAAGGCGGAGGCCCATGCCGCCGCAAAGAAGTTCGACGTCGATGTCCTCGCCGGGTCGCGCCTGGCGCCGGACGCGTTCAATCTGGTCCAGCAGGTGCAGGCGGCCTGCGACCAGGCGAAGTACGCGGCGGCCTATCTCACCGGCGCGAAGGCGCCCTCGCATCCGGACACCGAGAAGACCATCGCCGAACTGCGCCAGCGCATCCGGACCTGCACCGACTACCTCGCGTCGGTACAGGCCAAGGATTTCGCCGGCTCGGAGGAGCGCAAGGTGGCGCCGGCGTGGGCGCAGGGCAAGTGGTTCATCGGCAAGGACTACGTCACCGGGCTGGCGATCCCGAACTTCAACTTCCACATCACCATGGCCTACGCCATCCTGCGCCACAACGGTGTGGATCTCGGCAAGATGGATTTCATCGGTGACGTGCCGATGCAGGGCGGCTGAGAGCGACGTCGCGACAGGGTATTCCCTCTCCCCCGCGGGGGAGAGGGAGAAGAATCAAGCAGCATCATGAAAGATGATGCCCAGCGTGTAGCGCTCGCCGCGATGAACGCGGCTAACGCCGTGGCGCAGGGTCACGCGGTACGCGCCGCGCGCGCCGGAGACCGGGCGGTGGTTCACGGCGAAGATCGCCGCATCGCCACGACGTAGCGGGATGACCTGCGGCCGGGACTGCATCCGCGGTCGCTGTTCGACGAGCACGAGTTCGCCGCCGTCGAAGTCGCGACCCGGCTCGCTCAGCAGCACGACGATCTGCAGCGGAAAGGCCAGCGCGCCGTAGAGATCCTGGTGCAGGCAGTTGTAGTCGCCCGGGCCGTAGCGCAACAGCAGCGGCGTGGGGCGCGTCTGGCCGGCGGCGTGGCACTGGGCGCGGAACTCGGCGTGCATCGGCGGAAAGCGCTGCGGCTGGCGCAGCTGCTCCGCCCAGCGATTCGCCACAGGTGCCAGGTGCGGGTAGATCGTCTCGCGCAGCTGCTGCACCAACGCGGGCAGCGGATCGCGGAAGTACTGGTACTCGCCGCGGCCGAAGCCATGTCGCTGCATCACGATGCGCGAGCGGAAGCGTTCGCTGTCGCCGTAGCAGGCGCGCAGCGCTGCGCAGTCGAAAGCGTCGAGCAATCCCGGGATTCGCGTAACGCCGTCGCGGTCCAGGTCGTTGTGCGCCAGCGTCCAGTCCACGTCTTCGATGACACGCAGCGGATCGGCTTCGGCCTGCGGCGCGCGCCGGCGGGCGAGTGCACTCATGGCACGCTCCACAGGTAGATCGCGGCGAGCGCGCGATGCGGGCGCCAGCGCTCGGACATCTTCAGCAGCGCGACCGGCGACGATGCGCCCGCGGCGCGGATCAGTCCGATATCGGTGTGCGGAAACGCATCGCTCTGACGCCCGAGCCGGATCGCCAGGTAGGCGAGCGTCCACGGACCGATGCCGCCGACCGTGCGCAGCGCGGATTCCGTGTCCGGCCACGCTGCTGCTTCGAGCAGGCGGGGATTGCCGGCAAAGGCCGCAGCCAGCGACCGGATCGTCTCGACGCGCTTGCCGGGCATGCCCATGGCAGACAGGTCTGCTGCGAGCACACTCGCCGGCGTCAGCGCGCCGCAGCGATCGACGAGTCGCCGCATCAAGGTGCCGGCCGCGGCGACCGTGACCTGCTGGCCCAGCACCGTGCGCAGGCACAGCTCGAACGGACACCAGGCGCCGAGCGGCCGCACGCCGGGCACCCGCGCCAGGCGCGGACCGATCGAAGGATCGTCGCGCAGCGCATCGCGGGCCTCGGTCCAGTCGTCCGCGACATCGAACACACGCGCCACCCGCTGCAGGACATCCTCGGCCGCGACACGGCCGTCGGCCTGGACCCGCAGGCGGGCGGGACTGCTGCGCAGCTCGACGCGCAGCGCCGCGTTGCCGATCCGCCGCTCGTAGCGGTCCGCCGTCACCTGCTCGGCGCCGGGAATCAGGCGTGGCGCGAAATAGGCCAGCATGTGCGCCCACGGAAACGGCTGCGCGATACGCAGTTCGCCGACGGTCTTCACCGGACGGACGGGCTCATGTCGTGCCCGCGCGCACCGCGCGTTCGCGGTCGATCAGCACGCGCTTGCGCTCGATGCCCCAGCGATAGCCGCCCAGGCCGCCGTCGCCGCGGATCACGCGGTGACACGGCACGAGCAGCGCGACGCGATTCGCCGCGCAGGCGCTCGCGACCGCGCGTACGGCCTTCGGCTTGCCGATCGCGGCTGCCACCTCCGAGTAGGACTGCACCTCGCCGTAGGGAATCTTCAGCAGGTAATTCCAGACGGTCATCTGGAATGCAGTGCCGCGCAGGTCGACGGGAATGTCCAGCGACACGCGCAGCCCGGAAAGGTGCTCGCGCAGCATCGCCATCCACATCGCAAAGGGTGCGTCGGCGCGCGCATCCATCTTCGAGATCGCCGCGCCGGGATACTCCGCTTCGAGGCGCGTGCGCATCTCGGCCTCGCTCGCACCGAACTGCACGAAGCACAGCCCGCGGTCGGTCGCGCCGATCATCAGCAGGCCCAGCGGCGTCTCCGAGACGCCGTAGGACATCTGCACGCCCGCTGCGCCTGCCCGGTACTGTTTGGGCGTCATGCCCAGGCGCGTCTTCACGCGCTCGTACACGCGGCTCGCCGAGCCGAAGCCCGCGTTGTAGATCGCGTCCGCGACGGCACCGTCGCCACGCAGTCCACGCTTGAGCGCGGCCATCCGGCAGGCCTCGACGTACTCGCGCGGCGTGACGCCGAGCACCGCCTTGAACGTGCGCTGCAGGTGATGCGGGCTCAGATGAATCTGCCGAGCGAGCGTCTGCAGGCTCAGTACTTCGCTCGAATGCGCCTCGATATGCCGGCACAACTCGCGGATTTTCCGCACCGTGTCTTCATCGGCCGAGGCCGCGAGCGGCCGGCAGCGCTTGCACGGCCGCAGGCCGTCGCGCTCGGCTTCGGCGGCGGTGCTGTAGAAGCGCACGTTGCTGCGCAGCGGCAGACGTGAGCGGCACGAGGGCCGGCAGTACACGCCGGTGGTCACGACGCCATAGAAGAACGTGCCGTCCTGCGACGCGTCCCTGGCTTCGAGGGCTGACCAGTATTGCTGTTCGTTCATGGCGCGCTCCCTATAGTGCCCGCTTCACCGGGTTCGGCGTCGACCACCAGCATCACCGTTTCTTTCATGACGTGCATCGGACTGTCTCCTGTGCCTTGAATGACTTCGCGCACAGCATCGGTTCCGATGGCGATGTGATCTATCCGGAACTTGCGGACATGTTCGGGATCGGCGCCGCGGCAGATGCGGGGGTGATAGCACGGCGGTCCCTCGATACGTTTCGCTAAAACGGGGTGCGGGGGGACAAACGGCGCCTGCGGAGAGAGGGGCGTCGCTCAATGTGCTGGCCCGGACGAGTAGGATGGCCAGATGTACGTCTATCTTCCGCGCGCGCGGCACTGATCGATATGTTCCGGGCCCACACGCTCCGCTGCTGCGTGGCCGCCGGTGCGGTTTGGGTTCTGTGCGGGGCGGTTGCGCACGCGGCCGATGCATTGCCGGCGGACCTGACCGAGCTGAGCATCGAGCAGCTGATGGACATCGTCGTCACGTCCGTCTCGAAGAAGGAGGAAAGCCAGTTCGACGCGGCTGCCGCGATCTCGGCGCTGTCGAACGAGGATCTGGCGCGCGCCGGCGTCGGCAGCGTCGCCGAGGCCTTGCGCCTGGTGCCCGGCATGGACGTGGCCGCGGTCAGCGCCAACCAGTGGGCGATCTCGGCGCGCGGGTTCAACAACCTCTACGCCAACAAGCTGCTGGTGCTGGTCGACGGCCGCGCCGTCTACACGCCGCAGTTCGCCGGCGTGTACTGGGACCTGCAGCAGAGCATGCTCGACGACGTCGATCGCATCGAGGCCATTCGCGGCCCCGGCGGCACGCTGTGGGGCGCCAATGCCGTCAACGGTGTCATCAATGTCGTCAGCCGCAGCGCGCGCGAGACGCAAGGCGCGCTGCTGTACGGCGGCGGCGGCGACGTCGAGCCGGCCGTGGCCGGCGCCCGCTACGGTGGCCGCGTCGGCGACGACACCTGGTATCGCGCGTTTGCGAGCTACCGCCAGGTCGACGACTTCCCGCTGGCCGACGGCTCTTCGGCCGACGACAACTGGTCGGGCGAGCAGGCGGGGTTCCGCTTCGACGGCACGCCGCGCGACGGTACGCAGTGGACCTGGCAGGGCGATGCGACGCTTGCCGATCTGTACGACGGCGCAGGCGAGGCGTCGAACGTCAACACGCTGGGCCGATGGTCGCAGCGTGGCGACGACGGCTCCAGGCTGGAAGTGCAGGCGTACTACGACCGCACGCACCGGGACGAGCCCTCGCGTGCGCGCAGCACGGTCGACACCGCCGACCTCGCGCTGCAGCAGACGCTGGGTGTCGGCCCG
Organism: Sinimarinibacterium sp.; assembly: GCA_041659605.1. Classification (GTDB taxonomy): domain Bacteria; phylum Pseudomonadota; class Gammaproteobacteria; order Nevskiales; family Nevskiaceae; genus Solimonas. The sequence goes on along the minus strand of JBAZXW010000013.1, from coordinate 55,603 downwards.
AGCAGCGACGTCGTCTGGGGCCTGGGCTATCGCTACATCGACATCCGCGGCGACGCGACCAACCGGATGGTCCGGATCCGCGATCGCGAACTTGCGCAGGACCTGTTCAGTGCCTTCGTGCAGCACGAGCACCGGCTGCTGAGCGATCGGCTCAAGCTGGCCGCGGGCGTCAAGCTCGAGCACAACGACTACACCGGACTGGAACTGCAGCCGAGTGTGCGTGCGATCTTCGCGCCGACCGCGGCGCAGCGCGTGTGGAGCGCCGTGTCGCGCGCGGTGCGCACGCCCGATGTCGTCGAAGGCCAGGATGCGATCGCGATCGTTCGCGGAGCGCCGTTCTCCGCGCCCGATGGAAATACCTACGTGCCGGTCGTCGTCGGCAATCCCGACCTGGACTCCGAAGTGCTGTGGGCCTACGAGCTGGGCTATCGCCTGCGCCTGAGTCCGCGTACGAGCCTGGACCTGGCGGCCTTCTACAACGATTACCGCGAGCTGATCGGCGTGGGCGAGGACGTGCGCCTGGTGCCCGGCACGCCGACCGGCACCGCCGAGACGCGATGGCGCAACAACGTCGACGGCGAGACGCACGGTGGCGAGATCATCGTCGCTGCGACGCCGCTGTCGACGGTGCGCCTCTCTGCCAGCTACGCGCTGCTGCTGGCAAACCTCGATGGCGGACCCGCAGCGGACACGATCGAGAACGGCTCGCCGAAGCACCAGGTCAGCCTGCGCTCGGGCTGGGATTTCACCGGCAACGCGAGCGCGGATGCGGTGCTGCGCCACGTCAGCGGCATCGAGGCGGTGCCGGCCTACGTGACGGCGGACCTGCGCCTGGTCTGGCGCCCGCGCCCGTCGCTTGAGCTGTCGCTGGTCGGACGCAACCTGTTCGACGATCGGCACCCCGAGCAGGCTCCGGTGCTGCTCGCCCCGGCCGCGGAAGCGCCGCGCGCCGTCATGGCCAAGGTCCGCCTGCATTTCTAGTCCGGGCCGGCGCGGGCGACGTGTCCGCCAACGACAAGGCCTTGGCCGAAACGATGCTGTTCCCACGCGAGCATCGGGTCCACAGTGAGACCTGCAGGAGCTTGGGCTGCGCTTTCGCGCGGCAAACGACCGTAGGGCGGGCATGGCCCGCCCTACGACGGCATGGAAGTGCACACGGGCGTTCCTGCCGTTCATAAAATGTCATGGTGCGAGAGATGCGCGACGTGAATGCGATGATCCGGAACCTGATGGCCGCGCCGCTGCTGGTGCTCGCCGGCTGCTCGGGCAACTACTCGGGTGGCGATGCCGGCACGCAGACCGGCGGTGGCGGGCCGGCGAGCGCGGATGTCGAGGAACATTTCGCGCAGAAGGTGCAGCCGTCGCTCGATTTCTGCCGCAACTGCCACGTGCCGGGTGGCATTGCCGACGTCGATAACGGGCGTAACTTCCAGCTGAGCAGCGATCGCGGGCAGGACCTCGCGAACCTGCGCGCGAGCTGGGAGCGCCTGGGCGGCAACGACCCGACTTCACGCATCCTGCTGATGGCCTCCGGCCAGGAGACGCCGCACAGCGGCGGCGCGCCGTGGCCGGTGGACAGTGCGCCGTATCGCAACATGGACATCCTGCTGCGCTGCTTCGCCGATCCGGCGGGCTGCGCGGCGCTGTTGGCCGGCGGTGCGCCGGCAACCGAACAACAACCGCTGCTGGGCAGCAAACGTGGCGGCCATGCGTGGTTCGACTTCTGCGAAGGCAAGTCCGACGACACGCTGCTGCCGCCCGACCCGCGTTCGCTGATCGTGCCCGGCGTTAACGCCGGCAAGGCGGTCATCTACAACGCGTACTGGAAGGATTGCCATCTCGATCCGGCGGCGGTCGGCGAGGAGCCGCCGGCGCAGACCTGCGGCGAGCTGCGCGACTTCACGGCGCGTGGCGAGGCGCTGATCGAGGGCAACGGCGCGGTCGGCGCCGGCTGGTACTTCGGCGGCAGCGGCACCGGCGGCAATCTCACCGCCGCCAACTACAACACGCTGTGGCAGAAGTGGGGCCTGCCCGGGCGGCCGGACAATTTCGACGACCTGGTCGCCGAGCGCTACGGCATGGGCCTGGGCACGGAGCGCAATCCGTACCCGCTGTCCGGCGAAGATCCGAATGCGACGGACGGTGGCAGCGGCCAGCTGCCGACCGGGCTCACCCAGCTGCGCAATACCGACGGGACCTGGACCGGACAGCTCGGCACGACCTGCCATGTCTGCCACAGTGGGCAGATCGAGGCGCCGGGTCTGGGCGCGGTCTACGGCAACGCCAACAGCCTCAGCGAATTCGGCCAGCTCGACACCGATCTCGCCGGCCTGGTCTCCGGCGTCGGCACGCCGCTGCCGATCGCGTTCGGCCGCACGCGCGGTACCAACAACGCGCTGGCGCTGCAGATCATCGTGCTCGCGCTGGCGCAGGACATCCGCCCGCTCGATCCGAACTTCTTCGGCTTTGCGGTGAACACGCCCAACGGCGGCTCGCTCGACGCGCCGGCGTGGTGGAACGTCGGCCATCGTCCGGTGAAATTCCAGGACGGCTTCCTGTCGATGGACGCGCTGCGCTCGGATCTCGGCTTCTTCCTGCCCGGTCCGGGGCCGGGCGGCTTCGAGTGGATCAAGGAACACGCGCGCGCCGGCGACACCTGGCTGATGTCGCTGCGCTCGCCCGCATATCCCGGGCCGGTAGACACGGCGCTCGCCGAGCAGGGCGCGATCCTGTTCCACGCCAAGGACCTGTGGGGCGAGGGCCTCGATAATCCGGCGCCGCGTCCGCAAGGCGGCAACGGCTCCTGCGCGAGCTGCCACGGCGCCTATGCGCCGCGCTATGTCAACGACCCGGCGTACCTCGACACGCCCGCGCTCGAAGGCGTGGCCAGTTACATCGTGCCGCGCGATCTGATCGCAACCGACCCCGCGCGCGTCGACAGCGACAGCGAAGCGGCCGAGCAGTACGGCAAGGAGAACTTCTTCGCCTACCCGGAAACGCTCAACGCCGATCCGAACCTCGACTGCAGCACGCAGAACCGCGCCGAGATCCGCCAGGGCCGCGAGCCCGGCTACCTGGCGCCGCCGCTGTACGGCATCTGGGCGAGCGCGCCGTACTTCCATAACGGCGCCGTGCCCAACGTCTGGGAAGTGCTGCAGCCGGCAGATCGCCAGTCGATCTGGCGACGCGTGTCGACGCCGGCACGTGCCGACCAGGTCGGGCAGGTCGTCATGGGCTACGACACCGACTTCGCGCGCGCCTACGACCGGCAGCGGTTGGGCTGGAGCTACGAGGCGCTGGCCTGCGGCGACGACGGCACCCAGCCGTACCTCGACTGCAGCGCGACCGAGAGCGATCCGAATTTCCAGACCTTGCTGAACCTGTTCAGCACCAGCAATCCGTACTCGTGGTACCTGGGCCCGGGCCCGTTCACCGACGAGCAGCTGGAACAGCGCAAGATCTACAACACGCGCGCCTACGGACAGGGCAACCAAGGGCACGCGTTCACGGCGGTGCTCACGGACCCCGAGCGGCGCGCGCTCATCGAGTATCTGAAGACGCTGTAGCGAGCGGTGTACCCCTCGATACACCGCGCCTGCGCCGCGGTACTCGGGGCGAACGGGCTGCATCGATTCCCGTTCGCCCCGAGTGTTTCGCGCAGCGAAACGTATCGAGGGGTCGGCGCCGCCGCTCAGTCGTGGCGGCGCTGTGCCAGCACCCGCTCCACGTACGGCGTCAGGTAGCGGATCATCGCCTCCGCGGCTTCCTCGACGTAGGCCGGCGCGATCTTTCCATGGCGGTAGACCGAGTGGCGCAGGCAGGTCGTGCCGATCTCCACCGCGAGCACCATGACGTCGACGGGCTTCTGCGGCAGCTTCACGCCGGCGGCCTCGAACAGCCGCTGCGACAGTCCGCCAAGGTGCTCGATCGTCAGCGCCTGGGCGCGGTAGCTCTCATCGGTCAAAGGTCCGCCCAGAATCAGCAGCTGCGCGACCGGATGCTCGCGATAGAAGCGCGCGACTTCGCGCACGGTGCGCCGGATCTGTTCGGTCCATGGCTGCGTACCGCGCTCGCCCAGCGCCTGCAGCCGCTCCTCCAGTGCGAGCAGCTCGCGCCGCGCCAGCTCGTTGAGAACCGAGAACGGCGTCGGGAAAAAGTTGTAGATGCTCGCCCGCGTGAAGCCCAGTCGCTCGGCCAGTGCCGGGATCGAGAAACCGGCGAAGCCCTGTTCGGCGAGCAGCGTACGCGCTGCGTCCAGCACGGTTTCGAAGCGTGCTTGGCCGCGCGACTGCAGCGGCGTGCGCGCGGCAGACAGAGTGGGGGCGGAGTCGTCCATGGGGGACAAGGATAGTGCTTGACGAGCGAAACCTACAAATGTATGTTTATCGGTAAAGCATACAAATGTAGGTTTCTGGGCTCGGCAGAAACCTTTGCGTGCGAAGGAGCAACGGATGCGTAAGCAACAGGGAGTTCTCTTCGGGTTTGCGGTGCTGGCCCTCGCGGGCTGCGCCGGTGGCGTGCCCGAGGAAGGGCAGAACCCCGCGATCGCCACGCCAGCCCCCGTCGTCGAAGGCGAAAGCTGGCCGCTGCTGGAGACTGACCCGACGGCCGCGTGGTCGCACAACGAGGCGTTCTGCGAAGGGCAGGCGCAGCCGGACAGCGCACTCATCCCCGAAGACCCGCGGCATCGGGTGCTGCCGGGCGTCAGCGACGGCCGCGCCGTGGCCTTCAACGCCTACTGGGAGGACTGCCACCAGAACATCCCGGTCAAGCGCGCGCAGAGCTGCGGCGAGTACCGCGAGCGCAAGCGCCTTGGGCGCGAGCAGGCGGTGCAGTCGCCGGCAGACGGCCTGTTCGGCGAAGCAAACGCTTTGTTCCACATCAGCCGCTCCGGCTTCGACAACCTCTGGCGCACCTGGGGCCTGCCCGGGCGTCCGGCCGATTTCGATGAGCGCCTGGTGCAGCGCTATGGCCTGGCGCCGGCCGACTTCCGCAATCCGTATCCGTTGCCGGGCGAGGACCCCAATGCCACCGACGGCGGCTCCGGCCAGCTGCCGCTGGGGCTGGTGCAGATGAAGGACGCCGAAGGCCTATTCTCCGGGACGGTCACGCAGACCTGCGCCACCTGCCATAGCGCGCGCCTCGGCGAGCCGGCGGATGGCGAGGGCCTCGGCGGCATCATTGGCATGGCGCCGCATAACCTGGACTTCGACCTGCTGCTGACGGATTTCCTCGCCAGCAATGCGCAGCTGCCGTCGAGCGCGATTCCGCTGCCGGTGGATCTGTCGGCGCGCCGCGGCGCGATCAACGCCGCCGGCTTCTCGGCGATCGCGCTGTCCATCGTCGATCTCGACACGCTGCGCGGCAGCTCGCCGGTGCCGCGCTTCAACCTCGCGATCCCGAGCACCGGCAACACCAAGACCGTCAGCTGGTGGCACACGCTGCATCGCATGCGCAGCTTCTTCGACGGCGTGCACGGCATCGACAATCACCGCATGAATGCGGTCGCCTTTGGCGGCGTCAACCAGTCCACCGGACCACTGACGGGCGTACCTTTCGACCTGCTCGGCAACGAAGAGAAGTACGTCGAAACCGTCAGCGAGTTCATGAACTCGATGCGTCCGCCGAAGTATCCGCGTGCGATCGACACCGCGCTGGCCGAGCAGGGCGCGATCCTGTTTCACGCCAAGGACCTGTGGGCGGCGGGCTTGCTCGACAATATCCCGAAGCCCGAGAGCAACGGTTCCTGCGCCGGCTGCCACGGCGTCTACTCGCCGCATTTCGCGCACGACCCGTCGTTTCTCGCCGACCCACGGCTCAAGGGCGTGACCGGTTATCTGGCGCCGCTCGACGTGATCGGCGTCGATCCGGCACGCGCGGCGAACTTCCCTGCCGAAGTCCGCTACGGTCTGACGAGCTCGTGGATCGGTTATCCCGAAGGCGCGCCTGGCTGGATCGCGCCGGCGGACAAGAATCCGCCGCAAGAGCTGGCCGACGACTACCAGCCGATGGAGCAGCGCCCTCAAGGGATCTGCACCTGGCACCAGGAGGTCGGCTACAACACGCCCAGCCTCTACGGCGTCTGGGCCAACGGTCCTTATCTCCACAACGGCTCGGTGCCGACGGTCTGGCAGTTGCTCAAGCCCGAGGAGCGCCCCGCGCTGTGGCGGCGCCAGCTGGTTGCGGGCACTGCCGAGGAGCGCGGCTACGACACCCGTCTCGCGGCCTACGATTTCGAGGCGCTCGGCTGGAAGCACGAGGTGCTCAGCTGCGCCGGCAGTGACCTGTCTTGCACTCCCGAGGCCGCGCCGCTGCTCAATGCGCCGGCGAACCTGCCGACAGGCGGACTCGGCGGCTCCGGCCTGCTTGAGCTGCGCCCGGCCGATCGCGACACCATCGAGCGCCGCAAGGCCTACAACAGCTACCGGTTCGCTGCGGGCAATCAGGGGCACGACTACGGCAAGGCACTCACCGATGCCGAACGCCGCGCGATCGTCGAGTATTTGAAGACGCTGTGATGTCGCTGGCCGGCACGAACAAACCGTTGGCCGAAACGACTCTGGTGGTTCGGCACTTGCGGGCCCATGCTGCAATGCCCGTGCATATCGACTGACTGGTGCGACGATGCGTAGCGAGAATTTCACCTGCCGCGGCTTCCTGAGCAGCGCCGTCTTCGCGCTGCTGCTGGGTGGCTGCGGCGGCGAGTACGCCGGCAGTGACAATGCCGGCGGCGGACCGGTGCCGGGCGGCACAGACGTCGCGAACTGCGACCAGCTGTTCTCGCAGCGCGTGCAGCCGCGTCTCGACTTCTGCCGCAACTGCCATGTGCCGGGCGGCGTTGCCGACGTCGACGAAGGCCGGCTGTTCCAGCTGACGTCCGACGAGAGCCAGGACTTCGCGAACCTGCGCGCGTCCTGGGAACGGCTGGACGGAAACAATCCCGTGTCGCGCATTCTGCTCATGGCCTCGGGCACCGATGCGCGCAGCCACAGCGGCGGCACGCCGTGGCCGGTCGGCAGCGATGCCTACAAGGAGATGGACGCGCTGCTGCGCGGCTACGTCGATGCGCAGGCCTGCGCGCTGTCCGGCACGCCGCCGGCGACGCAGGAGCAGCCCCTGCTCGGCAGCAAGCGCGGTGGCCACTACTGGTTCGATTACTGCGCAGACAAGTCCGACGACACGCCGGTGCCGCAGGACCCGCGCGAGCTGGTCGTGCCTGGCGTGAACGCGAACAAGGCCGTCGCGATGAACGCGTACTGGCAGACCTGCCAGGTTGACAACCACCCGGGCACCTGCGGCGAACTGCGGGCGCGCTCGGCGCGCGGCTATCCGCTGATCGCCAGCGACGGCGAAGTCGGCGCCGGCAGCATGTTCAGCGGCGACTCGGCGGAATCGAGCTACGCGTTCCCGGCGTCGGAATACAACACGATGTGGCAGCGCATCTGGCAGATGAGCGCGCGGCCGGACAACTATGACCAGCTGGTCTCCGAGCGCTGGGGCATCCCGCTGTCGGCGACGCACAACCCGTATCCGCTGCCCGGCGAGGATCCCAACGCGACCGACGGCGGCAGCGGCCAGCTGCCGATCGGCCTGACGCAGCTGCGCAACGCCGACGGCAGCTGGACCGGCAACATCAACGCGACCTGCAGCATCTGCCACGGCGGCCAGGTCGGCACTGCGGCCGACGGCGCGGGCCTGGGCGTGATCTATGGCACCAACAGCCAGTCCGACATCACCGTGATGTTCACCGATCTGGCCTTCGTCGCGCCGCAGCAGGGCGCGCTCGCGGCGATCTCGCAGAACAAGGTGCGCGGCACCGGCAACATCACCAACTTCCAGCTGTTTGGCACGCTCACGCTGTTCGACGATCTGCCGGGCTATTTCACCGTGCAGACGCAGCCGTCCACCGGCACCGAGGATCCGCCGGTGTGGTGGAACGTCGGCAGCCGGCCGTCGAAGTTCTTCGATGGCGGCCAGGTGATGGATTCCAAGCGCATCGAGCTGTCGTTCCACTTCCCCAGCGTGCTGAATCCGGACAACGCGGCCGGCAAGCAGTGGATCATCGACCACCAGCAGGACAGCGACACCTGGATCATGTCGCTGAAGTCGCCGGCTTGGCCCGAGACGCGCCTGGGCGCGATCGACACCGCGCTGGCGGAGCAGGGCGCGATCCTGTTCCACAGCAAGGATCTGTGGGGCGAGGGGCTCGACAACCCGGTCGCGCGCCCGGACAGCGGCAACGGTTCCTGCGCAAGCTGCCACGGCGCCTACTCGCCGCGTTACGTCAACGACCCGGCCTATCTCGACACGCCGGTACTCGAAGGCATCGCCGCGTACATCACGCCGATCGAGATCATCGGCACCGACTCGAAGCGTCTGGACGGCAACAGCCAGACCGTATCCGAGTACGCGCGCAACAACTGGTTCGGTTACTCCGATGGTCCGTACAACGACCAGGGCATACCGCTCTGCGCCGACCAGAACGACACCGCGCTGCGTGGCGAACGCAAGCTTGGTTACCTGGCGCCGCCGCTGTACGGCGTGTGGGCGACGGCGCCGTACTTCCACAACGGCGCGGTGCCCACGCTCTGGGAAGTGCTGCAGCCGGCGGATCGTCCGGGCATCTGGCGTCGTCCGTCGAACGCGGCGCGCGCCGACCAGCAGGGCAGCGTCGTGATGGGCTTCGACGCCAGCCTCGACAGCGGCTACGACGCGCAGCGCGTGGGCTGGAACTACGAGGCGCTGTCCTGTGGCGTCGGCTCGCTGCCGTTGATCGACTGCAACCCGGTCGACGATGACGGTGCGACGGTGCAGGACGTGCTGGGGCTGGCCTGGGCCAACGGCGGCCTGGCGTGGAACCTGCTGAACCCGCCGCTGCTGACCAACCCGCAGATCGATGACCGCAAGGTCTACAACACGAACTACTACAGCCAGGACAACGCCGGCCACGAGTTCACGCGCGTGCTCACCGACGCCGAGCGCCGCGCGATTCTCGAGTATCTGAAGACGTTGTGATGTGTTCAGCGATGTTGGGCTTCGCATGCGAAGCCCATCGCAGCCGCGCCCACGATGGGCTTCGCGCTGCTCAGCCCATCCTACGGGTGGGTTCCGCGCCGGCTCTCCCGATACGCCGTGGGCGACAGCCCCTTCCAGCGCTTGAACGCAGCAATGAACGCGGCGGGCTCGGTGTAGCCCAGGCGCGCGGCGATCTCCGCGAGCTTCATGTGGCCCGCGGTCAACATTTCCTCGGCGAGCGTCTGGCGCACCTCATCGACCAGCGCGCGGAAGGACGTGCTCTCGTCGTCCAGCCGGCGGCGCAGGCTGCGCACCGAGGTGTGCAGCTCGGCGGCGACATCGTCCAGCGAGGGCATGTCGGCCGGATTGCGCAGCAGGCGATCCCGGATCTGGCCAGACGCGCCCGAGCGCACCTGCCGCTTCGCCAGCAGCTGCCGGCACTGTTCCTCGCACAGCCGCGCCATCGTCGCGTTGGCCTGCGGCAGCGGCGCATCGAGGTCCTTTGCGGGCAGCAGCACCGCGTTGAGCGGTGCGTCGAAGCTCGGACGCACGCCGCAGAGCTTGTCGAGGCGCCAAGCATAACTGGGCCGCGCAAAGCGGAACTGCGCGGCCTTCGCCGGGAACCCGCCCGGACGCATCTCCCACGCTGCGTTGGCCCAGGCGGCGAAGTCGCGCTCCACCAGGAACTGGCGCAGATCCTCCGGCAGATCCGAGTCGTCGAGGACGATCAGCAGGTCCTCGCCCAGCCGCTCCAGTCGATAGCGACCGAAGGCGTAGCTCAGGTCGAGATAGCGCACGGCGATCTCGGCGGCGCTGCGGAAGGTCGGACTGCTGAGCAGCGTGTAGCCCCAGATGCCGTAGCTCGACAGGTGGTAACGCAGGCCGGCTTCGAGGCCCAGGCCGGGCATGTGCCCGAGCGCGGCGACGAGGTTGCGGATCAGCCGCAGCTCCTGGTCGCCGGTGATCTCCGCGGCCGGATCGCCCAATTGCGCGGGATCGATGTCAGTGCCGCGCAGACTGGCGTCGAGACCCAGTCCGCGTTCGGCGGCAAGGCGGGTCAGCAGGTGGGCGCTGACGATGGGGCGGCGGACGTCGGTACGCATATGGCCGAAAATATTAACCCGATGGCCGGCGGCCGTATGGGTTTCCCGGGTGCGACCCGGCAGGATGCGATCTCCGCTTTTGCATCCCTTCCTGTCGAGACCGTCATGACCGAAGCCTATATCTACGACCACGTGCGCACGCCGCGCGGCAAGGGCCGCGCCGACGGCGCGCTGCACGAGATCACGCCGCTGCAACTGGGCACGCAGGTGCTGCAGGCGCTGCGCGAGCGCAACCGGCTCGATACCGCACTGGTTGACGACGTCATCATGGGCATCGTCTCGCCGGTGGCCGAGCAGGGCGCGGTGCTGCCGCGCTCGATGGCGCTCAACGCCGGCTACGCCGAGACCGTCGCCGGCGTGCAGGTCAACCGCTTCTGCGGTTCCGGCCTCGAAGCTTTCAGCATGGCGGCCGCCAAGGTGATGTCTGGTCAGTGCCCGGCGGTGATCGCCGGTGGCGTCGAATCGATGTCGCGCGTCGCGATGGGTTCCGACGGCGGCTCGTGGCCGACCGATCCGGCCTTCGCGCCCACGGTGCATTTCGTGCCGCAGGGCATCGGTGCCGACCTGATCGCGACGCTCGACGGCTACTCGCGCGAGGACGTCGATGCCTTCGCGGTCGAGTCGCAGCGCCGCGCAGCGCAGGCCTGGACCGAAGGCCGCTTCAAGAAGTCGATCCTGCCGGTGCGCGACGTCATCGGCGGCGTCGTGCTCGATCGCGACGAGCACATCCGCGCCGGCACGACGCTCGCCGACCTCGGCAAGCTCAAGCCCGCGTTCGACCAGATCGGCCAGATGGGCGGCTTCGACGCCGTCGCGATCCAGCGCTACCCGCAGGTCGAGGCGATCCACCACGTGCACACCGGCGGCAACTCCTCCGGCATCGTCGACGGCGCCTGCGGCATCCTCATCGGCAGCAAGGAGTTCGGCAAGCAGGCGGGCCTGAACGCCCGTGCGCGCATCCGCAGCTTCGCGGCGATCGGCTCCGAGCCCTGCATCATGCTCACCGGTCCGGCCGCGGTGTCGCACAAGGCGCTCAAGCTCGCCGGCATGAGCGTGAAGGACATCGACCTGTTCGAGGTCAACGAAGCCTTCGCGTCCGTGGTGATGCGTTTCATGCGCGCGATGGACGTGCCGCACGACCAGGTCAACGTCAACGGCGGCGCGATCGCGATGGGCCATCCGCTCGGCGCGACCGGCGCGATCATCACCGGCACCGCGCTCGACGAGCTCGAGCGCAGCGGCAAGTCGACCGCGCTGATGACGCTGTGCGTCGGCGCCGGCATGGGCAACGCCGCGATCATTGAGCGGGTGTGACGCGCAGTTCTTCCAATGAACTTTCGTTCCGTTCGCCCCGAGTGCCGCGCGTCAGCGCGGTGTATCGAGGGGCATGCGGCTCGCGAGCGATGTCCCTCGATACGTTTCGCTGCGCGAAACACTCGGGACGAACGGGATTATCCGGACGCGATCTGACGCGTCCAAACACGGACCTCTTCACATGACGACCACACTCAAGTTCGAACTCGATGCCCAGGGCATCGCCGTCCTCACCATCGACGTGCCCGAGCGGCCGATGAACGTGCTCACCCCGGAACTCACGCGCGAGCTCACCGACGCCGTCGAGCGCGTCGCCGCCGACGCAGCGATCAAGGGCGCGATCCTCACCTCCGGCAAGCCCGGTGCCTTCATCGCCGGCGCCGACCTCAAGGACCTGGTGACCGCCTTCGACAAGGGTATCGACGCCGCCGAGGGCGCGAAGGCCTCGTATGAGCTGTCGGCGCTGTTCCGTCGCATCGAGACCTGCGGCAAGCCCTTCGCCGCGGCGATCAACGGCCTCGCGTTGGGCGGTGGCCTGGAGCTGTGCCTGGCCTGCCATTTCCGCGTACTCAGCGACGATCCCAAGGCCGTTGTCGGCCTGCCGGAAGTGCAGGTCGGCCTGCTGCCCGGTGCCGGCGGCACGCAGCGCCTGCCGCGCCTCATCGGCATTCCGGCATCGCTGCCGCTGTTGCTGCAGGGCAAGCACGTCAAGCCGGCCGAAGCGCTCAAGCTCGGCATCGTGCATGCGCTCGCGCCGGCCGCCGACGTACTCGCCAAGGCGCGCGAATGGCTGCTGGCCACCCCCAGCGCGGAACAGCCCTGGGACAAGAAGAACTTCCGCGTTCCCGGCGGCGCCGGCCCGATGGCCGCGCACGCGAACCAGACCTTCGTCGCCGGCAACGCGCTGACCTCGGCCAACACCCACGGCAACTATCCGGCGCCCAACGCGATCATGTCCTGCGTGTTCGAAGGCACGCAGGTGCCAATCGATACCGGCCTGCGCATCGAGTCCAAGTATTTCGGCAAGCTGCTGTCGGGCGCGGTCGCGCGCAACCTGATCCGCACGATGTTCGTGAACAAGGGCGCGGCCGACAAGCTGGCCAACCGCCCCAAGGGCATCGCTAAGTCCAAGGTGACCAAGCTCGGCGTGCTCGGCGCCGGCATGATGGGCGCGGGTGTCGCACACGTCAGCGCCAAGGCCGGCATCGAAGTCGTGCTGCTCGACTCGACGCAGGAGCAGGCCGACAAGGGCAAGGCCGGCATCGCCGCGATGCAGAGCAAGGATCTGGCCAAGGGCAAGACCACGCAGGACAAGGTCGACGCCATTCTCAAGCGCATCAAGACCACGACGAACTACGCCGACCTCGAAGGCTGCGACCTGATCGTCGAAGCCGTGTTCGAGAAGCGCGAGATCAAGGCGGACGTCACTGCGAAGACCGAGGCGGTGATTCCCGAGACGGCGACGTTCGGGTCCAACACCTCGACGCTGCCGATCGCCGGTCTGGCCACGGCCTCGAAGCGTCCGAAGCAGTTCATCGGCATCCACTTCTTCTCGCCGGTCGAGAAGATGCCGCTGGTCGAACTGATCCTCGGCGAGCAGACCAGCCAGGAAACGCTGGCCAAAGCGCTCGACTACGTTGCGCAGATCAAGAAGACGCCGATCGTCGTGCGCGATTTCCCGGGCTTCTACACCAGCCGCGTGTTCGGCAGCTTCTGCTCGGAAGGCCAGAAGATGCTGCTCGACGGCATTGCGCCGGCGCTGATCGAGAACGGCGCGAAGCTCGCCGGCTTCCCGGTCGGCCCGCTGGCGGTGTCCGACGAAGTGACGATGTTCCTGCAGCAGAGCATCTACAAGCAGCAGGATGCGGATGGCCTGCCGGAGAAGTACCGCGGCAAGCTCGGCCGCCCGGTCGTCGACAAGATGGTCGACGAACTCAAGCGTCCGGGGCGCCGCTTCGGCGCCGGTTTCTACGACTACCCGGAAGGCCAGCCCAAAAAGCTGTGGAAGGGCCTGAAGGACGCATTCCCGGTCAAGGCCGAGCAGCCGACGCTCGAAGAGGTCAAGAAGCGCTTCCTGACGATCATGGCGCTGGAGACCGCGCGCTGCTTCGAGGAAGGTGTGATCGAAAGCCCGATCGACGCCGACATCGGTTCGATCCTGGGCATCGGCTACCCGGCCTGGACCGGCGGCACGCTGTCCTACATCGACACGCTCGGGCCCAAGGCCTTCGTCGAGGACTGCCAGCGCCTCGCGGCCACCTGGGGTCCGCGCTTCGCGCCGTCGGAATGGCTGATCGCGCGCGGCAAGAAGCGCGAAATGTTTTACGCATCGGCAGCAGCCGCGTAGGGTGGGCTGAACGAAGTGAAGCCCACCATGCTTCCCACGATCGATGGGCTTCGCTGTCGCTCAGCCCATCCTACGTTTTGAGCCACCTCCATGAACGCCCCCAACCAAGTCCTTATCGATGCGCCCGCGCCCTGGCAGCTCCAGGGCCGGGCGTACGTGAGCCTGCTGCGCTGTTCCGCGGAGCTGCTCGACGAGCAGAGCTTCGTGCCGGAGACACTGCGCGGCAAGCGCGGCCCGGCACCCTACGCGCTGATGATGTTCGTCGACTACGCGTCCTCCCCGGTCGGCCCGTATCACGAGTTGCTGTTCATTCCCGGCTCGTTCGCCTTCGAAGACGGGCAGCGGCACCTGTCGATCAGCCGCATCTTCGTGTCGACGATGGACAGCGTCGTCAACGGACAGCGCAACTGGGGCATTCCCAAGGACGTCGCCCAGTTCGACGTGCGCTACGGCGAGCACGGCCTCGACCGTGTCGTCGTCAGCCGCAACGGCAAGCGCTTCGCCGAACTCGCATACACCTCCTGGCCACTGCCGCTGCCGATGGGTACCGCGCTGCTGCCGGCGAGCTGGCACACGCTGGCGCAGCACGATCGCGGACAGACGTTCGTCTACCGGCCGACTGCACGCGGCTGGATGCGCCCGGCGCGCCTGGTCGAGCGGCGCTTCGACGCGTCCGAGTTTCCGGATCTCGCCGGCGCCGACGTGCTGGCCACGGTCAAGCTCACGCACTTCGACATGACGTTTCCGGCATCGCGTGTGCTGCCGCACCAAACCACCATGTAGGAGCGCCTCTTAGGCGCGACAATCGCGACGCTGGGAATAGGTCGCGCCTAAGAGGCGCTCCTACGACGAACCATCAACAAGACCATGCAACGCAAAGCACCAGAACCCGAGATGGAGCTGTTCCGCGATTCGGCGCGCAAGTTCTTCCAGACCGAGATCCGCCCGCACTCGGAGCGCTGGCGCGAGGCCGGCATCCTCGACCGCGAGGCGTACCGCAAGGCCGGCGACGCCGGCTTCCTGTGCATGTGGGCCGACGAGAAGTACGGCGGTCTGGGCATCAAGGATTTCCGCTACGAACAGATCCTGATCGAGGAGAACGCCTTCCACGGCGACAGCGGCTACTTCATCACGCTGCACAGCCGCCTGGTCGCGCCCTACATCCAGCATTTCGGCACCGAGGAGCAGAAACAGCGCCTGCTGCCGGGTTTCATCAGCGGCGACAAGATCCTCGCGATCGCGATGACCGAGCCCGACGCCGGGTCCGATCTCGCCGGCATGAAGTCGCGTGCGGAGGACAAGGGCGACCACTTCCTGCTCAACGGCTCGAAGACCTACATCTCCAACGGCATCCTGTCCGACGTCGTGATCGTCGCGGCGAAGACGCATGCGGACAATCCGCACGGCGTCACGCTGTTCCTGGTCGAGCGCGGCATGGAAGGTTTCGAACGCGGCCGCATGCTCAAGAAAATGGGCATGAAGTCGCAGGACACCGCAGAGCTGTTCTTCCGCGACGTGAAGATCCCGAAGGCCAACGTGCTCGGCCAGGTGCACGCCGGCTTCTATCACCTGATGAAGGGCCTGGCCGAGGAGCGCCTGATCGGTGCCTGCGGCAACATCGCCGGCGCCCGAGCCGCGATGGTGGTGACGAAGGAGTTCGTGAAGAACCGCAAGGTGTTCGGCAAGCCGCTGTCGAAGATGCAGAACACGCGCTTCAAGCTGGCGGCGCTGGACGCGGAGATCGAGATCGCGCAGACCTTCGTCGATCGCTGCGTCGAGGTGCACAACGAGGGCAAGCTCACCGCCGAGGACGCGGCGCGCGCCAAGCTGTTCACGAGCGAGGTGCAGGGGCGCATGGTCGACGAGGGCGTGCAGCTGCACGGCGGCGCCGGCTACATGGACGAATACCCGATCTGCCGGATGTACGAAGACGAGCGCATTCACCGTATCCTTGCCGGCACCTCCGAGATCATGAAGGAAATCATCGCGCGGTCGATTCTCGACTGAGCACATCCCTGCATATGACCTACACAAACATCCTGTACAGCGTCGAAGCGCGCGTCGCGCTGGTCCGCATGAACCGGCCGCAGGCGCTCAATGCGCTGACGCCGGATCTCCTGAATGAACTGCGCGATGCCTTCGACCAGGCCGACGCGGACGCCAACGTCGGTGCGATCGTGCTCACCGGCGAAGGCCGCGGCTTCTCGTCCGGCGCCGATCTGGTCGCCAACGCGGCCAAGCCGCCGATCGGTCCGGACGGCAAGCTCGACCTGGGGCTGGCGCTCGAGACGACCTACAACCCGCTGATCGAGCGCATGCGTGCGCTGCGCAAGCCGGTGATTGCCGCGGTCAACGGCATGGCCGCCGGTGCCGCCGCGAACATCGCGCTGCTCTGCGATCTGACCGTCGCGGGGCGCAGTGCCTATTTCCTGCAGGCCTTCGTCAACATCGGCCTCATCCCCGATGCCGGGGGCACCTGGATCCTGCCGCGCCTCATCGGCGCGCAGCGCGCGATGGGCCTGAGCCTTCTCGGCGAGCGGTTGCCCGCCGAGAAGGCGCTGCAGTGGGGGATGATCTGGGACGTCGTCGACGACGACCAGGTCGTGCCGGCGGCGCTGGCGCTTGCACGCAAGCTGGCCGAAGGGCCCGGCGTCGCCATCGACCGCATCAAGCGCTCGATCCTCCAATCGGCGGACAACGATCTGACGACGCAGCTGGCGCTGGAGCGCGAGCTGCAGCGCGAGTGCGGCCGCACGCAGGATTTCATGGAAGGCGTCATGGCCTTCACGCAGAAAAGAAAACCGAACTTCAAGGGGCGTTGACCGTGGCCAAGACCAATCCGCTGCCGGCCAATCCGTTGCTCAAGGGCGTGCGCGTGCTCGACCTGTCGCGCCTGCTGCCGGGGCCGTTCTGCACGCTGTACCTGGCGCAGATGGGCGCCGAGATCATCAAGATCGAGGAGCCCAACGGCGGCGACTACGCGCGCGGCACGCCGGAGCTGTTCAACCTGGTCAATCGCGGCAAGAAGTCGGTGACGCTCGACCTGCGCCTCGATGCCGATCGCGCGCGCTTCCTCGAACTGGTGAAGACCGCCGACGTCGTGCTCGAATCGTTCCGCCCCGGCGTGATGGCGCGCTTCGGCTGCGATTACGACAGCCTGAAGAAGATCAATCCGAAGCTGGTCTACGCCTCGCTGTCCGGCTACGGCCAGACCGGCCCGTACAGCGACTGGGCCGGTCATGACATGAACTACCTGTCGATCGCCGGCGTCGTCGACCAGATCGGCCGTGCCAACAGCGCGCCGGCGCAATCGAACGTGCAGGTCGCCGATCTCGCCGGCGGCGCGCTGACCTGCGCGCTCGGCATCCTTGCCGCGGTGATCGGCGCGCGCGCGTCGGGGCAGGGCACGCTGGTTGACGTGTCGATGACCGACGGCTCGCTGGCGCTGCAGGTGCTGGCGCTGTCGACGCTGCGCGGCGAAGGCCAGCCGCCCCGGCGCGGCGCCGACATGCTCACCGGCGCATTGCCGAACTACACCTTCTACCGCTGCCGTGACGGCAAGTACATCGCGGTGGGCGCGCTCGAGCCGAAGTTCTTCCTCAAGCTGCTCGGCGTGCTCAAGGAGCAGATCCCGACGCCACTGCAGAACGCGCTGGACCGCGCGCTCGCCCGCCTGGGCGGCAATCGCAAGTCGAGCGGCGCTTCGGAGAAGCCGAAGAACGAGGCAGGCCAGTTCGACAAGCTCAACAAGCTGTTCGGCAGCCCGCGCCAGGCACGCCTGAAAACGGCCCCGATCCGCTGGGCGCTGCAGGCGATCTTCCTGACGCGCACGCGCGACAACTGGGCGGCGCTGCTCGAAGGACGCGACTGCTGCGTGACGCCGATCCTGTCGATCGACGAGTCGCTGCGTAACGAGCACATCGTTGCACGCGGCATGATCGAGGACGACAACGGCAAGCCGGCGTTCGCATTCCCGGTGCGCTTCAGCGACGCGCTCAAGCCTGCGCACCCGGCGCCGAAGCTGGGCGCGGACAACGACGCCGTGCTGGGCACGAAACCGTAGGAGCGGCCCATGGCCGCGATTCTTTTTGCACGTCAAGCGCAAACGGCATCGCGGCCATGGGCCGCTCCTACAGGGACACTTCGGAGGAAACGACATCCATGACATCCATCGATCTGACGCCGGAGCGCTTCAAGCAGCTCTTCGAGCGTTTCCCCGCAAACAAGCCGCTGACGATGCTCAACCTGCTGCGCTTCCGAGACGTGGCGGCGTATGCGGCAGAGCGCCAGCAGCCGCAGCGGACCGGCGCCGAAGCCTATGCGGCGTATTCGCGCGCAGTGTTGCCGCTGCTCAAGGGAGTCGGCGCGCGCGTCGTCTGGAACGGAAAGGCGCAGCACACGGTGATCGGACCTGCCGACGAGCAATGGGACGAAGTGTTGCTGGTCGAGTATCCGTCGGTCGCTGCTTTTGCACAGATGGTCAAATCGCCCGAGTACCAGGCCATCTACTTCCATCGCGCCGCGGCACTTCTGGATTCGCGGCTGATTGCGACGGTGGCGAACGGGTGAACTGAGCCCGCGCCACGGCGAGACGTGGCGCCTCTTCTCCGGAAATGGGCGGGCGTTTTAACAACCGCGCGCGCGATATTGACAAATGTCACGTTGGTGGTCATTGTCGCGTGACGGCGCGTCGTCGGGTGACGGCCGTCAGTGAATCGACAAATGCGCGGCAGGCCTGGGGGCATCGATGCCCTGGCCAGTGCCCGGGTGGAGAGAACGTGAAATCGAGACTCATGGCGACGGCGCTGCTCGGCGCCTGCATCGGATTCTGTGGCTCTGCTGCGGCAGCGGAGGACGACATGGACTGGCTGCTCGGCGAGCCCGAGGCCGGTGCCGATGCGCCGGCACCGAGTGCATCGCCGCCCCCGGCCAACGAGGCATCGCCGGAGACGAAGACCGAAGGGGAACAGCCCCCACTCGAGACGATTCCCGTTGCCCACACGCCGGAGCCGACGCCAACGCCGGACCGCAAGCCGGCGAACCGGCTGCTCGAGGAAATCGTCGTCACCGCACAGAAGCGCGAGGAAAATCTGCAGGATGTCCCGGTGTCAGTGCAGGCTTTCAGCGGCGAGATGCTCGACGCGCTGGGAATCACCGATCAGACCGATCTGCAGCGCGTCACGCCGGGCCTGAATGTCACGTCGCAGGTCAGCTATGTGATGACCTTTCTCCGCGGGATCGGCACCGACGCGACCATTGCTGCCGATCCGAGCGTTGCGACCTACATCGACGGGATCTACTACCCGTTCGCCTCCAACCTCGCGCAGAACTTCGGCGCAGTGGATCGCATCGAAGTCCTGAAGGGGCCGCAAGGGACGCTCTTCGGACGTAACGCAACCGGCGGCGCCATCGCGATCTACACGAAGGAGCCGCAGACCGACGCGGTTCACGGCGAACTGATGGCCACGATCGGCAGCTTCAACAGCCAGCTCTATCGCGCCTACGCCAATCTGCCGATGGGGGAGCATTTCGCGATGAACATGACGGCGGTCACCAGCACGACCGACGGCTACTACACCGGTACGCGCGGCACGCCTGCGGAGCCGCTGCCACGCGACCAGACCGACGGGCTGCGACTGAAACTGCGTGCGCAGCCAACGGAAAATCTGGACATCCGCTTAGCGGCATTCTGGTTGCAGATGTATTCGGGCGCCGGCAGCACGGCCTTCACAGCGACGCCCTCGACGCTGGGGACCGCGCAGGGCGTGCAGCCGCAGCCGGGCTACCACGGGTCGGTGGACGCGTTCGCATTCGCCGAGACCGACGACAACCTCGTCTATTACGGCAGCGTCGCCTACGCTGCGCCGTGGTTCGACGTGAAGCTGATCGGCAGCGATCAGCGCATGGACACCGCGGGAATCCGCGACTTCGACGGTTCGCCGCAGGCGCTGTCGACCTTCGAGACGCCCAGCCAATTCATCGATGCCCAGTCATGGGAACTGCAGTTCCTGTCGAACGACGAGGCGGGGCCGGACTGGCTGCAATGGATCCTGGGCGCGTACGACTTCAAGGCCACCAATGGCTTTGGCGAGTTGAACTTCATCATCAACGGCATCGACCTCGAAGAGGGCCGCCTTGCGGGCCAGATACTGCCGCCGGCTTTCGTCGACTTCCTGCGCGGAGCATCCGGCGCACCGACCGGCGCCATCAACATGAGTGGCCTGATCGGAACCGACTCGCGCGCGCTGTTCTCCCAGGCGACGTTCACCTTCACGGACTGGCTTGACCTGACGCTGGGTGCCCGCTACCAGGTCGAGGAGCGCTTCATCGTCGAATCGACGGTGGGCCTGGAAAACGCGGACGGGACGCAGACGCCGATCGCCGACAACTCCGACAACGCCGCCGACAGCGACGGCAACGACTATCCGGCGCACGACACGCAGCGCAATTTCTCGCCGAAGGTGTCCCTGCAGCTGCGGCCGTTCGGGGGCGATACGCTGCTGTTCCTGTCGTGGCAGAAGGCGGTCAAGGCGGCGACCTACAACACCGTGGCGATCTATGACGTTCCCGATTACGTCGAGCCGGAACATATCGAGGCCGTCGAGCTTGGACTCAAGACGACGCTATTCGACGGCTTGGTTCGTTTCAACGGCGCGGTGTTCGACTACGACGTCAAGAATCTCCAGACCTACTATCTGTCCACGCTCGCCGGCGGCGTCATCAGCTTCCAGAACGCGGGCCGCGCCAGCATTGTCGGTGCCGACTTCGACGGCACCGTGCAGCTGTTTCCATCCGTCATCGACAATCTCGCGCTGAGCGGCGGCGCCGCCTGGCTGAAGACCCAGTACCGCGATTTTTCCAACGCGTCGGGATTCGACGAAAACGGAACATTTGCGCAGAACCAGGACTACACCGGCAATCAGGTAATCCGCACGCCGAAAATCACGACGACCTTGTCGCTGAGCAAGACCTGGACTCCCGGGAGCGGGCCGGTCGAAGCCGTGCTCGACACGTATTACACCGACGACTTCTTCTACGAGGCGAGCAACCGCAGCGTGTCGCGCCAGGAAGCCTATTGGCTGCTGGGCGCGCGCCTCAGCTATCTGTACGAGCGCTGGGATCTGCGCCTGACGGCGGGGGTGCGCAACCTCACGGACAAGCGCTACACCGCAGGCTACTTCGCCACCGACTACGGCGTGCAGCCCTCGCTGGCGCCGCCGCGATCCTACTCCATGCAGCTGATCTGGACCTTCTGAACCGGCATGGTTGGCCCGTGATCAGTTTTCCCAGATCACCGGCTGGCGCGTCTTGAACCACTTCTCGACCATCGGCTCGTAGCGCTTCTCGATCACGTTGCGCTTGATCTTCATCGTCGGCGTCAGGAAGCCGTTGTCGATGGTCCACGGTTCCTTGACGACGACCGCGAATTCCAGCTGTTCGTGCGGATCGAGGCTCTGGTTCACGTCGTCCATCAGGGCCTTGAACTCGGCGTTGATCGCTTCCCGCGCGGTGTTGTCGGTAGCCACCTTGCGCTGTTCTTCCGAGAGCAGGATCAGCGCGAAGGTCGCCGGCTGGTTGGCGCCGCCGACACAGACCACTTCGATCTTCGGATTCGCGCCGAGCTTGTTCTCGATCGGCACCGGCGCGACGTACTTGCCCTTGCTGGTCTTGAACAGCTCCTTGACGCGGCCGGTGATGCGCAGGCGGTTCTTTTCGTCCACTTCACCCATGTCGCCGGTCTTGAAGAAACCGTCGGGCGTATAGCACTCCACGGTCTTGTCCGGCTCCTTGAAGTAGCCGGTCATCTGCGCCGGGCTCTTGACCAGGATCTCTCCGCTGTCGGGATCGATGCGGCATTCGACCCCGGGATTCGGCGGGCCGACGTAGCCGAGCCTCGAATCGCCCGGCCGCGTGAAGTGCGAGTACGCCATGTTCTCGCTCATGCCGTAGGCCTCGAGCAGATCGAGCCCCAGCGTGCGGTACCACGCGACGATGTTCGGCGGCAGCGGCGCGGCGCCGGTGAAGGCGACGCGCACGTTCTCGAGGCCGAGCTGTTCGAGGATCTTGCGCTTGACCTTCTTGCCGAGGAACGGGATGCGGAACAGCTTTTTCTGCTTCTCCAGAGGCATCTTGCTGCACACGCCGAGATGGAACTTGGTCCACAGCCGCGGTACCGAGAAGAACATCGTCGGCCGTGCGCGGCGCAGGTCGGACACGAACGTGTCCAGCGATTCGGCGAAGAACACCTGGAAGCCGTGATAGGTCGAGTTGTTCTCGACGACCATGCGCTCGGCGACGTGCGCGAGTGGCAGGTACGACAGCATCCGGTCTTCGACCGTCAGCGGAAACAGCGTCTGCAGCAGCGTGCCGGCGATGCTGAACGAGCGGAAGCTCTGCATCACGCCCTTGGGCTGGCCGGTACTGCCGGAGGTGTAGACCAGCGTCGCCAGCTCGTCGAGCCCGCGGTCCGGGCTCTCCTTCATCGGCGGCGTGCGCGCGACGATGTCGTCCCACTTGCTGCCCTCGGTGTCCGGCGCCAGCGGCAAGGTGATGACCGGCAGATCCTTGGGTACGCCGGGCTTCATGTCCTGCCATTCGTCGAGCTTGCCGATCAGCAGCAGCCGCGCCTCGCTGTGCTGGAGGATATAGCGCACGGTCTCGGCGTTGAGCGTCGGATACAGCGGCACGCTGACGTGACCGGCCATCCAGATCGCCCAGTCGGCCATGATCCAGTGCGCGCTGTTCTTGCCCAGCAGGGCGATCTGGCTGCCCGCCGGAAAGTTCATCGACTTCAGATGCGCGGCCATGCGCCGCACCTGGTCCATGATCTGCGCCCAGGTGTATTCGACGACCTTGCCGCCGACGGGCTGGGTGAAGTGAATCGCGTCCGGGCGGGTCTTTTCCCAGTGATACAGGCACGCCAGCGGCGTGCGTTCCTGTGCCTTGCTCATCTCACTCTCCTCACGATCTTGCTTGCTTGCCGCTTGGCCGGTCCGCGCTTCGCAGCCGACTCGACGTGGGGTCTCAGGAAGCCCGTC
This sequence comes from Sinimarinibacterium sp., assembly GCA_041659605.1. Lineage (GTDB taxonomy): Bacteria > Pseudomonadota > Gammaproteobacteria > Nevskiales > Nevskiaceae > Solimonas. The sequence goes on along the minus strand of JBAZXW010000013.1, from coordinate 32,786 downwards.
ATGGCCGCCACCGCCGCATCACGATAGGCGGGCGTGATCTTGCCATGTTCGAAGAACGATCGGCGAAAGCAGGCGATGCCGATGTCGACGATCAGTGTGGTCACGTCGGGGTTCTCGGGGAGCGGAATGTGCGGACTCCACACCTGCCGGCCCAGCTCACCCAGGCGCCGATTGGTGCGTTCCTGGGCGCGGAAGCTGTCGTCGGTCACCGCGCCGCCCAGCAGCAGCAGCCGCGCGGCCGGGTGCGAATTGTGGAACGCGATCGCGATATCCACCACGGCCTCGATGCCTTCGCTCCAATTGAGCTTCCTCAGCTTTTCCGTACGCGCGAAAAACTCGCCCTCCAGCTCGACGAGATAACGCAGCACGAGCTCGTTGAGGATGGCGTAGGGCGTCGGGAAGTAGGCATAGACACTGCCGCGCGTGAAATCCAGCCGTTCCGCCAGCAGGGGGATCGAGAATCCGGCCAGGCCTTGTTCGATCAGCAGCCGCTCGGCTTCGGCAAGGATGCGGTCGAATCGTTCCCTGGCGCGCTGCTGCGTCGGTTGCTTGGCGATCGCCAGGGGGTCTAGTGCGTCATTCATCAGCCCGGAAGGATAATGCACCGTCAGGTTATTGACAAATGTCAGTAACTGTTTAGAGTGACAAATGTCAAAGAACATGTCGCGTGCGACGGAGAGAGACGACATGAGTCAGCGGAGAGCGACAGCCGGCGTCGCGGCCCTGTGTGCAGCGGCCGTTCTGAATGCCTGCTCCGGCGATTACAGCGGCGTCGGCGGCGGTATTGAGGGTGCCGGCGGCACTGGCGCGCCGGCGCGCAATCTCGAGGAGCACTTCACCACGCAGGTTCAGCCGCGGCTGGACTTCTGTCGCAACTGCCACGTCCCGGGCGGCATCGCCGACGTTGACGCTGGCCGCAACTACATGCTGTCGGCCGATCGCGCCCAGGATCTGGCCAATCTGCGCGCCAGCTGGGAGCGCCTCGGCGGCAACGGCGCCGACGGCACGCAAACCTCCCGCATCCTGCTGATGGCCTCGGGACAGGAGACGCCGCACAGCGGCGGTGCGCCCTGGCCGGTCGGCAGCGAGGCGTACCGCGCGATGTCGCTGCTGCTCGATTGCTTCGCCGATCCGGCTGCGTGCTCGGATCGACTCGCGGGTGCGGGCGGCGGTACCGTCGACGAACTGCCGTTGCTGGGCAGCCGCCGCGGCGGGCACGCCTGGTTCGATTACTGCGAAGGCAAGACGGACGACGCGATGCTGCCGGTCGATCCACGCGCCCTGGTCGTGACCGGAAGCAATGCCGGCAAGGCTGTGATCTTCAACGCCTGGTACAAGGACTGTCACGCCGATCCGGCGCTCGTGAACGAGCAGGCGCATCCGCAGACCTGCGGGGATCTGCGGGCGAGCCTCGCGCGCGGCAGGGTGATCATGGAGGGCAACGGCGTTCCGGGCGCAGCCTCGTTCTTTGCCGGACAGGAACCGGCCGGCTACGCCTCCATCCCGGCTTCGAGCTTCAACAATCTCTGGATTGCCTGGGGCCTGAGCGCGCGCCCGGACAATTTCGACGAGCTGGTGGCTGAACGCTACGGCACCGGTCCGGTGCCCGTGCGTAACCCCTATCCCGTCGACGGCGAAGATCCCAATGCGACCGATGGCGGTTCGGGACAGCTGCCGCGCGGATTCTTCCAGTCGCACAACGCGGACGGTCGCTGGAGCGGCAACGTCGTCGTCAACTGCCAGGGCTGCCACAGCATCACCGTCGGCACTGCGGACGATGGGCCGGGCTTGGGCAACGTCGTCGGTGGCGGGGGCGCCCTGCTCGACGCCAGCGTGACGGCGCGCGACCTGGAATTCATGGGCGTGGTTGCGTACACCGCGCTCGATCGCGCCGGCCTGGGCGGGCGCGTCCGTGGCACCAACAACGCGCAGTTTTCGAACATCACCGCCGCGACCGGCATCACCGACCCGACCCAGTTCGGCGATGTGCTGAACAACGGCACCACCGGCACTGGCGATACGCCGGCGTGGTGGAACGTCGGCAGCCGACCGGTGAAGTTCGTCGATGCGATGTTTCCGAACGACGCGGTGCGCGTGGACTACGCCCTGTTCATTCCGCTGCTCGACCAGCAGCCGATTCCTTCGGGCACGGCCGCCGCGGAGGAATGGGTCTCGGCCAATGTGCAGGACGGCGATCACTACATCATGTCGATCAAGTCGCCGGCCTATCCGCTGCCGGTCGATACCGCACTCGCGCAGCAGGGCGCGATCCTGTTCCACAGCAAGGATCTGTGGGCCGAGGGTCTCGACAACCCCGTGCCGCGGCCCGCGGGCGGCAACGGTTCCTGCGCGTCGTGCCACGGCGCCTACTCGCCCCGCTTCGTGCACGATCCTGCGTTTCTCGACACGCCTGCGCTCGAAGGCATCGCCAGTTACGTGACGCCGATGGAAATCATCGGCACCGACCCGGTGCGCCAGCAGTCGTACAACGAAGGCACCAACCAGGCGAACTCGAATACCTTCGTCGGCTACCCGGAGACGCAGGGAACCGAGAACGACTGCGGCGTGCAGAACCGTGAAGCGGTGCGCGGCGAGCGTCCGCTCGGCTACGCCGCGCCACCGCTGTACGGGGTCTGGGCGACGGCGCCGTATTTTCACAACGGCTCGGTGCCGGACGCCTGGGGCGTGCTCAAGTCCGACGATCGTCCGTCGATCTGGCGCCGCGTCTCCAGGCCCGCGCGCGCGGATCAGGCCGGGCAAGTGGTCATGGGCTTCGATACCGATCTGGCGCGTGCCTACGATCCCGCGCGCCTGGGCTGGAAGTACGACGAGCTGGCCTGCGGGACCGGCACGCTACCCTACCTCGAGTGCGATCCGGCCGATCCCGAGGCCGATCCGATCCTGCAGATGCCGTTCGACGAGTTCTACGCCAATCTCCTCGCCGGCTGGAACATCACCAATCCGCCGATCCTGACCAACGCGGATGTCGAGCAGCGCAAGATCTACAACACGCGCATGTTCAGCCAGGACAACGGCGGACACGCGTTCACTGCCGTGCTGACCGACGCCGAGCGCCGCGCGCTCGTCGAATACCTGAAAACACTGTGAGGTCCGCATGAGCAAAGTGAACGGACCGATCAGGACCGTCCGCAGCGTCGGCGCGGCGACCCTCGCGCTGTGGGTTCTCGCCGGTTGCGCGAAGGGCGCGGTCGAGAATGTAGATGCCTGCGACCCCGGTTCGTGCGGCGGCCCGGTCACCGAGGAGTATCCGCTGCTCGGCGGCCCACGGGGCGGCAGCACGTCGGCGAAGTTCTGCGAAGGCAGGAGCGACGACAGCGTCTTGCCGCCGGATCCGCGCGAACGGCTGGTGCCGGGCGTGAACCAGGGGCGTGCGGTCGCATTCAACGCCTATTGGCGCGCTTGCGATCTGGGTGTACCGCGCCCCAAGACCTGCGGCGAACTGCGCGCGCAGTCGACGCTCGGCGCATTCGTCGCCCATGGAAACGGCGAGGTCGGCTCGCCGGTGTCGTTTGCGGGCGGACAGGATGTGCCCGCGGGGCTTCCTGCCGAGCAGTACAACAATCTGTGGCAGGTCTGGGGTTTGCCGGGGCGGCCCGACAACTTCGACGAGTTGGTGGCGCAGCGTCACGGCGCGCCGAGGGCGCTGCAGCGCAACCCTTATCCGCTGCCCGGCGAGGATCCCAACGCAACCGACGGCGGCTCGGGCCAGTTGCCGCTCACCTACACCCAGATCCGAAATCCTGACGGCAGCTGGACTGGTCAGATCGGCACCAAGGTCTGTGTGTATTGCCACAATGGTCAGATCGATACCGCGGTGCCGGATGCCGGGCTGGGTACCCTGCTGGGCGGCGCCGGCAGCATCGGCGATTTCGCGGTGTCGGATGCGGACTTCAACCAGGCCAGCGGAGACTTCGATGCGCCGAGCCCGACCTCGCTGATCACGATTTCGACCAATCGCGGCACCGGTGCGATCGACTTCTTTCAGCTCGCCTTCGTGCTGTTCAGCAAGGGCGATCCGCAGCTGCTGCTCAATCCCAAGATCGTGTTCAGCCAGGCGATCGGCAACATCAAGAGTCCGCCGTGGTGGAATCTCGCGTATCGCGCGCAGAAATTCCATGGCGCGATTCTGCCCACGGATTCTTCGCGGATTGACCTCGCCGCCTATTACGATCTCACCGCCAGCCTGAGTGGCAATGATGCCGCCGCGCTGGCCTGGAACGACGCCCACTCCGGGCCGTTCGAAGTCTGGGCCGAGACCTTGTCGCCGCCGCGCTATCCGGGTCCGATCGACACCGCGCTCGCCGAGGCCGGTGCGATCCTGTTCCACAGCAAGGATCTGTGGGCCGAGGGCCGGGACAACCCCGCGCCGCGGCCGGACGCCGGCAACGGTTCCTGCGCCGGCTGCCACGGCGCCTACTCGCCGCGCTTCATTCACGATCCGGCTTATCTGGAAACCCCCGAACTCGGCGGCGTGGCGGCGTACACCGTGCCCATGTCCGTTGTCCGCACCGATCCGGTCTATGCGGACGCGATGCAGAGCCTGCGCAATCCCGACGGCAGCTTTCCGGCCGCGACCGATGCGCAGAACTTCCTCTGGTGCGGACACGGCAACTACAGTGAAACGGCGAACAACTCGCCGATACTCCTGGCGCCGCCGTTGTGGGGCATCTGGGCGGCGGCGCCCTATCTGCACAACGGCTCGATTCCGAACATCAGGGGCGTGCTCGATCCGGGCAGCGAACGGCCCGGAATCTGGCGCCGTGTGTCCGCGCCGGCGCGCGCCGATCAGCAGGGCTTGGTCGTGATGGGCTACGACACGAACTTCGAGCGCGCCTATGACACCGAGAGGCTCGGCTGGAAGTACGAGACGCTGGCCTGTGGTGACGACGGTACCGAGCCCTACCTGGCCTGCGATCCGAACGACGCGGAACAGCCCTCGACGGCGCAGCTGGCGATCGGCTTGCTGTACGAGCAGATCGGCGCCCTCTGGAACCTGCCGCGTCCGGCCGGCGTGCGCATGAACCAGCAGGACATCGAGAACCGCAAGATCTTCAACACTCACCTGTACAGCCAGGGCAATCAGGGACACGACTTCACGGCGGTGCTCAGCGACGCGGAGCGGCGCGCGTTGATCGAGTACCTGAAGACGCTATGAGAACGATCCGCAAGGGAGCTACTTGATGAATCCGCGCAACCGCTTCGATCAACTCGCGGCGCGCACGACGCCGACCGAGCTGGGTGAACTGGAGATGCTGTTCGACGGCCTTGCCGACGTCGAGGAGGCGTTCATGGTCGGAGACTGGGACGGCGGCGTCTTCGTCACCGGCCATCCGGGAGAGGCCCAGCTGCCGGCGATGCAGTGGATCGGCAAGAGCTTCCGCAGTCGTGATGACGTCGATCCGATCGTCTCGCCCGGCGCCGACGGTGCGCGTGTCGCCAATCCGATCATGGGCAGTGCGTCTCTCCGGCGTGTCGAGTATCGCGGCGTCGTCACCGCGACGATGGTCTACGACAAGCACCCGATCTTCGATCACTTCCGCAGGGTCGACGACGACACGGTGCTGGGCGTGATGGACCGCAAGAAGGATCCGTTTCCGCTGTTTTTCTGGTTGCGCCGCTGCAGGCCGTCGGCCTGAGCACGGCGCACCGCCTCCGCACATTCAACGAGAGCTGTTCATGCAACGCAGGCCGTTAAGTTCCGAGATGGAGATGTTCCGCGACTCGGCGCGCAAATTCTTCCAGACCGAAGTCCGCCCGCATTCGGAGCGCTGGCGCGAGGCCGGCATCGTCGACCGCGAGGCCTTTCTCAAGGCGGGCGCGGCCGGGTTCCTGTGCATGTGGGCGGACGAAGCCTATGGCGGCCTGAGCATCAAGGACTTCCGCTACGAGCAGATCCTGATCGAGGAGAACGTCTACCACGGCGATCCGGGTTTCTTCATGTCGGTGCACAGCCGCCTGATCGCACCCTACCTGGGGACCTTCGGCACCGAGGAGCAGAAGCAGCGCTACTTCCCCGGGATCATCCGCGGCGAGAAGATCCTCGCCGTGGCGATGACCGAGCCGGACGCGGGGTCGGACCTCGCCGGCATGAAGACACGCGCGGTCGACATGGGCGACCACTGGCTGCTCAACGGCGCCAAGACCTACATCTCCAATGGCATCCTTTGCGACCTCGTCTTCGTCGCCGCGAAAACCCATCCGGACAATCCCCACGCCGTCACGCTGTTCATCGTCGAGCGTGGCATGGAGGGCTTCGAGCGCGGGCGCAATCTGAAGAAGATGGGCCTGAAGTCGCAGGACACTTCCGAGCTGTTCTTCCGCGACGTCCGTATTCCGAAGGAAAACGTGCTCGGCCAGGTCAACAAGGGTTTCTATCACCTGATGCACGCGCTGGCCGAAGAGCGCCTGATGTCTGCGGCCGGCAACGTCGCCGCCGCGCGCGCCGCAGTCAACGTCACTGCGGAGTTCGTGCGCAACCGCAAGGTCTTCGGCAAGCCGCTGTCGAAGATGCAGAACACGCGCTTCAAGCTGGCGGCGCTCGATGCCGAGATCGAAATCGCGCAGACCTTCGTCGACCGCTGCGTCGAGGTGCATAACGAGGGCAAGCTGAGTCCTGAAGACGCCGCGCGCGCCAAGCTGTTCGCCAGCGAGGTCTACGGCCGCGCCGTCGACGAGGGCGTGCAACTGCACGGCGGCGCCGGCTACATGGACGAGTACCCGATCTGCCGCATGTACCAGGACGAGCGCATCAATCGCATTTTCGCCGGCACTTCTGAGATCATGAAGGAAATCATCGCCCGCTCGATTCTCGATTGAGGAACCGCTGTCCATGCGCATGCCGCCAAGCTGGAAGGGACGCGTCCGCGTCCCGGTCATCGCCGCGCCGATGTTCCTGGTGTCCAACCCGAAGCTGGCCGCGGCCTGCTGCAAGGCGGGCGTGGTCGGAACGTTTCCCGCGCTCAATCAGCGCAGCACCGAAGCCTTCGTCGCCTGGCTCGACGAGATGAAGGCGTCGCTGACGGATGCCGACGCGCCGTTTGGCGTGAACCTGATCGTGCACAAGACCAATCCCCGCCTGCAGGCAGACCTCACTGAAGTGGTGAAACACAAGGTACCGCTGGTGATCACCTCCTTGGGTGCGGTCGCCGAGGTCGTCGACGCGGTGCACAGCTACGGCGGCATCGTCTTCCACGACATCATCAACGTGCGTCACGCCGAAAAGGCCGCCAAGGCCGGTGTCGACGGCCTGATTCCGGTCGCGGCCGGCGCCGGCGGACACGCCGGCACGATCAGCCCGTTCGCGCTGGTGCCGGAAGTTCGCGCGATGTTCGACGGCTACATCGCGCTGTCCGGCTGCATCGGCACTGGTGCGGGCGTTGCCGCGGCGCTCGCGCTGGGCGCGGACTTCGCCTATATGGGCACGCGCTTCATCGCGACGCAGGAAGCGGCGGTGTCGGATGCGTACAAACAGATGGTGGTCGATTCAACGGCGGCGGACATCGTCTACACGCCGCACATCAGCGGTGTCGCAGCGAATTTCTTGCGGCCGTCGATCGTGCGCGCCGGCCTCGATCCGGAGCGCCTCCAGCCCAAGACCGACATCGACTTCGGCACCGAGCTGTCCGGCGGAAAGGCCTGGAAGGACATCTGGTCGGCCGGTCAGGGCTCCGGTGCGATCCACGACGTGCCGCCGGCCGCCGAGCTGTGCGAACGGTTGATACGCGAATTCCGCGAGACCTGCCGCGGTCTTGCGCTAGCATCGGCGGCATAACGCGGCGACACAGCGGGGAGACGACAATGAAAAGATGGGCGATGCGGTGCGGAGTGCTGTTGTGGGCGATGCTGGCCGGCGCATGTGCGGCGGTGCAGCCTTGGCAGCGTGGTGATCTGGCGCGTGCGGAGATGGCGTTCGAGCCCGATCCGGTGCTGTCGTCGTATCGCCGGCACGTCGAGTTCAGCAAGGAGGCCGCCAGCGGCGGCGCCTCTCTGGGCGGCGGCGGCTGCGGGTGCAATTGACATGGCGACCCCGAAGTCTTTGATGGCCAAACCTTCCCTCTCCGCGCTCACTGCAGCGGCTCTCGCGCTGCCTGGCCTCGCCCAGGCCGAGCTGCAGACCGACTATCTCTACTCGCACTACGAGGAGGGCGATCTGCCGGGCGGTCGCGCCGCGAGCGGACAGAGCTCCGAGCGCTATACGATCGATTCGCACCTGTTCCGCGTCGTCGCGCCCTTCGACGACCAGGCGCTGACGGTCAATGCCACCTACGAAACCATGAGCGGCGCTTCGCCGTGGTGGGTGCAGCCGGACGCAAACGGTCGCCCGGTGCAGGTGATGAGCGGCGCCAGCATCGAGGAGGAACGCTTCGACGTGCAGGGCGCGTGGACCTTGCCGCTGGCCGATCTCGACTGGAGCGTGGCGCTCGGCTACTCGACCGAGGACGATTACGAGGCCATCAACGGCGGCATCGAAGGGGCATATGCGCTGCAGAACGGGCAGCTCACCGTGAGCGGTGGTCTGGGCTACTCCTACGATCAACTCGATCCCGAAGTCGGCGCCAGCAGCACCGACGTGATCGCCGATGCCGACAAGGACAGTTTCACGGCGTACGGCGGCGCGTCCTGGGTCATTGATGCGCAGACGCTGTGGCAGTCCACGCTCAGCTACACACTGCACGACGGTTATCTGAGCGATCCGTACAAGCGCGCGTTCATCGTCGACGATGCCGGCACCGTGCGCGACGCCCGGCCCGGCAGCCGCGAACTGTGGGCGCTGTCGGCGCGCTTCCGGCACTACGTCGCCGCCGCGAACGCGGCGTTGCACGTGGACTACCGCTATTTCCACGACGACTGGGAGATCGAGGCGCACACGTTGGAGCTGTCGTGGAACCAGGTGTTCGCGGAGACCTGGCGCGTGACGCCGGCGGTGCGCTGGTACAGCCAGTCGCAGGCCTACTTCTATGCGCCGTACTACGCCAGTGCGCGCAGCGATGGCCTGGCGTCGAGCGACTATCGGCTTTCGCCTTATGGCGCGCTGTCGGCGCGCGTCGATCTACGCAAGGCGCTCGGCGAGTGGGAGCTTGGCGTCGGCGCCGAGTGGTACGACGCCAGCGCCGACTACGCGATCGAGTCGGTCGATGTCGTCAATCCCGGGCTCGTCGAATACCTGTCGCTGAACCTGCGTCTTGCCCGGCGATTCTGACCGCCGTCATTCGTGCGGCAGGCGCAGGCCGATGTCGACCGGTCGGTCGCCGTCGATCTTGCGCACGACCAGTTCCAGCTCGCCCAGGCGCAGGCGATCGCCGACCACCGGATGCGGCAGGTGCTGGCGCACGACCTCGCCCAGTGTTCGACCGACGCTGTCGGCGGGCGCCGTGACTCCATAGGCTGCGCACAGATCGTCGAGCGCGGCGTCGCCGCTGACGACGAACTCGCCGAAGTAGCGACGCGCCTGCGCGCCGGCCAGCTCCTGCGCGGATTCGAAGACACGGTCGAGCAGCGGCAGCTGTGACTGCGGCGTCAGCAACGACAGGTAATCGCCGGTCCGCAGCTCGCCCCACTCGCGATAGCCGAGCATGCGGCCACCGCGCGACACGCAGATCACGCGCGCCAGTTCAGGCAGCTCGATGTCCTTGGCGCGCATGCCGACCAGGCGGCTGTTGTGAGCGAGGCGGTAGCTGACGACCTCGAAGCCGCTCTGGCCGGGCAGGTCGATGTCGACGCGATGGATGCGCGCCGAGGTTGCGGGAACCTGCAGCTTGAGCAGGCGCGCCATCGCCGCAACGGTCGAGCCCTGCACCACCAGGGACACCAGCACGATGAAGAAAGCGATGTCGAAGAACAGTTCCGCGTGGTCCAGGTTCGCCAGCCACGGATAGGTCGCGAGCACGATCGGCACCGAGCCGCGCAGGCCGACCCAGGCGATGTAGAGCCGCTCGCGCCATGGAAAGCGAAACGGCAGCAGGCTCAGCCAGACCGCGAGCGGACGCCCGACGACGATCAGCACCGCGGAGATCAGCAGGCCGGGCTGGATCAGCGGCACCAGCTTGCTCGGCGTGACCAGCAAGCCGAGGATCACGAACATGCCGATCTGGCTCATCCAGGCGATGCCGTCGTGGAAGCGGCGGATGCCGGCGGCGGCGCGGATCGGCCGGTTGCCGAGGATCAGGCCGGCGAGATAGACGGCCAGGAAGCCGCTGCCGTTGGCGAGCGCGGTCAGGCCGAAGATCAACAGACCGCCGAACAAGGCCAGCAGCGGGTACAGCGAGTCGGCGAGCGGCAGGCGGTTGAGCGCGCGCACCAGCACCGCGCCGCCGGCCAGGCCCATCGCCGCACCGATCGCGAGCTGCTGCAGGAACATCCAGGCGGCGGCATCGACGCCGAATTGTGCGGGCGCCTGCAGATAGAGGATCAGCGCCAGCGTCAGGAACACCGCCATCGGATCGTTGGTGCCGGACTCGATCTCCAGCGCCGCGCTGACACGCTGGTTCAAGGACATCGCGCGCGTGTGCAGCAGCGAGAACACCGCGGCCGCGTCGGTCGAGCCGACGATCGCCCCGATCAGCAGGCCCTCGGCCAGGCTCAGGTCGAGCAGCCACGCGCTGAATGCGCCGGTGACGCCGGCCGTGATCAGCACGCCGACGGTCGCCAGGCTCAGCGCAGGCCTGAGGCCCACGCGGAAGTTCTCGAAGCGCGTGCGCAGGCCACCGTCGAACAGCACCACCGCGAGCGCCGCAGTCGCGGCCAGATTCGCCAGCGGATAGTTGCTGAACGCGATGCCGCCCGGACCGTCCTCGCCGGCGAGCATGCCGATCAGCAGGAACACCAGCAGCAGCGGGATGCCCAGGCGCGGTGTGATGACGGTGGCGAGAATGCTCACCAGGAACAGCAGGCCGGCGAGAAAGATCAGCTGGTTGGTGAACTCCATCGCGGCGAGTGTAGCGGGCGCCGCCCAAGGCTCAAGCAAGCTAGGCGCTGACAGGTCCGGCCGCTATACTTTGCCGCCTCTTACGGGGGCGCTTCCCAAGGAGTTTTCAGTGGAACACAAGGACCAAGACAAGGTCTTCTTCGCCAATCTCGGCATGGTCATGGCCGGACTGTTCGGCATTTTCTTCATCTGCGTCATCGCCGCGTCGCTGATCAGTGACGACGACGACGTTGTCGATCCGCAGGCGCTCGCCCAGATCGAGGAGCGCATCAAGCCGGTCGGCAAGGTGGTCACCGATCCCGCGGCCCTGCTCAAGGTTTCCGCGGCCGCGCCGGCACGCGCGCCGATGACCGGCGAGCAGGTCAACGCCAAACTCTGCACCGGTTGCCACGGCGCCGGCGTGCTCGGTGCGCCGAAAATTGGCGACAAGGCCGCCTGGGCGGCGCGCGCCAGTGCGGCGGGTGGCCTGGATGGACTGGTTGCGTCGGCGACGAAGGGCAAGAATGCGATGCCCCCGAAGGGTGGCGACGCCAGTCTCAGCGAAGATGAAGTCCGCGGTGCGGTGCAGTATTTGATGAAGCAAGCGGGCATCTGATCCCGCTTTCTGCAGACACGAGTGCAAAAGGCCGGCGATGCCGGCCTTTTTACTGCTTTACGCAAAAGTCTGCACCGACAAGGTGCGTTCGCGCATGTTTGAGGCCCGGCTGTGCATCAAAACAGTGCGTCCTCCGGCCTGTGGGAGATTGTGGTGCGGAACACGATTGTTTTGTGACAAGCAGCGATGGCATGAGGCTTGCGTTAACGGCTCGGGGCCGCGGCCGTCTGCTTGCCAACCGCGGATTCGTCTAGAACTTTGAGAGGGGCATTCAGATGACATTCAAGCGTGCGGTGGTTGGCGCCGTTGTTCTCGGCGCGGCTGCGTTCTCGGGAAGCGCCCTGGCGGGCGTCACCGGCAACGTCGGTGTGGTCAGCGAGTACTTGTTCCGCGGCATCGAGCAAAGCGGTGGCGCCGCCGTTCAGGGCGGTATCGATTTCGCGACTGACGCCGGCGTTTACGTGGGTACTTGGGCGTCCAACACCGGCGGCGCTGCGGCCTCGGGCGGTACCGAGCTCGACCTGTACGGCGGCTACGCGTTCAAGGCCGGCCCGGTGGGCCTGGATTTCGGCGCCATCTACTACCTCTACAACGAAGATCAAGAGGACCTGGGCGGCGACGAGGGCTACGACTACTACGAGATCTACGGCAAGGCTTCGATCAGCTGGTTCGCGCTGCAGGTTTACTACACGCCGGACTACCTGGGCGAGGCCACCGAAACCGCGGCGGATGGCGCGGGCAAGGACACAGACTTCCTCTACATCAACCTGCTCGCCAACATTCCGTTGTCCGAGACGGTCACGCTCGGCTTGCAAGCCGGCCAGAGCAGCGGCGACGGCACGGAAGTCGCGTGGGGCGATGAGTACGTCGACTACAGCGTCTCGCTGGCCAAGACCCTCGACGGCGGCGTCACCGCCTCTCTGGGCCTGTACAACACGACGCTGGAAGAAGGCCAGGGCTTCGGCACGCTGCCGGGCGACGACGATGGCGTGAAGGTCGTCGTCGGCCTCAAGAAGGTCTTCGATTTCTAAGCATCAGCTGGTTTGCTGGACCCGGGAGAGGGCCGCACGTGTGCGGCCCTCTTTTTTTGTTCACGGCGCAGAGCGATCGAGTTCGCGGTAGCGCAGCGCCTCGGCAGCGTGGGCAGCCCCGATCTCGCCACTGCCGTCGAGATCGGCCAGCGTGCGGGCCACGCGCAGGCAGCGATGGTAGGAGCGCGCGGTCAGCAGATGGCGCACCAGCGCCGACTGCAGCAGGCGTTCGGCTTCGGCGGACGGGCGCGCGTGCAGGTCCAGCGCCTTGCCGTGCAAGTCCGCGTTGATGCCGTTCTGTCGCTGCAGCTGGATGGCGCGGGCAGCCACGACGCGATCGCGGACCGCGGCGCTGGATTCCGCCGGACCGGCCCTGGCGCCGAGCTGCGCGGCTTCGACGCGCGGCACGAACAGCTGCAGATCGATGCGGTCCAGCAGCGGGCCGGAGACTTTCGCGCGATAGCGCAGCACCTGGTCCGGCGTGCAGCGGCATTTGCCCGAAGCATCGCCGAGCCAGCCGCAGGGGCAGGGATTCATCGCCGCGACGAGCTGGAAGCGGGCGGGGAAGTCGACCTGACGCGCCGCGCGCGACACGGTGATCTGGCCGCTTTCCAGCGGTTCGCGCAGCACTTCCAGCGAACGGCGGTCGAACTCCTACTGGGAAGTTCCAATATTGGTGAGAAAGCTTTCAGTCTGCGCCCAATAACGGTGGGCCCCGCCCTATGCCGGATCACCCGCATTCGTACCATCGAGCCTCAAAGAGTATAAATCTGGTAGTTATGGCATAGTTACTGTTATGGCGCGTAAGGAAAACCAGATCGAAACGGTCCAGTTCACCATCTCGACGACCGGTAAGGTGGTGGGTTTGCTTCGCGCGCTGGTGGACACTGGGCTTTTCGGCAAGAACCAGGCCGAGGCTGCCGAACGACTGATTGCGCAGTCATTGGCTCAGCTGATCCACGAAAAGCGGCTCATACTGCCAAGCCAAGAATGAAAGCTAGCCACGTCGCTCGGGCGCTACGCCGCGACTTGGATATGGCGGTTCCGGTTGTCGCTATTCTGAAGCCGTTGCCCGAGATCTCGCGAAACCCAAGTGCCAGGATCGGGATTGGGCACGCAGTCGCGTTACCGGAGGGCAGGCCGCTTCTCGCCAGCCCGTGGGGGCAAAGGACCATCTCCGAGCCGGTGTATCGTGCGGCCGCACAAGGAAATTTGTTTCGCTGCTACCTCGCAGTTAACAACGTTATCCACAACCTTGTGCATGGACGCGCCTTTCGACGAGCTATAGCGTCCCCACTCCGAAGTTTCGTTGCATGCAAATGCGATTGTGGCGAGGGCGCCGACAAGCGCGACTCGCGCCGATCTTCAGGCTTGTGGCGATTGGCTCCCATTTGGAGGTTGGGGGCGACGCTGCCGAAAGGTATGTACCCAGTCTGTGCAGAATCAGGTCGCGCGAATGGCTTATAGGTGGATCACAAAGGTAGGGCTAGCCGTGTTAAACGGCGAGCGGCTACTCGTGGTCCGCAAGCGCGGAGATTCCCTCTTCATCCTGCCCGGTGGGAAGCCTGAGGGGACAGAGGGGGATCTAGAAGCGCTTTCACGGGAAGTGAAAGAAGAGCTTGGCTGCGCTGTCGGATCCCCGAGTTTCGCGGGCGTATTTTCGAATCGAGCAGCTGGCGTCAAGGATGCCGCGGTGGTGGTCCGTCTGTACTGCGGTGAGCTGCACGGGATACCAACACCACAGGCTGAAATCGAAGAGCTTGCTTGGGTGGATATACGGAAGCCCCGCTCTTTACCGCTTGCCCCAAGCATAGCGGAAGGGATTCTGCCTAAGCTGCGTAAGCGATTACAGCGCAACACGAGGCAACTAAGCCAGCCGACCCCGCAACTCGTCCAGCGTTCGTTGGAACTCCTGTAGCGTGTTGTCGTTGTTGATCTGAATGGTTGCATTTGCAACCACTTCGTCCAGCTTGAAAAAGTTCCGCTCCAAGGCGTCTCTGGCCTCCAACTTTTCTCGAGGCATCGGTCGGTCGGCGCGACACGCAAGGCGAGCTATTCGGGTTTCAACTGAGGCGGATACGGCGACTACTGCCAATTTGTCGCCGAATGCATCTTGGTAGCACTTCTGCTCTTCCGGACAATAGATCGCGTCGAGAAACACATTTCCGTTGGCGCACATCTCCCGAATACGAGGTAGAGCGAGCTGAGCGAAGACTGCCATACCAGAAACGGCTCGCATTTCTTCACGTACTGCACGCTCGACATCTGGAGTTTGCTCAAGCCCCCGCTTCGCAATCTCTTCGAGGAGAATGCTTCCGGCGTAATAGTTCACGCCGAGACCTTGACTAACAAAATAGTCGATTGCAGTTGTCTTTCCTGCTCCAGAATATCCTGCCAAGCCTATCAACACTTGTTTCAAGGCGCTGCGTCAACGGGTGCAATGCTGAGAATGCAATAATCTGGATGCAGGGCCTGATCGGATAACGAGCAACGGTGCTCGGCGGAAGTGATGTATGTAACCACAACGATCTGCTCTCGCCCGGTGTACGCGCTCAACTGCGGATCGAACTCGCGTAGACGCAATCGATCGCCTACTTCGAAATGTCGATCATGGGCGCGGCGCAAGTCGTGGCGCTTGTCGCCGGCTGCAATCGCGGTGAAGAACTGAGGCCAGCATTTGAGGTCATGGACCCTTACACCCCTAGCTGGGGTGATCCCTGCTGTGGACTGTCGGTCAGCGATTTGCATTACACCGATGGGTTTGCTGTTCCGTTGTTCCGCCAGAGCCTACTTGGTCCGAAACGCGAAAGGCGATGCTGGATCTAATCTTTCATAATTTAGCACAAATCCACCATCAAGAACAGGCGCACGATCGGCGCCTAGGAGCTCTATTGCTTCAGTTTCCGCTGAAGCGCTTCCATCGTCGCGATTCTGCGCAGGGGCGTTAGGGAATGGGATATTGCGAACCCCCGCAAACTGTTGCTGCCGAATTGCCAGAATGGACGCCTTCACCACGCCGACAAGGCGATCGATCTCCCGCTCTTCGAGCCAAAAGCCATCGTCCTTGCTGTCGAGATAGAGAACTGCAACCACACGGTCCGGAGGGCGACAGTCGCTGTCTGGCTGCAGAATCGGAATGGCCAAGATGTAGGCCGCCTCGCGATTTTCACGCGCGGCGACTTGAAGATTGAGCGCACTCATCGCGTTCCGCATGCTGTCCTTGGTCGCATGGAGCTTTGTCCGCGCAGGTTGGCACGACCGCCAAGCAAGTCCGATCATTGCATTGACGACGGGGAAAGTGCGGCCGGCAGTAGATTTTGGTTGGCTAAAGCCTAGACCTTGATAGTCGCACGCCTGCTGCAATAGGAGTTCCTTCTCAAGCGGAAGGACACGGTGGAGCGTAACGCGCAGGTGCTTCACTGCAGGTCGGATGTCGTAGACCATACCAACAACGGCGCCACAAATGGTCGATGCGATAAGTTCAGTTGGGCCGGGCAGGTACTCTTTGCGCCATACACTGCGCAGTTGATCGTCTGTTAGCTTTTCTGAGTCCGCTTCGCGACCGGGGTATCCAAAATATCCCCCGGGCCATAGCGCTTCAGCATCCTGCATGCCGAAACCGTCGAGCTTTTCATGTGCGTTCTTAACGATTTCGAACAATGAAGTCGACAAAGTTCTCTGAAGTTGAGTGAGTCGCTTAGTTCCGTGGCGCCGCACAACCAGTTCATCCGGAATCGCATAACGCTGGCGCAAGTCGTCTTCACTCTCGGTCGAGGGTGCGAATCCGCCCACGCAGTACAGAAGGTACGCAAGCAGTGAGTTCTGAAACGACATGCGGCTTGTCTTGGGATCGAGCAGCTCGGCAATTTCGCGGACTTTAATTCTGAGAAGTGCGTCTGTGTCACGACGAAGGCGCCCGGCGAGTCGGTCGCGCACCTGCTTCGCTTCCTCCGTCCTAAAAAGGGCGTCGAATTCGTCGAACAGCCGGATGTCTTGCGGTGACGATCGCAGCCGCGCCTTGATCTGACGGAGTTTCGCGACAAGCGTGGGTGCGCCAGCGAACATCTCTTCGAGAATGCGGTCTTGACGGAACTGTGAGATGCGCACACGAAAAAGATCAATCATCGCACCATCGCCCTGACCCGAAATGAGGTGCGTTCGCCCACGGTGGCGAAGGCTGGGCTGGCCCATCGTCTCATTGCGCCAGTACGATGGGTGGCCATCCTCGATTCCGAAGCCAACGGCCAGAACGACTAAGTCGAAGCATTCCGCGCGACCGTGGACAGTGCCATCCCCAAGTCGACAGGTTCCTTTGGCCGGATCGCGCTTGTCGCCCACCCATTCGATGCGAGCGTGATGTGGGTTTTGCGTTGTGGCGGATATCTGAAGGTGACGCGTGTTGCAGTACAACGTGATACGGGGACCGGCTTCATCCACAGTCCGGCCCCATTCCTGCAGAATCTGGACTACGACATCGGACGCTCGGGCTGCAGTCCAATTGAGCAACGGCAACATCGCTACGTCGCCCTCGCTGCCTTCGTCCGGCCAGTCGTAGATGTGAGGATGAAGCCAGCGCGTATCGCTGCCCTGCTGCAATGGCATCAGGGTGTCGTGCTCTTCGAGAAGTGTGATCTCGCAGTTGACCTTCTTGGCCAGCACCGCAGCCGAAAATGTCAGCCCCGTGAGCCCGGCGCCGATCACGGCAATCCGCGTTGGATGATCTGAGGATTCCGAAAGGTGACCGGCCTCAATGAGAGCCCACGCCAGGTTGAGAGCCCGGATCTGTTGGCGCAGTACAGTAATGCCTGCATCGAAGATTCCGACAGCGTACAGAGGCGGACAAGACACTACCGTGAACGCTTCTAGCGCCAACTCGGATTGTCCAGAAGTATCGGTATTCAATTCGGCTCTCGCCATGATTGCTCTCCCTTATGCAATCGGCGCCCGTAGGCTCCATTTCCACTAGACGCATCTGATCATGCGAAAGCCACATCATCAAGGTGCTTTGCAACGGACTCCTGGGCGCGATCCTTGGTTTGACGGGCGATGTACCGTCGGGTGGGGGCGCACAACGCCGGCGCCCGATAAGTTTCGAGCTGTTGGAAATCCCGGGCGATCACGGGGACATTTGATGATCACAGGAGCCGGCAAACGTGTTTATGCCGCTGCTCCTCGCCGATAGTCCGTTCAAGACCGACGCGTACTTGCGGCCCCGGCGGCCACCTCAAAATCCCCCACCTGTGATGCGAGGGACGGGTTGATGTTTACGCGGTTGCCGCTTCTTTGGCAACGCGCTCCGCGGCTTCCTTCAAGCGCCAGCTCTTGCCTTCAAATCTGAGCAGGTGGCCGTGGTGCATCAGGCGGTCGAGCAGCGGCGCGACCACGACGACGTCGCCGAGCAGCGCGCCCCAATCATCGATCAGCCGATTCGAGGTGACGATCGTGGTCGCCTTCTCGTAGCGGCTCATGAGGATGTCAGCGAGTTCATCGCCGGCGCCGGCAGGCAGGCGGCGGAGGAAAAGATCGTCGATGACCAGGAGTTGCGCGGCGATCAGCGGCGCGCGGACCTTGGCAAGCGTGCCGAGCTGGCGCGCCTCGTGGATTTCCTCGATCAGGACGTGGGCCTCGCGGTAGACGACCTTGTAGCCGCGGTCGATGGCGTTGAGCGCCAGGGACTTGGCGACGTGGCTCTTGCCGGTGCCGGGCTTGCCGATCAGCAGGACGTCCTCGCGGGCGTCGATGAATTTGAGCGCACCGAGTTCGAGGATGTCGCGCTTGGGGACCTTGGGGTTGTAGGTCCAGTCGATGTCCTTCAGGTGCTTGCGCTCGGTGAGGCCGGAGTGGGCATAGCGGCGTTCGAGCAGCCGCGAGCGCCGGCGGTCGAGCTCGTCCTGTACCAGCCAGGACAAGGCTTCGAGGAAATTCATCTCGCTGCTGTCGACCTGCAGGGCGCGCGCCTGCAGCGTCGCGGTCATGCCGGACAGGCGCAGGCCCTTCAGGGCTCTTTCGAGTTCGGGGATGCTCATGCTCACGTCGATACCTCCGGGTGCTGGGTGTGGGTGTTGAAGAAATCCTGGTATTCGCGGATGTCGCGGATCTCGGGCGCGACCTGGGTCAGCGCCGGCGGCGGCGCGGCCAGCTCGGCGCGGCGCTCCAGCGCGCGCCTGACGCTGAGATAGGAATGGCAGTCCACGGCCAGCGCACTCTGGACGACGGACTCGATGTCCTCGCGGCGGAAGTGGCGCGGCAGATTCGACAGGCCGTACATGCCCTTCTTGCCGAGCCGCCCCTGCGTGGCGAGCAGCGTCTGACCGAGCTGAGCGGTGTGCGGGCCGATCTTGGCCAGGCGCGTCAGCACCCGCGTGATCTCGCGCGACGGATTGAAAATCCGGTCCTTCGGGTCGAGCGTGAAAGAGCCTTTCCGGGTGGACTTCGGATGCCGGCGCAGCACGGCGCCGTCGGCACCGAGAATCTGGATGTCGCGATCAAAGATGCGGACTTTGACTTCGCTGTACAGCCGCGCCGGCTGCGCGGCGTAGTAGCTGCCCTCGACCTGGACCATGCCGGCGTCGTCGACAGTGCGCACGCCTTCGCGGAAGTAGCGAAAGCTCTCGGCGGGCAGCGGCCTCAGGTGAGGCCTCTCCTCGCGGTACATCTCGAGCACCTGGCGCTTCTTGCGTCCATGGATGCGCGGCGCCGCCCAGCGTTCTTCCCAGTGCGCCAGGAAAACGTTCTGCTCCTCGATCGACTCGAAGCGCCGACCCTTCAGCGCGGTCGCCTGCGTGTGCTGGATCGCCGACTCAACGGTCCCCTTGCGATTGGGATCGCGCACGCGGCACACGTCGGCGACGACGCCGTAGTGCGCCAGCATCGCGGCGTAGACAGCGTTCAGGCCCGGCTCGTAGTAGTCGGGCCGGATCACGCCCTCCTTGAGGTTGTCGAGCACGACGTACGCCGTGCAGCCGCCCAAGGCGCGCCAGGCTTCCTCGTGCAGGCGCGCCCAGACCTGCTGGTCGGTCTTCCACACCACCTTGCGGAAGCTCTTGCCGGAGTACTTCAGCGTCATCACGAAGAGATACGGGCGGCGGTATTTGCCGTTGGGCATCCGCGTCGGCGCGCCCTGGCCGTAATCGACCTGCGCTTCCTCGCCGGGCAGAAACTCCAGGACGTCAAAACGCTCCGGCTCGCGGGCCTTGAGCGCGCGCACAAAGCGTTTCACCGAGTTGTAGCGATGGGTGAATCCGTGGCCGTCGACCAAGTCCTGGTAGATCGCCAGCGCGTTGCGGCCCAGTGCCACCTGCGCCTCGATGAAGGCCCGGTGTGGCGCGCAGGCCGACGCCGCCAGCTTCGGAGCCGGTGGTCGGGGTGGCCCAGTTTGATCGGCCTCGCCCGAAAAGCCGGTGGCCAGGGTGGGGGAATTTGCTTCCGAGCCGGTGGCCACCCCGGGGGATTTTGCCGCCAGGCGCCGGATCGTCTTGCGATCAACTCCCGTGCGCCGCTCGATCTCGCGCTGCTTGGTGCCGCTGCGCAGCAGCGTCTCCACCGTGATCCGCAGATGGTCCTTCAAGACGTTCACTCCTTCCTCCCTCGTCGTTCGAGGGCGGGCAAGTTACGTCCCGTCGCATCACGGTGCCGGCGCCGGCTACGCCGGCGTCAGGTCACATCAGGTGGGGGATTTTGAGGTGGCCACAGGTGGAGGAGTTTGGGTGGCCGCCGGGGGCTCGCAAAGGTCGCATTGAGATCACGCTCTCGAATGGTCATCGCGTCGAGGTCGTCGGCGCAGTGGACGTGGCGGTGCTGCGGCAGGTGGTCGAGACGCTGTCGCGATGATCGGTCTGCCAAGCGGTGTGCGCGTCTGGCTCGCCGCCGGCGTCACCGACATACGCAAGGGTTTTGATGGCCTGGCGGCGCTCATCCAGCAGGCGCTGGCCGAAGTTCCGTTCTCCGGGCACGTGTTTGTCTTCCGCGGCAAGCGCGGAGATCTGGTGAAGTTGCTGTGGTGGTCGGGCGATGGCCTGTGCCTGTTTGCCAAGCGCTTGGAGCGTGGACGTTTCGTCTGGCCGCAGGCCACGTCGGGCTCGGTCCACCTGACCCAAGCGCAGCTTTCGATGCTCTTGGAGGGCATTAATTGGCGCCGGCCCGAGCGAACTTGGAAGCCGCAGAAAGCCGCCTGATTTCTCTCGCACTTTTGCACGTCTTTTGCTACGGATATGACGTGCAGAATCAAGCCATTTCCGATCTTCCCAACGACGTCGACGCGCTGCGTGCGATGGTGCTCGCGGGGCGCACGGAAATTTCGGGACTGCGCAGTGCACTCGTGCATCGGGACGTGCAGATCGAGAAACTCAAGCTGCAACTCGCGCGGCTGCGCCGCATGCAGTTTGGCCGATCGTCCGAGAAGCTGTCGCAGGAGATCGAGCAGCTCGAGCTACTGATCGAAGAGCTGGAGACGCCGGCACCTGCTGTGATCGCAGCGCGCACGGAGGATGCGGATTCGCCGGCAAAGCGTCCCGCACGCCGACCGCTGCCCGAGCATCTGCCGCGTGAGGCCGTGGTCCACGGCGTCGGCTGCACGTGCCCCACCTGCGGCGGCGCCCTGCGTCCCATTGGCGAGGATGTCTCGGAAATCCTCGAATACGTACCGGAACACTGGAAGGTGATCCGGCATGTGCGCCCCAAGCTGGCATGCGACGACTGCAACACCATCGCCCAGGCACCGGCGCCGTCGCGACCGATCGCTCGCGGCATGGCAGGCCCCGGCCTGCTCGCGCATGTGCTGGTCAGCAAGTATTGCGACCACCTGCCGCTGTATCGGCAGTCTGAGATTTACGCGCGCGCTGGCGTCGAGCTGGAACGCTCAACGCTTTGCGACTGGGTCGGCGAGTGCTCGGCGCTGCTCGATCCGCTGGTCGATCGCATCGCCGCTCATGTCTTTTCCGGCTCGAAGCTGCACGCGGACGACACGCCGGTGCCGGCGCTCTCGCCGGGCCTGGGCAAGACCAAGACGGGCCGGCTGTGGACCTACGTGCGCGACGATCGCCCGGCGGGCAGCGCCACGCCGCCGGCGGTGCTCTTCCGCTACACCCCGGACCGCAAGGGCGAGCATCCGAAGATTCACCTGAAAGATTTCCAGGGAACGCTGCAAGCCGACGCCTATGCCGGCTTCCATCACCTGTACGGTGGCGGGCGGATCCACGAGGCCGCCTGCTGGGCGCATGTGCGACGGAAGTTTTTCGATTTGTACCAGGCCAACGCCTCGCCGATCGCCAAGGAGGCGATCGACCGGATCGCCGCGCTCTATTCCATCGAGAAGCAGATCAACGGCAAGTCTGCGGACGAGCGCCGCGACCAGCGACAAGCGCGGGCTGGCCCGCTGCTGGCGGACTTGAAAACCTGGCTCAACGCTGCGGCAGCGACGCTGTCGGCCAAATCCGAACTGTCGCTGGCGATCCGCTACGCGACCTCGCGCTGGACCGCACTCACGCGCTACCGCGACGACGGCACACTGGAGATCGACAACAACGCCGCGGAGCGGTCGCTGCGCACTGTGGCGCTGGGTCGCAAGAATTATCTGTTTGTCGGTGCCGACAGCGGCGGCGATCGCGCCGCCAACATCTACAGCCTCGTCGGCACCGCCAAGCTCAACGGCCTCGATCCTGAGGCGTATCTGCGTGACGTCCTCGGGCGTATCGCCGAGCATCCGATCAACAGGCTCGACGAGCTGCTGCCTTGGAACCTCGCCGCGTCGCTGCCGCGACCAGAACGTCTCGCCGCCTGATCAGGCTCGGGCCGTCAAGACGGCCTTCGGCGGACGGTTACAGTGTTGCGACACGCTGGAGATTGAAGGTCAGTCGCTCATATGCCACGTCCGCCATATCCGCCGCATAGCGGATGCCGTCCAAGATAATTGCTTGCCGACGAGAAAGGGCAGTCGGCGGATGCCGCAGGGGAGAATCCTCTCGGATCATCAGTTCATCTCCGGCCGTGACGCGGACCCAAGAACGCACATCGCCACGTAGTGTTTCGCTCAGCAGACGTCAGGGGCGAGGAACGGATCGGATTTCAGCTCGTAGCGATCGTCGATGATTTCAGTCGCCTAGTGACATGGGTGGGATGGATGTCTTCAGCGTAACTTCAGATGCTGACGCCATCGGCGGACGCAAATGCTAAGAATAGCTGGCACGAGCGGAGCCGATCATGAAGAACCTGTGCGGCGAGGCACCCCCAAGTCTGGCGAACAATCGGTCGCTGAGGATGCCATTCTCGGCTTGGCAGCGCATCTTCTCGCCGCGTCATAACGGCATGCTCAGCGTACGTGGACCCGACCTCGTCGCCGTCCGGATCGAACTGACTCGCGCCGCACGTTGCGTCTGGTCCGTCATCGCCGTCACCGACGGCCTGATCATCGTCGGCGGTTTCCGGAGGGATGCTCTGGGCTTCTTCATCACGGCGCGCCCCAACGACTCGCTCAAAGACGACGTCATCGTGTTCGACGGTTTCCATTAACGTTGAGCGATAGCATTTGGCGTGTTGGCGCCGACCCCCGGCTCTGCTGGGATATCACAATCGCCTACCGATTCGAATAGCGCTTCCTGCCGAAAACCTGGCTCGAAAAGCCGGACAGTTCATAGACTGCGCAGCGTGGATCGGTCCTTATCGCCTCACGGTAACGCTCAACGATGGTGGCAGATCGTCTCGTATCCAGAAGGCGGGCGGAAAGCTTGACCGCTACTTCGCGCGGCACCTCACACACGGGCGCGCACACGGTAAGCACGCCAAGAAAGGTCGCGATGCTTCTCAAGTTGTGTAGATTGTGCATGGGGTTTCCGCAGTGCGCCGCCGCCTCGCACGCGTTCACGAGCAACACGCGGCTCCTGCTGCAGACATCTATCCAGTCCCTCACAGACATTTGGCGGTCACCGTCGTGGAGTCCTGGAAAACCGTCCTCGTCGCCGGGATCAACGTGATGTCCGAGCAGTACCGTAAGTCCCTTGAATTTATCCTTGAGAGTGCGGACGCGCAGGGTCAGTCGCTCGATATCATTCCTGGCACCGCGAAGAGTGTCGTCTCCGCCGGAGCCGAGCCGGGAAACAAACTCCATTTGCCGTCGTGGCCGGCTTGGGGGCGTCACGAACCAGCCGAGGCTCGGAAGGAGCGTAACGACTGAGCCAGGAAGGCCTGACATCAACAAGGCCTGCCAAGGCAGCGACGGGATGATTGGATCTACGGCCAGCCGGATGCGCGGAACTCGGCGCCACATTGGCGTCGCCTGCTTTACGGCGTCGACTATCGCTGCCGCCAGGCATAAATGGGACAGACTCCAGGGAATATCGAGTTCGGGTCGTTGTTCTGTGCACCAATGACGGGAAAACTGACGCACACATTCCGACATCCTGACAATGTCTTGCTGCATCGGCACGTCGACGTGAGTTGGTTCCGCGCTGTCTGAAGCGAACACCCACAGGGATGCCAGTGTTGGCGACTTGAGGCAAACGCTGACTGCTACACTGCCTTCAGCTTCACCCGCTAGCACCTTTTGAAGCGTTGCAACGGTTGCACCTCGAAATGCACCGGCCTCGATGTCGGTTCCGCGCGCGTATAAGTCCTGCATCACCGGCGGGACACTGCCGGTGTGATAAAGCACCAGCGCTGCGAGGCTTGAGCCCGACAATCCCGTCGTCAAGGTGCCGGAACGTGTGATGATCGCCTCATGGATGTCGAGAGTCTCGATTGCAGAGAACGCATCGCTTGGAAACTGGCTCCATGCTTTGCGGAGCTCACCCTGGCGCCTTCTTATCCGGCGCGACGCGGCCCCTAGGGGCGCATAGTGCAACGCCTCACGAAGGGCTTTAGTCACATGCATCAGACTCGCGGGAGACACCGTGCTGTGCTGAAGGACGCGATGCGCTGATCTGGTCAAGCCAGCCGTCAGGAGAGCGCGAATCAGCGCGTCGGCCACAGGCCGTGGAAAGCTATTGTCCGCCAGCCGAATGCTCTGCCCGAGTCTGTATATTTGATAATAGGGTGAGGTTCCATCCAGCAGGTGGAACGCATCCTTTAGGATGTTCCAAGATGGGATCAACACTGGCGCCTCCAGGGCCAGGTCCATCGGCGAATATTCGGCGGAGTAGCCGCGCATTAGGCCACCGGGAAGCGTGTCATTAGTCTGTTCCCGCGTGCCCCGCGAGCCAATCCAGTAGCCCTGTTCCTTGGCGAGTACGCAGATGGCGCTGCCTGCACCAATCTGCTTCCAATATGACATCGTTCTGAGCTCGCTGGGAATTGCATTGAGCAGTATGGCGAGCAGGCGAGCACAGTTGGGGTGTTGTCCTGCCTCCTGTGCCGCCATGGCTGCCTCAAATAGCGCGCGGAACTCAAGCCGCTGAGCGTGCAATACCGCATCTCTAGTAAGGTCCACGCGGTCTCTGGCATCTGCTGAGGCTTGCCGCGCAATCAGGTATGCGGCACGACACAATCTCGCAACGCGCGCATGCGCCTTCTCGTCCCTTAGCTGGGGTTGGGCAAGGAGATGGTTTCGTGACGACAGCAACGAACCGACAGCCCTCATCTCCAGGTTATCAACCGGCCAGTGCCACAATGTCGGCCGCTGCCGATCCCTGATCTCGCTTCTCAGGTTGACATTCCAACGCGCGCGCCAGTCTCCGGATTCGTCACTGTGCTCCTTGGTCAACAAGCGCACGCAGTGCATCATCGACAAATCTGGTGAAACCAATCCTGAGCCGTTTGCAGGGCGTCGCCTAATGTACGTGTACATGTCAGCGACCAGTACAATCTTGATCAACGCGCTTTGTACCGGGGCCTCATGCAGCAACGGATAGCGGTCCCGCAACGCGACATCCAAAGCCTGTAAGGCGGTGGCGAGACGTTGGGCGTCGTCATCGCGGGTTGCTGCTCTTGCGAGCTTCGGCAGTGTTCGCGCAAGGTAGGCGAGCTCACTCCAGATCGACTTAGGATCGTAGTTGTGCAACCGGGTAGCAAGATTGTGAATCTGGGCGACCGCGCCGTGCAGTTGCGCCGCAGCGCGCCGAGGATCCATAGCGACGGTCGCCAGGTAGTCTGCCCAGGTGTCCTGCGGCCAAAACGGTGGCTCCCCGTTTTCCAGCGCCATCCGCACGACCTCGCTGCTCAGCCTACGCAGACGCGTACCAACGCTTGCGCGAGGTTCTCGCCCGAAAGCTCGACATCGAACATCTGGCACGGCCGTTCCGGCGTTAGCAACAATGCGTAGCATCGCCCGCCTCGCAGACGGAGCATGATTTCCACTGGCAGTGGATTGTCATGTCGCTGCTTTCCAGACAGTGTGACCGCAACCATTACCCTGCGACTGGTATCGCTGCCTGTAGTCGTAAAGCGGACTCGCGGATCCATCCACGGGATAACGGCGCGGGTCTGTCGTCCGCAGAGACTCTCCAAGTCGAGGATTGCCAACTCATCTTGAGCGGTCTTTTCGGCCGAGGGAGCGGACGGCGACGCCCTCAGGTGGGCCGTTTGACGAAGCGGCTGAGCACCGATCGTGCGCCATGGGACGTGGAACTCGCGATCCCGAATATCGAGACTCGCTGCAGTCTGGTCGCTATCGTCAATGGTTGGATCGGTGTCAGTCATACGGCTCTCCCACATGAGTCCCCATTATCTAGATGGCCCTTCGCTATTCTGTTTAACGACTGCCATGGCGAGGTCCATTAGAACCCCGGCAACGAGCGCGCGTGGGATGCAGGAATTCGGATGTTCCAGCAGCACCGCATGTACCAGCTCCTGCACAACGCCCCCCTTCAGGGTCGCCCTTGGCTGGGCGTACGAAGTGCCGGACTGTAGTGCCGTTTCGTCGCGGACCGTCCAGCGGGGCCACCTCATCAGCGCTTTCTTTAGCGCTTCTTTGGCCTCCTTACTAGGAGCCGATCGGTTCGTTGGGTGCTGAAGAATCAGGCGACGGTTAGGGCGATAGGTTTCTGCAATGTCAATCAACGGCCGCCGCGGTGCGATGAGCGTCGCGCTGTCGCGGTAGTCATCGATATCGACGTCAGGACGGACTGGGAATCTCTTCACGAACATTTCCATATCCTGTTCCAGTTCGTACTCGCCATCGCTCTCGTGGATTGCGACGCCGTACCTTCGCCCTCCCGAGTCATCGTCAGGATCTCCGATTATCCCGCGTCGATAGCACACGTTGAGAAGGCCGCGCTTGTGCTCGTTAGGAATCAGCTGATTGAACCGACCCATGTATGTGCGAAACAGATGTTCAACCTGGCGCGGCATCAACTTCGGAGTGTCGTCCACGTCTGAACTCCTACCCGTCCTCATATCCGCGTCTATCCTACGCCGCTTCGACTTCGGCTGGTGTTGTGTCTGAAGTTAGTGTGACTAACTTCAGACAAGCCCTTGGACCGGGCTGACCGCGTGTGATGCTTAACCCGTACAACTGACGGAGAGGCAACGTGGACATCCGAAACTCAACTTGTTGCGCATATGCGCTGGTCGTCGCGACCATCGATGGGATTACGCGCGCGGGACTCGCATCTGCCATCGCAATCGCTGCTCTCACCATGGCGGGGTGCGCGCAGGACAACGCAGATGGTGAGCTTCTTCCGCCCGTCGTCCCTGTTGTGCATCACGAAGTCGCAAAAGCGATCGCGCTGTCCGCGCAGGGCGAGCAGATCGCGGGCACGCGGCGGGTGATGCTCTGGGGCTACTTTCGCGATCCGTCGCTGCAGCGCTGGTTCATCTCCTACGTGGGTGTCCCGGGGCGGCAGACCATATATAGCCTCATGCCGATCAATTCGGAGGGCGAAGCGGGCTGGGCAACAGTGGGCGTCGACGTGGCGCGGTCGGACTTGCGTGAGGGCGTCGTGAACGTCGAGTCGAATCTCGATACGGATCGTTCCGACGTCTATTTTGATGCCGGCTGGCAGGAATGGGTGTCGGATCCGATGATTCACGAGGATCGGCGGATGATCCAGGGCGCCACGGTGCCGATCGACTGGTACTTCTTCCGCGTCGATGAAACGGGCTGGTGGTACATTCTGCTGGCACCGCGCTACGGGGCCGATCCTGTGGTGCTGCGCTTCGCCTCGCTCGACGGCCAGTACGACTGGCAGCAGGTCGACATGGGGGGCATTTCCCTGTCGATCGCGCTCAGCGGCGACCAACTCGTGGCCAGCTTTGGAGTTCTCGACACGACGAGTGCACCGACGATCGACGCGAACGGCAAGCTGAGTCCTGCGCCTGCGTGGCCCTTCACGGAGGGCGTGCCCCCAATGACGACGACGCAGGGGCATGCGAGCATCAACGATCATGACGGCGACGACTACTACGCGCTGGACCTGGATCGTCAGGGCGCGGGCGCCCAGTACATCCCGCTCCGCGCCGTCTACGCGTCCACCGTACTCTACACGTCAACGGGTAATCCGAATGTCTACGGCCAGTCGTGCACGACGCGCGGCAGTTCGGGGCTCCCGGCGTGTTTCGGAAACCAGGTGATCCTCGATGCCGGAGACGGCGTTTACTGCCGATACGCGCACCTTGACGATGCGGTCCTGGTGTCCGTCGGTCAGCATCTGGAGGAGGGCGACTGGATCGGGTACGCCGGCAATAGTGGCGCATCTTCGTCACAGCACCTGCACTTCGCTTGCTATGCCAACGTGACCGAAACCGGGCGGAACAGGCTGGCGAAGGGCTGGAGCATCGACACGATCAACAACGGGAACAGCCCAACCCGGTACGCGGCGAATTTCGACTGGCGCTCGACCAGTCCCTGATCTGGGGTGCAGGTATGCTGTGTCGAAACTGGCTCAGCAAGCATGAGGATCAGCAAACCGAGACGGCATGAGACCGGCGCAACGGAATACGAAAAATCGGAGGCACCTCAGCTTGATCTGTAGCGCCGTGGTTGCCGGCGTCCGCTTTGGACTGCGGATTCAACCGATGGATGCAACACACTGAAACCTGCATGAGCAGGAGGAGTGTTGCAGATGCCGCACCAACGACCGCGGATCTATTACAGCGAGACCCAGAAGGCGCTGATGTGGGAGCGCTGGCGCAAGGGCGAATCGCTAGAAAGCATCGCAAACCTGTTTGATCGACGGCATTCGTCGGTTCAGCGGATCCTTGCTGAGACAGGTGGAATCCAGCCGGCGCCGCGACGTCGTTCTCGGCGGGCCCTCACGCTTGCCGAGCGCGAGGAGATCTCCCGCTCTGTGGTCGCAGGCCGGTCAATCCGCTGGATCGCCGTCTCCTTGCAATGCGCGCCGTCGACGATCAGTCGCGAGATCACGCGGAACGGCGGCATAGGAAGCTATCGGGCGAGCCAGGCCGATGAAGCTGCTTGGGATCGAGCCCATCGTCCCAAGGTCTGTAGACTGGCCGAAAACCGATCGCTGGCGAAGCTCGTCGCTGAGAAGCTGCAGCTGGAGTGGTCGCCAGAGCAGATCGCTGGGTGGCTGAAGCGCACGTTTCCCGACGATCCGAGCTTCCAGGTGTCACACGAAACGATCTACCGCACGCTCTTCATCCAGTCGCGAGGCGCCTTGAAGAGGGAACTGCTTGCACACTTGCGGCGCACACGTGTGATGCGTCGCTCGCGGCACCACACTCAGAAGGGCGACCACCGCGGCATTGTTGATCCCGTATCGATCACGGAGCGTCCGCCCGAGGCAAAGGACCGGGCCGTGCCGGGGCATTGGGAAGGTGACCTGCTATTCGGCAGCAGCAACAGCCAGATCGCGACCCTGGTCGAGCGCCAAACGCGATACCTGATGCTGGTGAAGGTCGCGAAGAAAGACACGGCGACGGTCGTCGATGCGCTGATCGGGCACGCAAGGAAGCTTCCCCAGCAGCTCTACATATCGCTGACATGGGACCGAGGGTACGAGATGGCGGAGCACAAGCGATTCACCGTCGCCACCGACATCAAGGTCTACTTCTGCGATCCCCAGAATCCCTGGCAGCGCGGGACCAACGAGAACACCAACGGGCTGGTCCGGCAGTACTTGCCGAAAGGAGTCGACCTCTCGACCTACTCACAAGCTAAGCTCAACGCCGTTGCACGGCGGCTCAATGAGCGTCCGAGAAAAACCTTGAACTATGAGACACCAACCGAGCGCTATCGCCAAACTGTTGCGTCGATCGGTTGAATCCGCAACGCTGTGCTGACGGTGCGACGTGAGATGTCACTTGTGTCGTGAGCGAGTCAGTCTGTCTGTCAAGTAAAACGGCGCGCGCGGGTGTACGCTTAGAGCAGGGTGGGAACCGGGGCGAAGGATGCGTGCTTCTGGCCGTCTGTTTGGGATGGCGCTGTTGTCGCTCGCGACGACGGCGCGCGCGGATGCGCAATCACTCTTGAGGGATCTTGGCGTGCAGGGCGTGCTCGACCGCGACGCTGGGTATGCGCCGCTGGACGCAGAGGCGCAGCGACGACTCTTCAATGGGGGCGCCGAGTTCGCGTTGGGCGAGTTGCCCCGTCCCCAGCAATGGGAGGAGGGTGCCACCGGCGAGGTGATTGACGTGGACGGCCGGCTCGGATTACGTGGCCAAGCTGTCACGTATCGCGTCGTTGCCGGCAAGCCGCGTTTCGAAGGCGACATGACTCTCCCGATGGACATGTTCCAGCCTCGCGTCGACCTGCAGGGCCTCACCGGCTTTCGCGCCATGCAGATGAAGCCGTTTGCCTTCGTCGAGTTGGACGTGCGGGTGTGGCCCTCCCGGACGATCTGGTACTGCATCGATAATTCGCTGGGTGGTGAGCGGTACAAGGCAATTCTCGGGGCAGTTGAGCACTGGAACTCGCACCTCCCGTCCATTGTGGTTGCTTGGCGCCAAGCGCGCGGCGACACCACCAACCAGTACTACTGCGATGACACCCGATGGCGATCCCGAGTGCGGTTTACCGCGATCGGCGGTGACACGTGCTTCTCGCCCGCTGGGCGTGCCAACTCGCTCCGCGAGCAGGAGATCGAGTTGGCGCCAACGTGTATCGAACGCGACATTCTGCATGAGATGGGCCATGCGGCCGGACTTCTGCACGAGCACAGTCGCAATGATCGCGACGAATGGATCACGATCGTCGACAAGAACATTCGTGCCGACGCCAAAGATGCCTTCGAGCAGCCTAAACGGCCTGCCGTCGCGCTGACGAAGTACGACTATGTGTCCGTGATGCACTACAGGGCGGACGCCTATTCAAGCAACGAAAATCCAACGATCGAGGCGAAACAACCGACCGATCAGATCGGCGGCGAAGTTCTCAGTGAGCGCGACGTTCGAGGGCTCGCCGACCTCTACACGAGTTTTTCAAATCATTCTGGGCCAGGCGTTATTTTGGATCAGTAGGCGTCCCGGGTAGTTATGGGGGGACACCATTTCGGTGTGCTAAACGGAGACAAGCGATGAGATTGAAAGGGTTGAGTGGCTGGGTGGTCGTAGTGGGACTGGTGCTTTGCTCGATGCATGTCAGCGCTCAGGACGGGGGAGGCGCGCCGGTGGCAACGCCAGCACCTGCGGCGCCGGCCGCGGGTGGGCTGGCGGACAAACAGGCCGGGACGAAGCTGGCAGAGGACCAGGGAACGTGCGACGCAGGCGCCAATGACGCGATCAAGAAAGCCTGCAACGAACGCCTTGAAGATCTGTTCGCACAAGTCATAGACCTCGTGGGCAACAACGCGTGTGACTCGGCCACGCCGAAGCTGCCCGCCCTTCACGCGCAGCAATGTTCGGCTCGCGCAAAGGCACTGAGCGATGCCAAGTCCAGGACGGACTGCGCGAATCTCCATCCAGACGACAAGGCAAGCTGCGAGAAGAAGTTCCCTGACAAGCCCGCCGCGACCGATGGCTTCTCATGGAAGAACGCCGGTTTCGGCATCGGCGTCGGCGCAACATTCGATGGTGAGCCGAATATCAAGGACGCTCAGGTCGTCGATGGGGTCGTGCGTGTTCTGGATGAGGAGAAACACAGCCGGGGCCTGTGGCTCGAAACGCACCTGCAGGTATACAAATGCGGCTGGTTCGCGGTCGGGCCCTTTGTCGCTGCGCAGGTCGACGGCGACAACGTCTTCGAGGGCCTCGGTGCAGGGATCATGTTCTTGGGCAGCCGAGGCGACAAGACGAATCTGGCGTTCAACATCGGTATCGGCTATGCCTCGGTGCCCGTTCGCGTTCTCGGAGACGGCATTGAGGACGGCGAGCCGCTGCCAGGCATGGAGACGCAGGTGCGATTCAAGGACACGGACGATGAACGGTGGTTGCTCCTGTTCAGCTTCGACTTCGTCTCTGGCCGAGGCGTTGACAGTAATGCACAAAGGGCCCCGGGCAGCGGCAGCTGACGACACGGAGGTATGACCTCGGATAGGTGATACAGCAGGGGCGGCCGGGTGGCCGCCCCCTCTCGTTATAAGTGACAACGGAAGTCCGCGTGCTCCTGTACAAGAATGAAGCGAGCGATCTCCGCGATCTTGACCGTCTCACCGGTGCCCGGATTGCGACCAGTGCGCGCCTTGCGCTTGCTGACTGAAATCGTGCCGAAGCCGAACACCGACACCGTGCCGCCCTTGGCCAGCGCGCTTTCCACGCCCCTGGTCACCAAGTCAGTGAGCAGGTGATCAATCTCGAATGAGCATAGGTGCACGTGTCACGGCCACAACACCCATCCCCTAGCCAATTGGCCAATAGGCAGACGCGCCGCGCTCGCGCATGCTCTCGGCCACTGACCAATCAGCGGGGGAGACATGATGGCAACGGCATCTTCGAACGTGAAGCAGCGGCAGGCCGGACAGCTGACAGTCGCCGAAGTGGCGGTCTCGGATGTGCAAACGGCGCATGCGTATCGGCACGGTGACCGTCTCATGGTCTTGATCGGCGATGAGGTCTTCGCCCTCCCGCGCATGGTGGCTTACGAGCTGGCTTGGGACATGTGTTCGCAGCTTGAGGCGATGCGGGCGTAGCGCAAGGCCTGTCGGCTCGTGGAAATGACCGCACCCGACTCAAGTCCTCGGCTGCTCGGCGATGTCGAGCCGGCACGCTGTGTCGAGCTCTCCGATCATGCGCTGGAGCGACTGGCTACGCGGACATCGATCGACCCAGTGCGGGTCGTCGCGAGCGTGCAGCGACGCGCTGCGGCATACGTCGGCCCGACAGTCGATCGACGGCATTTGTACCTGATCTTCGACCCTCAACAGAAAGCCTATGCCGGCGTCGTACTGACCGC
>JBAZXW010000012.1:0-109120 GCA_041659605.1 Sinimarinibacterium sp. | reverse complement strand
AGATGATGAAGCTGATGGGCGCGCACGTGCCGATGGACCGCGTCGCGCACCCGGACGAAATGGCGGGCGCGGTGCTGTACCTCGTCTCGCCGGCGGCGAGCTACACCACCGGCGTGTGCCTCAACGTCGACGGCGGCTATCTCACCGCGTAGGAGCGGGTGGATAACGCAGCCGTGTAGCCCGGACGAAGTCCGGGGAAACGAAGACGCCCCCGGGCTGCGCCCGGGCTACTGCAGGAGTGCATGGCGGATGAAGGATCTCAAGAACAAAGTCGCAGTCATCACCGGCGCCGGCAGCGGTTTCGGTCGCGAACTGGCGATTCTGTGCGCGCAGGAAGGCATGCGACTGGTGCTGGCC
This sequence comes from Sinimarinibacterium sp., assembly GCA_041659605.1. GTDB lineage: Bacteria > Pseudomonadota > Gammaproteobacteria > Nevskiales > Nevskiaceae > Solimonas. The sequence continues at coordinate 108,763 of JBAZXW010000012.1, read as the reverse complement.
GACATCGACGAGGCCGGGCTCAAAGCCACGCGCGCACTGCTGCCGGCGAACGTCGAGACGCTGCTGCAGCGCTGCGACGTGTCCAAGCCCGAGTCGGTGCAGGCGCTCGCCGAGCAGACGTACGCGCGCTACGGTGCCGCGCACCTGCTGTTCAACAACGCCGGCGTCGCCGTCGCCGGACCGACCTGGACGACGACACTCGACGAGTGGCGCTGGGTTCTGGGCGTGAACCTGATGGGCGTTGTGCACGGCGTGCAGTCCTTCGTGCCGCGCATGCTCGCGCAGAAAGACGAGTGCCATATCGTCAACACGGCGTCGGTCGCCGGCCTGCTGTCAGTGCCGGCGTCGAGTGTGTACTGCGTCAGCAAGCACGGCGTCGTCACGCTCTCCGAATGCCTGCACCACGAACTGCAGGCCAGCGGTGCCAGCATCCACGTCTCGGTGTTGTGCCCGGCCTTCGTCAACACCGGCATCGCCGAGTCGGACCGCCACCGCCCTGCGGAACTCGCTGCGGCGAATCCGCTCGGCGCCGCCTACGAGGCACGCGTGCGCAAGGCGGTGCGTGCCGGAAAGCTGTCCGCAACCGACGTCGCGCAGATCACGCTGGATGCGGTCAAGGCCGACCGCTTCTACATTCTCACGCACTCCAACATCAAACCTGCAATCGAGGCGCGCCTGCGCGACATCCTCGACGAGCGCCTGCCGACCAACCCGATGCCGTGATCACAGACCGTCATTCCCGCGGAAGCGGGAATCCAGGGGCCGACCCGCACACTGGATGCCCGCCTACGCGGGCATGACGGACCCACTAAGGACAGATCCATGAAAGCCCTGCTCTGCAAGACCTTCGGCCCGCCGGAAACCCTCGTCGTCGAGAACGTTCCCGATCTCGTGCCCAGCGAAAACCAGGCGCTGGTGCGCGTGCACGCGGCCGGCGTGAATTTTCCGGACACGCTGATCATCCAGAACAAGTACCAGTTCAAGCCGGAGCTGCCGTTCTCCGCGGGCGGCGAATGCTCGGGTGTGGTCGAGGCCGTAGGCACCAAGGTCAAGAACGTCAAGCCGGGCGACAAGGTGATCTGCTTCACCGGCTGGGGCGCGTTCGCGGAAGCCGTGCTCGCTGATTCGCGCGCGCTGATTCCGATGCCGGCGGAACTGGACTTCGTCACCGCCGCGTCGTTCGTGATGACCTATGCGACCTCCTACCACGCGCTCAAGGACCGCGCCGCGCTCAAGGCAGGCGAGACGCTGCTGGTGCTCGGCGCCTCCGGCGGCGTCGGCCTGGCCGCGATCGAGATCGGCAAGGCGCTCGGCGCCAAGGTCATCGCCGCGGCGTCGAGCGCGGAGAAGCTCGCCGTGTGCAAGGACCACGGCGCCGATGAAACCGTGAACTACAGCAGCGAAGACCTGAAGGCGCGCCTCAAGGAACTCACTGGCGGCAAGGGCGTTGACGTCGTCTATGACCCGGTCGGCGGCGACTACAGCGAGGCGGCGTTCCGCAGCATCGCCTGGCGCGGGCGGCACCTGGTGATCGGCTTCGCCAACGGCGAGATTCCCAAGCTGCCGCTGAACCTGCCGCTGCTCAAGGGCGCATCGATCGTCGGCGTGTTCTGGGGCGACTACGCCAAGCGCGAGCCGATGAACAACCTGATGGACCTGCGCGCGCTGCTCGGCTGGCTCAAGGAAGGCAAGCTCAAGCCGCACATCGCCGGCACCTTCCCGCTCGAGCGCGGCGCCGAGGCGATCCGCCAGCTGATGGATCGCAAGGTGTCCGGCAAGCTGGTCATCACGCCGCAAGGGGCGTGACACATGAGCACGATCCCGGTTCAGGAACGCCATCGTTTCAACGTCGCCGCGCTGCAGCGCTACATGCAGCAGCACGTCGCCGGCTTTTCCGGCGAACTGAGCGTCGAGCAGTTCAAGGGCGGCCAGTCGAATCCGACCTACAAGCTCAGCGCCGGCGGCACGAGCTACGTGCTGCGGCGCAAGCCGCCGGGCAAGCTGCTCGCGTCCGCGCACGCGGTCGACCGCGAGTACACGGTCATCACTGCGCTGGCCAAGACTGACGTGCCGGTGGCGAAGACCTACTGCCTGTGCGAGGACGACGCCGTCATTGGCACCGCCTTCTACATCATGGAGCACGTCGAAGGCCGCATCCTCTGGGACCCGGCGCTGCCGGGGTACACGCCCGAAGTTCGGCGCGCGATGTTCGACGAAATGAACCGCGTGATCGCCGCCTTGCACAAGGTCGACTACGCGAAGATCGGCCTGGCCGACTACGGCAAGCCGGGTAACTACTTCGCGCGCCAGATCGGCCGCTGGACCAAGCAGTACCGCGCCTCCGAGACCGAGCGCATCGACGCGATGGACCGCCTGATCGCCTGGCTGCCGGAGCACATCCCGCCGGGCGAAGAGACCCGCATCGTCCACGGCGACTACCGCCTCGACAACATGATCTTCCACCCGACCGAGCCGCGCGTGCTCGCGGTGCTGGACTGGGAGTTGTCGACGCTCGGCCATCCGCTCGCCGACTTCGCCTATCACTGCATGACCTGGCACATCCCGGCCGGCGTGTTCCGCGGCCTGGGCGGCGCCAAGCTCACCGAACTGGGCATCCCCGGCGAGGCCGAGTACGTGCGCACGTACTGCGCGCGCACGAATCGAGGCACGATCGATCCGAATCACTGGGACTTCTACATGGCCTACAACCTGTTCCGCCTCGCCGCGATCCTGCAGGGCATCGCGGGGCGCGTGAAAGACGGCACCGCGTCCAGTGCCCAGGCTGCGCAGATGGGCGCGGCGGCACGGCCGCTCGCCGACCTGGCGTGGCAGCAGGTGGAACAAATCCTGGCGCGTCGCTGACGCGCCCAACCGAGATCACTCATGAGCTTCGAATACTCGCAAAAGACCCTCGAACTGTCGGCGCGCCTCAAGGCCTTCATGGACGAACACATCTATCCCAACGAGCACCGCTTCCTGCAGGAGGTTGCCGAGGGCGATCGCTGGCAGCCGACGCGCGTGATCGACGAGATGAAGGAGAAGGCCAAGGCCGCCGGGCTGTGGAATCTGTTTCTGCCTGAATCCGAGCGCGGCGCCGGGCTGACCAATCTCGAATACGCTCCGCTGTGCGAGATCATGGGCCGCGTGCTGTGGGCACCGGAAGTGTTCAACTGCTCCGCGCCGGACACCGGCAACATGGAAGTGCTGGAGCGCTACGGTACGCCCGAGCACAAGGAGCGCTGGCTCAAGCCGCTGCTCAATGGCGAGATCCGCTCCGCGTTTGCGATGACCGAGCCGGAAGTCGCATCGAGCGACGCGACCAACATCGCCTGTCGCATCGAGCGCGACGGCGACGAATACGTCATCAACGGCCGCAAGTGGTGGACCTCCGGCGCCAACGACCCGCGCTGCAAGATCTTCATCGTGATGGGCAAGTCGGACCCGAACAATGCCAGCCGCCACAACCAGCAATCGATGATCCTGGTGCCGCGCGACACCAAGGGCGTGAAGATCCTGCGCCACTTGCCCGTGTTCGGTTACGACGACGCGCCGCACGGGCACGCCGAGATGGTTTTCGAGAACGTGCGCGTGCCGGCGTCGAACATCCTGCTCGGCGAAGGCCGCGGCTTCGAGATCGCGCAGGGGCGCCTGGGCCCCGGCCGCATTCACCACTGCATGCGCCTGATCGGTCTCGCCGAACGCGCGCTGGAGAAGATGTGCAAGCGCTCGCTGTCGCGCGTCGCCTTCGGCAAGCCGATCGCCGCGCAGACGGTGACGCTCGAGCGCATCGCCGAGTCGCGCATTCTCATCGACTCGGCTCGCCTGCTGACGCTCAAAGCCGCGTACATGATGGACACGGTCGGCAACAAGATCGCCGCCAAGGAGATCGCGATGATCAAGGTCGCGGCGCCGAACATGGCCTGCCAGGTCATCGACTGGGCGATCCAGGCGCACGGCGGCGGCGGCGTCACCGACGACTTCGGCCTCTCGTATGCCTACGCGCAGGCGCGTACGCTACGGCTGGCCGACGGTCCCGACGAAGTGCACCGCAACGCCATCGGCAAGATGGAGCTCGGCAAGTACGTGTCCAGGGACGCGGTGCAGGCCTACGTCAGCAGCAGTCGCGTGTCGCGGAGCTGAAATTGAACATCGTCATGCCCGCGAAGGCGGGCATCCAGGTACGACGCCCGTCGCTGGATTCCCGCTTTCGCGGGAATGACGTCAACACGGAGTAATCCCATGACCACCAACCGCCAATTCAAACTCGCCCGCCGCCCGCAGGGCATGGTCAAGCGCGAAGATTTCGAGTTCTCCGAATTGCCCGTGCCTGAGCCTGGCGACGGCCAGTTCCTCGTGCGCAACGAATACCTGTCGCTCGACCCGGCGATGCGCGGCTGGATGAACGAGGGTAAGTCCTACATTCCGCCGGTGGGACTGGGCGAGGTGATGCGCGCCGGCGCGGTCGGACGTGTCGTCGTATCGAAACATCCGGATTTTGCCGTCGGCGAGCATGTCGTCGGCATGTTCGGCGTGCAGGACTACGCGGTCGCCAACGGCAAGGGCGTGACCAAGGTTGATCCGAAGCTCGCGCCGCTGCCGGTGTATCTGGGCACGCTCGGCATGCCCGGCATGACCGCGTACTTCGGCCTGCTCGAAGTCGGCCAGCCCAAGCCCGGCGAGACCGTCGTCGTCTCCGGCGCGGCCGGCGCGGTCGGCCAGATCGTCGGCCAGATCGCCAAGATCATGAGCTGCCGCGTCGTCGGCATCGCCGGCGGTGCCGACAAGTGCCGCTACGTCGTCGACGAACTGGGCTTCGATGCCTGTGTCGACTACAAGAACGAGGATCTCAAGAAGTCGCTGAAGGAGCACTGTCCGAAGGGCGTCGACGTCTACTTCGACAACGTCGGCGGCGACATCCTCGACGCCGTACTCACCCAGCTGGCGATGCACGCGCGTATCGTCATCTGCGGCGCGATCTCGCAGTACAACAACACCGCACCGATGAAGGGCCCGAGCAACTACATGTCGCTGCTGGTCAATCGCGCGAGCATGAAAGGCATGGTCGTGTTCGACTGGGCCGATCGCTACGGCGAAGCCGCACGCGAGATGGCCGGCTGGTTGGCCGCCGGCAAGCTCAAGACGCGCGAAGACATCGCCGAAGGCCTGGAGACCTTTCCGGAAACGCTGCTGAAGTTGTTCAAGGGCGAGAACATCGGCAAGCTGGTGCTGAAGGTTTGACCTTTCTCCCTCTCCCCCTGAATGGGGAGAGGGGGCTCATATGGGGGAGACGATGAGCAAGCAGCAGACGCCGGCATCTCCCGGCGGCGAAGGCTACGCGTGGTTCGTCGTCGCGATCCTGATGACCGCCTACGTGTTCTCCTTTGTCGATCGGCAGATCCTCAACCTGCTGGTCGGTCCGATCCGCCGCGACCTGGGCATCAGCGACACGCAGATGAGCCTGCTGATGGGCTTCTCGTTCGCGATTTTCTACACGATCCTCGGCATCCCCCTCGGCCGGCTCGCCGATACCCGCAGCCGCCGCGGCCTTATCGCCGCGGGCGTCGTCGTCTGGAGCGTGATGACGGCGCTGTGCGGCACTGCGAAGCAGTACGGGCAGCTGTTCCTGTATCGCATCGGCGTCGGCGTCGGCGAAGCAGCGCTGTCGCCCGCGGCATACTCGATGATCGCCGACTACTTTCCGCCGCGGCGCCGCGCGACCGCGATCAGCGTGTACTCGATGGGCATCTACCTCGGCGGCGGCCTCGCCTTCCTGCTCGGCGGCCTGGTGATCCAGTACGTCGCGGCGCAGGGCAGCGTCATCCTGCCGGTGGTCGGCGAGATCCGGCCGTGGCAGCTGGTGTTCCTGATTCTCGGCGGCGCCGGCGTGCTGTTCAGTTTCGCCTTCCTGCTCGTGCGCGAACCGCCGCGACACGGGGCCGGCGGCGCTGCGGTTCCGTTCGGCGAGGTCGCCGCCTATCTGTGGCGCAACCGGCGCACGGTGCTGTGCCACAACCTCGGATTCGCGATGCTCGCGTTTTGCTCCTACGGTACCGGCGCGTGGATTCCGAGTTTCTTCATCCGCACGCACGGCTGGAGCGCGGGGCAGATCGGCATCGTGTACGGCCTGATCGTGATGGTCTTCGGTTCCGCCGGCATCGTCTTCGGCGGCCGTCTGACCGATCGCTGGCTGCACCGGGGCCAGACCGACGCCGCGCTGCGCGTCGGCATCCTGGCCTCGGTGGTGTGCCTGATCGGCGGCGCGGCTTACCTGCTCGCACCGACCGGCACGCTTGCCGCCATTGCGATGGCGCCGGCGGTGTTCGCGCTCGCCATGCCCTTCGGCGCCGCGGCGGCGGCGATCCAGGAGATCGTGCCCAACCGCATGCGCGGCCAGACCTCGGCGGTCTACCTGTTCATCGTCAACCTGATCGGCCTGGGCATCGGGCCCACCGCGGTCGCGCTGTTCACCGACTACGTGTTCCGCGACGACGCCGCGTTGCGCTGGTCGATCCTGATCGTCGGCACGTTCGCCAATCTGGCTGCAGTCGCGATTCTCGCCGCCGGCTTGCAGCCGTATCGCGAAACGCTGGCACGACTGCGTCTCGCCGGGGCGCCGTCGTGATGCTGACGGCCCGCTGTTGTCGAGTGACTCTGCCGCATTGACGGCAGCGCACGTTGACATGCAGGACATGCGGGAGCAGGCTTCTGCGCGCGCAATGTCTGCGTGGCAACGGAGTGCCGCCATGAAACTGCATCGCCTCGTGCGACGAGTTGCGATCATTGTCCTGACGCTGACCGGCCTGACGACGGTGAGCGGCTGCGGCGGTGATGGCGGCGGCGTCAACGTCAAGGGCGTGACCGGATCGGTGTTGAGCGTACTCGATGGCTCGGCCCAGGCGTCGCGCCCCTTTATCGTCAACGATCTGTCGCAACCGCCGGAATCGGCCCAGGTGTCGAGCGGCACCTCGGACTCGAACGGGCAGTACACGTTCGAGCTCAAGGGCATCAAAGGCACGATCTACGTCGTGTTTCCGCCCAATGACGCCACCGGCGAGCCGCGATCCAGCGGCCTGGTCTACCTGGGCGAGCGCGAGAACGAAAAGACGCTGCAGAACTTCACCGACGTGGCCTGCGTCGCCGGCGTGACCGCCGTGCTCAGCGGCGATCTGCCGGTCGAGCAGCTGACCGCCGAGCGTATCGCCAACCTCGAAGCCGCCGCACAGCAGGTCATCGCGGAGGATGGCGTCGACTTCACGAATGCCGACTCGGTGAACGCCGCGGCTGCAAGGGTCCGCGAACTCACCAACGACGGCGCCAACCCGCCGCCATAAGCGCGGCGGCGGCGTCTCCCGCAGAACTCGTAGCCCGGGCTCCGCCCGGAACGGATCAACCGCCGGACTTCGTGCGTCCCGGCACCATGCACGCCGCGTAGGGTTCGTGCTGGCACTGGCACATCGGTGTCGCCCCGGCCGGGCAGCTCACCGAGTACGACTGGCCGCCGCAGCTGGTCTGGCAGCTTGGCCCGCTGGGCGGCTGGCCGCCCGCGCTCTGGCGCACGCCGCCCGGACCCACCGACTGGTTCGGCCCGTACGGACCTGAACTCTGTTGCACACCGCCGGGCCCGACCGACTGGCTCGGCCCCCACGGTCCGGCGCTCTGCTGCACGCCGCCCGGCCCGACGCTCTGCCGGAACGGGCCGGCCTGCTGCTCGACGCGCGGCGTCGCGCAGGCCGCCACCAACAGCACACCCAGCACCACTGCACTGATTCTCTTCATCTGGTCATCTCCCCCGATTCATGGTTTCCGCACAGATCGCGTGCCGGCATCTGTTGCGCCCGATCCTACCGCGCCGAACGCATGCGCGGTATTAGCCGGTCGGCCAAGGCCGGTAAGATGCTGCCGATCTCAAACCGAGCAGGCGCATGAAAAACAAAACCGAGCGTTCCCTGGATGTCGTCGTCTACGGTGCGGCGAGCTTCGTCGGCCGCCTGCTGACGCGCTACCTCGCGCAGCGTCACGGCGCCGACGGCGACCTCAAGTGGGCGCTGGCGGGGCGCAACCGCGACAAGCTCGAAGCCGTCGCCCGCGAGTTCAACCTGGGCAAGCTGCCGCTGATCGTCGCCGATGCCGCCGACAAAGCCGCGCTGGCCGACATGGCCGCGCGCACGCGCGTCGTCGTCAGCACCGTCGGCCCTTACGCCCTGTACGGATCGGACCTGGTCGCCGCCTGCGCCGAACAGGGCACCGACTACTGCGACCTCACCGGCGAGCCGCAGTGGATGCAGCAGATGATCGATGCGCACGAAGCGCAGGCGCGCTCGACCGGCGCCCGCATCGTCCACAACTGCGGCTTCGATTCGATCCCGTCCGATTTCGGAACCTGGTTCACCCAGCAGCAGGCGCAGAAGGACTTCGGCGAACCCTGCGTGCAGGTGAAACTGCGCGTCAAGGCAATGCGCGGCGGCGCCAGCGGCGGCACCGTCGCCAGCCTGCTCAACGTGATGAAGGAAATGACGCACAACCCGGCGCTGCGCAAGACGATGCAGAACCCGTACGCGGTCTGCCCCGCCGACGCCCGCAGCGGCGTGCGCCAGGCCAATGTCACCGGCCCGGTCTACGATGAAGACGCGCGATCCTGGCTTGCGCCCTTCGTGATGGCCGGCATCAACACCAAGGTGGTTCACCGCAGCAACGCCCTGCAGGGCCACGCGTGGAGTCGCGAGTTTCTCTACGACGAAGCGATGATGGTCGGCGACTCCGGCAAGGGCGCGCTCATCGCGGCCGCCATGGCTGCCGGCACGGGCGTCTTCATGGGCCTCGCGCTGCTGGCGCCGACGCGCCAGCTGCTCGAACGCTACGTCCTGCCCAAGCCCGGCGAAGGCCCGAGCCCCGAAGCGCAGGAAAAGGGTTTCTTCGACATCCGCCTGTTCGGCCGCACCGCCACCGGCAAGACCTTGCAGACCAAAGTCACCGGCGACCGCGACCCAGGGTACGGCTCAACGTCGAAGATGCTCGGCGAGGCCGCAGTCTGCCTCGCACAGGACGGTGCGCACACGCGCAAGGAAGGCGGCTTCTGGACCCCGTCCGTGTGCATGGACGGCGCGCTGCTGGAGCGCCTGACGGCGCATGCGGGCTTGAAGTTCGAGCGGGTGGCGTGAGCGCCGTCCGAACGTCGCCGCAGCGCCAGGCACGAAGGAACGCTTCGTGTCGGCGGGGGCGCTTCATGTCCACTCACACCGGATCGGCCGCACCTGGTCCGGCTTCAGCACGAAGGAAGGATTCAGCCCGAAGATCTCGTTAAAGGCGCGGTTTACATGGGCGAGGTCGTGGAATCCCACCTGCTCGGCGACTTCGATCAGCGGGGTGCCGCGCGCCCACAGCCACACGCCTTTCCAGATCGCAGTCCACCGCAGGTAATGCGTCAGGCTGCTCCCAACCTGCTCGGTGAACACATGACGCAAGCGCGAAGGCGATAGGTGCACGCGCTCGGCGAGCCACGGGAGAGTGACGGTCCGCATCGGAAAGTCGTCGATCAGCTGCAGTGCATGAGCGATCTTGGGGTGCAGCGGAAGTGACGCGGGGTGCTGCCCGGTGACCGCAAACACCATCCTGCCTATGACGGACTGCAGCTCCCCGGCGGGCAGCTCGCCGCGGTGCATGCGATCGAGTTCCGCTTGCAGCGGGACGAACGCGGACGCGTCCAACTCGCGGACTGGCGCGGCGCCCAGCAGGGGCGCCAGCGCGTTGAACTCCGGCGTGACGACCGCAAGGTCGCAGATGAGCAGGTCGCTGTTGATGGCGACGATCCTGCGCCGCGGGACTTTGGGCGCGATGAGCGCGGCGCGCGCGACGAGGCTGTCGGCTTCCCCGGTCTCCAGCATGAACGGTGCCTTGGAGGCGTACATCAGCGTCGCCGACAAACGCCGATACGGGTTCTTGCTGCGGTCCAGCACAAAGGAAGGTGCCAGCAGGACGAAACCCTGACGCCAGTAATAGATCGTGATCAGCGGCATGGAGGCAGTGTAGTAAATCAGCCCCTCCATACAACCGCCGCCCGCCGGCAGGCCTTAGAGTTGTCGGCATCAGGATTGGGTGTGCGGGGAAGAGAAACAATGCGCAGTGCCATGATGTCCGTTCGTCTGGGCGCGCTCGCGCTGTCCCTTCTTATCGTCGCCTGCGGATCCAGCACTCCCGCACCCGGTGCTCCCGGGTCCGGGGCGCAGGACCCCGACCCCGCTGCGCCTGTCCCGGCGACACTGCCGCCGCCCACTTACGACCAGACCTTCGAGATGGAACTCGCCATTCCGATGGCGGACGGCGTGCGCATCGCGACGACTGTCACGTTCCCTTCGCTCGACGGCACCGCGCCCGCGCCGGGCAGGTTCCCGGTCGTGGTGTCGATCACGCCTTACAGCCGTAACGGCGCAAACAGTTCGCCTGACCGCGCAAGGTTCGCCACGCGCGGCATCATCGGCGTGACGGCGGACACGCGCGGCACCGGCGGCAGCGAGGGCAACCTCGACGAGAATTACTTTTCGCCGCTGGAAGCCAGCGACAGCGCAGCGGTGATCGAATATTTCGGCACGCAGGATTATTCCAGCGGCAGGGTCGGCATGGCCGGCGGTTCCTATGTGGGCATCACCCAGCTACTGGCGGCCGGGCAACAACCGCCGCATCTGGCGGCGATCACGCCGGCGGTGGTGATCTCCGACCTGTACCGCGACGGCTTCGCCCACGGCGGAATCCCCAACATCTTCTTCGATGCGCAGTACATTCTCGTACAGGGCGGGCCTGGCATCGGCGGGACCAACACCGATCCCGAGCTGATCGAGATGAGCGTGCTCGGCAAGATCCAGCAGCTCACGGGCACGCCGATCGCGTTCGATTACCTCGAGCGGCCCAACGACGATCCGTTCTACGCCGATCGCTCGCCGATCACCTACGCCGACAGGATCGACGTGCCGGTGCTGCTGATCGGCGGCTGGCGTGACGGGTTGTCGCAGCGCGGCGGCCCCGAGATGTACCACGCGCTGGCGCAGCGTCCCGGCGTGGAGACGCGGCTGTACATGGACCCGTGCACGCACAAGGGCTGCGGCGCGCCGTTCGCGCCGCTCACCAATCCGCCGGGGCTCGACGATCTGCAGGCAACGATCTTCGAGTTCCTCAGCAAGTACCTGCTCGACACTCCGACGCCGGCGCGCAGCCCGGTGCGCGTGTTCGTGCAAGCCGCCGATCGCTACCTCGACGACACGCAGTGGCCACCGCGCGCGACGCGCTTCGAGCGTCTGTATCTCGATCAGGGCCGGCTCACGTCCACCGCGCCGGCCAGCGCTGGCAGCGAGAGCTATTTCACGAATCCGCTGGCCGGCCTCTCCATGAGCTTCGATCAATACGGCACGGTCGCCGCATCGCCCTACATTCCGACCGATCAGCGCCTGGAAAGCACACAGGGGCTCACGTTCCGCAGCGACGTGCTGAGCGCGCCGCTGACGCTGATCGGTCCCTCTGCAATGCATCTCGTCGCCAGCTCGAGCGCGACCGATACGGACTGGATCGTGAAGATGGCCGACGTCGGGCCGGACGGCAGCGAGACGCTGATCACCAACGGCTACCTGCGCGCTTCGCATCGCGAGCTCGATGCCGTTCGCAGCCGCGAAGGTGTGCCGTATCACCCGCACGTGAATCCCACGCCGATCGAAGCAGGCACGACCTATCCCTTCGAAATCGAGATCTGGCCGACCGCCTACGAGATCGCCGCGGGTCATCAGCTGCAGATCCGCATCACCAGCTACGACGTGCCGACGCACGCGCCGGCCTCCATCGAGTTCGATCGCAACAATCCGGCTGCGACGCAGGTCACGCCGTTGCTGCCGGCGACCAACTCGCTGAACGAAGGCGGCGACGATCCCAGCTACCTGCTGGTGCCCGTATTCGGCCCAGAAAGCAGTGATTGAATGCGCGGGTTCATCGCGCTTGCGCTGATCTGCGGCGTATCGGCTTGCGGCGGCTCGACGCCGATGTCGCCTGCCCCGCAGAACGAAGTGCCGGGCGCAGCCGAGCCGCCAACACTTTTCAGCGGTCCGCTCGAGGCGGCAACACCGCAAGTCATTCCGTTGGCGGCGGCGCCGAACAGCACCGGCTGGCGTGGTGCGCTTTCCCACCTCGCGGGAACGGCGCACTACGATCAGGGCGAGTGGATCTACGAGGACTATCCGTGGACAGCGTACGGTGCGGCGCAGCCCGGCGTCCCGCTGGTCTACGGCGTTGTCGACTCGCTCGGAAATGTGTACGACCCACTGCAGCGCGTGCCGGGCGGCCTCGCGTTCGTGATCCCGCAAGCCGGCGCGGGACCGTTCGTCGAAGAAGCGGATCTTTCCGAGCTGCGCTTGGCGGTCCGCGATTCCGATCTCTTGATGCGGGCGCGCACGACGACCATGCGCGATCCGGTGCGTACGGCGCTCCTTCTTCTGTTCGATACGGGCCGCGCAGGCGCTTCACTCGCGGTGCCGTTTGGCTCCGGACTCACGACGCGCGGCGCCGACACCGCCGCGCTCATCACTGCGAGCGGCACGCGGATCGTCGATCTGACGAACGGGCGCTCGACCGACGTTCCCGCGGCCGCGGATGCCACGGATTACGTCAACTCGCTCGAAACGCGATTGCCGCTCGCGCTGGTCGCAATGCCGGGCGCGACGCGCGTGCGCTTCATCGCGGCAACCGGACTTGTAGCGACTGGCACCTACGCGCTCGATGCAGGCGGCACCGCGGGCCCGCTGGCGAAAGTCGCGCCTCGCTTCGATGAGCCGGTGCAGTCCGCCCACGATCGCATGCAGGCATTGGCGCTCGCCGCACACGACATCGATCGCTTCGCGACCGACGTCTCGCTCGAGCGCCTGCGCGCCGGCGACAGCGAGCGATTGCTGCCCGGCATCGGCTACTCCGTGCGCACGTTCGTCGCGCCGGCAGAGATCGGCAGCGAAGGCGGGACCAACGGAACCTTGCGAGAGTACGGACTCTACGTGCCTCGCGGATTCACAGGCGCGCCGGCGCCGGCGACGCTGGTGCTGCGCGGATCGAGCATGACCGCGCATGGCTTGGCGGCGATCACGCCAGGCCTGTTCCAGAACCTCGGCGATGACAACGGCGCGATCGTGATCAGCCCGGGCGGACGTAGCGGTTTCGATTTGTTCCAGGGCGCGGTGTATCGCGATGTCCTCCAGGCCGTCGGCGACGCGCAGGCCTTGCTGCCGATCGATCCGGAGCGGCTGACCGTGGCCGGATATTCGATGGGCGGGTACGCCACCTACGTGTTCGCGGCGACCCAACCCGCCCGCTTCGCCGGCGCATTCGTGATCGCCGGCCCCGTCGGCGGAAACCAGCCCGCGACGTCCACGCTGAGCTTCCCCGACGTCGTGCCGTCGCTGTCGAACCTGCTGTACACGCCCGTCGAGATCTTCCAGGGCGACGTGGATGCCGATGTGCCGATCAGCAATGCGCTGGCGGCGGTGCTTCGCTTGCGCGCTGCCGGTCTGCGTTACCGATTCAACCTGCTCGTCGGCAACACTCACTTCAGTCCTGGCATCCAGAACGACTACAGCATCGGCGCGCGCTATCTCAAAGACACGCGGCGTGTCCGCGCTCCATCGCGCGTGCGCTACTCCCGTTCCATGCCGTTTGAGCACGCCATCGACACGGCCTCCAACACCGATCAGCCCGCAGCGGGCACGTCGGTCGGCTTGCGCTTCGCCGATGCGTGGTTCGTCCACGATCTCGAAGCCTCCGATCCCGTGAACGGCACTGCCACCGCGGACGTGCGCACGTTCGCGCGCCCGGAAGGCGCCGTGACGCCGGTGCTCACGACGGGCGTCGATACCGGGCCGGTCGGCGGCCAGACGGTGTCGCCCTATGAAGCGCAGTCCTGGCTATCCGGCCCGGTATCCGATGCTCCGCGCAACGCGCTCGATGCGCAGCTCACCGGCGTCGCGCACGTCCGCCTCGACCTCGGCGAGATGGCGCTCGACGCTGCGCAACCGCTGACGGCGAGCGTTCACACGGACACGATCACGACCGTCGTGTTCACGCTGGCGGACCGCGCTTGCGTCGTGGAAGTCGCACTGACACCGGGCGATCACGTCGTCGACGTGCCGCCCTGCGGCCGGTAGCCATCGTTGCGGGATGCTGTCGCCAATCAGCAACACCGGCTTGTTGTGGGGCGTCGATGCTTTCGTGGTCTGTCGTGCGACGAGCGACTCTCCTGCCGCCGACTTTGTCGGCGCCCCTCACCCCGGCACTCTCCCCACTGGCGTGGGGAGAGGGAGTTTGGGGGGTGACTTTGGGGCGATGATCGAGGCTGACGTCGACACGGTCGCGTAGGCGGTCATGGCGGTCGGCGTCTGGAACCGCTGGGCGGAGCGGCAGCGCTCGGCGCACTCAGGCCTGCACGCACGCTTCTGTCTGCTAATCGCGACACCGCGACTTGCAGGCAAACCAAGCAGGTACCGCCCTTCGCACCCGCACCTGTCTTCGGCCGGCAACAGTTCATGCTGCACGCCCGGTCGCCACGCACGTCCAATTCACGTCTGCCGCGGCTTAGGCTTTGTTTTTCATTGAGTTCCCACCGCTGGCACCGAGCTTGCCAGACGCCTGCTGGACCTCAGTGTGCCGATGTTCGCGTGAGGAGACGCAGCGTCGGTGAGCACGAGGCGGCGGCGCAAGCCCTGGGTCATTGCTGACGTAGCTGGGTTGCAGACGGCAGTGCACGCGAGAAGAGGGACACGCATGGGACTCTGTGTTTTCGCGATGGGCGCCTTCGCAGTGGGCCGCGCGCAGCCAGCCGGGTTGCGCGCCGCGGAGCCGATGTGGCGCGGAGCGGATGCTCTGGGCGTCGCCGCCATCGTCTGTATCGTTGCCCTGGCATCGCCGCCCGCGGCGGCGGACTCGATCGTTCGTCCGCGCAACTACGTCGTGCGTGAGGCAGCGCTCACGGACCTGCGGCGCGCGGAGCCCGCGGCGCCGGACTTGCGCCCCTACACGGCGGCCGCAGTGACGGCGCGGATGCCGAAGGCACGACCGGCCAGAGTCCAGGTCCAGCGCATGGTGACGCTGGAGGCGCTCGGCGAGTTTGTCAGCGGCACGCACAAGGGCCGCCTCGCCGAATGGGCGGCGCGGCAGACCCGGAATCCGGTTGCGATCGTCATCGAGGGCGGACGTGCGAGCCTGCCGGAGCTGTCGCGCCTGCTCGACAAGAGCCAGCTTTCTGAAGCGGCGCCGGGTGTGTACCTGCTGCGCCTGCCGCTGTTGATCCAGCCCGGCGCGACCCTGGTGATCGACAAGCGGGTGCGCGAGCTGCGCCTGTCGCAGGAGCACGGCGCATTTCTCGTCAACGACGGCCAACTGTTCGTGATGGACTCGCGCATCACCGGCTGGCGCGAGCGCGACGACGCGCCGGCCACGTTCCGCCGCGGCGACGAGTTCCGGCCCTTTCTCGTGTCGTGGGGCGGCGCCGAGCTGTACATCGTCAACAGCGTCGTCGCCAGCCTGGGCTATTCCGCGAGCAAGGGCTACGGCGTCTCCGTCTCGCAATACAGCCCGGGCCGCCAGGCCCATTTGCGCCGGCCGTCTCCGGTCGCCTGGGTGCTGAACTCGGAGTTTGTCGACAATTGGTTCGGCTTCTATTGCTTCGAAGCGGACGGCCTCGTCGTCATCGGCAACCGCTATCGCGACAACATCGTTTACGGGGTCGATCCGCACGATCGCTCGAACAAGCTGATCATCGCCGACAACGACATCTCCGGCACGCGCAAGAAGCACGGCTTGATCATCTCGCGCGAGGTCAACGACAGCTGGATCTTCCGCAACCGGATCCACGGCAACGCGCTGTCCGGCATCGTCATCGACCGCAACAGCGTTCACAACACGCTTCTGCACAATACGGTCTACGGCAACGGCTCCGACGGCATCACGGTCTACGAAAGCTCCGACAACCTGCTCTGGGGCAACTCGACGATCGGCAACGGCAAGCACGGCATCCGCGTGCGCAACAGCGTGCGCGTCGGCCTCTACGAGAACAGCTCGCTGGCCAACCAGCTCTCCGGAATCTATGGCCACGTCAAGGATCTGAGCGGGACCGACCGCGATGTGCGCCTCGATCCCTTCGAGCCGAACGTGTCGATGGTCGTGGTCGGCGGCAAGCTGTCGCATAACCGTGCCGGGCCGGTTTCGATCGACCGGCCGCTCAGCCTCGAACTGTTCGATGTCGAGCTGCTGGCGCCGACCGGCGATGACGGCATCCGCCTGCGCGGCGTCCTCGGCGACCACCAGGAGACGGTGCTCGACCTGCTCATGCGCAAGAAGGTGCCGGTGATGGTGGAGCCGGCCCTCGCCACGAAACAGGAGAGCTGACGGGATGCGCGCCATGATCTCGCCGGTCACGCCATTGCCGCAGCTCGCCGCGCGTTCCGGCCGGCCGCTCGTCCTGCTTTGCGCCGCGACCGTGCTGGCGCTGCACGCGGCGGGCGGCGTCCCGCTCTCTCATGCCGGCGACGTCGCCCCATCGCCGGCGGAGTTCCCCGAGTTCCGTGCCGAACCCTGCTGCCAGCTGTGCCCCGCCGCGGCCGACAGCGCGTTCTATACCACCTCGTTTCTGCGTGTTTTTGACACGCTTCTGCAGGGTACCGATGGCTGGCTGTTCCGTTCGAAGGTCGATCTGATGACCTCGTTCGGACCGGACGAGGCGGGGCTGCGCCATCTCGTACGGCTGCGCTCGACGCTCCAGGCCTACGGTGTCGAGCTGGTGCTCGTCATGCAACCGCCGCGCGGGCTGATGCACCGCGACAAACTGAGTCCATCCGTTCGCGCCAGCTACAACTGGGAGCTGGCGCAGTTCAGCTACGTTCACGCGCTGCAGACACTGCGCGCAGCAGGTTTCGTCGTGCCCGACCTCGAGCGTCTCGTATACGCCGATGGACGCGACGACTTCTTTTTCCGCGCCGATCATCACTGGACGCCGGAAGGCGCGCGGCGGACCGCCGAAGTGGTCGCAGAGCGCATCCGCGCAATGCCCCAGTATTCGAGTCTGCCGCGCAAGCGCTACGTCACCGTGCGCAACGGCCTGTTCGCCAAGCGCGGCACGATGGCCAAAGCGGCGCAGCAGCTGTGCGGATTCGGGACCGAGCCCCAGTATGTGGCGAACTTCTCCACGGAACCGGCCGACGAGGCCAGCGCCGACACACTGCTCGGCGAGCCGTCGCCGCCGCCGGTCGCGCTCATCGGCACGAGCAACAGCGATCCCGCCTACAACTTCGCCGGCTTTCTGCAGGAGCAGTTGCAGGTCGACATCCTCAACGCGGCCGTTTCCGGGGGCGGCCTCGACGGTGCGCCGCTCAGCTATCTGCCGAGTCGCGAATTTCGCGAACACCCGCCGAAGATCCTGATCTGGGAGATCGAGCCCTACCACAACCTCTCGGACGAGATCTTCTACCGCCGGATCATCCCCGTCGTCGCCGGTGGCTGCGAAGGTCCCGCGATCCTCACGGATGACCGCGAGCTACGTGCGGGCGTCAACGAAGTGCTGTTCAACGGCGGAAGGACGGTGCGCGACCTGCGCGCCAGCGACTACCTGCTGGATCTGCGCTTCAGCAGGCTTCCGGCCCAGGACATCAAGGCGGTCGTCTGGTACACCAACGGCAACAGCGACGCGGTCGTGATCACCCGCTCCAGCATCGACGGCAGCGGGCACTACCTGGTCGAACTGCGACAGGACCAGGGCTACGCCGATCTCGCGTTTCTTTCGCTGGACCTCAATGTCCGCACGGCCGAGACGACGACGCTGCGCGTGGAGTCGCGGCTGTGCGCGCGTGCCGACCGGACCCGCGGCACGGTCGCGTCGCTCCCGGACACGCAATGAACCGCTTTCGCTTGCAGTGACGATCCATGGCTTGTCTTTATTGGAGGAAACAACGATGACCGGATTCAACGCCGCCACAACACTGGGCGCAGTGGCGCTCGCCGCAACGCTGACCGCAACTCTGGCCGGCTGCAACACCTACGTGAAGCGCGACGACTACGATCCCACGATCGCCGGCCTGCGCGACGCCGATGCGCGCAATACGCGCGACATCGAGTCGCTGCGCGGCGACCTGGCGACGCTCAAGCGCGATCTGGAGGCGCGGCTGCAGCGGCACGACGGCGCCATCGCCCAGTTGAGCGGACGCATCCGCGTCGATTCCACCGCGCACTTCGCGTACGACGACGCGCGCCTGCCGGAGACCGACAAGGCCGCGCTGCAGCAGTTCGCCGGGGCCGTGCGCGATCACCATCCCAACATCCTGGTGACGGTCGAGGGCTTCGCCGATCCGGCCGGGGACAGCGCCTACAACAAGCGCCTCGGGCAGCGCCGCGCCGACGCCGTGCGCAGCTACCTGGTCGAGGCCGGCGTCCCGGCGGACAAGGTGCGCGCGGTCAGCTACGGCGAAGACCGCAACCGCCAGGTGCAGCCCGGTGCCTGGGGCGACAAGGGCCCGCTCAATCGCCGCACGACGCTGGTCGTTGACTACGTCGCCACCGCGGCGTCGGCGTCCGGGTCAGAGGCGGGCTGACCGGACCCGCGCAGCGCGCACGCACAGGGGAGCACGGATGCAGTATCAAAAAGCAATTCGGACGCCGTCTCGCGCGATCGTGAAGATCGTCTCGCTGGGTACGCTGCTGGGCCTGCTCGCACCGGCAGCCGACGCGGCGACCTTCCGGCACGCGACGTCGTCCAACAGCATCTACGTCGAGAGCGGCGGCACGGCGACGCTCAGCGACATCAAGGCCGCGTTGCCCAACGCGCCGCTCGATGTCGTCGACGCGGCCGCGCGAGTCTGGCTGCTGCGCGCCAACCTGATTCTCCGCGATGGCGCGACGCTGGTCCTGCACGGCGCCGATGCCGGCGGCGACGTCAACGAGTTGCGCCTGCTGAGCGACAACAAATCCGGCGGTTTCATCTTCGTCTCGGCGGAGTACGGCAACCTGCATATCGATCGCACCGCCATTACCTCCTGGGACAGCGCCGCCAACGGCCCGGACACGGCCTACGGCAGCTTCGGCCGCGCCTACATCCGTGTGCGCTCGATGTTCGCGTCCGACGGCGTCACGCCGCTGGAGTCGCGCATGGACGTGATCGACAGCGACGTCGGCTATCTGGGCTACAACGCCGCGGAGTCCTACGGCCTGGTCTGGAAGGTGATCGGCTCGGCGCCGGATCTGTATGCGCGCGTCAACGTCTACGGCGACATCCTCAATTCGCGCGTCCACCACAACTACTTCGGCGTCTACACCTACGGCCACCAGGACGGCATGTGGCTCGACAACGAGGTCGACCACAACATCAAGTACGGCTTCGATCCGCACGACGACTCCGACGATCTGCTGATCGAGGGCAACGACGTCCACGACAATGGCAACCACGGCATCATCGCGTCGCAGCGCTGCGACCACGTCGTGATCCGCAACAACCGCGCCTGGTCCAACGTCGGCAACGGCATCATGCTGCACCGCTCATCCGACGACGGCCTGATCGAGGACAACGAGACCTACCTCAACACCGACAGCGGCGTCGCCCTGTTCGCGGTCAAGCGCGCGCTGGTGCGCAACAACACGATGCTCGACAACGGCAAGTACGGCATCCGCCTGAGCATGGGCACCGCCGACAGCCGCATCGAGCGCAACGAGATTGCCGACGCCGGCAGCTACGGCATCTACTTCTATCGCGGCAGCGACGTGCCGGAGCCGGGCGACGACGGGCGCAACAAGCGCAACCAGTTCTGGTACAACACCGTCCGCAACAGCGGCAGTTCTGCGATCAAGATGTCCGACAGCGACAGTACCGTGTTCGCGGGCAACACCTTCAGCGCCAACTATCCGACGATGCTGTTCGCGAATTCGCGCGACAGCCGCTTCACCAACAACCAGGGCGCCGACGATGTCGAGTTCCGCATCAGCGGCTCGTCGTCGATCCCGGTCGTCGCGCGCTTCGACCGCCAGAGCCGGGTCAAGGTCAAGCTCGACGACTACAGCACCGCACGCTTCACCGACGTCAGCAACGGCATCTTCGATCCGGACGAACCCGTCTACACGCAGGCCAACGCCGGCGGCGGCTCCGTGATGCAGCTGACGAAGGCGCAGATCGGCACGGTATCGACCGTCTACCGCCGCAATCTGCAAGTCACGCCGTCGAGCGGCAGCGTGCAAGTCATTCCGACGACCTGGAATCTGAGCGGCGATCGCCGCAAAGCATGGAATGCCCAGCCGTCCTCCGCCGCGGCGCAGCTCGCATTCGCGGTTGGCGATCTCGTCGCCGGCACGAGCTATGCCGTGCTTCAGGACGGCAGCCCCGTCGGCAGCTTCACCGCGGACGCCGCGGGATTCATCGCCTTTTCGCTGGTCCCCGGCTCGACCGGTTTGCTGAATTACGTCGTGCAGCCGGATTAGATTTGAACAGGCCCCGACCCCGCGGCGTCATGCGTCCGCGAGACGTGTATGGATTTCGATGAAGCCGGAAAGGTTGGCGAAAAACACGTCGACCAGGCGGGGATCGAAGTGCCGCCCGCGCTCGGCACGCACCAGGTCGAGGACCTGCTCCATCGGCCAGGCATGCTTGTAGCAGCGATGACTGCCGAGGGCGTCGAAAACATCGACCAGCGCGGTGATGCGTCCGAACATGTGTATCTGCTCGCCGCGCAGGCGGTTCGGATAGCCCATGCCATCCCAGCGCTCGTGGTGCTGTCCGGCGATGATCGCTGCCGCCTTGAGCACCGGCAACGTCTGCGATCCGAACAAGTCGACGCCGATCTGCGCGTGCTGCTTCATGATCACGCTTTCCTCCGGCGTATGGCGCCCCGGCTTGTTGAGAATGGCGTCGGGAATCGCGATCTTTCCGGCATCGTGCAAGGGCGACGCCAGGCGCAGGATCTCGGTCTGCTCCTCGGGCAGGCCCGCCAGTCTTCCGAGCAGCTCCGCATACGCGGCGACACGGCGTACGTGATTGCCGGACTCCAGCGAACGCTTCTCGATCGCTTCGCTGAGCATGAACACCAGCTCGCTCTGGGTCTTGTCGACCTCGTGGTTGAGCTGCGCGTTTTCGAGAGCGATGCGCACATTGGCGCAGAACAGGTCGAGCAGCTGGTGCGCAGGCGCAGCCATGCCGTCACCCGCGAGCAGGAAGCTCCAGCGCGCGCCGCTGCGGGTCGGCAGCACGGCGCAGAACCAGTCGCGTTCGAGACGCCAGGCGGCCGGCGGTGCGCCAAGCTGCAACGCGGTCCGCAGGTGCGATCCCAGCAGCTCGTCCAGATTGGCGCCGGCCGATTCTTCGAAGCGGCCGATGCCGCACACCACCTCATATTCGCCGGCCGGCTCGCCGCGCACCGCAATGCCGCCGCTGGCGGCCGTCTGCGGGCCGATGTCCAGCGCCAGCAGGTTGGCGAACTCACGCAGCACCGTCCCCGCCAGACTCGCCGGCACGCGTTGCTCGAACACGCTGGCCGAGCTGGCGATCACCGACTGCAAACCCGCACGCCCCGATTCCAGCGCGATGAGATCGCGGTACTGCGACAGTCCGGTGTAGATCAGCGTGAACAGGCGCGTCGCCGTCAGCTCGTTCTTCTCTTTGTAGTCGTTGATGTCGTAGCGCGACACGACCTCGCGTTCCGGCGCCTGCCCGGGCTGACCGGTACGCAGCACGATACGCACCCGGCGGTTGCGCAGCTGTGACCGTATCGCGTCGATGGCGTCCAGCCCGGCGGATTCGGTCTCCATGACGACATCTATCAGCGCGATCGCCGTATCCGGATTCAGCGCCAGCAGCCGCACGGTCTCCGCGCCCGAATAGGCGTCGAGGAACAGCAGCGGGCGATCGTCGAAGGTCAGGCCGGTCAGCGCCAGCCGCGTCACCCGATGCACGTCCTCGTCGTCGTCGGCGATCAGGATCTTCCAGGCTGGGAGCCGCGGGCTCGTCGCGGGGGCTTCGTCAACCAGGGCGAGTTCATCGTGGGTTGTCATGAGCGAGCCGAGCGCTTGGCGTGAGGTCGACGTCCATTGTGAACCGCTGAGGCGCAGATGCAAGGTGATTTCGCGACGTGATCAGCTTCGATCTCAGCCATTGGTCGTCATTCCCGCGAAAGCGGGAATCCAGGAATGCGAAGCACGCACTTCTCGGCTCTGGATGCCCGCTTTCGCGGGCATGACGACTTGAGAAGAGCGGCCGCTGGAATGCGTTAGGGCCTGTTAACGCTCATCCGGTCGCCGCGGCGGAAGAGCGTTTTGCCGCAGCGCAAGGAACGAGGAGCGAGGTGTACTTGATGTACATGAGCGACGAGAGACGCCGCGATGCGGCAAAACGGTCCCGCCCCGAAGGGTTGCCCCCGGATTGGCGGCCATGCGGCGTTGCTCGTCGCTTATGTGGAGTCACCACACCGCGCTCCTCGCGCCTTGCCTGGCCGCCAATCCGGGGGCAACGCGACGACCGGATGAGCGTTAACAGGCCCTAAGCCTGCCGCGTCCACGCGCGCAGCTCGGCTTCGTGGCGGCGCACGAGGTCGCGGCCTTCCTCGATTGCCTGCGCGGCGCGATGGAAGTCCATCAGTGCGAAGTCTTCGAGCAGGGGGATCAGCGTGACTTCGGGCGGATCGCCGGCCATGCGGCTGCGGGTGATGCGGTCCTGCATGATGTTGATGCTGGACGCGAGTACGTCGAACAGGCCGGGACGGCTCGGATCGCTGCTCTCGAAGTAGCCGATCACGCGCTGCCAGAAACCGCCGGCCGCCTTGCTCGCGCCGTTCTCCGCGGCTTTCGCAGCGCTGGCCGGCGATGCCGCCGCGTCCTGCTGCTGCGCGCCCGCCTCGGCGGCTGCCTGCTTGCCGACCGCATCCTCGACCAGCTGCCGGCTCGCGCGCGACAGGTGCGCGCCGACCAGCTGCGCGTTGAGGTTGACCGCGATCACGACGTCCGCGCCCATTGCGCGGCAGGCCGATACCGGCACCGGGTTGACCAGGCCGCCGTCGAGCATCCAGCGACCGTCGAACTCGACCGGCGAGAACACGCCGGGCAGCGCGCAGGACGCGCGCGCGGCAGTCAGGATCGGGCCATGGGTGATCCAGATCTCGCGCCCGCTCTTCATCTCCGTACAGACGCTGACGTAGCGCTGATCGAGGTCTTCGATATTGGGATTGGCGTGGCGCTCGTTGAAGGTCGCGAACAGTCTTTCGCCGCGCACGACGCCGCCGGAGAAGCTGAAGTCCATCAGTCCGACGACGTCGCGCACCGTCAGTGTCCGCACCCAGTCGGCCAGATCCTGGAGCTGGCCGGCGGCGTAAACGGCGCCGACCAGAGCGCCGATCGAGGTGCCCGCAATCACCTGCGGCCGGATGCCCATCTCCTCCAGCTGCTGGATCACGCCGATATGCGACCAGCCGCGCGCGGAGCCGCTGCCCAGCGCGATGCCGACCACCGGCTTGCGGTCACTGCTTTCCATACGCCAACGATCTCACATCGAACCGACCGACGCGATTCGTGATCGAATAGAGTGTGGCGACCCGCGGCGTCAGCGTGGCGTCGCGGGCGCCGAAATCGAGCATCAGCCTCAGAGACGTCATGCCCAGCACTTCAGCGCCCACCCGCGACATCAGTCCGGCCGACCAGGCCACGTGGCGGCGCATCATCGAGAAATACCGGCAGCCCTCGACCGGCCGCGCGTTGTGGCAGATCGTCAACACGTTTCTGCCCTATGCACTGCTGTGGTATGCCATGTACCTGAGTCTGGCCGTGTCGTGGTGGCTGACCCTGCCGCTCGCGGCGCTGGCCGGCGCATTTCTCGTGCGCATCTTCATCATCTTCCACGACTGCGGGCACGGCTCGTATTTCGCCTCGGCACGCGCCAACGATCTCGTCGGTTTCGTCGCCGGCGTGCTGACGTTCACGCCCTTCTATCACTGGCGCTGGGAGCACGCGATCCATCATGTCAGCACCGGCCATCTCGACAAGCGCGGCACCGGCGACATCTGGACGATGACAGTGCAGGAATACCTCGAATCGTCGCGCTGGAAGCGCTTCGCCTACCGGCTCGCGCGCAACCCGGTCGTGCTGTTCGTGCTGGCGCCGCTGTTCATGTTTGTCGTCGTGCAGCGCTACCCGTCGCCGCGCGCGAGTCCGCGCGAACGGCATTCAGTGTGGTGGACGAACCTGGCGATCCTGTGCGTCGCCATCGGCTTGAGCTCGATCTACGGCGTTGCCGCCTACCTCCTGATCCAGCTGATCGCCGTCGCCGTCGCCGGCGCGGTCGGCGTGTGGCTGTTCTACATGCAGCATCAGTTCGAGGATGTGTACTGGGAGCGTGGCGAAAACTGGGACTACGCCGCGGCGGCGCTGCAGGGCAGCTCGTTCTACAAGCTGCCGAAGATCCTGCAATGGTTCTCGGGCAGCATCGGCTTTCACCACATCCACCATCTGAGCGCGCGCATCCCGAACTACAACCTCGAGAAATGCCACGCGGCCGACCCGCTGTTCCAGCAGGTCAAGCCGATGACGTTCTCAGCGAGCCTGAAGTCGCTGGGGCTGCGTCTGTGGGACGAACAGAGCCGCAAGCTGGTCGGCTTCGGCCACGTGAGGCACCTGCGCAAAGAGCAGCGCGACAAGTCCAGACCGGGGCAGCGACCGCCGCAGGCATGATTCGCTCCTCAGGGCGCACGCTCCGACTTCACCACGCGTCGTTGGTGACGCGGAGGACATAAAGGCCGCTGTAGCCATCCGAGTACCAGATCTCCTTGCGCTCCGGCACGAAGGAAGGGCTGGACATGGCCCAGTTGCTGGCTTCGAAGACCGGCGTAAGCCGCGGACTCACCGGCGCGTTGAAGTAGGCGACTTCGCGCGGCTTGGCCGGATCGCGGATGTCGAAGATGCGCAGGCCGGAAATGATCATGCTGCAGGCGACGATGTCGGGATCGACGCGCGTCGGAATGTTGCAGTAGTGACCGGCGTAGCCCTGCACCGGCAGCTGCGCCCCCGGATCGTCGGCGATGGCCGCGCGGTTCTCCGGTTCGTGCACTTCCAGACGCAGGTTGGAGACGACGACCGGCTGCGTCTCGTCGCTGATGTCGATGATGCGGCCCGCGCCGACCACCGAGCCATGCGCAGTGACGCTGCCGTCGCCGTTCGACGAGTACTCGTCGATTTCGACCAGGTAGGACTTGCCGTTGCGGGTGAACGGAATGGCGTTCTGCGGAATGGTCTGATTGCCCCAGGACACGCTGCCGACCTCCCGGACCTGGGGATTCGCCTTGCGCGCCTGGATCTCGGACACATCGAGCACCAGCACGCCGTTGCCGTTGCCCTGCGCCAGGTAGGCGCGGTTGCCGTCGTTGCTGATCGACAGTCCGTGCGAGGTGTAGTTGCCGGTCCACAGCGGCGTCGCCAGCAGCGGACCGGAGATGTCGACCGCCGTCAGTGTCGGCGTGCCCGGGGAGGACGAGTAGAAGGTCTTGCCGTCCGGCGCGATGCCGCTCTCGTGGCCGACGACGCCGAGCCCGAGCGTCGAGCGCAGGGTCGGCTGGCGACAATCCGGTTCGAGGTCGTACACGTCAACGAGACCGGGATAGAACGCCGGATTGCCGGTGACCGCAGCCAGCACGCCGGTCTCCTTGGCCACGACCAGCGACTCGTGCGGCGACTGCATCGCCGGCGTCACCAGCTGCGCGGTCAGCGCCGGCTGCGTCGGATCGCTCATGTCCAGGACGTTGACGCCGGACTGCGCGTCCAGCGCATTGGTCGGATACAGCAGCGTCGTGTCGTAGTAGGCGCAATCATGTCCGGCGGCGTCCACGTAGCGCTCGACCTTGAAGCCGCCGACGGTGCCGATGGAATTGGGTACGGTATAGACGCCGACGAGCTCGGTGTTGCAGGTGTATCCCTCGGCGGCGCGCCCGCTCTCGTGCTCCGCGCGACTCACGCGGCCCTGCATGCCCGTCTCCGGTCGGGAGCCGGGGCCGCAGACCGCTTTCGGCGTTGCGCCGTCCGCGACCGGCGGCATCGAGTCGTTCCGTGAGCTGCCGCAGGCGGACAGCACGAGTGCGGCGATGGCCAGCGGCGGGAGCAGGACAGGGGTTTTCACGGCGACATTTCTCGGTGGATGCGACGAAAAGTATATCGGCCGCTGCGCGCGACAGATTGGCCGCCGGGCCGGACCGTCGCGCCGCTCAGCCGGGCGGTGCGACGCCCATCGCGTTCAGCGTCATCAGGATGCGCGCCACTTCCTCCGACTGCTCGACCGCCATGTTTGCGGCCAGCGTCCGCACCGCGGCCAGGCGTGCGTTGTGCGCGGCAAACTGCGCCATCGGGATGCCGCCGCGGTGATGCTGCAGCATCAGCTTCAGGAACAGCTCGTCGCGAGGCCGACCTTCGAGGGTCCTCAGCCGGCCCAATTCGACGTCCGTCGCCATTCCCGTCATGCCTGTGGGCGATCGCCGGCAGTCGAGCAGGTATTTCTGCAGCACCGCATCCGGCGGCGCATCACCCAAAAGCATCCAGTCCATGCTCCGCGTCACCGGCAACCAGGGCTTTTCCCACAGGCGCAGCCAGCCACGCATCTCTCCGATCTCGGCCAACTGGGCATAGACGATGGCACGCGCCAGTCCGGCCAGCGGCGTCGGCCGGCCATCCAGCAGCATCTGGGCCATGGCGATGGCCTGCTGGTGGTGCACGCCCATCGACTGGGCGAAGCCGATGTCGACCGGTCCCGGCTCGAGCCTTGCCCGCAAGGCTACGTCGTTCTGCACGTGGCGCACCGTGACGGTCGCGGCGCCGATCAAGAGCACGCCGACCAGGAGACACGCGAACGCGCGCAGGGCCACCCTCGACCTCATTGGACGCGCACGGATACGGCCCTGACCTTACTCAGCGCACGATCCGGTAGCACGGTTCGTACTTCCTGCCCGGCAGCTTCATGCGGTTCTGCGCAACGAAGGCGGCGAACAGGCGGTCCATCGGGTTGAGAATCTCGGCGTCGCCGTGCAACTCGAAGGGGCCTCGCGCCTCGACCGCACGGATGCCATCGTCCTTGACGTTGCCGGCGACGACGCCGGAGAACGCGCGGCGCAGCTGGGCGGCGAGGTGATGCGGCGCCTGTCCGCGGTGCAGGTCCAGCGCCGCCATGTTCTCGTGCGAGGGCACGAACGGGCGCTGGAAATCGCGGTCGATGTGCAGCAGCCAGTTGAAGTAGTAGGCGTCGTCGCGCTCGCGGCGGAACTGGCGCACGCGCTCGATGCCGGCGTGCATCTCGCGCGCGACCTGCCCGGGATCGTCGACGATGATCTGGTAGAGGCGTTTCGCCTGGGCGCCGAGCGTGACGCCGATGAAATCGTCGATCTGCGCGAAGTAGTCGTGCGCCGACGCCGGGCCGGTGAAGATCAGCGGGAACGGGATGCCGGCGTTATCCGGATGCAGAAGGATGCCGAGCAGATAGAGGATTTCCTCGGCGGTGCCGACGCCGCCCGGCAACACGACGATGCCATGCGCGACGCGTACGAAGGCTTCGAGACGCTTCTCGATGTCCGGCAGGATCACCAGCTGGTTGACGATCGGGTTGGGCGCCTCTGCAGCGATGATGCCGGGCTCGGTGAGGCCCAGGTACTGGCCGCCGACGATGCGCTGCTTGGCGTGGCCGATCGTCGCGCCCTTCATCGGGCCTTTCATCGCACCCGGCCCGCAGCCGGTGCCGATGTCCATGCCGCGCAGGCCGAACTGGTAGCCGACCACCTTGCTGTAGTCGTATTCCTCGCGTGAGATCGAGTGCCCGCCCCAGCACACCACCAGATGCGGATGGATCGTCGTGCGCAACACGCCGGCGTTGCGCAGTATGTGGAACACCGCGTCGGTGACGCCGTCCGAAGTCGACAGATCGAAAGACGGATTGCCGATGATCTGCTCGGACACGTAGAGGATATCGCGCAGCACGGCGAACAGGTGCTCGCGCATGCCCTGGATCATGCGGCCGTCGACGAAGGCCTCCGCCGGCGCGCGCTTGAGCTCGAGCTTGATGCCGCGCTCTTCCTGCACGACGCGGACATCGAAGTCCGGATAGCGCTCCAGCAGCTCGCGACCGTCGTCCATCGCGGCGCCGCTGTTGAGCACCGCCAGCGCGCAGCTGCGCAGCAGTCGGTGCAGCCCGCCCTGGCTCGCATCGAGCAGCTTGCCGACTTCGGCCCGCGACAGCACGTTGAGGCTGCCCTTGGGCGAGATGACGGCATCGACAAGGTCTGTACGCATGGCGGGATTGGACATCCGGTGCATGGAGGTTGCGCGGGGTGACGGTCGTCGAACGAGTCTACACCGCGCCCCTGCGCGCCCATCGGGACCTCCGCGCCGTCCGTCGTCGCCTTGATCCGGATCAATTCAGTTTCGCGGCAGCCCCGCCGTAATAGCGCTACACACCGTGAAAGGGACACGGCCATGGAAGGTCAGTACCGACGGATTCTGCTGTCTGCGGCGATAGGCCTGCTGCCCGCCACCGCACAGTCTTTCAGCTACGCGCCGATGACCGATGCGGCGCTCCAGGATCAGGCCGACGCGATCGTCCTCGCGCAGGTCGTCGACGTTGTTGCAGAAGTCCATGGACCGTTGCCTGCGACACGCTACCGGCTGCGCGTAGACCGGCGCCTGAAGGGACCGGCATTCGGCACCCATGTGGACGTCGTGGTCGCCGGAGGCAGCAATCCTTACGGCACGCTCGTCGTGTCCGGCGCCCCCCGCTTCGACGCCGACGAACGCGCGCTGATTTTCCTGCGTGATCGCGGCGACGGCACCCAGGCCGTGATGCAATACGCGCTTGGCGCGTTCCACGTTCGCCCCGATGCCTCAGGTCGCGCCGTGCTGTTGCGCGACCTGAGCGGCGCGCGGGCCGTATCTTCCCAGACCGGCGGGCCGGCGGATGCCGACCCCGAGCCGCCGCGCGATCTGCAGCGTTTCGCCACATGGCTGGGCGACCGCGCGCACGGCGTACTCAGACCGGCCGACTACTGGCTGCCGCGCAACGGACAAAATGTTGAGGGCGCCAAGTACCAACTGCCCCAACCAACCGTCGTACGCTGGGCGGAGTTCGACGAAAGCCGGAATGTCGATTGGTACGCAGCGAACACCGGCTTGCTGGGCCTGCTCGGCAGCGGCTATGGTGAGTTCCAGCAGGCCTTGAGCGCGTGGAACGCCGACGCAGCCAGCACGGTCCAGTTCAACTATCGGGGCACGACGACGGCGACGGGCGGCCTGTCGCATCCCGACGGAATCAACGCGATCCAGTTCGGCGATCCGGACGACGTGCTGGGCGGCAGCTTCGACTGTCTGTCCGGGGGCGTTCTGGCCACGACCGGCACCTGGGTCAGAAACGCCCAGATGTGGGCGCACGGCACTTATCTGCCGCTGGCCGAGGCCGACATCGTCGTGCAGGACGGTGCGGCCTGCTTCCTGGGCCTGTTCGACAATGCCAACGCCACCGAGCTGTTTGCGCACGAGCTGGGGCATGCGCTCGGACTTGCGCACCCCTGCGGCGAGAGCCCGGCCCCGGACTGCGTCGCCGGTTCGGCCGTCGACGATGCGGTGATGCGCCCGGTGCTGCATGCCGACGGCCGCGGCGCGCGGCTCGGCGACGACGACCGCGCCGGTATTGCCTACCTGTATCCAACCTCGACGTCTCCGCAGCAGACGGCGCCGCCGTCCACGCAGGAGCCGGGATCCGGAGGTGGCGGCGGCGGATCGCTGCAGGCCAGCGAATTGCTCGCGCTGCTCCTGGCATGGTGCGCCGGACGCATCGGCAACAGTGCTAGGCTGCTCGCCCCCCAGCCAAGAGTCATGCGATGAATGACCTGCACGAAACGATTGCCGAACTCGTCGGCGAAGGCGCGGCGATCCGCGTCGCCGTGGCGGCGCTGATCCGGCTCTCGCCGGAGCCGGCGCGGCTCGAAGAACTGTTCCGCCACTACGACGTCAAGACCATCGAGGTTCTGAAGAACGTCGCGACCAACAAGCCGGATTTTGCCAAGACGGCGATCGAAGCCTACACGGAAGTGCTCAACGGCCTCGCGTCGCAGATCGGAACCTGATCGTCGTTGTAGGAGCGCGGGCGGTGGGCCCGGAGACATAGGCTGCTTCTGCTATTGCGGTGCACAGTCGCCATGCCCGAGCATGCGCAGCCTCGCCGGACCCTGTGAGCATTGCCATGAAGCTGCGCCCCGCGCTGTACCTGTCGTTGATGCTGCCGTTCCTGCTGAGCGGCTGCGGCAGCGACAACTCCGCCGGCAGTTCCGGCGGTGTCGAACTCAAACAGTGGCCCGCTTCGCAGGGCGGCGAGAACCCGCCGCCAGCGCCGGACGAAGTCGAAGCAGTCATTGGCGATCTCGACGCGCTCGCGGCGATGCTGCCAACCGATGCGGTGACCGCGCTGTTCGATCCGATCGCCTTCGGCGTCACCGTGCGCGACATCAGCGATCCGGAACTGGCCGCGTTCCAGGTGCGGGCGACGCTGGCGCAGCTGCAGGACGGCTCGCGCGTCGAACATGCCTACCACTGGTACGGCCATCCCGACTTCAACGACGCGGTGGCGCTGGTGCCGGTCGAGTTCGCCAACCGCTACGGCACGCGGCTGTACGGCGAGATCGTGCTGCCGAACAAGGGCGAGGTGCCGCCGAGCGCCGGTCCGTTCCCGGTGATCCTCGCCCTCGAAGGCCTCAACACCAACGTCGCGATGTACCGCTGGTGGCACCAGGTGTTTGCCGACGCGGGCTACCTGGTGTTCGCCTTCGATTTCAGCGGTCAGGGACATTCCGACAGCGAAGGTGAAGGCGATCCGGGCAACAACGTCGAGGACGCGCAGGATGCACTGAGCTGGCTGCTCGCCGAATCGCCGGTGCGCGGCGCGCTCGACACGGCCCGCGTCGGCGTCATCGGCCACAGCCAGGGCGCGATCACGACGATGGCGCTGCAGGCGGTCGAGCCGCGCATCCATGCAGCGGTCGCAGCCGCGCCGATCAGCGAAAGCTCGTCGCCTTTCGACAGCAACCCGATCCCGGTGATGATCCAGACCGGCGATCACGACGGCCCGATCGCGCCGATTCCCTTCGTCAACCCCGCGGTCGTGCGCGCGGTCTACGACAAGCTGACGCAGGATCGCGCCTTCATCGTCGCCGAGGCGTCCTCACACGCGCAGCATGTGAACTACCCGCTGCTGCCAACCGCGACCTGGGGTCACGACATCGCTGGCAGCTATTCGCTGGCCTGGATGGACTATCACCTGCGCGGCGACATGGCGGCGCTCGACGTACTGCGCAGCGCGCATCCGCACCTGTCCTACCTGTGGGACAGCGAAGTGCAGATCAATGGTGAAACGACCGTGATGCGCGGCGCCGGACCGGTGCCGTCGCCCTGACTCGGTCGAACTGGACCTGCACCGTTCGCACCGAGTGCCGTGCCCATCGACAAGCTCAGGGCAGGCTCCGCACGGCGTATCGAGGTGCCTGCGCGGTGTCTCGATACGCCGCTACGCGGCTACTCGACACGAACGGGCTAACTGCGTAGCCCCAACGCACGCGCCAGCGCGGCAATCTGGCGGTGCTGCGGATGCGTGGTCTCCCGCAACAGCGGTCCAAGCAGTTCGCGCGCCCGCGCGTCGTCGCGTCGAAGCTCGCAGCTCGCACGCGCATCGAGAAAGCGCAGGACCACGACGTGCGGCGAGTCCGGCCATTGCCGCAAGGCCGCAGCGAGCAGGCGATCGAATAGGTCTGCGTTATGCGTGCGCAGCGCTTCTTCCAGCAGTGCTGCCGCCTGCTCCGGCTTTTCCGGCGCGAAATCGGCGCGCGCGTCGACACAGCTGCCTGCAATCTCCAGTGCCTGTGCGGCGCGATTTTCGGCGAGCAGCAACGCGACCAGACGCGCGCCCTGAGCATGCAGCAGTGGCGGCTGGTGGCGGCGTTCCAGCCGTTCGAACAGCTCGACGTGAAAGGCGCGCATGCGGCGCGGATCGCCACCCTCGGCATAGAGCGCATCGGCGGCGACCTGCAGATCGCGGCGCGACAGGGCTTGGTCGACATGCGCCAGCACGGCGTCGAGCCGCGCCTCGAACTCGGCTTGCTGGTGCTTCTCGTCCGAAGTTCTGCGATCCGGCGCCGTCAGGCCCAAGCGCTCGGCGCGATGGAACACGACGAAGCCGAGCAGATGGCAGGCCATCAGCCAGGCGTAGATCAGCACGAACAGCGCGAGTGCAAGTCCGGTCTGGCTGGCCACAGACCACGCGGCATACGCCGCACCGGCGAGCAGCAGGCACACGCTGAGATAGCCGGTGCCCACGCCCGCGATCGCATGCAGCATGGCCAGCGGATTGAATGCCGGCAGCAGGCGATCGTCGGTCGCGAGCAGCAGCAGGTGCGCCGGATACAGCAATGCACCGGCGATCAACACCACAAGTTCGGCTTGCGGATGCGCTGCATGCGCCCAGTTCCAGAGACCCGCGAGCAGACCGAGGCCGACCAGCGGGCGCAGGGCCGAGAGCCCGCCGAGATAGATCATGTCGCCGCCGAAGGCCGGTGGCGTCGCCTGCCCCGCCGCAGTGCGCTCGATCACCGCCTGTGCGTAATGAAATACCCACGGTGACGCGATCGCGAGCAGCGCGATGCCGGTGATGCTCTGCAAGCCCATCCACAGCATGCCGGTGAACAGCAGCAGCGCAGCCAGCGCGTGACCGGAAACCGGGTACAGCAGGATCTGCGGCAGGTACGCCAGTGGCGACGGCGTATCGACCATGCGCTGGTCGGCAACCGGATCGCGCAGACGGAATCCGGCGCTCATCGGCCCGACGCGACCGTTGGTCGACGGGCGCTCGATCGGTGGCGACGCAATTGACAGCACGTTGACGCAGCGGCGCCTAGATTCATGAGCCACTCTCACCGAAGAAACTGCGACAGCGCAAGGCCCGCACGACTGATCCACCGATAGCGTCCGCCCACCCCGCTGATCCAAGTCCGAGCATGCCGCCAGTTCCGCCCACAGGTGAGGCTACCGGAACGACGCGAAAAACTCGCGTCGGTGGCGCATGACCGAGACAGGCCTCATCGGCGGACTCGTCTACGGCATCCCGGCACTGCTGTTGCTGCTGCTGTACCGCCTGCGTTCCGGGCGACGCGACCGGCGCAATCTCGTAGCGCTGGAGGCGGCGGCCGAGGCCGGCCTCACCGAGCCGGCGTCGCTGCACCCGGTCATCGACCCGGGCCGTTGCGGCGGCTGCGGCGCCTGCGTGTCCGCCTGCCCGGAAGGCAACGTGCTCGGCATCATCGGCGGACGCGCACACCTGATCGCACCGACCAAGTGCATCGGCCACGGCGCCTGCCGCAGCGCCTGCCCTTACGACGCGATCACGCTGGTATTCGGCAGCGCCCGGCGCGGCGTCGACATTCCGCTGCTGACCCCGGACTTCGAGACCAACGTCCCGGGCCTGTACATCGCCGGCGAACTCGGCGGCATGGGCCTGATCCGCAACGCCGCGACGCAGGGCATGCAGGCGATGCAGGCCTTGCGCAAGACGCTGACCCCGCACACGCATCCGCTCGACGTGCTGATCGTCGGCGCCGGCCCGGCGGGCCTTGCCGCCGCGCTCGACGCCAAGGCGCAGGGCCTGCGCTTCAAGGTGATCGAGCAGGACACGCTGGGCGGCACGGTCGCGCATTTCCCGCGCGGCAAGGTCGTGATGACGGCACCGGTGCAGTTGCCGATCGTCGGCAAGGTCCAGTTCCGCGAGACGACCAAGGAGCTGCTGCTGAAGTTCTGGCTCGACGCCTGCACCAAGGCCGGCATCAGCATCGACGAACAGGTGCGCGCGGAGGACATTCGCGCCGACAACGGCGGCTTTGTCGTCCGCACGCCGCGCGGCGATCTGCGCGCGGCCAGGGTCCTGCTCGCGATCGGCCGCCGCGGCACGCCGCGCAAGCTCGGCGTACCCGGCGAGGAATCGAGCAAGGTCGTCTATCGCCTGATCGATCCGGCGCAGTACGCCGGCCGTTGCGTGCTCGTCGTCGGCGGCGGCGATGCGGCGCTCGAAGCGGCGACCAGCGTCGCCGAACAGCCGAACACGACGGTGACCCTGTCCTATCGCGGCGATGCCTTCGGTCGGTGCAAGGAGAAGAACCGCACGCATCTTGCGCAGTTGCAGCAGCAGGGCCGTATCGAGGTTCTGCTCGGCTCGGAGGTTCGCTCGATCGCGGACGATCGCGTGCAGCTCGACTGTGCCCAGGGTCCGCGCGAACTGCGCAACGACGCGGTGCTCGTCTGCGCCGGCGGTGTGCTGCCGACACCGTTCCTGCGCCAGATTGGCATCGAAGTCGAGACCAAGCATGGCACGGCGTGAAATGCCGGTGCGCCGGCTGGCGCTGGGCGTCGCATTGCTGGCGACGCAGGTCTGTGCTCAGCCGGGCGACAACGCCGCGCGCCTGGTTGAGGCGCGCGAAGCGGTGATCCGTCGCGAACCGCAGCAGGCGCTGCACATCTGGTCCGAACTGGCCCAGGCCGGCGACGCCGAGGCCCAGTACCAGCTCGGCGTGCAATACGGCAGCGGGCGATGGGTCGCGAAGGATTCAGCGCTGGCCGCGCGCTGGTTCAGGGCAGCCGCCGAACAGAATCATGCGCGCGCGCAGTACAACCTGGCGCGCTTGTATGCCGACGGCGATGGCGTCGCACGCGATCCGGCGCTGGCACGACGCTGGTATGCCGCAGCGGCGGCGCAGGGCCTGGACGCCGCGGCGCAACAGCTCAAGTTGTTGGAGCGTGCGCCGGAAGATCCCGGCACCGCCTTGTTCGACGCCGTGCGCGGCGACGATGCGGCGGCCGTCACGAGGCTGCTCAAGGAGATGCGCTCGGTCGATCTGCGCGACGCGCAGCAGCGCACGCCGCTGATGCAGGCGGCCGAGCTGGGCCACGAGGCCATCGTCGGTCTGCTGCTCGACGCCGGTGCCGACGCAACCCTGACCGACGCGCTCGGTGATACCGCCCTGCTGCTGGCGGCGCGCAGCGGCCAGCGCGCGGTGGCGCAGCGCCTGGCGACGCGCAGCGCGGCGCTGAACCAGGCCGACCGGCAGGGCAACACTGCGCTGATGCTTGCGGCGCGCCGCGGCGACGCCGCACTCGCCGATCTGCTGCTGGCGCGTGGCGCCGATCCCAACCGGGCGAACGCCGACGGCCTGACGCCGCTGCGCGTCGCCACCGAGTCCGGTGCAGACCAGATCGCCGAACGCCTGCGCCACGCCGGCGCCACGCCGGACCGCAGCACCGTGCTCAGCGCCGCCGAGCGCATCGACCCGAACGCCCGCGCCGCCGACACGGCGCAATGGCCGGCGCTGATCGCCGCCGCGCATCGCGGCCAGGCCGAGACGGTCGCCACGCTGCTCGCGCGTGGCGCCGACGTGAACGCCACCGACCTTGAAGGTCAGAGCGCGCTGACGCGCGCGGCGGCCGGCGGCCACGCCGCGTTGGTCGCGCCGCTGCTTGCGCGCGGCGCTCGTATCGAGCACCGCAGCGCCGACGGACGCACCGCGCTGCTGCACGCCGCGGCCGGCGGCCATGCCGAAGCGATCGCAGCGCTCGCGCAGCGCGGCGCCGACCTGCGCGCACGCGACGCCCAGGCGCGCAGCGCAATGACGCTCGCGGTCGCCGCGGGCGCGCAGGATGCCGCGATCCGGCTGCTGCAACTGGCGCCTGATCTGGCCGGCGACGAGGCGAAGTTGCTGGCCCAGGCAATCGACTCCGGCATGACGCGCCTGGCCACGGCGGTGCTCGCATCGGCGAAGCTCGATCGTGCGGTGCTGAATCACGCGCTGCCGGCGGCCGTGCGTCACGGCGACGACGCGCTCGCGCGCCAGCTCATCGAACGCGGCGCCTCGGCCGCCGCAGCGAATGGCACGGCGATGCTCGAGGACGCCATCCGCCAGCACAGCGCGGCGCTGGTCGAGGCCCTGCTTTCCGGCGGCGCCGGCACCGGCGGCCGCGACGGCACACCGGCGCTGACGCTGGCGGCCGGCGCCGGCGACGCTGCCATCGCACAGCGATTGCTCGGCGCAGGCGCAGCGATCGACGCCCGCGATGCCCTCGGCAACACCGCGCTGATGATGGCGGCGCGGCACGGACATGCGCAGGTTGTGGATCTGCTGCTGCGTCGCGGCGCCGACGCGCGCATGCGCAACCGCGACGGTGACAACGCACTCGCGCTGGCGCGTCACGGCGGTCACACCGCCATCGTCGAGCGTCTGCAGGGAGGCGGCTCATGAGCGGATCAGCACGCCCGCAAGGCTGGAGCTACCACCCGGCGGTGACGCGCATCACCTCTCTGCTGACCTTCGCCGTCGCGACGACGCTGCTGTACTGGGGTTGGACCCATCGCGACCGTTACTACGTCAGCGCCGAGGATGGACTCGGTTACACGCTCGGCATCGTCGGCGGCTCGCTGATGCTGCTGCTCGGTCTCTATCCGCTGCGCAAGCACCTGAACCTGATGCGCAGCTGGGGCGACGTGCGTCACTGGTTTCGCACGCACATGCTGTTTGGCATCGCCGGGCCGCTGGCGATCCTGTTCCACTGCAACTTCGGTACCGGCGCGATCAACAGCAACATGGCGCTGTACTCGATGCTGATCGTCGCTTCCAGCGGCCTCGTCGGCCGCTACCTGTACGCGAAGATTCATGAAGGCCTGTATGGCCGCCATGTCGAGCTCGGCGAGCTGCGCCGCAGCTGGGTCGACGCACGTACGCAGCTGGATCTGCATGCGCACCACCTAGATACGCTCGGCACTGCGCTGGAGTCCTACGAAGCGCCGCTGCAGACATTGCGAGGCAGCGCCGAACACGCGCTGTGGCGGCTGCCGCTGGCCGCATGGCGGCGTCGGCGCATTGTCCGCACCGCGCTGCGTCTGCTGCGCGCGGATGTGGCGCTTCCGCCGCAGAACCGCGATGCCGCGCTCGAACTGCTCGGCCGGCGACTCGCCAGCGCCGCCGCGGTCTATCGCTACAGCGCCTTCGACCGCCTGTTCGGTCTGTGGCACCTGCTGCACCTGCCGCTGTATTTCATGCTGATCGTCACCGGAGTCGTGCATGTGGTCGCGGTTCACATGTACTGACGCCGCACGTGCCGCGGCCGCGCTGCTGCTGGCGCTGTGGGCGCTGTCGGCTTCGGCGGCGCCGCTGGAGAAGCTGCTGATGCCCGGCAAGCTCGCGCAGGCGCATGCCAAGTACGAGGATGACTGCGCGCAGTGCCATACGTCGTTCAGCAAGTCCGAACAGGCGCAGCTGTGCCGCAGCTGCCACGACAAGATCGACGCCGACATCCGTACGCGCAAGGGCTTTCACGGCCTCTCGC
Source organism: Sinimarinibacterium sp. (assembly GCA_041659605.1). Taxonomy (GTDB): domain Bacteria; phylum Pseudomonadota; class Gammaproteobacteria; order Nevskiales; family Nevskiaceae; genus Solimonas. The sequence goes on along the minus strand of JBAZXW010000012.1, from coordinate 71,362 downwards.
CGGCGGTGCAAGGGGTCGAGTGCCGGCAGTGCCACAGCGACCACAAGGGCCGCGAGGCTGACATCGTCGGACTCGTTCCAGCTTTGCTGGATCACAAGCTCACCGACTTCCCGCTCAAGGGCGCGCACCTCAAGACGCCCTGCGGCGGCTGTCACGCGCAGGGCAAACCTTTGCGCGATGCGCAGGGCACGTGTATCGAGTGTCATCGCGACGATGACGTGCACAAGACGCAGATGGGCCAGAAGTGCCAGGACTGTCATGGCGAGCAGAGCTGGCGCAAGAGCGAGTTCGATCACGACAAGACCGACTTCCCGCTCAAGGACAAGCACCGCGACGTCGCTTGCGCAAGCTGCCATCCGGACCGCAAGTACGAGAAGACCCCCAAGGCCTGCGCGTCCTGCCATGGCCTGCAGGACCGTCACGGCGGTCTGTTCGGCGACCGCTGCGCGGATTGCCACGACACGCGCGGATGGGCCGAGGCGCGCTTCGACCACGGCAAGACCGACTTTCCGCTGCAGGGCCGCCACCGCAGCGCCGAGTGCCACGCCTGCCACAGCGAACGCACGCGTGGGCAGCAGTTGCCGACGCAGTGTTACGACTGCCATCGCGGCAGCGACATCCACCAGGGACGCTTCGGCCGCCAGTGCGCGCAGTGCCACAGCAGCGACGGCTGGTCGAAGAAAGCCTTTGATCACGATCGCGACACTTCGTTTGCGCTGCGCGGCGCGCATCGCAAGCCCGACTGCGGCGCATGTCACGCCGGCGGAACTGTGAGCGGCGTCCGCAAGTCCGACAAGAAGGCCGCCGCGCGTGCCTGCATCGACTGCCATCGTGCCGACGACACGCACCGCGGCCAGCAGGGCGACCGCTGCGACAACTGTCACCAGGACAAGAGCTGGCGCGAGGGCGTGCGCTTCGATCATGACCTGACGCGCTTCCCGCTCGCCGGCCTGCACGCAACGGTGCCCTGCGCCGAATGCCATGTCGACGATGCCTATCGCGCCACGGCGCAGGCCTGCAAGGCCTGCCACGCCGACGACGACACGCACAAGGGCACCCTCGGCGGGGCGTGCGAAAGCTGCCACACGCCCGCGGGTTGGGCGCGCTGGAGCTTCGACCACGACCGCCAGACCGACTACCCGCTCGAAAGTGCGCACCGCGAGGCGGCCTGCGGCGCCTGCCATCGCGATGCTGTCGCGCGCACGTCCGACATCGAGCTGGCGAGTGACTGCCAGGCCTGCCACGCCAGCGACGATGCGCATCGCGGCGGCTTCGGCAGCAACTGCGCGCGCTGCCATCAACCCACTTCGTTCTCAGACGTCCGGGTCTCCAGCCAGATCCGCGACCGGCGTTCCAGGGAGGCCCCGTAAGCCATGCAACCGACAATGAAGGGATGGTTGAGGAACCGGCGCGGATGGGCGGTTCTGGCGACCGGCGCCGTGCTGCTGCTGGCGCTGCTGCGTGCCTTCGCGCAGGGCGAGGCGGTGCCGCCGTGGACGGCCTTCGATCACGACCAGACCGGGTTTGAACTGCGCGGTGGTCATCGCACCGTGCAATGCGAAAGCTGTCACGCCAACGGCGTGTTCGTCGGCACACCGACGCGCTGCGAAGCCTGCCACAACGGCTCGATCGCGCCGGGCAAGACCGTCTCGCACATCCCGACCTCGGAACGCTGCGACAGCTGTCACCGGCCAGATGCATGGAACCGCATCCCGCGCATGGAACACCTCGAGGTCAGCGGCAGCTGCGTGAGTTGCCACGACGGACTCAGGGCCCTGGGCAAGCCGGCGCAGCACATCCAGTCCGGCAACGACTGCGAGACCTGCCATTCGACCAGCATCTGGTCCGGCACCCATTTCAACCACGCCACCGTGAGCGGCAGCTGTGCCAGCTGCCACAACGGCACCACCGCGACCGGCAAGAATCCACAGCACATCCTCAGCTCGACCCGCTGCGATGCCTGCCACACGACGCGCATGTGGAGCCCGGTGACGCGGGTCGACCACATCGAGGTGACGGGCACCTGCGCGAGTTGTCACAACGGCAGCATGGCGGGCGGCAAGCCGGCGAACCACATCCAGTCCGGCAATGACTGCGAGTCCTGCCACACGACGACGACCTGGTCCGGGGCGAGCTTCGATCACGCCGGCGTCACCGGCAGTTGCGCAAGCTGTCACAACGGCTCGAGTGCGACCGGCAAGCACCCGCAGCACATCCAGACTTCGAATCGCTGCGAGGCCTGCCACAGCACGACGATCTGGAGCCCGGCAACACGCGTCGATCACGTCGAGGTCGTCGGCACTTGCGCCAGCTGCCACAACGGCAGCACCGCCGAGGGCAAGCCGACCAACCACATCCAGTCCGGCAATGACTGCGAGTCCTGCCACACGACCAACACCTGGTCGGGCGCGACGTTCACCCACGCGACCACGACGACGAACTGCGCCAGCTGCCACAACGGCACCAACGCCACCGGCAAGAACCCGCAGCACATCCAGACCACGAGCCGCTGCGAGGCCTGCCACTCGACGACGACCTGGAACCCGGCGACGCGCGTCGACCATCTCGAAGTTATCGGCACCTGCTACAGCTGCCACAACGGCAGCACCGCACCGGGCAAGCCGGCCAACCACATCGCGTCCGGCAACGACTGCGAGTCCTGCCACACGACGACGACCTGGTCCGGCGCGACGTTCAACCACACCAGCACGACGACGAATTGCGCCAGCTGCCACAACGGCACCAACGCCACCGGCAAGAACCCGCAGCACATCCAGACCACGAGCCGCTGCGAGGCCTGCCACTCAACCACGACCTGGAACCCGGCGACGCGCGTCGACCATCTCGAAGTCGTCGGCACCTGCTACAGCTGCCACAACGGCAGCACCGCGCAGGGCAAGCCGGCCAACCATATCGCCTCCGGCAACGACTGCGAGTCCTGCCACACGACCAACACCTGGTCCGGCGCGGTGTTCGATCACAGCAACGTGACCGGCAGCTGTTCGAGCTGCCACAACGGCACCAACGCGACCGGCAAGCCGTCCGGCCACGTCACCACTAGTAGCGACTGCGGCGCCTGTCATTCGACGACGGCGTGGACGCCGGCGAGCTTCGACCACGCCAACGTCACCGGCAGCTGTTCGAGTTGCCACAACGGCTCGGCTGCGACCGGCAAACCTTCTGGGCACTTCGTGACAACGGAGGACTGCGTGCGTTGCCACAACACCACGACATGGACGCCGATCAGCTTCCGCCACAGCTCGCCCAACTATCCCGGCGACCATCGCGGCAGTCCGCCCTGCAACGCCTGCCACACCAGCAACGCGCAGACCGTCCCGTGGCCGTACAGCGCCTACGCGCCGGACTGCGCCGCCTGCCATGCCGGCGACTTCAGAAGCGGCGAACACACCAAGACGCAGAGCCCGTCGACGATCAACTACACGGTCGGCGAGCTGCGCAACTGCGCCGGCTCCTGCCACGAATACACCAACAATACGTTCACGACGATCAAGGAATCGCGCAGCGGGGAGCATCGCGTGTCCGACTCAACCTGGGATTGACCCGCCATGCCGATCCGGATGTCCTTCTGCCTGCCAGCGCCTCGCATCCTCGCGCACCGGCTCGTCGCGTTCATGCTGCTGCTGCTCGGCCAGACCGCCGTCGCCGCAGAAACCGACGACCGCCTGCTGACGCGCGTCGACGCCTACCGCAACGACGGCCGCATCGATCTGGTCGTTGGCCTGACGCACGGCTACCGCTACGTCAGTCACAGCCTCGACGCCTCCGGCAACGTGCTGCAGGTACGCCTGCGCCTGGAGCAGACCGCGAACGGCGACGCCGGAACAGTCGACGGTGTCGGCAGCCTGCGCTGGACGCAATCGGACAGCGTCCCGCTCGGCCAGATCAGCAGCGAAATGAGCGGCAGTCTTCCGTCGGTGATTCTGCGCTTCGAAGCGCCGGTCGACGTCCTCTCGGTCTCCGCGAACCCCGACGACCGCACGCTCAGTGTCGCGATCGCCGCAGCGACGGCGCCCGCTGCCGCTGCGTTACGCGAAGGGATCTTCGTGATCAATCTCGGATCGACGCCGATCGAAGCGCCGCTCGATCCGGCGCGCGCAACCGCGGGCACACAGCTCTACCAGACCCGCTCGCGCATCCACGAGGTGCTGCGCTACCACCAGCGGCTGGGTTTCTTCGCCAGCGAGGAAACGGCACGCGAAGCGCTCGCACAGCTGCCGGGCGCGCTGGCCGACGCCTGGGTTTCAGAGGTCACCGACCTCGAACGCGATGCCGTGCTGCGCGGTACGCAGCGGGTCGACCTCGCGCAGATCGTGGTGCGCTCCGAGCAGACACCCTCGTTGCCGCCCGCAAGTGTCGAACGCTTGACTGAACTGATGGAGGACGCACGCGTGGCCGCCGCCGGCGGTGATCTGACCCGCGCCGCGACGATCTACGAGCGCATTGCGGCCTACCCGGTCGCGCCGTTCCGACAGAACGCGGGTGAGCTGCTGGGCGTCGTACGCGAAAAGGCCGGGCAGCTGGCGCTTGCACGCGCCGCCTACGAAACCTACCTGAAGCAGTATCCCGACGGCGCGGCTGCCGGGCGCGTGCGGCAGCGCTTGAACACATTGCTGGCGCCGAACACGCCGATGATGAGCGCGCGCGTCGAAGCGGACCGCACGCACGGCGCCGAGTCGGCCTGGGACGTGTTCGGCAGCTGGTACCAGTTCTATCGCTACGATCAATTCCAGGTAAACCAGGAGAAGATGCTGACGACGCGCTCGCTGCTCAGCAGTGATCTCGACACCAACGCGCGGCGCCGCTCAGACGCGCTCGATCTGCGCCTGCGTCTGACCGGCGGCTACGAGCACGATTTTCTCGACAGCAGTGAAAGCGAGTTCCGCGCGTCGATGGCCTACGTCGACCTTGCGTCACGGCGGCAGACCCACAGCGCGCGCGTCGGCCGCCAGACGCGCACCTCGGGCGGCCCGCTCGGACGCTTCGATGGCGCCTACTACGGCTACCGGCTGAGCGAGCACACCCGCGTCAACCTGGTCGGCGGCGCACCGGTCGCGACGACGCGCGACAGCATTGACACCGATCGCCTGTTCTATGGCGCCAGCATCGACTTCGGTCCGATCGCGCAGAGCTGGAACTTCAATCTCTACGGCATCAGCCAGAGCGTCGAGTCGCTGGTCGACCGGCAATCGGTTGGCTCCGAGCTGCGCTACTTCTCCGGCAATATGTCGCTGTTCGCCGTCGCCGATTACGACGTCCATTTCAGCGAACCCAACATCCTCTACCTGATCGGTAGCAACACTTTCGGCGAGGCGACGACGCTGAGCCTTATCGCTGACCGCCGGCGCAGTCCGCTGCTGAGCACCAGCAACGCGCTGATCGGGCAGATGACGGCGACGACGATCGCCGAGCTGCGCCAGACCTACAGTGACGACGAGATCAAGCAGCTCGCGCTCGACCGCAGCCCGATCAGCACCAGCTATACCGCACTGCTGTCGCAGGCCATCGACCAGCGATTCCGCATCTCCGCCGACGTCTCCCGCTCGACACTCGACGCGATGCCGGCCTCTGGCGGCGTCGAAGCGTTTCCAGAAAGTGGCCCCGACACCTACTACAACCTGCAGCTGATCGGCACCGAGCTGATCGCCAACAGCGACCTCGGCGTGTTCGGCGTGCGCTATACGGACGCGACCACCTACACCGGCGTCTCCGGGCTGCTGAACTACCGCTATCGCTCGTCCGCGGACATCGACATCAATCCGCGCCTGCGCGTCGACCGGCGCAACACGCGCAGCGATCAGACGCTGTGGGTTTACGCGCCCGGCCTGCGCACCGTATGGAACACGCGCCGTGCGTGGACCCTGGAGCTGGAGCTGTCCGCCGAGCTGTCGGACCAGAAATTCCTCGAAACCACCGACAAGACCAAGCTTTACTTCGCCTACCTGGGCTATCGCTACGATTTCTGAAACGCGGAGCGGGTGAATCAATCCCCTCTCCCCCGGCGTGCGGGGGGAGAGGGCTAGGGTGAGGGGGCAGCCCTACGCGAGCACAGCCACCTCATCCCTCACCCGCAACCGCCCGCCGCCGCGCGCAATCAGGTTCTGCCCGAACATCACGCCCTTCGCCCCGCGCCGGTAGGTCGCCAGCGTGCGCAGCGGCTCGCCGCGCGGATCGAGCGTGCCGGTCTCCGGCATCACCGTCGTGAAGCCGCAGCGTATGCAGGGCTTGGCGACGTCGAATTCGATCTCGCCGATGCGGATGCGCTTCCAGCCATCCTCCGCGTGCGGTTCAGCGCCAGCGACGACGAGGTTGGGCCGGAAACGCAGCATCGGCACTGACGCGTCGAGGCGCGTGTTGAGCCCGGCCAGCGAGCCTTCGGAAATCAGCAGCAGCGGGAAGCCGTCGGCGAAACTCACTTCGTCGCCTGCGGCGGCATACGTGGGATCGACCCGACGCTGCGCCGCCTCGTCCATGAACACCAGGCGGCAGGTTCGGCCAAGAAAACGGCTGATCCATTCGCTGGCCTGCGACGACGCGTGCAGTGCATTCACATGATCGCGCCAGACCGTGACGCCGACGCGCCCGTCCGCTGGCTCCACAATCCGCAGCTCCGGCATGTCGGGCGCGGCCAGCAGCAGACCGCCGGCCACGGGCTGCGCGCGCAGCAGCACCAGGCGCGGTTCCTCCCGGCCGGTGATGAACCTGTCCTCGTCGTCGACCACCATCCAGCGCCGGTCGTGCGCCAGCCCGCGCGGCTCGACCTGCGCCTCGTCGAGCACGAGCGCAGCACAGGACTTCACCGGAAAAACGTGGAGCGCGGAGAGTTGCATCGCCATCGCGCAATTGTAGTGCACCATACGCCGCGCTCCCTGCTGTGCTCCCTCTCCCCCGCCGCGCGGGGGAGAGGGCCGGGGTGAGGGGGCCGTTTCCGTGGCCGCACTCCGTCAATCCACGCTCGTCGACCTCACAAACATGCCCGCCATCGAAAGCCGCCCCCTGCCCGACCACGCACTGCTGGCACGCTACGCCCGCGCCGGCTGCTACACCGACTGCTTCTGCACCGAAGTCAAAGGCTCCATCTCCTGCGCCGACTACGTCGAGGCCTTCTACACGACGCCGCTCTTCAAGGCAGAACGCCTCATCCTGACACTGGCCGTCGCCTCGCCATCCACGGACACGCAGGCGCGGCAGGTCGCCACCGGCACGATCGATCGCTTCGCCGCCTGGCAACTGGAAGCGCGCACCGACCAACAGTTGCTGATGTGCGACATCTTCGGCAGCACGCGCTCCTGGTTCATGGTCGAGCCGGTGACTGTCGGCGGCTCACCGCGCACGCGCCTCTACTTCGGATCGGCCGTCACCAAAACTGCGATGAACCGACGCACGTTCCGATGGCTGACCGGTTTCCACGTGCTCTATTCGAAAGCACTGCTGAATGCGGCGCGTCGCCGCATCGGATCGGAGCACCGCTGATGAAGGCTGCCGGTCAGCGCAGCGCGGCGAGCGACTCTCCCCGGCCATGGGCGGCCCGCCGCAGGTCGTTCTGGACTTTCCCGTAAGCAGTCGTTCAACGTAACCGCGTCACGCGCCAGACCGTGTTTCCCACATCATCAGCGACGAGCAACGCCCCTTGCCTGTCAATGACAACACCCACCGGCCTTCCATGGGCGATGTCCTTGGCGTCATCCAGAAATCCTGTCAGCACATCGATCGGATCGCCCGCTGGCCTGCCGTCCTGGAACGGCACGAAGATGACTTTATATCCGCTGCGCGGCTTGCGATTCCAGGAGCCATGCTGGCCGATAAGCATTCCGCTCCCGAACTGCTGCAGGTGAGACTCGCCGTCGGAATACACCAAGCCCAACGAAGCGGTGTGCGAGCCGAGCGCGTAGTCCGGGACGATCGCGCGGGCCACCAGGTCAGGCCGCGACGGCTGCGGCCGCTCGTCAACGTGCTGGCCGTAGTAACTGTAGGGCCAGCCGTAAAATGCACCGTCGCGCACCGCGGTCATGTAGTCCGGCACCAGGTCGCCGCCGATTTCGTCGCGTTCATTGACCACGACCCACAAGGCACCGGTACGCGGTTCCCACGCCATGCCGTTGGGGTTGCGGATTCCGGAAGCGAGAGTGCGATGGCTTCCGGTCGCGCGATCAATCTCCCAGATCGCCGCGCGGCTTTCCTCCCACTGCATGCCGTTGTCACCCACATTGCTGTTGGAGCCGATGGTCGCGTAGAGCTTGCTGCCGTCGGAACTGGCGATGAGGCTCTTGGTCCAGTGGTGGTTATGCGGACCGGCCGGCAAATCAAGCAGCTTGATGCCGGGCGTGGTGATGCGATCCTGTCCCTTCACGTAGGGGAACCGCATGATTGCGTCGCTGTTCGCTACATAGAAATCGCCGTTGACCAAGGCCATCCCGAACGGCGAGTTCAGCCCTTCGATAAACGGCACTTGCACATCGGCAACGCCGTCACCGTCGGCATCCCGCAACAGGGTAATGCGATTTGCGCTTGGCCCGCCGGCGCCGGCCTTCTTCATGAACAGCTTCATGAACCAGGCTTTGATGCCCTTGCCTTCCGCGGGCCTCGGCGGGGCATTGGTTTCGGCGACCAGAACGTCGCCGTTGGGCAGAACGTGCAGCCAGCGCGGATGGACCAAGCCATGGGCAAACGCGTTCACTTGCATGCCCGGAGCGGCGACGGGCGTCATCCCCGCAGGCCAGCCCACGCCCTCTGCAACGTACACTCTGGGGATCAACTCCTTGTCGGGCGGCGGGAGGGTCGGATTGGGTCCAACGCCCGCGGACACCGGTAGTTGGGAATTGCTTGCGCACGCTCCCAGCATCGCGGCGACTACGGCAGCGAGAATCAGATGTCGTCCGAGCACGGGTCGCTCCTTTCAGTGGATTCAGACGCGGTCTTTCGAGCGCGCACATAAGTCATTCCGGCGGCGAGCCCTGCGGCGAACGAAAGGTAGAACAACGCGACCGCGCCACGCGAGAGGCGCATTTCGACGCCCGGTGTGAACCGCCTGGAAACCACCAAGTAGTCACCCACGCTGGCGGCGACAGCCGTCAGCGCTGCGTTGCGAAGCACCCGGGCTGCCGGTCGGTCAGCGCTGTTGTTCGCGAATAGTTTCTCAGCGACGATGCCCCAGAGCACCGATGCCGAGTGGTGGATCGCGTAACCGGCAAGCGTGTAGCGGATGGTCGGTCCGTTCTGACGGAAAGACTCGCCCCTCCATAACCAATGACTGATTGCGTTGGCCGCAGCAAACGGGTGCCCCGTTTCAATGCGTGACAAGGCCATGAGTGCCAGCGACGAAACCACACTGGCCACACTGCCGGTGATTGCGCCATCGCGGAGCGCCGCTCGACTGGCAATCACAGCACGTCGTCAAAACGATCCGAGCAATCCGGATCACGCTGCGATGCGGATCGGCTCCAGCCCGCCCGGACACGTGCGCTCTTCCTGAAGGCTGCCGTTGACCCGGTGGATTGCGAGCGAGCCGCCGTAGTGTCCAATGAAGCACAGGCTGTAGCTCACTCCTTCTTTTTTGGTCCAGAAGGTCTTGGTTGCAACAGCAGCACCTTCTTCAAGCAAGGCCCAGTGATCGCCCAGCAGCCGCAGATGATAGTGGTGCATTCCTGACTCCTCGCTAGAACTTGCCCATGAGGACCAATACAAGGATGACGACCAGCACGACGCTCAATCCACCGCTCGGACCGTAACCCCACGACTTGCTATGCGGCCAGGTAGGGATCACGCCGAGCAGCAACAGCACCAGGACGATCAACAGAATCATTCCCAAGCTCATCTTATTTCTCCTCGCCGATCATTGGTCTCTTTCGAGACACATGCCGGGACTCACGGCGCAGAGTCACTTCGGACTTAGAGAGTAACGCTTCGAAGAGTGGTTCTCCGTGCGATATCGCACCGAGCGGCAGCCGCAGCGGATTGCACGGATCATCGCCAACTGTCCACGATACTGGCGACCTTGGGATGGAGCTGGGCTTAGGCAACCGGCACTGAATCGAGCGCTGGGACCGGGCGCTGGCGCGCGGTGATCGGCGCGAGATAGGGACAAAGGCTGTGAGTTTCATTCTTGACCGCGGCGTAACACTCGCAACACAGCTGCTCGAGCTTCGGCCGGTCGAGCACCGTGAATTGACCGCCGGCATAGATGATCGCGCCGCTCTTCTGCAACGTTGCGGCTGCCTCATCGACCGCCGCATGTCCGACGCCAAGCATGTGGGACACCAGCTCCTGGGTCATGGTCATCCGGTTGCTCTGCAGACGATCCAGAGACAGCAGAAGCCAGCGGCACAGCTGCTGGTCAATGGGATGATGCTTGTTGCACGCCGCGGTCTGGGACATTTGCGAGATGAGGGATTGGGTATAGCAGAGCAATAGCCGCATCATTTCGCCGTGACGGTTGAACTCTTCGTTGAGCCGCTCGCCGGAGAGCCGGTATGCGGAGCCTGCGCTCTGCACGATCGCGCGGCTGGGAGTGCTTTCACCGCCCATGAACGAAGCGATTCCGATCAGGCCTTCATTACCGACCACCGCAATCTCGCCTGATGCTCCGTTTTCCATCACCTGGAGCAGCGACACGATGCAGTCGGTCGGGAAGTACACGTGACGCATGGTCTCGCCCGCGTCGTACAAAATCTTGCCGAGCGGCATCGACGCCAGTTCGAGATGCGGGCGCAGGCGGGTCAAGGCCCGCTCAGACAAGGCGCCAAGCAGATGGTTTTGTCGCGGCGCGGGGGTGTCAGACATATGAGAACTCCTTCGGCCGCGGACGCAGGTCAGCCGGCGTGCGGCCTGAGCAGGACGACGAGGAGCAGCACGAACCCCGCGACTGCCACCAGCGCGTGCGCGACGACCCCCTTGATCGGGAGAGCCTGCATTTGCGAATGAAATTTCAGATTGATCCAGGTGCCGATGAGCGCAGCGACGACCAGCACTGCAATCGACAGTTGCGCCATCGGCGGAACTCCCGCCACAACCGCCGCATAGATCAGAAGGGTCAATGCTCCGGCCGCTAGCAGTCCGTGCAGCATCGCGATGGCGGACGGTGGACGATCCTTGCCGCTAAAACGAATGCCGGCCATCAGAAGGCCGCCACCTGCCGCGATCGCCAGTAGCAGCGCCGCGGTCTTCATCATCGTGTATGCGTCCATGGAACAACCTCTTTGTTCAGAGGGCGTGAGGCCGTTGCTTTAGAGCCTTGTCCGCCAGCCCGGCGCGCGGCAAGCCAACTGCGGATGGCTGCGTGCGCTAGGCTTTCCGGCCCATAACCAGCAGCACACCGCCAAGCACGACCGCCCCCACGCCGAGCCAGACGGGAAAATTGACGTGCTGCTTTTCGTCGACCGACATGTGGATCGGCCCGAGGTCGGTGTGGTGAGTCTCCTTGGTGTAGCTGAAGCCGCCATACACTAGTCCGAGCGCGCCTGCGACGATCACCAAGGCTGCAACGACTTTTAGTGCGTCCATCTTTCACTTCTCCACCAAGCAACCACGTACGCAGAATGTCGCAAAACGGCTAAGCGGGTCGGTGCGGCATCACACAGACCGTCGCTCCTTCGACCTGCGCATCGGGCTAACGCCCAAGGAGCTCGCCGACATGCTTGAGCGAATCGACGCGATCGCAGATCACCTTGGCGATCGCGAGTAATGGCGCCCCAAGCAGCAGGCCCCAGATGCCCCACAGCCACGCGAAGAACAGCAAGGCGATGAACAGCACTGCAGCATTCACACGTGAGGAGCGACTCTGCACCCACGTCATGATCACGGATCCGACCGCAGCGGCCACCAGCAGCGATACGCCGGCAACTGCAAATGCATGGAGCGTTGCGCCGAACTGCATGAATCCAGCCATCCCGCTTGCCATCGCAAACACGATCGGGCCGAGGTAGGGGATGAAGTGAAGCACGCCCGCTGTGACGCCCCATACGCCCGCCTGTTCCATTCCCAGCGCCTCGAACGCAAGCCAGGTTCCGACGGCGACGAGGACATTCGATCCCATCATCGCCAGCAAATAGCGTTGAACCTGTACATCGATCTCTTCGAGAATCCCCACCGCATCTTTCTTGCGGGACAAGGACGGGCCAACCAGCTGCACGAGCTTTCGTCGGAAATGCGCACCGGACGCCAATAGAAAATACGCAAGCAGCAGAACAATCGGCGTTTGCGCGATCACCGTGAACAGCAGCGCGGACTGGTTCAGCATGTAGTCGCGCAACCAGACGCTGGGCGGGGTCGCGACGGTGCGCAAGACCGGCTTTTCTGGTCCTGACGCATCCGCCGCAGCACCTTGCAGTTCTGCGGCAGCTTCCTGGAAGTTCTGCAGCGCGGTCGGGCCGCCCGCCCGCGCATCACTGATGTGCTGGCGGACCTTGCGCGCCGCTTCGGGAAGCTTCTGGATGACCGAGGCAGCATCGTCTCCCAAAGAGAAAATGGCCCAAGACACACCACCGATCAGTGCCGCCAGCACCAGCGCCGCACCGACAAAGCGTGGAATGTGACGCGCCTTCAGCCACGTTACGATGGGGCCCAGTGCATAGCTGGTAAGTATTCCGATCAACAGTGGAACGACGAACGCCCGCGCAAGATAAAGCGCTGCGACGACTGCGATGAACGCGAGAATCCAGACTCCCACTTTCACAGAGAGAGGCAGCGTCGTGAGGTCGGCTGCAACCGAATCTGCGCCAGCCGAGCCACACGCGGCGGGTTCGATCGGGGGGCTGTCGAACGATGTCGCCATTGCGCGCTCGCTCGCGATGCTTTTCGGCTGAAATGTTTGCACGACCAAGAACACCGCTCATCTGTGTCTCATCAGCTTGAGCGCAGCAAACGGCTGCACTCGGTGCGTCAGCACACGCAAGTATGAGCAATCTAGTCAGCCTGCATCGCCCGCAAGGTTCAAAGCACGGTCGGTGAGATTCAGGACGGCTACGGAGACGTCAAGGAAGATTGCAAGAGCGGAAGCCAGTCGTCACGATTATCGGCCCCGGACTTTGGAGTGATCCGCAAAGGTGCGGGCGCTCCAAAAGCCGATACCCGCTCACCGGCCCGCTCAAAACCCTCGTGCAGAAACTCCGTCAGCCTGCGCTCGAGCCAGCAATATGGTTGGCCGAGCGCGCCGGCGCTGATGAAGCCCACATGCCCGCCGCTGTGCGCGACTTCCAGTGTCACATGTTGCGACAAGGTTTCCACAGCGGGAATGATGTCGCTCGTCATGAAGGGATCATCCAGCGCATGCACCACCAGAGTCGAGCGGCGGATGTCCTTCAAGAACTGTCCGCAAGAAGCGTGCGTGTAGTAATCCTCAACGTCGCGATAACCCGCCAACGGCGCGGTGTAAGCCTCGTCATACTCAATGAAACTCTGCGCCGCGAGTGCGGCGGATAAATTGACGAGCGGCGACAGTGGAATTTTCGGGTGCTTTCGTCGCAACGCATCCTTCAAGTAGCCGAGCAGATGCGTCTGATAGATGCGCGAGAAGCCTGTGCGCAAGCGCTCGGCGCACGGCCGGATATTGAAGGGCACGGATGCCGCTGCTGCGATATTGATTGGCGCCGCCTCGCCCTCCTCCGCCAACGCCTTGAGGGTGACGTTACCGCCCAGCGACCAACCTACCGACGCGATGAACGCCTTGGGCTCGCGCGCCCGCAACAGGTGCCAGACGTAACGCAGGTCTTCGGTGTCGCCCTGGTCGTAGCAGCGGTGCAAACGGTTCGGCTCAGGCCCCGCGCCGCGCAATTGCATGATGACCGTGCGCCAACCTTGCGCAATGAGTTGCGAGGCGGTGCCAAGCAGATACTTGGACTCAAAGCCGCCAGCGAGTCCATGGACCAGCACCGCGAGGGGGCCACTTGAATTGTGGTCTCCGCTCCAGCCCAGATCCAGGAAATCACCATCGCCCAACTCCAGCCGCTCACGGCGCTGGGTGAGTTTGGGCGCAGGCCGCAACAAGGTCGCGATCGTTTGCAGATGCGCGCTCGACCACAGAGGATGCGGTCGGAAAGTGCTTTGCAATATCCGGCCAGAGCGCGGCGTCAGCTTGAGCGAAGCCGCTCGGGCGGGCTTGTTGCCCCGGCGCCCCGTGGAGACGGTAGACAGTGATGCATTCATGACCTCCTATTGTGGAGGCAGGCGTGGGCTTGCATCTGTCATCTACCGCACCGAGCACGAGAAGATGGGGTCGACAGCGCATCGCGGTCAAAAAAGTACCACCGGCCGTGCCATTGGCCGCTTTCGCCCCGTTCGACTGGCTGCTTTGGAGTTGAGCGAATGTCGCCTCAGGGTCGATGACGGTCTCTGCCCGGCCAGGAGCGGACATCGGTCGATCATCAGGTACTCAGGTCGATACGCTATTTTCGGAGCGTCAGGCCCGCAAATATGCAATGGTGCGGATGACTGTTGATCGCGCATCACGATCGCCCGTGACGCTGCGCCAAATATTGGCTGAGGACTGACGTTATGTTGTCGCACCCGGAAACGCGCTACGCAAAAAGCGGGCGCTACAACATCGCCTACCAGGTGACCGGGGCTGGGCCCGTCGACGTCGTGTTCGTGCCAGGGTTTGTTTCCCATGTGGAATACGCGTGGGAAGACCCGCAGATGAACCGGTATTTCAGACGCCTTGCATCGTTCGCGCGACTGATCATCTTCGACAAGCGCGGAACGGGCATGTCCGATGCTGTGCCCGCTCAGGACCTGCCGACGCTGGAGGAACGCATGGACGACGTGCGCGCCGTGATGGATGCGGCCGGCTCGCGGCGCGCCACGCTGATCGGCGCCTCCGAGGGTGGCCCGATGTGCCTGCTGTTTGCGGCGACCTATCCGGAACGCACCTCGGCGCTGGTGCTGGTCAACACGTTTGCTCGCGGGGCCTGGTCGGAAGACTACCCTTGGGGTGGCACGTCTGAGCAGAAGCAAGCGCTCCTCGATCGCATGGAAAGCGGCTGGGGAACCGGGGTCCTTCTGGGTGCGTTCGCGCCATCACAGGCAAATGACGCAAGTGCGCGCGAGCGCTGGGCACGCTTTCAACGGCGCGCCTCTAGCCCAGGAGCAGCGGTGGCGCTCATGCGAATGGTCTACGAGATCGACGTGCGGGCCGTGTTGCCGGCAATCACTGTTCCAACGCTTGTCCTTCACCGTGACCGGGACCGGATTTTGCCCATACAGGGCGGCCGCCACCTTGCGCAGAACATCCGGGGTGCAAAGCTGGTCCAGTTTTCGAGCCCCGATCATTTCTTCTGGATTGCTCCCGAAGCGGAGCTTGATGCGATCGAGATGTTCCTGACGGGCGAGCTGCACGGTCACGCGTCCGATCGGGTCCTGGCGACGATTCTGTTTGCCGACATCGCAGGATCGACGGCGCTGGCCGCAGAGTTCGGTGATTCTCGTTGGCGCGAGGTTCTCGAGCGCTTTTACGCGCTGGCCCGATCTGAGTTGCAGCGATTTCGCGGACGCGAACTGGACACGGCGGGAGACGGGCTGTTCGCCGCGTTCGACGGACCCGCGCGCGCGATCCGCTGTACCGAGGCGATTCGGGATGGCGCACGCAAGCTGGGTGTCGACGTTCGCGCAGGCGCCCATACCGGGGAATGCCAGGTCATCGATACGAAGCTCGGCGGAATCACTGTGCACATCGCGGCGCGTATCGCCGCGCAGGCGCAGCCGAATGAAATATTCGTTTCCAGCATCGTCAAGGATCTCGTTGCCGGATCGGGCATTGCCTTCGAGGATCGCGGATCACGTGAGCTCAAGGGCATCCCCGGCCAATGGCAGCTGTCCTCCGTGAAGTCCTGATACGGAGCGCGCCCAATCTCTGCTGCTCGGAATGTCCGCGCCGGGTCGAATCCCGCTACTCACTTTCCAGATGGTCCAGCTCGGCAATCGCCATGCCGGGCGAAACCCCGAATGTGCTCCTGAACACGCGCGAAAGATGTGCGGTATCTGCGAAACCGGCATCCATCGCCGCTGTCCGCACGAGCGTGCGCCGAGCCATTTGTTGCGCGGCATGCTGCAGGCCGGACCACCGCTTGAACTGGCGAAATGTCAGCCCCGTCGCCGCCTTGAAACAGCGCAGCGCCCGCGTCCGCTCCATGTCGAGATATCGCGCCAGCTCGTTCTGCGTCACGCGCCGCATGGGATCGGCCTGCGTGGCCCTTACGATGTCGGCAATCTTCGTCGGAAGCGGACCGGTCGCGAACGCCAGCCTTGCCCGCAATTCCTCTGATGCGCCCGGATCGCAACCCAATGATCGGTGGGCCAGCTGTTCAAGGATGCCCTTGAGCGGCACTGCCAACGGTGCCTCGAAGGGAAATGTCAGCCCGTTGAGGTAGAGGACGTCCGCGCCACGTTCCCCGCACAGGACGCCGTGTACGACTCCCGGCCGGACCAGCACGACATCGCCGGTCACGCACACCCCATCTTGCTCGACGATGATCGGGCCCGTCCGTCCGGCCAGCACGGCCATGACAACGTTCGGATGCGCCGCGAGGCGTCTGACCTTGATGGGCAGTATCGTGTTGGTGAAGGGAGATACGGGAGCCGGCATGATCGCCATCATCGGCAAACCGATCGTTTGCAGCAAACCACCGGTAGCACGCCTGCGCCCGACGGGATCGACTGAAGTGCCGCTCAACATGGCGGCGAGCGCCAGTCCATCCGCTAACGCTGGATCCCGGCTCGGGCGAACGCGGCCTGCGCCTGGGCGCCATTCATGTAGACGTCCTTGCGCGTGACCTCGCCGCGGGGACTGACTGTCACCACATCGAGCATTTCGACCCTGGCCGTGAACGGCGCGCCCCCCGGTTCCTTGAGCGCCAGAACCATCGTCCATTCGACGACCCAGTGATCATCGCCATAGAGTCTGCGGCCCACCTCGTGCGTGAAATCGAAGCGCGCGAACAGGTCGATGCAATTCTGCCGCAACGCGTCGCGGCCATGGACCGCAGCGGAACCGTCATGAAGATGGAAGATCGTGTCGTTCGAATGGAGCGACGCGATCAGATTCGGGTTTTTGGTTTCCCAGCCGACGTGATAGCGCGCGAAGAGATCAGGAAGCGGTAGTGCGGGTTCTGCAAGTGCCATGGCTTTTTCTCCGGGATCAGGAGGAGCTTAGTGCGCGCATGGGCATTTACTGTTGAATAAACGTGCGCTCGAACGAGGCTGCCCCGAGACTAAGATCGGGCCAGGCCTTTGCGGGAGGTGCGTCGTTGTTCTCCGTCCGGATACAGGCGTGGTTGCTGGTCATGTTCGCCGGCCTGGTCGTGCTCGAAGCGCGCTGGCTGCCGGCAGCGCCCCAAGCTGCCGGCGCGATGGCCGCGCCACGGGCTCATGCCGCCGTCGAGCCGTTTCGTCCGCGCCTGCTGCCCGACCCGCAGGCGCCGGCCCTCGCGGTCGTCCAATCCGACCGCGACGATCCCGATCTCGATGTCGTCGCTCAGGGCCGTCGCGCCCCGGCCTACGAGGACCCGGTTCACCGCGACTACGAGCGCGCCGCCGATGCGCTGGCCTTCGCGCTGGCCCGCCTGCCTGCAGCCCAGCAGGGCGACGGCGCCAGCGCCTATTTCGTCTACTTGGTGATCGAGGAGTGTCGCAGCTACCTCGCTCTGGACACCCTGGGCGCCGCGCGCCTCGACGCGCAGATGGAGAACGACCTCGCCTCGCTCTCGCCTGAGGAGCGCGACGAGTGGAACGTTGTCTCGCGCCGCTGCTCCGGCTTCGCCCAGCGCGACTGGAGCGCGCTTGCCGACGCTTTGGGAGAGGATCGGCCGGGAGCGGACACCGAAGTCGGTTCGGTCTGGTTCGAGCGCGCCGTGCGGGCCGGTTACGCGCCGGCCCTCGCGGAGCAGGCGCTGCGGCCTGGGCCGCTCGACGCCGGTGCGCGCCGCGCGCAGTTGGAGCGAGCGCTGGCCGGCGGTCGCGCCTATGCACGGTGGCTGTTGTTCGCCGATGCCACCGGCGCGCTGATCGATCAGCCCAGCGTTGCGGGTCTGGCCTGGCTGCTCTCGGCCTGCCGGGCCGGATTTGACTGCACCGAGCAGGCGCGCTGGTACCGCAGCTATCGCTGCATGGGCAATACCGACCCATGCCAGCGGGGCGAATCCGGCATCGAGCACTACTGGTACGCGGCCTCGGCCTGGGAACGCCAAGACGCCTGGAAACTCGCTGGCGACATCGATGCCGATGTCGTCGCAGGTCGATGGGAGGACTTGCCGTGGCCCGACCTGGATGGCCGCGGCGATTGAAGTGGTTACCCGAAGTTCGTCGCGCTACCGGATACGTACGTAAGCCGTGATCCGGCTGCCGTCGACGATGCCCTCGTCCTTGCGGACACTGGCCTTGATGGCGAACAGATAGGATCGAGTCTTGCGCGCGAGGAACAGCGACGTGTCCCACTCGGTTTCGCCGATCCGGATCTGCACCGGAATCGACCCCCAGCCCCGCGGTGACTTCGCGTACTTCGCGCGGATCTCGGCCGACAAGGCCTCGGGCAGATTTGCGAAGTGCCATCCACCCGCTCCGGTGTAACGCCAGACCGTCGCCTCCACCGTGAAGGTGCCGCTCGACGACAGCGTCGGCTCGTCGTCGAGGAGCGGTGAGAATCGCTCCATGTCGGCGAGCTCCGGATCGCGATGGCGTCGAGGCGTGGGCTTGCGGGTCATGACACAGACGTTGGGCTTCGCTGCGCTCAGCCTAACCTACGCAGTTACGCGGCCATCTGCTCACCGAACAGCGCTAGGTGGTGGTCGATGTCGCCGAACAGCAGCGAGATCATGGTCAGGCGCTTGAAGTAGTGGCTCACGGCCAGCTCGTCGGTGACGCCGATGCCGCCGTGCAGCTGCACGGCCTGCTGGCCGACGTAGCGGGCGCTCTGCGCGACCAGCACTTTCGCAGCGGACACGGCGTGGCGGCGTTCGTCGCGCGGGGCGTCGAGCTTGGCGGCGGCGAGCCAGCTCATCGAACGCGCCTGCTCGGCGTGCAGGTACATCTCGACGGCGCGGTGCTGCAGCGCCTGGAAGGTGCCGATCGGCACGCCGAACTGCTTGCGCGTCTTCAGGTAGTTGACGGTCTGCTCGATCGTCGCCGACATCGCGCCGACGGCTTCGGCGCACAGCGCGGCGATGGCACGGTCGATCGCGTGTTCGAGCAGCGGCAGCGCGGCGCCCTCGGCGCCGAGTCGGGCGCTGTCGGGGACGCGTACGTTGGCCAGCGCGATGTCGGCGGCGCGGCCGCCGTCCTGCGTCGGATAGGCGTGGCGCGTCACGCCGGCGGCGTTCGCGTCGACCAGGAACAGCGAGATGCCCTGCGCGTCGCGCGCGCCACCGGCGCTGCGTACCGACACGATCAGCTGGTCGGCGGTATCACCGTGCAGGACGACGGCCTTGCTGCCGTTGAGCACCCAGTTGCCGCCATCCTTCTTTGCCGTCGTCGCGACCTGCGACAGTGCGTAGCGGCTGCCGGGCTCGCCGTGGGCGAGCGCGAGCAGGCGCTCGCCGGTGGCGACGGCGTTGAGGACGTCCGCCTTCTGCGTGTCGCTGCCGGCGTCGCTGACCAGCCCGGCGCCGAGCACGACCGTCGACAGGTACGGTTCGACGACGAGGCCACGGCCGAGCGCTTCCATCACCAGCACGGTGTCGAAGGCATTGCCGCCGAAGCCGCCGTGCGCTTCCGGCAGCGTGATCGCGAGCGCGCCCATTTCGGCGAGCTGTTGCCAGACTTCGCGACTGTAGCCGGCCTCTGATTTGAGGATCTTGCGGCGCGACTCGAAGTCATAGGCCTCTCGGATGTAGCGCTCGAGGCTGTCGCGGAATTGCTGCTGCT
This sequence comes from Sinimarinibacterium sp., assembly GCA_041659605.1. Classification (GTDB taxonomy): domain Bacteria; phylum Pseudomonadota; class Gammaproteobacteria; order Nevskiales; family Nevskiaceae; genus Solimonas. The sequence goes on along the minus strand of JBAZXW010000012.1, from coordinate 51,499 downwards.
CTTCGCTGAAGTTGAAATTCATCGTCGAACTCTGCACATCAGAAGCCAAGGATCATCTTGGAGATGATGTTTTTCTGGATCTCGTTGGATCCGCCGTAAATCGTGGTCTTGCGGTTGTTGAAGTACAGGCCCGACAAGGACACGCCGTAGTCCGGGCCGACGATCGCACCGTCGTAGGCGTGGTCGAGTGCCGCGTCCTGGTATGGCAGCGCGTAGTGGCCGAGCGCCTGCATCATCAGTTCGGAGAGCGTCTGCTGGATCTCGGAGCCGCGGATTTTCAGTAGCGAGGCTTCGGGACCCGGCGTCTTCTTCTCCATGTCGGCGGCGATCACGCGCAGGTTGGTGACTTCCAGCGCCATCAGCTCGATCTCGACCTGGGCGATGCGGTCGCGGAAGCGCAGGTCGTCGATCAGGCGGCCGCCGCCGCTGGCGTGCTCCTGCGCCGCGATGTCCTTGAGGCGCTTGAGCTTGCGCTTGGAGCGGCCGACCTCGGCGATGCCGGTGCGCTCGTGGCCGAGCAGGAACTTGGCGTAGGTCCAGCCCTTGTTCTCCTCGCCGACGAGGTTTTGCGCCGGCACCTCGACGTTGTCGAAGAACACCTCGTTCACCTCGTGCTCGCCGTCGAGCATGATGATCGGGCGCACGGTGATGCCCGGCGTCTTCATGTCGATCAACAGGAAGGAGATGCCCTCCTGCTTGCGTGCCTCGGAATTGGTGCGCACCAGGCAGAAGATCCAGTCGGCGTGCTGGCCCAGCGTGGTCCAGGTCTTCTGGCCGTTGACGATGTACGTTCCAGTGAGGGGGTCGCCCTTGCGCTCGGCGCGCGTCTTCAGCGACGCGAGATCGGAACCGGAGCCGGGCTCGGAATAGCCCTGGCACCACCAGTCCTCGCCGGAGAGGATGCGCGGCAGGAAGTAGTCCTTCTGCGATGGGTTGCCGAAGGCCATGATCACCGGCGCGACCATGACCAGGCCGAAGGGCATCAGCGCCGGCGCGCCAGCATCGGCGCATTCCTCGCTGAAGATGTGCTGCTGCACGGCGTTCCAGCCAGTGCCGCCGAATACCTTGGGCCAGTGCGGCGCGACCCAGCCCTGCTTGTGGAGAATGCGATGCCAGCGCAGGAAGTCTTCCTTGCTCATGCGTTTGCCGGTCAGCACCTTGTCGCTGAGATCGGCCGGCAGATTCGCGTCGATGAACGCGCGCACCTCGGTGCGGAACTGCTGTTCTTCCGCGGTGAAATTCAGATCCATCCCGCACTCCGTGACGAAGACTTGAAACGAAACTCGCCCGGCAGCTTAGGCGGCGCCGCCGGGGCGGACAAATGAAACCGCCGCATTGCCGTGCATAAGCGGTTCTCATGCTGGCCGGCCTGCGATCATGCGCTGCATTGATAGCTGGTGATTCGGCGATTTCATTTGTCCGCACCTTCGCCGCGGGCCTAGGCTGCGGCACTTTCGTTCAAACCCGAGGGAGCGCCCATGAGCGTCAGCACCGGTGTCACCACCTATGTGGTGCACGGCCACACGGCTGTGATCGCGATGAACAACCCGCCAGTCAACGGCCTGGGTCTGGACCTGCGCAGCGGCATCCTCGCCGGGCTCGACCGCGCCAACGCCGATGCGGCGATCCGGGCGATCGTGCTGACCGGCACCGACAAAGCCTTCAGCGGCGGCGCCGACATCCGCGAGTTCAACTCGCCGAAGATGCTCGCCGAGCCGAACCTGCACACGGTGATCAATGCGATCGAGCGCAGCACCAAGCCGGTGATCGCCGCGATCTCCGGCACCTGCATGGGCGGCGGCCTCGAGCTGGCGCTGGGCTGTCACTTCCGCGTCGCGCTCGCCGATGCGCAGATCGCACTGCCGGAGGTCAAGCTTGGCCTGCTGCCCGGTGGCGGCGGCACGCAGCGCCTGCCGCGCGTGGTCGGCGTCGAAGTCGCGCTGAACATGATCGTGTCCGGCAACACGGTGCCGGCGCAGCAGCTCGCGCAGACCGCGCTCTTCGACGAGATCGTCACCGGAACTCTTCAAGCCGGCGCACTCGCGTTCGCCGCGAAAGTCGTCGCCGAGCAGCGCCCCCTCAAGCGCGTGCGCGACATGAAATGCACGCATCCGGAAGCTGAGGCCTACTTCCAGTTCGCGCGCAACACGGCGCGTGGCATGGTGGGCTCGTTCCCGGCGCCGATCAAGTGCATCGACGCGGTCGCCGCGGCGGTGACCAGCAAGACCTTCGACGAGGGTCTGGCCGCCGAGCGTGATGGCTTTGCATTCCTGCTCGGCACGCCGGAGTCGAAGGCGCTGCGCCATGCCTTCTTCGGCGAGCGCGCCTGCACCAAGATCCCGGATGTGCCCGAGGACACGCCGGTGCGGGCGATCAAGTCCGCCGCCGTGATCGGCGCCGGCACGATGGGCGGCGGCATCGCGATGAACTTCGCCAACGCAGGCATCCCGGTGAAGGTGCTGGAAATGAAGGCCGAGGCGCTGGAACGCGGCCTGGGCGTGATCCGCAAGAACTACGAGAGCGCGCTGAAGAAGGGCAAGCTCACGCAGGACAAGCTCGAAGCGCGCATGGCACTGATCCAGCCGACGCTCGAATACGCCGAGATCAAGGACGCCGACATCGTCATCGAGGCGGTGTTCGAGGACATGGCGGTGAAGAAGACCGTGTTCGAGACGCTCGACACGGTGATGAAGCCGGGCGCGATCCTGGCGACCAACACCTCGACGCTGGACGTGAACCGGATCGCCGCGTTCACCAAGCGCCCGCAGGACGTCGTCGGCACCCACTTCTTCTCGCCGGCGAACGTCATGCGCCTGCTCGAAGTCGTGCGCGGCGAAAAGACCGCGAAGGACGTGCTGGCGACGGTGATGAAGCTGGCGAAGACGATCAGGAAGCTGCCGGTCGTTGCCGGCGTCTGCGACGGCTTCATCGGCAACCGCATGATCAACAAGTACAGCGTCGTGGCGCTGCGCCTGCTCGATGAAGGCGCGCTGCCGCAGCAGGTCGACAGGGCGGTCGAGAAGTTCGGCTTCGCGATGGGCCCGTTCCGCATGTCCGACCTCGCCGGCAACGACGTCGGCTGGTACGTGCGCAAGCGCCACTACGCCGAGCACCCGGACCTGTCCAGGGCCGTCGTCGCCGACCGTCTGTGCGAAGCCGGGCGCTACGGGCAAAAGACCGGCAAGGGCTGGTATGCGTACAAGCCGGGTGATCGCACGGCGTATCCGGACGCCGAAGTCGAGGCGCTGATCACCGGCTATCGCAAGGAGGCCGGCATCACGCCGCGCAAAATCGACGACGCCGAGATCGTCGAGCGCCTGGTGTACGCGCTGGTCAACGAAGGTACACGCATTCTCGAGGAAGGCATTGCGCTGCGCGCCTCCGACATCGACATGGTCTACCTCAACGGCTACGGCTTCCCGCTGCACCGCGGCGGACCCATGCTCTACGCCGACAGCGTCGGCCTCTACGGTGTCGCGCGGCGCATGCGCGAGTTTGCGGCGCAGCCGGGCGCGGACGCGAAGTTCTGGGAGCCCGCAGCGCTGCTGGCGAAGCTGGCTGCGGAAGGAAAGACGTTCAACTGATCACGCAATTCACGTCATGCCCGCGGAGGCGGGCATCCATGAGCCGCGAACACGGCGCTGGATTCCCGCTTGCGCGGGAATGACGACAGACGAGGAACCCGAACATGACCGACGCCGTAATCGTTTCCGTTGCCCGCACGCCGCTCGCAAAGTCCTGGCGCGGGTCCTTCAACATGACGCACAGCGCGACGCTGGGCGGTCACGCGGTCAAGCACGCCGTCGAACGTGCCGGCGTCGATCCGGCCGAGGTCGAGGACGTGCTGATGGGCTGCGCCAATCCGGAGGGCGCGAACGGCGCCAACATCGCGCGCCAGTGCGCACTGCGCGCCGGCCTGCCGGTGACGACCTCGGGCGTGACGGTGAACCGCTTTTGCTCGTCCGGTCTGCAGACCATCGCGATGGCCGCGCAGCGCGTGATCGTCGACCAGGTGCCGGTGATCGTCGCCGGCGGCGTCGAGTCGATCTCCTGCGTGCAGAACGAGATGAACCAGCACATGGTGATGGACAGCTGGCTCAAGCAGCACAAGCCGGAGGTCTACTGGCCGATGCTGCAGACCGCCGAGACGGTCGCGAAGCGCTACGGCATTGCGCGCGAGCGCCAGGATGAGTACGGCGCGCGCAGCCAGCAGCGCGCCGAGGCCGCGCAGGCCGCCGGCAAGTTCAAAGATGAGATCGCGCCGATCACCGTCACCACCGGCGTCGCCGACAAGAAGACCGGCATGCTGGTCACGCGTGAAGTCACGGCCAGCAAGGACGAGGGCATCCGTGCCGGCACGACCTACGAAGCTGTCGCCAGGATCAAGGCGGCGACGCCGGGCGGCGTGATCGCCGCCGGCAATGCAAGCCAGTTCTCCGACGGCGGCGCCGCCTGCGTGATCATGAACGCCAAGCTCGCCGAGAAGCGCGGGCTCAAGCCGCTGGGCATCTTCCGCGGCTTCGCGGTCGCCGGCTGCGAGCCGGACGAGATGGGCATCGGCCCGGTGTTCGCGATTCCGCGCCTGCTGGAACGCACCGGTGTGAAGATCGACGACGTCGGCCTGTGGGAACTCAACGAGGCCTTTGCCGTGCAGGTGCTGTACTGCCGCGACAAGCTGGGCATCCCCGACGAGCGCCTCAACGTCGACGGCGGCGCGATTGCGGTCGGCCATCCGTACGGCGTCTCCGGCACGCGCCTGGTCGGACACGCGCTGATCGAAGGCAAGCGCCGCGGCGTGAAGTACGTCGTCGCGACGATGTGCATCGGCGGCGGCATGGGCGCCGCGGGCTTGTTCGAGGTGGCGTAGACGCCGCGCGGCGCGGTTTCAGAAATACCCGCGCCGGCGGAAAAAGCGCAGCAACAGGATCGCCAGCAGGATCATGACGACGAGCAAGAGCGGGTAGCCGAAACTCAGCCTCAGCTCCGGCATCACCTCGAAGTTCATGCCGTAGACGCCGGCGAGGAAGGTCAGCGGCAGGAAGATCGCCGAGAACACGGTCAGGGTGCGCACGATCTCGTTGGTGCGGTACGCCGTCGACGCAAAGTAGATCTGCACAGCCGCCTCGATGTGGCGCTCGAGGTCGGCCGCGGCGTCGCGCAACAGGCCGATGTGTTCGCCGATGTCGTGCAGGCGCGTTTCCTCGGGATTGCTCCATTCGAAGACGCTGTTGCGGTGCCAGCGCTCCAGCACCTTGAGCTGGTTCCGGCACAGCCATTCGATCCGGTAGGCGTCGCGGCGTCCGTCGAGCAGCTGCGCCCAGTCCTTGAACGCGCTCTTCGGATTCAGCAGGCTCGCCTGCAGCTCTTCGAGCTGCTGATTGAAGTCCTCGCCGACGGCGAGCAGCCGGTCCGCCATCTCGTCGAGCAGGATCTCGGTCAACACCCGCACGCTGCCCGGCGAGCGCGTCGTGCCATCGGCGAACCTCCGCTTCAGCACGTCGAAACTGAGATTGTCTTCCGCGCGCACCGATACGAGCAGCCGCTCGAACAGGAACAGCGCGGCACTGCGGGTTTCCAGACGAAACTGGTCGCCTTGCGGCGCGATTTCCTCGAACACCAACAAGTCGTAGCCGGGGGCCACGTCGAAGAACGCCTTATGCCCCGCATCGCGGCTGTCCTGCACGTGCCGTGGATCCAGCTCCACGCCGAGCAGGCGTCGCGGCCACGCCTCCCAGTCCGCGTCCCGGTCGCGGACGAAGTCCAGCCAGATGAAACCCTCCGTCGGCGTCGCCCCCAGCGAGTCGATTCGCTGCGGCGCCTGGCCCCTGACGAGGTGGAAGATTTCCATGCGGGTCAATATCGCACACCCCCACCGGGCCGAGTAGTGGTGAAAAACGGGCAGATCGTGAGGATAGACGCCCGGCAAAAGGGGACATCGACGCGCTGCTGGCGGGCTATGTCTTCTACCTCGGTTGAGCCTCGCGCCGTAGGCCGGATGGTCAGCGCTTGTTCAGCGCCCGTATGCAAGTCTCCGGCTCTTATGGAACCGATTCACGGATGAGACGGTCATTGACGCACGTGCCACCACGGGGGCGAGGATGAACAGAACAAGGAAGTCGAAGCGATGGGGACGCATGCTCAAACCCGCTCTGGGCTTGGCACTGCTTGCGCTGGTATTCGCGCGGATATCCGGCGGTTACTTTACCGAAGTCGACCGCGACGGCCCCACGCAGATCGAGGGCTTGACCTTGCGTTATGCAATGCCGGACGGCGAATTCGTCGAGCGGCGCTTCGTCGACGAGCATTCGGCGCACTGGAAGATCATCGGCGGCCCGCGCAGCGGCGACTCGGGAACCGAGCAGGTCTCGATCCGCATGGTCTCCGCCGGCGTGTATTTCGTGAACCGCGTCGAACCCGCGAGCGGCGAAACCGTCAGCGAGGTCTACAACCTGGCCGCGCACACGGTGTCGATCTACGTCACGCGTCCGGACCCGGACGATCCGCTCCGGCGCACCGAGCAATCCTCCGCCGGTCGACTCGAGATCGTCGAGTCCGCTCCGGATCAATCGGACACGGGTCTGATGTCCGCAGGCTGAGAAATTGCTGAAATGGGCAGGACGATCGCCTGTCCGGCCCAAGGTCACACACTCTTGATGCTGATCGTTGCGCCGGTTCAGGCGACGCGCGCGCGCACGGTGGCCATCTCGATCACTTCGGCGCAGTCGGCGCCGTAGTCGCCGGCGATGTAGGCCTGGCTGAAGTCGTCGGTGAGGATCACGTCGTAGCGCAGCTTGTCGTAGGCCTCGGCCTGGTCGGCTTCGTCGCGCGTCATCAGCTTGCGGGTGACCGCATCGCGCAGGCGCTCGGCGACGGTGTCGCCGGCAAGTTCGTCGTTCGCGGCCAGGCGATAGAACTTGAGGTAGGCGCCTTCGGTTTCGTGCGATACCGCCCACGCATGTTCCATGCGGCCAACCGCATCATGTGCGCCGCCGTTCTTGAACACCAGCCACGACAGGCGCTCGCGCACGTCGGTCTGCTCGAGCAGCAGATCGGCGACGCGGGCATTGACCTGATCCGATACCGGGCGGAAGTGGTTGCCGAGCGGGAACACGACCGCGCGCATGACGACGCGGGCCCAGGCCACCGGAAAGTTGTGCAGGAACTCGTCGAAGGCCTTGGCGACCTCGCTCAAGGCATGGTCGAGCGCCCAGCGCGCGTGCGCGAGCTCGGCCTCGCTCTTCGAGCCTTCGAGGTAGTACTTGGCCACGCAGGACGCGATGTAGAGCTGGCTCAGCGCATCGCCCAGACGCGCCGACAGGCGCTCCATGAACTTGAGCTTGCCGCCGAGCACCCCCATCGTCAGGTCGGAGCAGAACGCCAGCGCGGCGGAGAAACGCTCCAGGTCGCGGAAGTAGGCAGCAAGTTCGCCGGCGACCGGCGATTTCGCCAGGCGCGCGCCGGTCAGGCCGAGCGTCAGCGCGCGCACGGCGCGGTTGATCGAGAAACCGATGTGCCCGAACAGCAGCCGGTCGAAGGCGACGAGGTCGTTCTCGCGCGCCGCCTCCATCTCCGGGAACACATATTCGTGGCAGCGGATTGCGCCCTGGCCGAAGATCATCAGGTTGCGTGTGAGGATGTTCGCGCCTTCGACGGTGATCGCCACCGGCGTCGTCTTGTAGGCCGTTGCGACGAAATTGCGCGGCCCCTGCTGGATCGCCTTGCCGGCCATCACGTCCATGCTGTCGGAAACGACTTTCCGCATCAGCTCGGTCATGTGGTACTTGGCAATCGCGGTGACCACCGACGGCGCGCAGTGGTCGACCGCGGACGCGGTCATGATGCGCATCGCCTCGAGCGTGTAGCCGAAACCGGCAATGCGGCCGGTGGCTTCCTGCACGCCCTCGAACTTGCCGATCGCGACCTTGAACTGGCGGCGGAAGCGCCCGTAGATGCCGATCATGCGATACGCGGTCTGGCCGGCCGCGGTCGCCAGCGCCGGCAACGAGATGCCGCGCCCCGCGGACAGGCACTCGACCAGCATGCGCCAGCCTTTGCCGGCCATCGCCGGGCCGCCGATGATCCAGTCGACCGGAATGAACACGTCGCGGCCGTGGATCGTGCCGTTGTGGAAGGCCGCGCCCGGATAGTGGCGGCGGCCGATCTGCACGCCGGGGTGCCCGGCCGGGACCAGCGCGCAGGTGATGCCCCACTCGCCATTGTTGGCCGACTTCGACTTGTCGCCGAGCAGGCCGTCCGGATCGCGCAGCTTGAACGCGAGGCCGACGACCGTCGCGATCGGCGCCAGGGTGATGTAACGCTTCGAGAAGTTCAGCTTGATGCCGAGCACCTTGTTGCCGTCGTGCTCGCCGTAGCAGACCACGCCCAGGTCCGGCATCGCGGTCGCGTCCGAGCCGACTTCCGGCCCGGTCAGGCCGAAGCACGGAATCTCCTTGCCCGACACCAGGCCCGGCAGCCACTGCTTCTTCTGCGCGTCGGTGCCGTAGTACATCAAGAGCTCACCGGGGCCGAGCGAGTTCGGCACCATCACCGTGACGGCCATCGAGATCGACTTGGTCGCGAGCTTGGTGACGACCGCCGACTGCGCGTTCGCCGAGAAGCCGAGACCGCCGTATTCCTTCTTGATCAGCATCGCGAGGAACTTGTGCTGGCGGATGTAGGCCCAGACCTCGGGGGACAGATCCTTGTCCTCGAACTCGATCTTCCAGTCGTCGCAGAGCTTGCACAGTTCCTCGCACTCGTTGTCGAGGAAGGACTGCTCCTCCGCTGTCAATGGCGTGTACTTGAACGCGAGCAGCTTGGCCCAGTCGGGTCGACCGCGGAACATCTCGGCCTCCCACCAGGTGTCGCCGGCTTCGAGCGCCTCGCGCTCGGTCGACGACATCTCCGGCAGTACCTTCTTGAACGCGCCGAACAAGGGCCTGGTCAAGAGCGCGCGACGCAGCGGGCGCAGGTTCAGCAGCAACGCGAGCACAAGGTAAATGCCGCCCGCCACGACGAATGCGGTGGTGCCGATGCTGCCGGCGACCTTGAGGCCGAACAGCAAGGCGCCGGCGGCCGCGGTCCAGGCGATCAGCGGCGCACCGATGAAGGCCAGGCACCAGCCAGAGGCGATGGCGATCAGGGTCAGGATGAGGGTGGACATGAGTCTCTCCGCAAAAAAGTCAGCTCACCGCGGGCGGGCGTTCTAAGCCGTCGCGCGGAATGAGCGTCTTGATCATCAACTTCAGATATTCATTGAACGGCGCGCCGGTGGGCATCAGCTGCGGCGTGTCGCGGCGGATCTGCAGATTGCCCATGAAAGTGGCATAGGCGAAGCGCGCCCAATGCTGCGCGCGCGCGGGGTCGAATCCGAGCGCCTCGTAACATTCGACCAGATAGGCCATGCGCCGTTCCGACACGCGGCGCACAAACTCGCTGACCAAGGGATGGTCCTCGGCGGCGGCGATCGCCAGATACAGACGCCCGGAGCGGTATCCGGCGTTGGCTTCCTTGAAGACCTTGACGATGCGCTCGTAGGGATCGGCTTCGTCGCCGACGCGCGCAAGCACGTCCGCAGTCTCGCGCCGCTCCCACAGCTCCAGCGCCGCGCGCAGCAGCGCTTCGCGATTGGCAAAGTGCCAGTAGAAGCTGCCCTTGGTGACGCCGAGCTGGCGCGCCAGCGGCTCCACCGCGACCGCATCAAGGCCACCGCCGGCCATCGTGTCGAGCGCGGCGCGCGCCCAATCCTCGACGGTCAGGTTCTGGCGGGCTTCAGTAGCGGGAGCAGCAGGCTTCATGCAACGACATGCGCAGGCGTATGGGCGGAATCACTCTATCCATACGCCAGCGTACGCAGCAAGGCTGAACCGTCGTTTACTGATGTCGCTGCGGCCAATCCAGCGGACCGACTCAGCGGGGATGCGGCGTGTAGCCCGGGCGCAGCCAGCCGCACGTCCGAACATCCAGTCGGACGAGGGCGACGCCCACCAGGAACAGAAGCAGATGCAACGAGAACGCACCGCCGCCGCTGCCATCGTCGTCCATGATGGATACGGTTGTTCGGGATTGCTCACCGACTGAGGCCCCGTTCGAGGCCGAAGTCAGCACGACGTCGAAGGTTTCGGTGGCCTCTCCATCGGCGTCGTCCACGATGTCGATTGGCAACCGGAGCTGTGTCTCGCCGCTGGGGAACGTGAAACTTTCGCCGCCAACGAAGTCGAACCCTGACTCTGTCGAAACGTCTTCGGTCGCGTAGGCGACAGAAATATCGCCGAGGCAACCGCCGGATCTGCGCACGCCGATCTGCAACGGCGAGACATCTTCCCGAGCCGATAGTGCGGAGCTGTCGAATTCGATCGTTCCGGGCTTACCGACCAGGGTCGTGTCGACCGCTGCGTTGTTCGCGGTGCCGGCATCGAACTGCGCAGCAGCGATCGATGCCGTCGTCTGAGCCTGCTGGCAATCATCGTCGGGCCGGGTTAGTACCAACGTCAGGCGCGCTTCGGCGCCCGCAGCGAGGGGCTCAGCCAGGGTACATTCGAGCGTCTGGGTGCCCGCGCATTCCCAACTGTCGGTCGCTGTGCCGGACAGGGCCTGCGGTTCCGCCGGCGCAGCGAGTTGGAGCACCACCCCATCGGCTTGGCCGACGCCGGGCGACGCGACCGCGTGCGTGTTCCGCACCGAAACGGTGTACGTCGATCCGCTGGCGGCAGCTGCTTCAGCTTGTCCGTCGCTGACCGAGACGGCAAGGTCCACACTTTCGGGGCCGACAGACCTGCGAATGAAGCCGTTTCGCACTCCGCTGCCGTTATCCCCAAGCAACGTGAATTGCCAGGCGAACACAGCATCGCCGTCGCCGTCGACCGCAACTCTCGGTCGTTCGACAACCTCGCGGTCCGACTCGGCGACGACTACGGCAGGCGCTGTGGCTAAACCCTGCGCGTCGAACGTCTGTGCGACAAGCCGCGTGAAGCTGTCGGCGCCCCAGGCAATCACCGTGTCGCCATCCGCATCCGTGCCGATCGAAGGGGACAGCGACAATCCGGCAAAGATTTCGACTTCCGTTTCGAGCGCCCCGCCACCCGGCCCGTAGCGACGGCGCATTACACTTTCACCGGACGTACCGATCCACGTCACGGTGAAACCACCTTCGCGGTCCACGCCGACGTCGGGCGTGCCGCGTGCGTCGGCCTCGGTCGTGTTGACTTGCGCAATGCTGCTCGTCGTTCCATCCACGCGGATGCGTCGGGCATAGATGTTGCTCCCCGTCCGCCAGACGACGACCGCGTTGCCGGTCGCGTCCATCGCAACTGCTGGCAAGGGATATGCCGATCCAGCGGGCAGGGTGACGATCGTGAATGGCGCACCGGCGACGTTGCCGTTCTTGTCGAGACGGAAGGCTCGGATCTCCGGGATGTTTGACGAAAAGGACGTCTGCCGCCACACGATGATCGCGTCACCCCCAGCGGATACGGCCAGATGCGGAGGACTGACGGCCGCATCCCTCAGATCGATGCTGTCCGGCGGAGACAGCGCGGCGCCGTCACGCGTGAAGCGTTGGTAGCGCAACGTCGGGACGTGCTGGCCTCCGCCGATATAAGTGGATATCCAGGTCGCCGTCGAGACGCCGGAATCGTCGATGCCAACGTCGGTCTCCGAGTACAGCGTATCGGGGGCGCCGTAATAAAGACGCTGCTGCTCACCTCGCGGATTGCCGTCGGCGCGGAAGAAGCGAACGAAGCCAGCAGGCGAGTCCCCAGAGTCCTGCCGCGGATACTCTGCCCAGCCGACGACGACGTCTCCGGTTGCCGAGCCCGCTACGTTCGGGCGTATGACGTCCAGCCCGGAGTCGCTGTCGAACTGCTGCGCTGGTGCGCGAAAGTCACCAGGCTCAAGCGCCCATGTCGAACAACTGCAGAAAAAGCCAAGGTATGCCGCGGCGGCGAGTATCGCCCGTGCAGTTCGCATCGCCCCCCCAATGCCTCTAATTTTCAGCCGGAACAACCAGCTCGATTGGCCCGCGCCCCACGCGAGCGACCGACGCGTATCTCACCACGGACGAGAGGGTTTACCAAGAGTATTACTCCCCACCGCCACGGGAGAGCTGTCGGGGGTGGACGACACTACGAAGCCGTGCCGCTTCGGTTCGCAGCCATGGACCGATCACGTCGGTACCTACGGCCAATCCAGCGGACCGACTCAGCGGGGATGCGGCGTGTAGCCCGGGCGCAGCCCGGGGATTCGGGCGACAGCCGATGTTGCCCCGGGTTTCACCCGGGCTACTCCACCTCCGCGATGGGTTCAGCTCACTTGAACTTGATCTCGCGCATCAGATAATTGCCGGTCAGCTTGCGCATCCCCGGATAGTCCTTCTGCGCCTTCGCCGTCGCCTTGTCCGAGCGATCCTTGGTATAGGCTTTCATGAACGCGTCGTAGCGCGCCTTGTTCGGCGCCAGCGCGTCAGTGTCCTTGAATTTGACGACCAGCAAGAGGTTGAAGTCGCCGCTGTCCGGCAGGTCACTGGAGTAGATCCAGTAATCCTCGATCTGGCCGAGCTTCTTGGAAATCTCGTTTCCCGGCACCCAGGTTTCGCGCAGGCCTTCGAGATAGGCGTCGCCCATGTTCGAGTCGACCCTGACCGTGGTCACACTCCACACGGACTCGCTGATGTCGTAGTCCTTCCACGGCTCCAGGTCCGCGCGCACGGCAAAGGACGCAAATCCCAGAATCAACGCCGCAAGCTTCGTGAAATTTCGCATGTCCGACTCCTTTGTTGTTTTCCGACAGGAAACACACAAGGCCGGACGGCATGGATGAGATGGCACGTACCGGCCCGCAGGCACCATACGCCCTTTCAGGAAACCGGGGTGACCGTTCTGCGCAGCGTCTTATGGATAAGAAATACTTCGGGAAACGCGATCAGCGCGCCGTGTAGTGCCGCATGAAGGCGAGCTTGTCGGCTTCTTCCTCGATCAGCTTGCCGATCGGCTTGCCGGCACCGTGGCCGGCCTTGACGTCGATGCGGATCAGGATCGGGTGCTCGTCGGCACACTGTTGCGCGGCCAGATCCGCCGCATCGGGTTCACCGGGGCCCACGCGCATGACCTCGTTGATCCTGATCGAGCTGCAGCTGCGCCGGAACTCCGCCTGCGCCGCCTGCAGCGCAGCCGTGTACTTGTACGAATGCCCCGGCACGACACGGTCGTCGTGATCGGCGGTCGTGACCAGCACCGCCGGGTACTGCTCTTCGGCCCTGACGTTGTGCACCGGCGAGTACTTGCGCAGGTAGTCGAAGCCTTCCTTCGTTTCCGAGGTGCCGTAGTCGCCGGCCCAGGCCCAGCCGATGGTGAACCGGTGGTAGCGCAGCATGTCCATCACGCCGACCGCCGGCAGCGCCGCAGCGAACAGACCCGGATGCTGGTTCAGGGTCGCCCCGACCAGCAGACCGCCGTTCGAACGTCCGCTGATCGCCAGATGCCGCGTCGCGGTCCAGCCGTTGCTGATCAGGTACTTCGCCGCCGCGGCGAAGTCGTCGAACACGTTCTGCTTGCGTTCCTTGGTCCCGGCCTCGTGCCAGGCGCGGCCGAACTCGCCGCCGCCGCGCAGATTGGCCTGCGCGAACACACCGCCGCGCTCCATCCACACGAGGTTGGGCACCGAAAAGGTCGGCGTCAGCGCGATCTTGAAACCGCCGTATCCGTAGAGATGCGTCGGATTGCCGTTGTCGCGCTTGAGACCCTTGCGGTAGGTGATGAACATCGGGATCTTGGTGCCGTCCGCGGACGGGTAGAACACCTGCTCGGTGACGTAGTCGGCCGGATCGAAGTTGAGTTTCAGCGGCTGCAGCACGCGCCCCTGCCCGCGTGTCAGGTCGTAAACGTAATTGGTTGCCGGCTGGCTGAACGAGGTGAATGCATAGAACAGTTCGTCGGCGCCCGGCTTGCCGCTGATCTGGATGCCGCCCAGCGACAAGTCCGGCACGCTGCCCAGGCCCGGCAGCGCGATCTCGCCCGCCGGCTTGCCGTCGAGCGCGTAGCGGCGCAGGCGCGAGGTCGCGTCGTGCATGTACAGCGCGACGATGCCGTCGCCTGCGAACAGCGCGTGCTGCAGCGTGTCGGCCTGTTCCGGCACGACGCTGATCCAGTGCTCGCGCGCGGGCTTGTCGAGATCAATCGCGACGATGCGACCGCGTTCGACGCCGAGGTTGGTGCGGAAATACAGACGCGAGCCGACACTGCCGGCCAGCGCATATTCGGCTGCGAATTCGTCGACCAGCTTAAGTGCCGGCGCATCGAGCCGCGGCTTGAGCGGGTCGCCGAGATCCTTCACATGGACGCGGTACTCGTTGGCCGAGCCGCGCCAGATCGTGATGATCAGATAGCGGCCGTCGTCGGTGACTTTCGGGACGAAACCCCACTTCGGTTCTTCGGGCACCGCGTAGACCAGCACGTCGTCGCTCTGCGGCGTGCCAACGCGGTGGTAGTGGAGCTTCTGGTTGGCCAGATCGTCGAAGGTGCCCGCGCTCGCGCCATTCGGCGCATCGCCCTCCGGACTGCCCACAGGACTGGGATAACGCGAATAGAAGAAACCCTTCGCGTCCTTTGTCCAGGCGATGCTGGAAAACTTGATGCGGCGCAGAACGTCATCGTTGTCCTTGCCGTCGGCGACGGCGCGCACGCGAAACTCGTTCCAGTCGGAACCGGCGGCCGCGGTCGCGTAGGCCAGCCAGCGACCATCCGGCGAAACCTCGTAGTCGGTCAGTGCGACGGTGCCGTCGGCGGCGAGCAGATTCGGGTCGAGCAGCGCGCGCGGCGCAGTGTCCCAACCATCCTGCACATAGAGCACGGACTGGTTCTGCAGGCCGTCGTTCCTGCTGTAGAAGTAGCGCCCGGCCACCTTCTGCACCGCGCCGTAACGCTCGTAATTCCACAGTTCGGTCAGGCGCTGGCGGATCGGCTCGCGGTCCGGCAGCTGCGCCAGCAGCGGCAGGCTCAGCCCGTTCTGCGCCTCGACCCAGGCGCGGGTGTCCGGCGCGTCGACGTCTTCGAGCCAACGGTACGGATCGGCGACCTTGGTGCCGAAATAGTCGTCCGTCACCGTGCCGCGCTTTGCGGCGGGGTACGCCTGTGTATCGGCAAGCGCATGCGCAGTCGGCATCGTCAGCAGGAATGCCAGGGCGAACGCGAATTTTCTGGGGTGCATGTCACGCCGGATAGTGTCCGCGGGTGCGGGGTGAATGAAGTTGCGTAATATACGGGCAGGCTGATCGACGGAGCGAAACCTCGATCAGAAGACACGATCCACCTGGGGTATCTGATGAACCGAGCCTCCCGCGCTGCGCTGGCGCTGCTGCTGTCCGCCCTGTCCTGCACGGCCGCGGTGGCCGCAGACCGGGATGATTACGTCAGCGCGATGGGCAGTTACGTCATCCCCGACGATGCCCGCGGCACCGCGGAAGACGCCGGCTGGCAGCTGGTCTACGGCCGGCCGGTCGCCGACCACGTGAGCATGGAACTCGACGCCTTCGGCCAGCGTACCGAACTCGAAGGCGGCGGCGGTCACGATGTCGCCTACGGCCTGGGCCTGGGCCTGCGCTATCTGCGCGGCTCGCCGCTGATCGGCGTATTCGCGCTCGGCGGTCTGGGCGGCATCTGGGAGGACATTTACGTCGATCAGCAGCTTTCGCCGTTCGCCAACGTCGGCCTCGGCCTCCAGGTCGGCAGCGGCCGACTGAAGGGACGCGTCGAAGGGCGCTATTACGCGATCTTCAATCGCGATCTGTTTCCCGACGACGACGTGGTCTACGACGCCCGCGTGAACCTCGGCGTGCAGTACAGCCTGGGCAGCACTGCGCCGGCAATCGGCGATCTTGACCAGGACGGCGTCAGCGACGACATCGACGCCTGCCCCGATACGCCGTTCGCGGTGCCGGTGGACGAGAAAGGTTGCCCGGCACAGGCTGCAGCCCCCGGAGACAGCGACGGCGATGGCGTTGCCGACGATACCGACCAGTGCCCCGGCACCCCGGCCGGCACGGCGGTCGACGCCAACGGCTGCCCGCTCGACGAGGACGGCGACGGCGTGCCCAATGCCCAGGACGCCTGTCCGCAGACCCCGCCAGGCTTCAAGGTCGATGCCAGCGGCTGCGTGTCCGGCGAGCAGACGGTCATCGTGCTCAAGGCGGTGCATTTCGAGTTCGATTCGGCGGTGCTGATGCGCGATGCGCGCGTCGTGCTCGACCGTGTCGCCGAGGGCCTGCGCAACCAGCCGAACCTGCGTGTCGAGATCATCGGCAACACCGATTCCAAGGGTAGCGACGCCTACAACCGGCATCTGTCGGTCGCGCGCGCCGCTTCGGTGCGCAATTACCTGATCGATCGCGGCATCTCCGGCAGCCGGCTCGAAACCGCCGGCCACGGCGAGGAATTTCCGATCGCCGACAACGACACCGAGGAAGGTCGGGCGCAGAACCGGCGCGTCGAATTCCGCGTGCTGACCGAATAGCGGTCAGGCGCCGCCGGCGCCATCGGGTCGCGGCCCGGGTGAAGTTGCGTAATATATGGGCACCCACGGCTCTGCGCGGCAGCGCGCAGACCGCAACAGTCCAAACAAATAGGGGGACCCCGATGATGCGAATCTTCTGCGCAGCCGCGGCATTGGCACTTGCCCTGGCGTCCGGCGCCAGCGCAGCCGCCGATGCGCCGCCGAACTACCTCGGCGTGATGGGCAGCTATGTGCTGCCCGACAGCGTGCGCGGCACCGACAACGGGCCCGGCTGGCACATCCTCTACGGCGCCCCGATGAACCCCTGGCTGAGCCTGGAACTCAACGCGTTCGGGCAGCGCACCGACCTGGAAGACGGCAGCGGCCGCGACGCCGGCTACGGCGCCGGGCTCGACCTCCGCTATCTGGGCGGATCGCCGCGCTTTGGCGTGTTCATCCTCGGCGGCCTCGGCAGCTTCTGGGAGGATTACGGCATCGAGGAAGAGCTGTCGCCGTATGTCGACGCCGGCGTCGGCTTCCAGGCCGGCAGCGACCGCCTGCAGCTGCGTGCCGAAGGTCGTTACTACGCCATTTTCAACAGCGACACCTACCCCGACGAGGACGTGCTCTACGACGCGCGCCTGAACCTCGGCCTGCTCTACGCCTTCGGCGCTGTTGCCGCCGAACCCGAGAAGGTGCTGCGTCACGGCGACATCGATGACGATCACGATGGCGTTCTCGACACCGCGGACGCCTGTCCGGATACGCCGTTCGGCACCGCTGTCGACGCCACCGGCTGCCCGGCGCAGCCGGTCCTGGCCACTTCCGACACCGACGGCGATGGCGTCATTGACACCACGGACCAGTGCCCCGCCACGCCGGCGGGCACCGCTGTCGACGCAACGGGCTGCCCGGTCGACCAGGATGGCGATGGCGTGGCCAACGCTGAGGATGCCTGCCCGGATACTCCGCCCGGGTTCAAGGTCGACATCACCGGCTGCGTGTCCGAAGAGCAGACCGTGATCGTGCTCAAGGCGGTGCACTTCGAGTTCGATTCGGCGAAGCTGACGCGCGACGCCCGCGTCGTGCTCGACCGTGTCGCGATCGGTCTGCGCAACCAGCCGGACCTGCGCCTGGAGATCATCGGCAATACCGACGCGAAGGGCACCGACGCGTACAACAAGCACCTGTCGGTGGCGCGCGCCGCATCCGTGCGCAACTACCTGATCGACCGCGGCAGCGCCGGCGACCGCCTCGAAAGCGTGGGTCATGGCGAAGAGAACCCGATCGCCGACAACGAGACCGAAGAAGGCCGCGGCCTGAACCGCCGCGTCGAGTTCCACGTGCTCACCGAGTAGGCGCGCAGCGCTCGCTCTCCAAGCCCGCGGCCCCACGCCGCGGGCTTATTATTGAGCGTCGTAGCCCGGGCGCAGCCCGGGGAAGATCACGCCGGCGTCGCCCCGGGTTTCACCCGGGCTACTGGCTACACGCCGAGCTTGTCGCGCACCGGCTGCAGCTGCTCCAGCGCGTGGCGATAGCCGCGTTCGACCACTTCGTCGAGCTTCTTCCAGTCGAACAGGCCGATGCCGTTGACCGGCATGCGCAGATAGACGTCGGCGCGCGCCGCGCGCTGCGCGGTTCCGCTTTCGCTGGTCAGCGTCGCGGTGCGGAAGATGATCGAGAACAGGCGCGGCTTTTCGAAGTCGCCTTTCAGGTTGAACAGCCCCTCGGGATCGGGCCCTTCGATGCCCGGCGCGGCAAGACCGCCTTCGGTGCTGACGTCCGAGGCGATGATCGGCCCGCGTTCCAGGCTCTGCATCACGTCGGTCGGCAGACTGTTGACGACCGCGCCGTCGCACAGCAGTTCGCCACGATAGACCACCGGCGGCGCCACGCCCGGCACCGCCATGCTGGTCGCGACCCACATGTAGACCGGCCCGCGGTCGTGCGTCACCGAGCGGCCGCGCGTGAGGTTGGTCGACATGCAGAAGTACGGCTTGCGCAGCTCCTGGATCTGGCGCTCGTCGAAAATCTCGTGCATGCGGCGCACGAACTTGCGCCCGCGGATCAGCGAGACGCTGGGGAACAGGTAGTCGTTGAGCTGGTTGGTCTTGACGAAAGTCTCGCGGGCGATATGCAGGATCTCGTTGTGGTCGTAGCCGCAGGCGACCAGGGCCGAAAAGAACGCGCCCATGCTGGTGCCGCCGACGACGTCGACCGGGATGTTGAGCTCGTGCAGCGCGCGGATCAGGCCGATGTGGGCGAAGCCACGCGCACCGCCGCCGCCGAGCACCAGGCCGACACCGCGCCCGGTGAGCTGGCGCGCGAGACTGGCGAAGTCGCCGGTGTGGTCGCGGCGCACGAAGTAATGCGCCTGCGCGCCGACGTGCTCGCGCCAGGTCAGCACCGGTCCGGCCGCCTGGCCTTCCGGGCGGATCACGATGACTTCGACCGGGGCGCGGGCACCGCAGCGCCGCAACTCGTCGACCATCGGCGTGACCACCGCAGGTGCCGAGGCATTGACGACGAACAGGATGCGATCGGCCTGGCGCATGCAGCGCCGCGCCCAGGGATCGGCATGTCCGCCGGACAGATACATCAGGTACTCGCGCTCGACTTCGGCCCGGTTGAGAAATTCGACTAGGCGCCGGTTCTCCTCGCCGCTGTCGAGGCGTGCCTGTGACGTTCCGGGACCGAGGGCCGCATCGACGGTCTGCGCGTCGATCAGCATCGGCGAGCGCGTCGACGCCAGCGCCTCGCGCAGCCGGCGCGCGACCATCGCCACGTCGACATCCGGCGTCGCCGGCACGACCGCGATGCAGCGCAGCTGCCGCTGGTGTTCGAGCCGTTGCACACGCTGGTTCTGGCGCATGCGCTGGATGATCACGCGCGTCATCTCGGCGAGCGCGTCGGGGTGCTGGCTGATCACCGCATAGAGATGCTTGGCCGGGATGCGGATCAGCGCGCTGTCACGCACTGCGTGCACCGCGGCGACGCGCGTCTCGCCGGACAGCGCGCCGATCTCGCCGATCGGCTCAAGCCGGCCGATGGTGCCTGCAATGGCGCCATCCGGCAGCACCGCACACAGGCGTCCGGTCGCGACGATGTAGATGCTGTCCGGCGCCGTGCCGCGCTCGAACAGCGTGCGGCCGCTGGGAATCTCGACGATTTCAGCCTGCGCGGCCAGCGCGTCGAGCGCCGCCGGTGTCAGGCGCTCGAACAGCGGACTCTCTGCGAGGACCGTGCGTGGGTTCATGCTGAAGGGCGAGTCTAGCAGCCTGTCGGGCAGAAGCCCGACAGGCTGCTAGCTGCCATGATGTCCGCATGCGACACCCGTACTGGTTCGCCATGCTGTGCCTCAGCTTCGCCGCCGACGCGGTGGATCGCGTCGAGCTGAGCGTCGGCCGCATCGAGGGCGCGGACTGGCGGATCGAGTCCATGCGCGCCGACTGGCGAACCGACGGCGCCGCCGAAGTCG
Source organism: Sinimarinibacterium sp. (assembly GCA_041659605.1). Classification (GTDB taxonomy): domain Bacteria; phylum Pseudomonadota; class Gammaproteobacteria; order Nevskiales; family Nevskiaceae; genus Solimonas. The sequence continues at coordinate 31,539 of JBAZXW010000012.1, read as the reverse complement.
AACTGGGCTCGCTGACGCACGCCGCCAGTCCGGTCGGACCTGCGCGGGTCCGCCTCCGCTGCCCGTTGCTGCGCAGCGCCGCCATCGGTTGCGACGGCCTCGCCGCACAGGTCGAGGTCGCGGATCTGGGGACGCTCGACGCGGTGGTCGACCTGTCCGCCAACGCTTCCGGGCGCTGGCGCGCCGATCTGCGTCGCGCCGACCTGCTGCTGAGCTACAACAGCGCGGACGGGCGCATCGCCGCCGATCAACTGCACCTGTCGCTGCAGGGCCGCGCCAGCGCAGCTTCGGCAACGCAGACGCTGGAATGGCAGCTGCGCACGCTCGGCGGCCAGGCCTATGTCGAACCGGCCTTTTTCGACTTCGGCGTGCATCCCCTGCGCTTCGATGGGCGCGCAATCCGGCCCGCGACCGGCCCGGTGCGCGTGGAGCGGCTGCAGATCGAACAGACCGGCATCGGCACGCTGACGGCCCGCGGAGAAGTGGATCCCGCACAGGCGCTCGCGCATCACCGCGTTGCGATCGAGCTGTCGCTCGCCAACGCCGCGGCGGCGGCCGAGTTGTATCTGCGTCCCTTCCTCGCGACGACGCCGCTGCACGATCTGGAACTGGCCGGCACGGCCGCCCTGCGCGCCGATGTCCGCGACGGCGCTCTGCAACAGCTGCACATCGACGTCGACGATATGACGGTCGCCGCGCCCGGTCCCGCAGTGGTGCTGAACGGCCTCAACGGCGCGCTGAACTGGCAGACGCAGACACCCGTGCAGGGTTCCGTGCTGCGTTGGCGCGAGGGCGTCGTCGGCCGCATCCCGCTCGGCGCCGCGCAGCTCGACTTCGCAACGGCCGCGCGCGACTTCGCGTTGACGGCACCGGCGCGGCTGCCGGTGCTGGACGGCGCGCTGGAGCTGAAACGGTTCGTGCTCAGCGACATCGGCAACGAGCAGATGGGCGCAGACGTGCAGATGCAGCTGTTGCCGATCGACCTGCCGGCCCTGTGCCGCGCCCTCGGCTGGCCCGAGTTCGCCGGCACGCTCGCCGGCACGCTGCCCGGATTGCGACTGCGCGAGCGCCGGCTCGACATCGACGGCACGCTGACCGCGGCCGCCTTCGACGGGCAGATCGAGGTGCGCAATCTGAGCGTGATCGAGCCGTTCGGCCCGCTGCCGCGCGTGAAGGCGGATCTGCGCCTGCGCCGCCTCGATCTTGCAGCGGTCACCGGCGCCTTCGACTTCGGCCGCATCACCGGGCGGCTCGACGGCGATTTCGACGGCCTGCGCCTGATCGGCTGGGAACCGGTGGCGATGAACGCGCGGCTTTACTCGTCGGCGGACGACGACTCGCCGCGGCGCATCTCGCAGCGCGCGATCGACAGCATCTCGTCGATCGGCGGCGGCCCGACCGGCCTGCTGTCGCGCGGCTTCTTCAGCGTCTTCGACGATTTCGCCTACGCGCGCATCGGCTGGAGCTGCGTGCTCGACAACGGCGTGTGCCGCATGAACGGCATCGGACCGGCGAAGCGCCGCAGTGGCGGCGGCAGCAATGGCTACGTGCTGGTGCAGGGCCGCGGCCTGCCGCGCATCGACGTCGTCGGCTACTCGACGCAGGTCAGCTGGCCGGTGTTCCTCGCGCAGCTCAAGGGCATCGGCAAGAGCGGGCCGGCACAGGTGAGCAGCGAGCTGCGCTGACGGCGTTCACGGGCCGTCCGGTTTGGCGCTCTATACTGCATTCCTCCCAGCCTCGATGGAGTGCGCGATGACCCCTCTCCGAACCGGCCTGCTCGCCGCCGTGCTCGCTTCGATGAGCGCCTGCGTCACGATCAACGTCTACTTCCCCGCCGCCGCTGCGGAAAAGGCCGCCGATCGCATCATCGACGATGTCTGGGGCAGCGCCGATCAGCCGCTCGTGCCCGGCCCGGTTCCCGCGACACCCGAGCCGACTTCGTCGCTCGGCAGCGCCCTGCAGGCCGTTGCGCTGCGCGCACTCGACGTGCTGATTCCCGCGGCCCAGGCCGCCGAACCGAACATCGACATCTCGTCGCCGGAAATCGTGCGCCTGAAGACGCTGATGGAGCGCCGCTTCGCCGAACTCAAGCCGCTGATGTCCGCCGGTACCGTCGGCCTGACCGCGGACGGCTATGTGACGGTACGCGATCCTGCCGCCGTACCGCTGGCCAGCCGCAATGCCGTGCGCACGCTGGTCGCCAACGAAAACAGCGACCGAGCCGCGCTGTACCGCGAGATCGCCACCGCCAACGGCCAGCCGCAATGGGAAGCGCAGATCCGCGAAGTGTTCGCGAGCCGCTGGATCGCCAAGGCGCAGGCGGGCTGGTGGTATCAGGACGTCAATGGCGCCTGGGCGCAGAAGTAGCCGAGGCCGGGCTGTTGGCCTCTTGCATCGTTTGTCCGGCCTTTTCACGCCGGACTCTATTCCAAGCTGTGCATCCGCTTCAAATTCACCGCCGCGCAGATGAGGTTCCATTCGGATTTCGCCGCTTCGAGTCCGCGCATGCTGAATCTCCGGAAGCCGAGGGCCTGTTTGATCCATCCAAATACGGGTTCTGGAATCGTCTTGCGTCGCCGGTAACGGTTTCAGCGCGAACGGAGTCAACGCGCGGATAGCTCGGCGAGCAGTTCGTCGAGCTGTCCGAACGTCTCGTTCATCGCTTCCTGTGCGCCGGTGCCGGCCGCGTCGAGCGCCTCCTTCGTGGGATATAGCTCGCTCATGACGAGCAGCGTCTTGCCGTCGCGCTCTTCGAACGTCACGGTGGTGACGGATCCCGCGTCGCCGCTTTCCTCGTTCGTCCAGACGATGCGCTTGTAAGGCACCACCTCGAGGTACTTGCCGAAGAACGCCATCGGGTTCGCAGGATCGTCGCCGAACACCAGGCGATATTTGCCGCCGGTACGCACGTCCAGCTCGCACGAGCGAAGTGTCATGCCCATGGAGCGGGGCACCCACCACTTCTTGAACAACTCGGGCTTGGACCACGCCTCGAACACGAGCCGCGCGGGCGCGTTGAACGTCCGCGTGACGACGACCTCGCGCTCCGACTTCTTCTGTGCCGTCGTGCGCTGAGATTCACCTACTTTTCTTGCGGCCACGGGCCTTCTCCTGTCGTTTGAATTCGTCGATGACACCGTCCAGCGCATCGAAGCGCGCGTCCCACACCTGGCGGTAACGCTCGATCCACTCCATTTCCGCCTCGAGACGGCACGGCCGGCGGCTATGGGTCGACACGGAGCGGTCGGGCTGCTGGCCCGAACGTCTCTTGATGGCACGTCTGAGACATTCGCCTACGCCGCGAACCCGCTAGGCAGATGTCTTTCCGCGCGCTGCCGCCTCGATCTTGGCGACGTCGATCTTCCGCATCTCCATCATCGCCGCGAATGCACGCTTGGCCACGTCACCACCTGCGGTCATTGCTTCGGTCAGGACGCGCGGGGTGATCTGCCACGAAAGTCCCCATTTGTCCTTGCACCAGCCGCACGCGCTCTCTGCACCGCCGTTATCGACGATGGCATTCCAGTAACGATCCGTTTCCTCCTGATCGTCGGTGGCGATCTGAAATGAGAAAGCCTCGTTGTGCTGGAACGCGTTCCCGCCATTGAGGCCGAGGCACGGCACGCCGCAGACAGTGAACTCGACCGTCAAGACCTGACCCGCCTTCCCGCCCGGGAAGTCGGACGGCGCCCGGAATACCTGGCCGACGGTGCTGTCGGGAAACGTCCGGGCATAGAAGCGTGCAGCCGCCTCCGCATCGTGGTCGTACCACAGGCAGATCGTGTTCTTGTTCATCGTTGCTCTCCTTTGCTTGAGTGCAGCCTCAGCCGCCCTTTAGCCCTCGCGCCGGTCATTCATCCGGCGCCTTCACACGGTAGTCGAACGGCACGGACAGAATTTGACAGCAATCAGGAACGTTTGATCCTGCTTCTGGCCCTGCGTTCGACGGAGCCCGCCGGCTCTACGTGGTAATATCGTCGGGTCACTGGGGAGTAGCCGCTCTTCGTCACGAAGAGGTTTACGTCAACACACTTGGCCCACAGGCCATGGCGTAAACGGTCCCTGCGCATGGCAAGACCATTGACCACAACGCCTCCGATGGCCGGGGTTGCGTCGTGGTCATTCGTCTGATGCCGGCCGTGGAATCGTCATGGAATCGCTCTTCGTCTCGACCGGTGTTGTTGCTCTCGCGGAAATCGGCGACAAAACCCAGCTCCTCGCTTTTATTCTCGCCGCCCGCTTCAAGAAGCCGCTGCCGATCATTGCCGGCATTCTGGCGGCGACCGTTGTCAACCACGGCATCGCCGGCGCGCTTGGCGCGTGGATCACGGCCGTTCTGCGCCCGGAGGTGCTGCGCTGGGTGCTCGGGCTCTCGTTTATCGGCATGGCCCTCTGGACCCTGATTCCGGACGAGATCGAGGAAGAAGAAACCAAGGTCGCGAAGCGATTCGGGGTGTTCGGCGCGACGCTGATCACCTTCTTCCTGGCCGAGATGGGTGACAAGACCCAGATTGCCACGGTCGCGATGGCCGCCCACTATGCGGCGCCCGTCCTGGTCGTGATCGGCACGACCTTGGGCATGCTGATCGCGGATGTTCCGGCGGTCTTCGTCGGCGACCGGCTGGCCAAGAAAATACCGATGAAGCTGGTGCATTCGATTGCCGCTGCGATATTCGCCGTCTTGGGTACTGCAACCTTGCTGGGTGCTGGTGCCACGCTTGGCTTCTGATTCACCCCGCCGATACGAGGGCGAAATGCATACCGAAAACCTTTCCGCGTGGAAGCACGAGCACGCGTTCGATACGAGCAACGCGTCCGCGGAGCGCAGCACCCGGGTGGTGATGTGGATCACTGCGGCGATGATGATCGTCGAGATCGTCGCGGGCTGGTGGTTCAACTCGATGGCACTGCTGGCCGATGGGTGGCACATGAGCTCCCACACGGTCGCCATTGGCTTGAGCGCGATGGCATATGCCACCGCGCGCCGCTACGCGCGGGATCCGCGTTTCGCGTTCGGCACCTGGAAGATCGAGATTCTGGGCGGCTTTGCCAGCGCGATCGTCCTGCTTGGCGTCGCCGCGATGATGGTGATCGGTTCGACTGAGCGCATCTTCTCGCCCCAACCGATTCACTATCGGGAGGCGATCGTCGTTGCGGTTCTGGGGCTACTGGTCAACCTGCTCTGCGCACTGATTCTCGGCAAGGCGCACCATCACGACCATCCGCATGGACATGGGCACTCGCACGAAGAGCACGAGCATTCTCACGGCGCTCATCATGACCTGAACTTGAAGTCGGCTTATCTCCACGTGGTCGCCGATGCGGCGACTTCAGTCCTCGCGATCGTCGCACTGATCGGCGGCTGGTTCTTCGGATGGTCGTGGCTGGACCCGGTCATGGGTATCGTCGGCGCCGTCCTGGTGGCTGTGTGGGCCAAAGGCCTGATCGTCGATACCGGCAAGGTCTTGCTGGATCGCGAGATGGATCACCCTGTTGTCGATGAAATTCGTGAAGCGGTCGAAACAGGTGCCGGCGAAACGAGGATCACCGACCTGCATGTGTGGCGAGTCGGCAAGCGGGTCTATTCGTGTGCGTTATCTGTCGTCACCCATGATGCAACGCTTACGCCGGAGACTGTGCGCAAACGATTGTCGATCCACGAGGAGATTGTTCACTCGACGATTGAAATCCATCTATGCCCGGACAGGTAACCTCTGCTACGGCCGCCGTGACCACGGTCGCTGATCAGCCCGTTGGAGTCGGTCGCGGGGTCGGCCTGGACGGCAGGCGGCGCGCACAGGCCATGGCGGAGACCTATGGGCTTTCCACTGCGGTTGCGTCTGGTTACCGCCGTCCCGGACATGCGTTCACCCAAATGCATCCATACTGTCGTTCGTCAATCGGGGGCTTGACTGACCGTGCCGCACCGGATCTTGCTGGTCGAGGACGATGCGCGAACCCGCGCCCGGCTGGCGCGCGCGATCGCAGCCAACCCGGCGCTCTGCCTCATCGCCGACGTTGGCAGCTGTGCTGAAGCGCGCGCCCAGCTGGTGCGCGTCGCGCCAGATGTCCTGCTTACCGATCTCGGTTTGCCGGACGGCTCCGGCGCCGACCTGATCCGCGAGACATGCGCCGCGCATCCGCAAGCGCGAAGCATGGTCATCACCGTGTTCGGCGACGAGGCGCACGTGGTCGAGGCGATCCGCGCCGGCGCCAGCGGCTACCTGCTCAAGGACGCCAGCGAGCGCGAGATCGGGCGCGCCATCGCGGACCTGCTGGCCGGCGGCTCGCCGATCAGTGCCGCGGTCGCGCGTTACCTGCTCAAGCACCTGCAGGCCGCGCCGGCGTTGGTGCCGATGCCCGCGGCGAAGCTCGTCGACGAGCTTTCCGCCCGCGAGATCGGCGTCCTGCAACTGGTGGCAGACGGCTGCTCCTACGCCGAGATCGCCACCCGGCTGTTCATCTCCATCAATACGGTGGGCACGCACATCAAGCACATCTACGACAAGCTTGCCGTCAATTCGCGCGGCAAAGCGGTGCGCGAGGCCGAGCAGCGCGGCCTGCTGACGCGGCCGCGGAACTAACAAGCGTGAGCTCGCTCGGCTGGCGTTCGCTGCTTGGGTTGCTGGCCTGGCTGGGATTCGTCGCCACCCTCGTCGGGCTGCACCGGATCCAGCCGCCGGACGCCTGGCTTGCAGGCGGCGGGCGCTGGACCCTGGTCGGCCTCGATCCGGCGGTGCTGGTGTCCCCGAGCACCGTCCTCCCGAACCAGTGGCGCGAGTTCGCGCCGGAGCTGCGCGGCGCGCGCTACGAGACTGCCGCGCAACTCGCCTCGGCGCCGGACGAGGCGTGGGTGATCTACCTCCCGAGCCTGAGCCTGAACGCCGCCGTGTACGTCAACGGCGAGCGCATCGGCGATGGTGGCAGCATGCAGGAGCCGCTGGCGCGTTACAGCTTCCGCCCGCTGCTGTTCCGCGTCCCGGGGCGGTTGTTGCGCAGCGGGGCCAACGACATCGCGGTGGAGCTGCGCGCTGAGCCGTCCGGGAGCGGCTTCTTGCAGCAGGTCTATCTCGGTCCGCTGGCGCAACTGCAGCCGTATTTCGACCTGCGCCAGTTCCTCAACGTCCAATCCATCTACGTCCTGATCGTGGCCGTGCTGGTGCTCGGCTTGGTGATGTTCGCGGTGTGGTGGGGCCGCCGCGAGGAGCGCGTGTACCTTTGGTATTCGCTGACCATGCCGGCGGTCGTGCTGCATTGCCTGGGCCTGGTTTCCACCGGACTGTCGCTGCCATCGGTGTGGTGGGAATGGCTGCACCACGTGTCGCGTGCCTGGATGATCGCGGCGGTCACCGTGTTCGGTCTGCACTTCCTCGGCCTGTCGCGGCCGCGGCTGGCGGCTTTCCTGGGCGGGTACAGCGCGCTCGGCGCGCTGGCGATGGCGGCAGTGGCAATCGCCAGCCCCGCGAACTTCTCCACGCTTGCCGTGACGGTCTGCTCGGCGCTTACATTCGCCTTCGGCTTCTATCCGGTGTCGCTGTTCGTGCGCCACGCGTGGCAGCAGCGCACGGCGTCCTCGGTCTGGATGCTGACCGCGGCGGCTTCGCTGCTGGCCGCCGGCGGCCGCGACGTGTTGATGGAGAACGGCCTGCTCGCGCCCTTCGACGGGGAGTACTTCCACTACATGATCTGGCTCGGGATCGGCGTCTTCACGTCGATCCTGATCGCGCGCTTCCTTGGCGCCCTGCGCGAATCGGAAACGCTCAACCGCGAGCTCGACGACCGCGTCCGGCAGAAGCAGGCGGAGCTGGAGCGCACCTACGAGGAGCTCAGGCGCAGCGAGCAGCAGCGCCTGCTCGCCGACGAGCGCGAGCGCATCCAGCGCGACATGCACGACGGCCTGGGTGGCACGCTCGTATCCACCCTTGCGGGCCTCGACCTGCAGGGGGAAAGGGATTCCGCCGCCGCGCAGTCCCTGCGCAGCGCGCTCGACGACCTGCGGCTGATGATCTATTCGCTCGACCAGGGTAGCGGCACGCTGCGCGCCGCGCTGGCCACCTTGCGCGAGCGGATCGCGCGCCTGGCCGAGGACGCGGGCCTGGCACTCGAATGGGACATGCAGGCCCTGCCGGAGTCGCTCGCGCTGGAGCGCGGCGCCACACTCCAGCTGATGCGCGTGGTGCAGGAGGCGTTCACGAACACGGTGAAGCATGCCGGCGCGCAGACCTTCAGCGTCGGCGCGAGCTCGCATGAAAACGGCGTGAGGGTCGAGCTGCGCGACGACGGCGCGGGCTTCGATCCGGCGGGAGTCGAATCCGGCGGCTATGGCCTGTCCAACATGCGCGTGCGCGCGCAGAAGATGGGCGGGCGGCTGGATTTCGAATCGGTTTCGCCTGGCACACGCATCGTTCTGTGGGTGCCCACCGGGTCATAACCCGACCCGAATCACATGAATTCGTGATTACGCGGCGTGGCTGCGCGCGGACACTGCGCGCATGGCCTATACCGTCCTACTGGTCGAAGACGATCCCCGCACACGCGAGCGCCTCGCGGCAGCGATTGCCGAGGACCCCGGGCTGCAACTGCTCGCCACCGCCGGCAATTGTGCCCAGGCCCGCGCCGAGCTCGACGCACGGACGCCCGACGCGCTGTTGCTCGACCTCGGCCTGCCGGACGGCGACGGCGGCGACCTGATCCCGGAAGCGCTGCGCGCGGGCACGCGGATCATCGTCATGAGCGTTTTCGACAGCTGCCCGCGCCAGCGTGCGGCGCTGGCGGCCGGCGCGCACGGCTGCCTGTTGAAGGACAGCAGCCCGCGCGCCATCGGCCGCGCGGTCGTCGGATTGTTCGCTGCACCCAATCACATGAATTCGTGATTCGTCGGCGGGCCGTCGCGCGTACAACAGACACACACAGGAGAGCTGACATGAAGCATCGATCGATTACCCTGCCTGGCGCACGCCGCGCCCTGGTCGCCGCGGTCGCCGGACTGATCGCCCTGCACAGCGCCTCGGGCAGCGCCACCCCGATCAACTGCAATCTCGGCGGATCTAGCGTACCAGTAGATGCAAAACTGGCCTTCAAGCAGCCCAGCCAGCGACCGACGCCGGGTTACGCGGCCTATCACGACCAGGCGCACCGGGCCAAGCTCGTCGCCGCGACCACGGCGCGACCGCCCGACGGCGAAACGCTGAGGGGTGCCCTCGGCGGCAGCTGGGACGAAGTCCACGGCGTGGTCACCTTCCCGTTCCGGGCCGGCAACGTGGACCTGCTGCTCGTCGCCTATAGCCTGATGGCGACGCCGATCGACGCGACGCACTACGCCGTCCCCGGCTGGCAGCGCGAGCCGATGTTCATGGACATCGGCGACGGCGTGCCGCGCCTGCTGTCCTCGTACCTGCTCGATCCGGACTTCGTGCCGGCGGCGGACGATCCGTTCTTCACGCGGCCCGGTCGCCTGCACTGGGCGCCCTACGTCCTGTACCGCGAGTTCGAGGAGATACAGGCCGGGCACGACTACAGCGACTACGAGTTCAAGGGCGCGCTGGCGGACCTGCGCTACACCACCGATCGCCACGGCCATCTGCAGGAACTCATCGTCGACATCCGCGACGTCGACAACGACTACGTCTACTCGGTCCCCGTGAGGATCGGCGACCGCGTGAACCCGACGATGGTCGGCTACGAGCTGACGCAGCCCGACAGCGTCTGGCTGGTGCTCTACTTCAAGAGCTTCCAACCGATCCAAAATGCGCCGCAGATCGCCCAGGGCCACTGGGTGCCGGGCCGCGACTACACCGATCCGCTGCTGCCTGCCGGGTTCGACGCGGCGTCGCTACCGATGACTTTGCTGATGGAAGGATCGCGGACCAATGCCGATGGCGTCGTCGAATACGGCTACGGCCCGCCCAAGTCGCTTGGCTATACCTGGGGTGACGCCGTGCCGCTGCCGGAGCTGCGATTCACCGACGCGGCCAATCGCACCGTCGTCGAAGGCGCCCACGTGCAAGTGAACCTGTCGCTGTCGGCGCCGTCGAAGGCGATAGTCAGCGTGCCGCTGCGCTTGGGCGGCTCCGCAGTCCGCCCCGACGACTACAGCGCGACGAGCGGCGTCGTCAGCTTCGCGCCCGGCCAGACCACCGCGAGCGTCACCCTCGCCCTGGTCGACGACCAGATCGCCGAGCCGCTGGAGTACGTGGGCCTGCGCCTCGGTCGCATCAGAAACGCAAAGCCTGGCGCGCAGCTGGCCGAGCGCGTGCGCATCGACGACAACGACTAGGTCGCAAGCAACGTGAACAGCGCAACGATCGCCTCGACGGCTGGCATCGTCATCCCCGCGGCGGCGCTGCATTGGATGCACGCCGCGGCCGCGCGCAGCGCCTGCTGCATGCTGACGGCGCTGCTGGTCTGGGCGGCGACGCCCGGGCTCGGCGACCAGCCGGTATTCGCGGTGCTGGCGCTGACGCCGTACTTCCTGTGCCTGCGCGGGTTGCGCCCACGGGCGGCGACGGCGTGGGGGCTGGTAGCCGGGCTGTGCTACGCCGTGCCAGGCAAGTTCCCGCCGTTCTACCACGCGGTGACTTCGGTGCACCCGTCGTGGCGCGGCGACCTGGAGCTGGCGGTGCTGTTCGGCGCGGTCGCGGCGCCGTTCGCGCTGTTCGGCGCGCTGTGGTGCGCGCTGCCGCGCCTGCAGCGCGGCGCAATTGCGCCATGGATCGCGGGCTTCGGCTTAGCCAGCGCGATCCTGTGCTGCCCGCAGGTCTTCATGTACACGCCGGCGGTGCTGATTTCGCGCTGGCCGCTGCTGACGCAACTGGCCGAGATCGGCGGTGAGCCGCTGCTGCTCGGCTTGCTGCTGACGCTCAACGCGGGGCTGGCGCAGTGCTGGCCCGGCGCCGGCAACCGCGGCGCGGTGCTCGCGGTGCTGGTGCCGGCGGCGCTCGCGCTCGGTTACGGCGTCTGGCGCCTCCCGCAGGTCGACTCCGAGCCCAGCGAGCGGTTGACGGTATTGACGCTGCAGGCGCAATGGCCCAGCGGAACCCCGGACGCGATGCTGACCCGCGACCTCGGCCTGTCGGCGCCGCGCTCGGCGATCGAGCTGACGCGCGCCGGGGTGGCGGCGAACCCCGACGTCGCGCTGGTGCTGTGGCCGGAGACGCCGCGCGTGACACGCCTGCCGGATCGCAGCTGCATCGCGGCGCAGCGCCTCGCCGCGGAGCTGGACACGCCACTCTTAATCACCTGCCATCTCGCGGACGACATACTGACCACGCGACTGGTGACGCCGGCAGGCATCCAGGCCGAGCGGCGCAAGGCGCGGCGGGTGCCGGCGATCGAGCGACCGTTGCTGGAAGCTTCGGATCCGCTCGCCGAGGCCGGCTCCCCCATCGCCGCCGCCGAGCTGCCGCCGCTGCTGGCGGCGATCTGCTACGAGATCCACTTCCGCCACGACTTGCGCCGCGCCGTGAATGCGGGCGCGCAGGTGCTGCTGCAGCAGGCGAACCTGTCGCTGTTTCGCGATTGGCGCGGCGGCGAGCTGGATCTGGCAATGGCGCGGATCCACGCCGTCGAACTGCGCCGCAGCCTGCTGCGGTCGGTGAACGGCGGATCTGCGGGGATGGTGCTGCCGAGCGGCAGGTGGCTCGCCGCCGGCGACGCCGAGACGTCAGCGTTCAGTGCGCAACGCGCACCGCTGCGCAGCGACCTGACGCCGTACGCGCGCTTCGGCGACAGTCTGTTCTGGCTGGTCCTGGCGAGTATGGCTGCGCTCTCGGTGTTGCGAGCGCGTCCAGGCGCGCCTGTAAGTCAGGTCTCCAATCAAGGCAGGTCCTATTCAAACTGCCGCTCCGAGTCGGTCGGCGACACCCACGCCAAGATCGCGAACGGCAGCCCTTGGTACGGAGCGGTCCGACAGTCCGCCCGGCGGATGATTTATTTGCCCCCGCCTGCCGCCGATCAGGGTGTCGTGTGCCGCGACAGCAGACCCAGATTGGCCACGACGAAGGGCGTCAGGTAGTTCAGGAACACCTTGAGCGCGAGCTTGGCGCTCCAAGCGCCCGCGAGCAGCGCATCGCCGTGATTGAACGCCGTAAGCCAGCTGCCGACGATGAGCGCGATCAGGCCCGTGCGGCGTAGGTGTTCTGGCGCGAGCGCTGTGGCGAGGGAGTCTCTCATCCCCGTCGCCCCTGCACGTAGGCGGCGGTGACAGGGTCAGTCGGGCACTCAAAAATGCAACCCGTTTCCCCGCATTCGACGAGCCCGCCAGTGCCGCCGCGCACCCAGAACACTCCGCAGCGATCGGAGATACGCCGGGCCTGCGCGAGGTTGTGGGTGACGATCAGCACGCTGTAGCGCTGTTTCAGCTGCGCGATCAGATCCTCGACGACGCCGGATGCGATCGGATCGAGCGCGCTGCAGGGCTCGTCCATCAGCAGCAGTTCGGGCTGCAGCGTCAACGCACGCGCGATGCACAGGCGCTGCTGCTGGCCGCCGGACAAAGCGAGTGCCGGCGCCTGGAGGCGGTCCTTCACTTCCTCCCACAGCCCGACTTCGCGCAGCACGCGCTCGACAATGGCATCGACTTCGCTGCGATCGCGGACGCCGATTTCGCGCAGCGGCAGCTCGATATTGCGCCGGATCGACAGCGCGAACGGATTGGGCTTCTGGAAAATCATGCCGACCTGGCGGCGCAGCGCGACGACGTCAACGTCGCGATCGCGAATGTCACGCCCGCGCAGACGTACGCTGCCTTCAGTCGTACAGCCCGGAATCAGGTCGCTCAGTCGGTTCAGGCAGCTCAGGAAGCTGGTCTTGCCGCAGCCGGAAGGGCCGATCAGCGCGGTCACGGTGTTCGCGGGGATCTGCAGCGACACGTCGCGGAAGGCCCAGGCGCCGTGATAGGCCAGGCCCAGGCGCTCGATCTCCATCACGGTCCGGGGGGCGGCCGCCTCGGGGGGCGTGGAACAGCACGGCGAGGCGAGGACACTCATACGACAAAACTCCGGCGATGCAGCCAGCGACCGGTGATCCAGGACGCGGTGAGATTGATGGCGAGCAGCAGAACGACGAGCACGACGGCCGACGCATAGGCGTTCGCATTGCCGCCGCTGATGTTCATCGACAGGTCGAAGATGTGCAGCGACAGCGCGCGGCCGGAATCCATCAGCGACTCCGGCATGCGGTCGACATAGCCGCTGGTGAAGATCAGCGCCGCGGTTTCCGCCAGCGCACGGCCGATGCCCAGCACCAGGCCGACGAGCAGGCCCGGCGCCGCCGCCGGCAGCAGCAAGCTGAACAGCGTGCGGGTCCGCGACAGGCCCAGCGCCGCGGCGCCGTGGCGAACGTCGTCGGGGACCGCGCGCAGGCCTTCTTCGGTCGCGCGGATCAGGATCGGCAGCACCATGCAGGCCAGCGTGAGGCCGCCGGACAGGATCGAAAAACCCAGCCCCAGGACGACGCAGAAAAACGCACTGCCGAACAGGCCGAACACGATCGACGGAATGCCGGCGAGCACATCGAGACTGTGCCCGACCGCGCGACCGAACGACGACGCGGTGGCGGTGTACTCGGACAGGAAGACCGCGGCGCCCACGCCGAGCGGGACGCTGACACCCATGCACACGGCAAGGATGAGCATCGTGGACACCAGGATCGGACCGATGCCGCCCGCGCGGCCGGCATCGCGCGGCGCACTCGTCAGGAACGTCCAGTCGATCTGGCCAAGCCCGTGCCAGGCGAGATCGCCCAGCAGCCAGCAGAACACCGCGGCCACCGTCAGCGCGGCACCGTGCACGAGCAGTGCATCGAATCTAGGCATGAGCCACCGCCTGCGGCCGCAGCCGCGCCGCGATCCCGATCAGCGCGGCGATCATCGCCAGCAGCACGAGCCCGCTGACGAACAGCGCCGATCGATGGTCGCCCATCGCATAGGCCATCTCCAGCGCGATGTTGGCGGCCAACGTGCGCACCGGATCGAACAGCGAGTCCGGCGTCTGCACGACGTTGCCGCAGACCATCAGCACCGCCATCGTTTCACCGATCGCGCGGCCGGTGCCGAGCACCACGCCGGTCAGCAGGCCCGAGCGCGCCGCCGGCAACACGACGCCGACGACGGTGCGCCCGCGCGAGAGTCCCAGCGCCGCCGCGGCCCGCAACTGTGCCGCGGGAATAGCCGCGAGCGCCGCATCCGCCATCAGCGCGATCGTCGGCAGGATCATCAGCGTCAGGATCAGGATGCCGGCAAGCAGACTCGCGCCCGGCGGCTGAACCGCGCGAATCAGCGGCACGAGCACGACCAGACCCCAGAACCCGTAGACGACCGACGGGATGCCGGCCAGCAGCTCGATCATCCGGCGATGCAGGCGGGCGACGGGACGCGCGGCGTAGTGGTGAATGAAGAGCGCGGACAGCACGCCCAGCGGCGTGGCCAGCAGCACGGCGCCGGCCGTCGCGCACAGCGTTCCCCAGACCATCGGCAGCAGGTTGAACGTGCCTGCTGCGGCGTCTGCGGCCGGATGCCAGGAGGGATCCGTCACGAAGCGCACGATTCCCAGGTGCCGCAGCGCCGGCCACGACTCCACTGCGAGGAACGCCGCGATCAGCAGAGCGATCGCCGCCGCGCCTGCGGCGCACAGGCGCAGGCCGGCGGCAAGGACGCGATCAGGATTCCAGCGCAACAAAGTAGAGCTGCTCGACGAGGTCATGGACGGCCGGCGAACGGGCGTAGTCGATGAATGCCTGGGCCAAACCTGCCGGTTCGGCCTTCGTCACCAGATTCAGCGGTCGCGACAACGGGAAGCTGCCGTCCTTGACCGTGGCGATGGCGGCAACGACACCCTTCATCGGCAGCAGTTTGATCGGCACGCCATGGGCCGCGCTGTACTCGGCCGCACCGACCGAAACGTAGCCGATCGCGTCGGGATTTCCGGCCACGGTCTTGATGCCCTGCTCGTTGTCGCCGATCACGACGTGCGCCTTCACGGCGGGCGATTCGATCTTGAAGTAATGCAGGAACAGCTCGAGCGTGGAACGCCCTTCGGCCTTGTTGACCACCGTGATCGGCGCGTCGGCGCCGCCGACCTCGCTCCAGCGCGTGATGCGCCCGGTGTAGATCGCGACGACCTGATCGTCGGTCAACGCCGGCACGGGATTCGCGGCATTGAGAATCACCGCGACGCCGTCGCGCGCGATCGCAAATCCGTGCAGATCGCTTTCCTCGGACTTGAGTGCGCGCGACGCCATGCCGATGTCCGCAAGGCCCTGGCGCGCGTCGGCGATGCCACGCGACGAACCGCCGGTCTGCACGTCCACGCGCACATCGGGGTGCAGCGACTCGAAGCGCTTGCCGATCTCCGCCACCAGCGGTGCGACCGTGCTCGACCCGGTGATGACCAGCTTGCCGTGAAGTCTGTCAGCATGGGTCGGCGCTGGCGCCGATGGCTCGCTGCAGGCGAAGAGCGCCAGGACGACGAGGGCGAGCGCCAGCCGCATCCAGGGCGATTCATGCGCCATGGTTAGTCACGACTTCGGTTTCACGAACTTGAGCGTCATGCGATCGCTCTCGCCGATCGCCTGATACTTGTCGCGGTCGACGTCGCCGAGCCGCAGCGTCGGCGGCAGCGTCCACACACCCTCGGGGTGATTGGCCGTGTCCTTCGGGTTGGCGTTGATCTCGGATTTCGCGGCGAGCACGAAGCCCGCACGCTGCGCCATGGCGATGACGTAGTCCTCGCGCATGTAGCCGCTGTCTTCCTGGTCCTCGAGCGCTCGGCTTGCAGGCAGGCGGTGATCGACGACGCCGAGCACGCCGCCCGGCTTGAGCGCGCGGTGCATCGCCTCGAAGGCCTGGATCACCCGCTCGTCACCGCCGCCGCGCATGTACCAGTTGTGGACGTTGCGGAAGGTCAGCACCAGATCGGCGCTGCCGGGCGGCGCGATGTCGACGTACTGCGGGGGATTGAAGGTCGTGACGACGACACGGTCGTAGATCGCGGGCGTGGCCGCAAGCTTGGCATCGAAGGTCGCGCGGCTCTCGCGGTAGTACTTCGAGGTCGAGTCCGCATTGAAGTGCGCGGCGTAGAACTTGCCGCGCTCGCGCAGCAGCGGCGCGAGCATCTCCGTGTACCAGCCGCCGCCGGGCCAGATCTCGACGACGGTCATGTCCGGCTTCACGCCGAAGAACGCCAGCGTTTCGCGCGGGTGGCGCGCGGCGTCGCGCTGTGTGTAGTCCGGCGTGCGATGCCCGCCACCGATCGCGGCCTCGAGCGGCGATTCGGCCGCCATGGCCTGCGACAGCGCAACGCACAGGAGGGTGGCAATCACAAGTTGCCGCGGCAGTCGGGCCGGGATCGTCATCGTCGTGAGTGGACCGGGTCGGTAAGCCATGTCAGTTCTCCGTTAAGGCTGCGCTGAACGAACTGGCCACCTGAAGTCCCGACCAGTGAGCCATCATCCTGACGCCGGCGTCGAGTATCCGCCATGACGTCTAGTCCGCGTTGAGCATCCAGTCGTATGACAGATGCTCGATAGCGTCGACGCGAACGAGACCAGCACAGTGCCCCAGGCCACGCCGAAGAACGCGGCGATGACGCCGACGATCAGAGCCAGCAGCAGTGCACGTTTGAGCATCGTGGCGACCTTGATCTCAGAGGCCGGCGCGATCGAGCGCGGCGATGAACTCGGCCGGCTCCGGACGGATGCGGTAGTTTTCGGTCAGGTCGCTGTAGACCACGCGCCCGCCGGTCGCGGTGATGAACACCGTCGGCAGCGGCACGTCCGAGTCATAGCCGAGCGCCTGCATGCCCATGGGCAGGCCGTTCTCGGCGAGGATGCCCAGGCAGGCCGCGGCGCGATTGTCGCGGTCGGTGAGAAAACGCATCGGCATGTCCCGCGCCAGTTTCGCGCAGAGGTTTTCAGAGCTGGTCGGCACCACGCCGATCGAATACCTGACGCGCTGGCGCATGACCCAGGCCGAGCTGCTGCTGCGCAATCCACAGATCTCCGTGGCCAATGCGGCCGAGCGCGTCGGCTACGAAACGGAAGCCGCGTTCCGCAAGGCCTTCAAGCGCGTGCATGGCGTTGGCCCAGGCTCGATCCGTCGCTGGTTCCGGGAACGGCTCGGCAACACGGCCCGTTGACGCCCCGATCGGCCGCGCGCGCCCGTGTGATTTGCGCGTGACGCGTCAGCCGTCGGCCCAGCCGCGCTGCGCCAGGTCGCGCAGCCGGTTGCCGTTCTTCCGCCACCACGCCGGCAGCTGATCGGCCGGGAACGGCCGCGACAGGTAATAGCCCTGCAGCACCTCGCAGCCCAGCTGCGCCAGCGCCGCGGCATGCGCGCTGGTCTCGACGCCTTCCGCGACGGCGTACATCTCGAGTTCGCGCGCCAGTTCAAGACTGGAGCGCACGATGCTGCGCGCATCGCGCTCGACGAACATGCCGAGCACGAAGGAGCGGTCGATCTTGAGTTCGTTGAAGGGCATGCGCCGCAGTTGCTGGAAGGTCGAGTGGCCGCAACCGAAGTCGTCGATCGCCAGACCAATGCCGCGCAGGCGCAGACGCGTGAGGACATCGAGCGCCTTCTGCTGATCCTTGAGAAATCCGGTCTCGGTGATTTCCATCGATAGCTGGTCCGGGCGCAGATCGAGGCGCTCCAGCTGCGCGACGATGGTGTCCGGCAGGATCAGATTGGACATCGACGCCACCGGTGAATTCACCGAGATGTGCGTGTCGAGCCCGGCGCCGACCCATTTCGCGCAGGCAAACAGCGACTTCTTCAGCACCATCTCGGTCAGATCGTCGATCAGCTCGTTGGCTTCGGCGAGCGCGACGAAATATTCCGGCGACACCGGGCCGTACTTCGCGCTGGGCCAGCGCGCCAGCGCCTCGACGCCGTGCAGCTCGCCGCTGCGCGCGTCGATCTGCGGCTGCACGTACACCTGGATCTCGTAGTCCGCGATGGCCTGGCGCAGCTCGGCGACACTCGGCGCCGCGGTGGCGGCACCGCCCTTGCGGGACGGGGCCGACGTGTCGGTGCGCAGTTCCAGCAAGGCGTCGCGCAGGCGCTCGCGAACGACCGGCTTCTCCTGCACCTGCAGCACGCGCAGTCCGCGCTCCGCGGCCAGGTCGCGCGCCGCCGCCAGCAGCTTATGCCCGGACGAGCTGATGTAGAGCACGGCAGCCTTGCTCTGGCGCGCCGCGACCAGACGCATCAGCTGGATGCCGTCGAACTTGGGCATGCACAGGTCGGAGACGATCAGGTCGAACGGCCCGCCCTCGTTGAGCAGCCGCACCGTATCCGGTCCGCCGGCCGAAGTCGCAACTTTCTCGATCCCCAGGCTGCGCAGCTGGCCGGCGACGACCTTGCAGACGAAATCGTCGTCGTCGATGACCAACGCCTGTCGCACGCGGTCAAGGACGGCGCGGGGCAATACGCTGTGGTCGTCGCCAAGAGTCTGTACGGCGGGATGATTCATCCGGCAAGGTCCGAATCACGGCCAGGGTGGCAGCCACGATGCCCGCATTCACGGTGCGACTGTCGTTGAGCGGCGACATCAGGCCGCCGCCGCCTGACGAGTGGGATGGTGCCTGCGATGCCCTCTCGCGCGTGCGGCGCCCAGCAAAAAGGCGGTGCCTTGAGCACCGCCTTTTGCGCCGCCTTTGCTACCGCCGGTCGGGCGATCAGGTCTTGTCCGCGCCCCAGCCGCAGGAGAGTCCCTTGTTCTGTTCGGCGAGGTAGTCCATCAGCGGCGCGAAGTATTCGATCAGCGCGCTGCCGTCCATCTCGCGCGTGCCGGTGAGCTTCTCCAGCGTCTCCGGCCACGGCCGGCTCGCACCCTGCGCCAGCATGTCCATGAAGCGCTTGCCGGCCTCGGCGTTGCCGTAGATGTCGCACTCGTGCAGCGGGCCCTCGAAGCCGGAGGCGTCGCACAGCGCTTTCTGGAACTGGAACTGCAGGATGAAGGCGAGGAAGTAGCGCGTGTACGGCGTGTTGCCGGGGATGTGGTACTTGGCACCCGGATCGAAGTCGGACTCGGCGCGCGCCAGCGGCGGGCTCACGCCCTGGTACTGCTCGCGCAACTGCCACCAGCCGGCGTTGTAGTCCTCGGGCTTGATCTCGCCGGCGAACACCTTCCAGCGCCACTGGTCGACCAGCTTGCCCCAGGGCAGGAACACGATCTTGTCCAGCGCCAGCTTCATCTGCGAGTTGATCACGGCCTTCGGATCGGCCTTCTGCTCGGGCACCAGGCCGATCTTGTGCAGATGCTCGGGTGTCATCGACAGCGTCACCGTGTCGCCGATCGCCTCATGGAAACCATCATGCGCGGCGCCCTGGAACAGCGGCGGCAGCGGGTTGTACATCAGATCGTAGTAGAGGTGGCCGAGCTCGTGGTGAATCGTCGTCAGCTGGTCCTCGTCCGGCTCGATGCACTGCTTGATGCGCACGTCGCCCTGCATGTTCATGTCCCAGGCGCTGGCGTGGCAGACCACGTCGCGATCGCGCGGCTTGACCAGCAGCGACTTCTCCCAGAACGAATCCGGCAGCTTGGGGAAGCCGAGCGAGGTGTAGAAGTCCTCGGCCATCTTGGTCATGTTGACCGCCATCGCCGCGTCGGCCTGGTGCTCGATCTCGGCCAGATCCAGCGCCGTCGGCTTGCCCTTGAACTCGGCGACGCGCTTCTTGTACTCGGTGTCGCGGCGCTCCTTGAGCGCGGCGGTGACGTCGAGCGAACCGACGCCACCCTTGCCGGTCGAGGGGTACGGCTCCACCAGCGGATAGATGTTGCTCCACTGCTGCGCCCACATGTTGCCGAGCAGATGCGCCGGAATCAGGCCGTCCTTGGGTACGACGGCGTCGCCGAGCTGGGCGTTGAGCTTGGCGCGCACGTTGCAGTGCAGCGCGTCGTACAGCGGCTTGACCTGCGTCCACAGGCGTTCGACTTCGGCGTCGAACTCCACCGGCGACATGTCGTAGCCGGCGCGCCACATCTCGCCGAGGTTGGCGAAGCCCAGCTCCTTGGCGCCCTCGTTACCCAGCTCGACAAAGCGCTGGTAGTCGGGGCGGATCGATTTCGACGTCGCGTGCCAGCCGGCCCAGGCCTCGGCGCGCGTCTCCGGGCTCGCAGTCGGGTCGTTGACGATCTTTTCGATCTCCGGGAGGCTCAGGCACTGGCCGTCGGTCTTGCACCACTTGCCGGAGCCGTAGTTGGCTTCCATCTTCGACAGGATCTTGGCCAGCTCGGCGCGCTTGGTGGCATCGCTGGGCGCCGGATTGGCGGTCGACAGCTTGAGCGCGAGCATGCCGCGCTCGGTGTCGGGCGAAGCCTCGACGTCGTTGAAGCGCTTGGACTCCTGCACCTTGCGGCTGAGGTATTCCAGCCACTCCTCGTTGGCGCGCGACGCGATCATCTGCGTGTCATCGGTGATGTAGGTCGCCTGCGCCCACTGCGCCGAGTTCAGGTACGGCAGCAGCTTGCGGTAGTCGTCGTTGACGCTGGCGACGAAGGCATCGGCTTCGGCGGCGGTCGGTCCGGCCGGGGTGGCCGCCACCGGAGCCGTCGCTTCGTCCTTCTTGCCGCAGGCACTCAGCAGCAGCGTGGCTGCCGCAGCACAGATCAGGGTCTTGCGCATCGCATCCTTCCTCTTCGAATCGAAAACGGTCCGGGGCTCAGTTGGCCGCCGAACCCATGAGCTTCTTGATCACGCCGCTGAACAGCAGCACCGTAATGCCCGCGCCGCCGCCGATCAGCGCCATCTGCAGGAACTGGTTCGGCATGTCGTCGACACTGCCGGAACCGACGTGGCCGCCGATCAGGCCGGCGGCGAGATTACCGACCGCGGCGCCGAGGAACCAGGTGCCCATCATCTGGCCGACGTAGCGCGGCGGCGACAGCTTGGTGACATTGGACAGCCCCACCGGCGACAAGCATAGCTCGCCGGTGGTATGTACCAGATAGGTCAGCAGCAACCAGGTCGGCGCGACCTTGCCGCCGCTGGAAATGACCAGCTCGGCAGCCCACATGATGACCACGAAGCCCAAGCCCAGTTGCACCAGCCCCAGGCCGAACTTGGCCGGCGCCGAGGGATCGAGGTTGCGCTTGCCCAGCGTCACCCACAGCCAGGCGAAGAACGGTGACAGCAGGATGATGTAGAGCGGGTTCGCCGACTGGTACCAGGACGCCGGATGCATCGCGTCCGGGAACCAGCTGCCGAGCGCCGAGCGGTCGGTGTAGTCCTGCGCAAACAGGTTGAAGGTTGTTGCCGCCTGCTCGAAGCCGGCCCAGAACAGCGCCGCGCACAGGAAGAAGATCGCGATCACCGCGACGCGGCCGCGCTCCTCGCGGGTGATGTCGGCGAAGATCAGCACATAGCCGAAGAACACGAAGGCCAGCGCGACCATGCCACTGCCGACGAACTGCGCGAGCTGCTTCACACCGACCGGAATCACGCCGGTGAACAGCAGGCCGACCAGTGCGATCACTGCCGCAGCGGCGCCGGCCAGCAGCTTCCAGCCCTTCGCGCGCTCGGCCTCGCTGGACGCATGCGGCCGCAGGCCGGCCTCGCCCAGATAGCCCTCGGTCATTTTGTACTGCAGCAGACCGAGTCCCATGAACAGTCCGGCGCAGAAGAAGCCGCCGCGCCAGGACCAGGCCTCGCCGATCGTGCCTGCGATCAGCGGTGCGATGAACGCGCCCAGGTTGATGCCCATGTAGAAGATCGAGAAGCCGGCGTCGCGTCGCGCGCCCGGCTGGCCCTTGTACAGCTCGCCGACAATCGCCGAGATGTTCGGCTTGAGCAGGCCGACGCCCATCACGATGATCGCCAGGCCCAGGTAGAACACCGGCGGATTCGCCGGGATCGACAGCGTGAAGTTGCCGAGCATGATCAGCACGCCGCCGACGAACACGGCCTTGCGCTGGCCGATCAGACGGTCCGCGATCCAGCCGCCCGGGAGCGAGAACAGGTAGACCGCGCCGGTGTAGAGCCCGTAGATCGCGCCGGCCGACTCGCGCGGAATACCGAAGCCGGCGTTCTCCGCCGTCACCGCCGCGGTCAGGAACAGAATCAGCAGCGCGCGCATCCCGTAATAGGTGAAGCGCTCGAAGAATTCGGTCATGAACAGCGTGGCGAGGCCGCGCGGATGTCCGGCCCAGGTCTTTTCGGTCATTGTGTTTCCGGTCGTGTGACGGCGGCGGCACTATGCCCGCCGCGCGGGAAAGCCTGCATGGGTGTATTCCCTCAGCATGCACGTCCTGTGCAAGTCGGAGCCATCCATGGCCCCGACTTTCAAAACAGGCGGGCGAGCAGGTTCCAGCCACCATACAGGGCCAGGCCGGCGCCGATGACGATGGCCGCGCCCAGCGCGTAATCGCTCCAACTCCGCGGCTCCGGCGTGCGGCCTTCGAGGCGGTCCAGATGCGCCTCGAGCAGCCGCGCGTTGCGGCGATTGGCCTTGAACGCGACATCGACGGCATCGCCGAGCACCGGCACGAAGCCTGCGAGCGCATCAACGGCGATGTTGGCGGCCATACGTGCCAGCACGCCGGACGGCGCGCCGGTCCGCAGCCCTTCGAGCAGAAACCAGCCCCCCAGGATGATGCCGGCAGCGTCACCGATGCCCGGAATCAGGCCGATCAATGCGTCGATGCCGAAGCGGATTCGCGTCCCGGGAATGCGAAACGCGGTATCGAGCAGGCGCGACAGGGCTTCGGCGCGGCGGCGCACTTCGCGGACGCGCGCGGCATCGATGGGCGCGGCAGAAGGGGCGCCGTCGGTCATGATCGTCACAAGTCGTGGGTTACACTGCCGGCATTGAAACAGATCATTGGCCCGACCGGGGGCGTTACATCAACCCGGACGTTGGGGTCCGCGTAACTGCGCGGAGGGCCGAACATCGGGAGACTCATGCGCGCGTTGCTGAACCGGGTCCTGTACGAACTCGTGTGGTGGCTGTTCCGGCCGTTCGGCCGTTCGATCATCTACCGCACTGCGCCGTATCCGCTGCTGGACGGGCTCAAGCTCGATCCCGCCAAGCCGGTCGTCTACGTGCTGTCGAACCGGTCGTGGGTCGACTACTTCGTGCTCGACCGCATCTGCAAGGAGCTCGGTCTGCCGCCGCCCAGCCGCACCGGTTCGAATTTCCCGACGCCGGAGCGCGCCGGCGTGGTCTACATGCCGGCGCTGCTGGAAACGCGGGTGCGCAACTCCGACCTGCTGCGCTTGATCGAAACCGGCGTCGCCACCCATTCGTTCGAGGCCCAGATCGTCCCGGTGTCGATCTTCTGGGGTCGCGATCCCGGCTCGGAGACCAGCTGGTTCAAGCTGATTTTCGCCGACAGCATCCAGGCTGGCCGCCTGCGCAAGTTCTTCATCATGCTGGCGCACGGCCGCAACGTGTTCGCCAACTTCGGCCTGCCGCTGTCGTTCCGCGAGCAGATGGACAGGGGCCCGGACGCGACCACCGCGATCCGCAAGCTCACGCGCGCGCTGCACTTCCACTTCCTGCGCGCGCGTACCGCGGCGCTGGGACCGACGCTGCTGCGCCGCCACGTGGTCATCGAGTCGCTGCTTGCCGCGCCGGGAGTGACGCGCGCGATCGAACAGGAGACTGGCAATCGCCAGTCCGGGTCGGGGCAGTCACTGGAAAAAACGCGCGCCCATGCGCGCAAGTGCGCCGAGGAGATCGCCGCCGACTATTCGACCGCGAGCCTGCGCTTCCTCGAACGCTTCCTCAACCTGATCGTCTTCAAGCGCGTGTTCTCGGGCATCGACGTGCGCGGTCTCGACCGCGTGCGCGAGTGGGCGCAGCAGTACGAGATCATCTACATGCCCTCGCACCGCTCGCATGCGGACTACCTGCTGGTGTCGTACTCGCTGTACCACGCCGGCCTGGTGCCGCCGCACATCGCCGCTGGCGTGAACCTGAACTTCTGGCCGGTCGGCGGGTTGCTGCGCCGCTGCGGCGCGTTCTACATGCGCCGCAGCTTTTCCGGCGACCGCATCTACACCGCGGTGTTCCGCGCCTACGTCGACTCGCTGATCCAGCGCGGCTACTCGATCGAGTTCTTTCCCGAAGGCGGGCGCAGCCGCACCGGCCGCCTGCTCGCGCCCAAGACCGGCCTGCTGTCGATGGTGATCGAAGCGGGGCTCAAGCAGAGCACGCGCAAGGTGCTGCTGGTGCCGGTGTTCATCGGTTACGACCGCTGCTGGGAAGTCGGCAGCTATTCCAAGGAACTGCGCGGCGCCAAGAAGCAGAAGGAATCGGCCGAGGGCTTGCTCAAGGCCGGCAAGATTCTCGGCCGCTCCTACGGCAAGGCCTACATCAATTTCGGCGAGCCGATCCAGTTGCAGGACTACGCCGACCGCAACCTGCCGGACTGGCGCGCGCACTTCGGCGCAGCAGACGACGAGCGCGCATTGCCCGAGGGCTTCAAGCGTTTCGTCGCCGATCTGGCGCTGGAAAACGCGCGGCGCATCAACGCCGCCGCCGTCGCCAATCCGACCGGCTTTGCCGCGCTCGCCCTGCTGTCGGCGCCGGAGCGCGTCGTCTCCGAGGATGAACTGGTCGAGCAGATCGGCCATCTGGTCTGGCTGCTCAAGGGCAACCCTTATGGCGAGCACCAGCACATCCCCGAAACAGCGCCGCGCGCGATCGTCGACATCAGCGCGGCGATCGCGCGCGTCGTGCGCGTGCCGCATCCCTGGGGCGATTTGTACGGCATCGCCGCGCGCGATGCCGTCGCGCTGACCTACAACCGCAATAACATCCAGCACCTGTTCGCGATCCCGTCGCTGATCGCCAACTTCTTCCGCACGCGCCTGCTGCTGTCCGACGAAGTCATCGTCACCGGCGTGCGCGCGCTGTATCCGTTCCTGCGCACCGAGTTCTTCCTGCGCTGGAGCCTGGATGAGACCGAAGCGGTGACGCGGCGCTGGCTGGAAGTGATGGTGCAGCTCGGCCTGCTGACCCGCGAAGGCGAGCGCCTGCGCCGACCCGATGCCGGTCAGCCGGCTTATTCGACCCTGGCGATGCTCAGCCGCGTGCTCGGCGAAACGCTGGAGCGCTACTGCATGACCGCGCTGCTGCTCGCGGAAGAGCGTCGCAGTCAGCAGGATCTGCAGCGCGAGCGCTTCGAGGAGGACTGCCGCCTGCTCGCCGAGCGCATGGCGATCCTGACCGGGCGCGACGCGCCGGAGTTCTTCGACAAGGCGCTGTTCCGCGGCTACCTGAACACGCTGATCGAGATCGGCCTGGTCGCCGAGACCGGCGAGCGCGGGCTGACCGTCGATGCGCGCATCGACCGTATCGCCGAACGCTCGCAGGAACTGCTCTCCGACGAATCGCGGCAGATGCTGCTGCAGCTGCTGTCGCGCCGCAAGCAACCGGAGGCAGTCAAGGCCGCGGACGGTTCCTGACCGCCGCCTGAACGGCGGTCTGGTCAGTATCCGGGCGCGCGCTATAATCGGCGCCGGCTGGGGCGTTGAGCCCCTTTTTTCGTATCCCCGGGGAGTCATGAACAAGTCATTCAAGTTGACGGCGACCGCGCTTGCGCTGGCGCTGATGGCAGGTTGCACGAAGCAGGGTCAGGAGCCGGTCGCCCCGGCGACGCTGGACACCGACGGACAGAAATTCGGCTACGCGATCGGCGTCGATCTCGGCAAGTCGCTGCAGCCGGTCAAGGACGACGTCGACATCGCCGCGCTCAAGGCCGGCCTCGACGACGCCTTCGCGGGCACCACGCCCAAGCTCGACGACGCCGCGCGCGAAGAGATCAAGAACACCGTCGCCAAGAAGATGCAGGAGCGCCAGAAGGCCGAGCGCGCCGCGCAGGCCGACAAGGCCAAGGCGGAAGGCGAGGCCTTCCTCGCCGAGAACGGCAAGAAGGAAGGCGTGAAGACCACCGCTTCGGGCCTGCAGTACGAAGTGATGACCGAAGGCAAGGGCGACAAGCCGACCGCCGAAGACCGCGTCACTGTGCACTACAAGGGCACGCTGATCAGCGGCGAGGAGTTCGACAGCTCCTACTCGCGCGGCCAGCCGGTGACCTTCCCGCTCGCCAACGTGATCCCGGGCTGGACCGAGGGCGTGCAGCTGATGACGCCGGGTGCGAAGTACAAGTTCTACATCCCGTCGAACCTCGCCTACGGCGAGCGCGGCGCCGGCGTGAAGATCGGCCCCAACGAAGCGCTGGTCTTCGAAGTCGAGCTGATCTCGGTCGAGAAGGCGGACGCCAAGAAGGACGCGAAGAAGTAACGCGCTGCACCGCAGTAGAAAAAGGCCGGCTTTCGCCGGCCTTTTTCGTTTGTGAGCGCCAACGGTGGGCTTCGCCTGCGGCTCAGCCCACCCTGCGCCGTTGCTACTTCGTCGCCTGCTTCTGCACGTTGGACGGATCGTAGTACGACGGCACGAACGGCATCTCCTTGGTTTCCGGATCCTCGTTGTTCATCACCTGCGCCAGGTAGCGGTTGTTCTGCAGGTCATAGATCGTCTCGATCGCGATGCCCGGGAACGGCTGGTCGTAGGCCTGGAACTGATGCGCCTCCTGCCAGCGCCACATCGCGCCGCGGCGGTCGTGGATATCGACCAGCGCGATCTGCCAGGTGTCCTCGTCGAGGTAGAAACGACGCTTGGCGTAGATGTGCGTCGTCGTCGGCTTGACCTCGCCTTCGACGATCCACACGCGGTGCAGCTCGTAGCGCGTCAGATCCTGGTTGATGTGTCCCTTCTGGATGATGTCCTTGTACTTGTACTGGTCGCTGTGGATCCGGTACGAGCTGTACGGGATGTACATCTCCTTCTTGCCGACGATCTTCCAGGTGTACCGGTCGGTGGCGCCGTTGAAGGTGTCGGTCTGGTCGTTGGTGCGCAGGCCGTCGGCACCGGTGCCCGGATTGTCGTAGGCGACGTTGGGGGCGCGGCGCAGGCGGCGCTGCCCGGGGTTGTACTGCCAGGCGCGGCGCGGTTCCTTGACCTGGTCCATCGTCTCGTGAACCAGCGTGATCGTGCCGGCCAGGCGCGGCGGCTGCGTGACGATCTGCAGGAAGTAGATGATGACGTTGTCGAGCCCATCCGGCGTCGCGTCCTTCTGTGAGTACGGGAAGAACACGTCCTCGCGCAGCGTCACCAGGTTGAAGTCGCCGCTGCTCGTCACCGCCGCCTGGTTGTTCCAGCGGCGGCCGCTCTGGCCGCGATAGCGCACCTTGTGGTTCCACACCGGCTCGACGCCCGACTTGGGAATCGGGAACGGCACGCCGACGATTGCGTTGACCAGCGCCTCGCCGCCGCCGCCGAGCTCAGCTTCCAGCGCGTTCTTGTGGGTCGCCTCGTTGACGAAGTCCGGATACACCGCCGTCCGCCGCGTCTGGAACACCGGCATCTTGTAGGACGCCGGGAACTTCTCGAACATGGCCTTCTGGCCGTCGCCGAGCTTGTCCGCGTACTGCTTGTAGTTCTGCCCCGTGATCGTGAACTGCGGCTTGTCTTCGGGGAACGGATCGCAGTAGCGGGTGCCCAGGCCCTGGTAGCACGACGGCGACGTCGCGAAACCGCCGCTCCACTCCGGAATGCTGCCGTCCTTGTTGCCGGCGCGCTCTCCGCCCATCGGCGTCAGCGTGGTCTTGAGGCGGTCGGCCTCTTCGGGGCTGACCTTCGCGGCCAGCGGCAGAGCCACGAACATCAGAACCGCCGCGATCGGCAATGCATGTTTCATCGTTATTCTCCTCCAAGCAGGAGACTACGATAGATCAGTTTGCCGCATCCATCTAGCGGCAAATTCGCACACTTCAGCCGAACGGCTTGCGCAGGCGGATGCCCGGCGCACCATCCTGGTAGTAAGCCGGCAGCGCGGCGGCCTCGGCATAGCCCAGCGAACGATAGAGCTTGCGCGCAGGATCGTTGTCGGCGCGGACTTCCAGGCCGACGCCGGTGCAGCCTTCGCGCCGCGCCAGCGTTTCGGCGGCCTCGACCAGCCGCCGGCCAAGACCCAGGCCGCGATGGCGCGGGTCGACGACCACCGAATAGATCCGCCCCCACCGGCTGTTGCGCCGCAACAACAGAATCAGCGCACCGGCGACCGCGCCATCCCGATCGGCGATCACCGCGCGCGCCGTCGCTGCGGACAGGAAGCGACGCACGCTGCGCGCCGACATGCGGTCGGACGGAAACGCATCCTCCAGCGCCAGAATCGCCGCGGCATCGGCCGGGCGCGCGCGACGGATCCGCACCGCGCCCGGCGCCCGGCGGCTCACGTGCGCGTGCGCGCTTCGAGGCGCTTGATGAAGTACTCCATGATGCGCCGGTACAACGCTTCCTTGAGCACCAGATCCTCGACGCCGTAATCGACGTTCGGGTTGTCGTTGACCTCGATGACCTTGACGACCTTGCCGAACTGCTTGAGGTCGACGCCGTAGAGGCCGTTGCCGACCGCGCGCGCCGCCTGCACGGCGGTGTTGAGCACCGGCGCCGGCACGTCCTCGACCGCAAGGGTTTCGTGATTGCCCTCTTCCTTGGCGCCGTTGCCGGCGCGCTTGACCACCTGCCAGTGGTCCTTGGCCATGAAGTAGCGGCAGGCGTAGAGCGGCTGGCCGTCGAGCACGCCGACACGCCAGTCGTAATCGGTCGGCTCGAAGCTCTGGCCGATGATCAGGTCCGAGCGCTCCAGCATGTCGCTGGCTTTGGCCTTGAGCTCGGCCGCACTCTCGACCTTGATCACGCCCTTGGAGAACTGCGAGTCCGGCTGCTTGAGCACGCACGGGAAGCCCAGCTCGGTCGCGACCTGCTTGACGTTGCGCGAGTGGATCAGCATGGTCTTCGGCTGCGGGATGCGATGACGCTCCATCAGCTGGGCGAGGAACACCTTGTTCGCCGCACGCAGGATCGACAGCGGGTCATCGACGACGACCAGGCCTTCACGCGCCGCCCGCCGCGCAAAGCGGTAGGTGTGATGGTTGACCGCGGTGGTCTCGCGGATGAACAGCGCGTCGAACTCGGCGACGTGACCGTAATCGCTCTTGTCGATGAACTCGACATCGAAGCCCAGATCCTCGGCGGACTTCTCGAACAGCTTGAGCGCGCGCGCGTTCGACGGCGGCTCCTTCTCATCGTCGTTCACGAGAATCGCCAGGTCGTAGCGCGAGGGCTCGCGCCGGCGCCGCGGCGAACGCTTGAGCGCGAAGTAGTCGCGCGCGGCCTCGTACAGCACTTCGTGGTGCGAAGCCGGCACCTCGCCCAGGGCGATCGGCCCCAGGGACTCGACACGCCATTCCTCGCCGCGATAGACGAACTTGGCCTGCAGCAGCGGCGCCGGGAACTGGTTGAACAGCGCGCGGGCGAGGCGTTCGTGGCGCTTGGCCAGGCTTTCGCCGAAGTAGACGTTCATCACGTACTCGGCCGAGCCGATGCGCGCCAGCGAATGCTGGATCAGCTCCTCGACCTCGTCGTTGATGATGCTCGGCGACTCCGCGAGCTTGAGGTCCTGGATCGTCGTGATTTCCGGCAGCGGCTTGTGCCCGCGTGCACTGGCGAGCAGCGACACGTAGTAGCCGCTGGACTGGTAGGCGAACGAGCGGCACAGGTTGTAGACGCGCACACGCCGCGCGCGCGTGTGCAGCTCCTGCGTGAGATAGTCCCACGCGGTCACGACCTCGATGCCGGGAATGTCCACCGGCCAGTCGGAACGCTGGTCGACGACGACGATGCCGCTCATGCGGCTGCGGCGGATCGGAGTCCGCCGACATTCACTTCAACTTGGGGAGGTTCGGATGGTTCTGGCATGGAAACGGACGGCGGTCGTATCCGCGGCGCCATCGTATTGAAGCAGGCCGCAAAAAACCAGAGAGCGTTTGATCGAGCCCGGGCTGACAGTGGCGCGCTTTCGACATACGCTTGCGGCCGACGGCAGGCGGACTGCCGAACTGCGGGGGCCAAGCTCGTGATGATTGCCGGAGCATCTGCGCGCACAGCCGCCGGGCTTGCACTGCTGGCGGCCGTGACGGCGCAGGCCGAGGATCGGCGCTTCGACGTCGTGCGTCTGGACGGCAGCGCGACACGCGAATCGGAGCAGGCGAGCGCCAGCCTGCGCGTCGCCGAGCCGGTCGTGGCCGGCGATCGCGTCCGCACCGGCGCGGACGGTCATATCGTCCTGCACCTGCCGCCGGTCGGTGCGCTCACGCTGGGCGTCGAGTCCGCGCTGTACGTGCACAGCATCGAAGCCGAGGATCTGCCGGCGCGCAGCGGGCTCGCACGGCTGATCCTGGAGTACGGCACCGCGCGCATCAATGCGCGCTCGCAACAGCAGCTTCCGCCGGCCGATCTGCGGATCAACATGGGGGCGCTCAGGTTGCGCGTGTTCGGCGCGGAAATCTGGATCGAGCGCAGCAACGACGTCGAGGAGGTCTGCCTGCTGTCCGGCGCAATCGAGCTGCAGGGGCCGTTCGGCTCGCGCCGCCTGGACGAGCCCGGATATTGCTTGCGTGCCGCCGCGTCGGGGCTGCTGGAGCAGAACGCGAATTCCGCCAGTGCGATGGCGCCTCGCCTCAATCTGACCGCATTCCCCGGCGACCCGACGATGCAGTGGGTGGCGTCGATGGCCGCGACCGAGCCGCGGCCGGACGCGGAAGCCGGCGCCCGCTCCCGGCCTGAGCAGGGCCTGGAGCCGGTGCCCAACGCGGCGTCCTCTGCGCCGGCTGCGGCGCTGACTGCGGAGCCGGTCGCGGAGCCGGCAGCGCCCCTGGTCTCGGCGCCGGACGAAGGGATCGGCGACTGGACCATCGTGCTCGCCTCGCTGCCGGAGGAGGCCGCCGCCGAGAAGGAGGCGGCACGCCTGCGCGCCGCCGGCCTCGATGCGCGCCTGATGAAGGTCGCGCGTGATGAAGGCGGGCTCACTTATCGCGTGGTCAGCGGACAGTACCCGAGCAAGAGCGACGCGGCGCCGGCCATCCAGGCGATCCGCGCGCGCCGCGGCCTGCGCGCGGCGTGGATCGCGCCTCTGCAGTGAGCGTCGCCGGCCGACTGTCCGTCATCATCCCGACGCTCAACGAGCGCGAGGCGCTGCCGGCGCTGCTCGACGCGCTGCGCGCCCAGCAGGGCATCGACCTCGAATGCGTGATTGCCGACGGCGGTTCCGACGACGGCACCGTGGAACTGGCGCGCGCGCGCGGGACCACCGTGATCGATTGCGGTCGCGGTCGCGGCTGGCAGATGAACGCCGGCGCGCGCACCGCCAGCGGCGAGTGGTTGCTGTTTCTGCACGCCGATTCCCAGCTTGAAGACCCCGGCCTGCTGCGCGACGCGCTGGTCGCGCTGCACGCGGAGGCATCGGGAGACACCGTCGTCGCCGGCCATTTTGCCTTGCGCTTCGCGCGCGACGAGGCAGGTCACGATGGGTTCTTCCGCTTCCTCGAAGCCAAGAGCGCCAGCAATCGTCCGTACACCATCAACGGCGACCAGGGGCTGCTGATCGCGCACCGGCATTTCGACATGCTCGGCGGCTTCGACGAGTCCCTGCCGGTTTTCGAGGACCAGCGCATGGCTGCGCGCATCTTCGCCTG
>JBAZXW010000011.1:0-110863 GCA_041659605.1 Sinimarinibacterium sp. | reverse complement strand
GGGCGAGACGCTGCGACCGGTGACCTCGGGCGACCTGATGAAGATGTTCTCCCACCACTCCAAGGCGGCTTGATTGACGACACAGGATCCGCTGCAGCTGGGCGATGGCTCATCCGCGTAAGCCACCGCCAAGGCTCGTTGTCGGTTTAGTTTTTATAAACGGTCCGCTGAATACATATCAATTGTTGCGCTGCAACAAGATTGTTACCTTGCACGCACTGGATGGTGCTCAAACGCAAGGTGCTCAAATGTTTGGAATGACTGTGGTCCTGAGTGTCGCTGTCAGCCTGCTCGCAACCGCCGCGCTGGAAGTGGCCGACTCCGTCGTCGACGCCCGCCGCTTCGCTGAACAGCGGCGCTGAAACCATCCGCGCCGGGGTTCGCCGGCGCCAACGATCTCCTCCAGATCCCGCTAAGGGATCACTTTTGAGGCCGCCTCCCCCGCGGCCTCTTTTTTTTGGTCGACTGCTGCGCTCTTTGCGCATCCAGCTCGGCTTCCTGCAGGAGCCACTGCCGGAATGCGGCGATCTCCGGCCTGCTGGCCGAGGTATCCGTCGTGATCGCGTAATACGCGCGGTCCAGCGTGATCGCCAGCGGAAAAGCCACGGCGACGTCGCCGCGCTCGAGTTCATCCGACGCGAACAGCGGCGTGGCCAGGGTCACGCCCAGCCCGTCGGTTGCCGCATCCAGCGCCAGCGTCGAGTGGTCGAACTGCAGGCCGCGGCGCGGGTCCACGTTCGTCACGCCGGCGCGCCGCAACCATTGACCCCAGGCCGAGCGGCTGCGGTCTTGGATATGCGTGTCGCCGTGCAGCAGCGTGTGGTGCCGCAGGTCGCCCGGCGTCTGCAGCGGGTGCGGTCCCTGCTTGAGCAGCCGCGGATGACACATCGGCACTATGTCCACCGTGAACAGCAGGTCCACGTGCTCGCCGGCTGGCCGGTTGCTGAAGCGGATGTCGATGTCGGGCTCGGGTTTCGACTCCCGGTCGCCGTCGTCCGCCGCGGCCGTGAGCAGATTACCGCCCGCCAGGACGCGCACGTCGATGCCCTCGTGCATCGCCAGGAAGTTGTGCAGCCGCGGCATCAGCCAGCGCGAGGCGAAGGTCGATGTCATGCGCACCGTCAGCCGCGGCCGGCGGCCAAAATCGCGCAATTCGCTGACGCCGCGTGCGAGCAATTGGAACGCCCGCTCGAACACCGGCAAGGCGGCCTGTGCCGCGGGCGCCAGCTCGATGCGCCGCGGCAGCCGGCGGAACAGTTCGACGCCGAGCAGCTCCTCCAGCGCCTTGATCTGGTGCGTGACTGCGGCAGGCGTCACGAACAGCTCTGCCGCCGCCTTGCGGAAGCTGCGATGCCGCGCCACCGCCTCGAAGGCACGCAGGGCGTTGAGCGGGGGCAGTCGGGTGATGCTCACGGCAATGAGGAGCGCTGGCGGCTGTGCGTGGGGTGAAGAGGATAAGGGACAACGCCGCCGGCCGGTTCTGCAAACAGTCCGGCCGCGGCGGTGCCGCCCATGTTGCCAAGGCTGCCCGGGTTTCTAGAGCCGGAACTGCTCGCGCAGGAACCGGTAATGCTCTTGCACGAAGGCCTGGGCGACCGATGACTGCGGCACGATGAGGTCGTAGGCATGCGGCGCCTGCGGGCCAATATGAAGCACGCAGTGCACGCCGGCCGCCTGCAGCCGCTGCGCATACGCGCAGTCTTCCGCGTAGAACAAGTCCTGCTCACCGACGCCGATCCAGGCCGGCGGCAGTCCCGACAGATCCTCGCGGCGTGCCGGCACGGCGTAAGCGGGTACACCCGGCTGCCCGGGCGTTTGACCCAGGTACCAGCCCCATCCGCCACGATTGTTCCGGTTGTTCCAGAGGAAGTGGCGAAGCGGGTCAAGTGCGGTGTCCGCTGCCGTCCGATCGTCCAGCATCGGATACATCAGCACCTGCGCGGCCGGCTGGACGCCGCCCGTGTCGGCGATGCGCTGCGCCAGGGCTGCGGCCAGCCCGCCGCCGGCGCTTTGCCCGACCAGGGCAATCCGGCGACGGTCGATGCCCAGCTCATCGGCGCGGTCCTGTACGAAGTGCCAGGCTTCGAAGCAATCATCCAGTGCGGCAGGAAAGGGATGCTCCGGCGCCAGTCGATAGTCGACCGATACCACGACCAGACCCAGCTCTTTGGCGAGCGCAATGCATTCGCGATCGCTGATGGAGACATCGCCGATGATGTAGCCGCCGCCGTGGATCCATAAAAGGCCGGCGCCGTTCGCCGCGCTTTGTGGGCGATAGATCCGCACCGCGCCATGGCTGAGCGGCCGGTCCTCGATCACGACGCCCGCAACGGGCTTGATTCTTCGGGACCGCAAGCGTTGCAGCAGCCTGACGATGAAATGGAAGAGTGGGTTGTGGAACGGAACGGCCGGGACAAGTCCGTAGGTCCTGCGCAGCTCCGGATGAAGGTCGCCTCTCTTCAAAGCGCGCGGGGGTTGAGACACTCGCTCAGCCCTTGCGCGCCATCTCGAAGCTGCGGCGGATGTGCTCAGCCATGCCCAGCGGCAGGATCGGGAAGACCCAGGGCTTGCCGAGGTATCGGATCGCGTCGATCTCCTCGCCGATCTGCTCGACCGACCACGAAGGCCTATACACGCCTTCGGTTTCGGAGAGATAGGCCTTGGCCATGCGCCCGGCGATGGCGAGCAGGATCTCGCCGCTGACCGAGCAGGACTCGTGCGCGAGCCAGGCCACCATCGGCGCCACCAGTTCGGGCCCCATCGGCGGGTAGGCGGATGTGTCGATGCCCTCGGCCATGCGCGTCACCGCGCCGGGCGCGATGACGTTGCACTTCACACCCTCGGCCGCGCCTTCGATCGCGGCGACATTGCACAGGCCGAACATGCCCGTCTTGGACATGGCGTAGTTGGCGGTGTTGGGCGCGCCGTACATGCCGGCGACCGAAGACGTCAGCACGATGCGGCCATAGCCGGCCTGGCACATCAGCGGAAACGCCGGCCGCAGGACGTGGAAGGCGCCGCGCAGATGCACGTCGAGCACGGCGTTGAAGTCCTCGTAGCTCATCTCCTTGAGCGAGCCGCGACGGACGTTGCCGGCGTTGTGGATCAGGATGTCGATGCGGCTGTAGTGGTCGAGCGCGGACTGGATGATCGCCTTGCCACCTTCCGCTGTCGCCACGGATTCGGTGCAGGCGACGGCCTCACCGCCGGCGGCGCGGATTTCATCCACCACTTCCTGCGCCGGGCCGGCATCGACGCCGTCGCCCTTCATGCTGCCGCCCGGATCGTTGACCACGATCTTTGCGCCCTTGGCCGCGAGCAGCAGCGCATAGGCGCGCCCGAGGCCGCGGCCGGCGCCAGTGATGACGGCGACGCGGCCGTCATAGCGCAACGCGGTCATGCCCCGTACCCCAGCAGCGCGCGGGTCTCCAGGTACTCGTGGAAGCCGTACTCGCCCCACTCGCGGCCGTTGCCGCTCTTCTTCATGCCGCCGAATGGCGCGTGGAAATCGAAGCCGCCGTTGATCGAGATCCAGCCGGTGCGCAGGCGCCGCGCGACCGCGTTGCATTGCTCGCGATCGGCGCCGTTGACGTAGCCGGCGAGGCCGAACTCGGAATCGTTGGCGATCTCGATGGCGTGGTCGATGTTGTCGTAACCGATGATGACGAGCACCGGCCCGAAGATTTCCTCGCGCGCGATCTTCATGCTGTTGCTGCAATTGGCAAAGACCGTGGGTTTCACGAACCAGCCCTTCTTCAGGCCTTCCGGACGACCGGGGCCGCCGGCGACCAGCGTCGCGCCCTCGCCGATGCCGGCCTCGATATAGCGCTGGATTTCGTTGTACTGGCTCTTGGACACGACCGGGCCCATCGCGACCGCGCCGGTCGGATCGCCCACTGTGGTTTCGTTCGCGGCCTTGCGCGCGGCCTCGATCGCCTCGGCCATGCGCGCCTTGGGCACCAGCAGGCGCGCCCCGGCACTACAGGTCTGACCGGAGTTCATCATCATCGCGCCGGTTGCGCCGGCGACGTTCTTCGCCAGGTCCGCATCGTCGAGAACGACGAAGGCGCTCTTGCCGCCCAGTTCCTGGCAGACGCGCTTGACCGTCGGTGCGGCGGCCTTGGCGATCTCCACGCCCGCGAACTCCGAGCCGGTGAAGGACACCATGTCGACACCGGGGTGCACGGAGAGCGCCGAGCCGACGACTGAGCCCGCGCCCTGGATCATGTTGAACACGCCGGCCGGCACGCCGGCGGCATGCAGCACCTCGGCGAAGATCTGCGCGGAGTAGGGCGCGAGCTGCGGCGGCTTGAGGATCATCGTGCAGCCGGTGGCCAGTGCCGGGAACACCTTCACCGCGATCTGGTTCATCGGCCAGTTCCACGGCGTGATCAGCGCACAGACGCCGATCGGCTCTTTCGTGATCAGGGTCTGGCCGTGCTGTTCCTCGAACTTGAAGTCCTTGAGGATCTCGATCGCGGTGGCGAGATGCCCGGCACCGAGCTGCACGTGGAAACCGCCGCCCAGCGAAGCCGGTGCGCCCATTTCCTCGGTGATCGCCGCGCCGATGTCGGCCTGGCGCTTCTCGTACTGCGCCTGGATCGCCTGCAGCACGTCCAGCCGCTGCTTGCGGCTGGTCTGCGACCAGCTCGCGAAGGCTTTGCGCGCTGCCTGGACGGCCTTGTCGACGTCGGCGGAAGAGCCCAGCGAGATGTGGCCCGAGACCTGCTCGGTCGCCGGGTTGATGACTTCCGCGGCCTTCGGCGTGACGGGATCGACCCACTGGCCGTTGATGTAGAACTTCAGGTATTCGCGCATGGGTTCTCCAGATCTCGCAGACAGAAAACAGACTGTGGGATGGGCTGAGCGTCAGCGAAGCCCATCATGGTTCGCGTGGCGATCGATGGGCTTCGCTGCGCTCAACCCATCCTACGGATGTTCGCAATGACGTTGCTCCGGTGAGCTACTGCTGGCCTTCGGCGTACCAGGTGCGGAAGCGGGCGTAGTTCGGCGTATCCAGGTTCTTGTTGCCGCCGTGGTTGATGACCGGGTCGATCGGCACGTGGATGACGGTCGGCTTGCCGCTTGCGAATGCTGCGGCAACCGCTGCACCCAGATCCTCGCCCTTGTCGACGTAGACGCCTTCGCAACCGAGGCCCTTGGCGATCTGGTCGAAGCGCACGTCCTTGCTCCAGTGCACGCCCGGCTCGGTGCTGTTGCCGTGGCCAAAGGTGCGCTTGTAGACGCCGACTTCCAGGCCCCAGGCGTTATCCACGGCAACGACGATGACCATCGGCAGATTGAAGCGCTGGACCACTTCCAAGTCGCCGATGTGGTACAGGAACGAGGAGTCGCTGGTGGTCAGCAGGACTGGGCGCTTGCGGCCGTCGGCAATCGAGGCGCCGATGGCGTAGCCCAGACCGGTGCCCAGGCAGCCGAAGTTCTGGTTCCAGACCACGTCGTGCGGCTTGGCCTGCAGGTAGGTCCACGTAAACACCACCGTGCAACCGCCGTCGCGCGCGTGGATCGCGTTCTTCGGCATGGCCTTGGTCGCTTCGACGACCCACTGGCCGGTGTGAACGCGACCGCTCTCGGTCTTGAAGTCCTGCTTCGCCAGGGACTGCAGGCGATCCTTGTCCTCCCTGATCCAGCGCTGCAGGTCCGGATGCTCCTTGCGCGGGGTGGCTTTCAACGCGGCAGAGAGTTGCGGCACGACGGTGCGCAGGTCGCCGACCAGCGGCACGTCGATCGGGCGGTTCTGGCCGATCGCTTCAGGATCGAGTTCGACATAGATCCACTTGCGATCGGTCTTGCCGTTGGCCCACAGGTAGCCGCGGCCGTAGTGCACCGGCTCGCCGATTTCGGTGCCGATGGCGACGACGACGTCGGACTTGGCGACGATGTCGTCACCCACCTCGGAGAACAGGTACGGGAAGGTGCGATCTTCGACGCCCTCGATGAAGGCGTTGCCGCCCGAGGTCTGCAGGATCGGGCAGCCCATC
The DNA here is from genome assembly GCA_041659605.1 of Sinimarinibacterium sp. Classification (GTDB taxonomy): domain Bacteria; phylum Pseudomonadota; class Gammaproteobacteria; order Nevskiales; family Nevskiaceae; genus Solimonas. The sequence goes on along the minus strand of JBAZXW010000011.1, from coordinate 104,861 downwards.
AGCTGTGCCAGCTCTTTCACCTTCTGGCCGGCGCGGGTGCACTGCACCGCGTGGCCGACCAGCAGCACCGGGCACTCGGCGTTCCTGATCAGTTCGGCGGCCTTGGCCACCATGTTGCCGTCCGCACCCGGCTCGACCAGACGGTAGGACGACGGTGGCAGCGCCGGCGGCACGTCCAGTTCCTGCTGGATGATGTGCGACGGATACTCGATGTAGACCGGGCCCGGGGTGCCGGACTGGCACACGCGCAGGGCGTGACGAATGATTTCGTCAGTCTGCTCGGCGTACTCGATGCTGGCGCTCCACTTCACCGAGTTTTCGAACAGCGCTTCCTGCTGGATGAACTGGATGCGGCCGCGGCGTACGCGTTGCTCGGTGATACGGGCGCGCTGGCCGCCGATGTAGATGACCGGGGTGTTTTCGACCAGCGAGGTCATCATCGAGCCGGAGGCCAGGGCGACGCCCGGGCCCAGCGTGGCGATGCACAGCGCCGGCTTGCCGGTCATGCGGGCGTAGCCTTCGGCCATGAAGCCGGCCGACAGTTCGTGGTGCGGCGTCACCACATTCCAGCCGCGCTTCTCGGCCGCCACGAACAGATGCACGAAATTGGGGTCCGGGATGCCGAAGACCGTGTTGATGCCTTCGGCCTCGAAGAGTTCCAGGATGCGTTCGTAGACTTTGGTGCCCATGACGGATGCTCGGTTGATGTTCGTGATGTATTCGGCGGGCTACTTGTCGAGCAGGCGCAGCTGACCCGTGCCCATGTACTCAACGAGGTTGCGGTGGAAGTTGGTGACCTTGCGCTCCTGGTGCGGATTCGGGAGCGTGCCGCGGAAGGCGCGTGACTTCATGCCGCGCTGTACCGCGGCCATGTTGGAGAAGTCCTGCGCCAGCACCTTGCCCCATTGATCCGCGGTCGGATCGGCGTAGACCCACTCGGTCTTCGGTTCCTGGCCTTCGGGATAGCGCTCGATGGCGTAGGACTCGAAAATGCATTTGCTGGGGTCGTCGCCGTAAGGACGGGCGCGGTAGCAGAGCGCGAAGGTGACGCCCTGCAGGATCGACATGTTCGGAAAGATGCTCCAGGCCAGGCCGGCCTCGCCCATCTGCTCCGGCGTGATGGTCGGCCAGTCGATGCCGCGCGCGGCGTCGTCGGCGCGGGCACGGGCGAGCCAGTGCTTGATGACCTCGGCCGGCGGCGTGCCCTCCGGCAGTTCATCGACCAGGCGTCGAGCGGCGTTGACCAGCGTCTCGGTCGTGCTGGCTTTGTTGACCGTCGTGTAGATCTCGTTCTGCAGTTCGTAGGTCGACTTGCGCGCGTCGGCGCCGAGGCCCGCGCGCGTGATCGTGCTGCTCTCCTTCATCTTCATCTTGGCGTCGCGTTCGTCGAAACCGCTGACGCCATGCCGTCCGTGCGCCTTGCTGTAGGCGTAGTACTGGCCGTACTTGAGCAGCTGCGTGTGTGTGCCCTCGACGTGGTAGGGCTCCATGAACGCTTCGATCGCGGTCTTCCAGTTGCAGTCGAAGATCACCCACTGGCGCCACTTGTAGCGCATCTTCTCGAAAGCGAAGGGGTCGAGCTTGCCGGCCGCCGGTTCCAGGTACTCGCGCAGCGGCATGCACTCCGGGTCCATGTTGATGAAGATCCAGCCGCCCCAGGTATCGACCCGGACCTCGCTGAGCCGGGTGCGCTCCGCGGTCAGGGCGCCCTTCCAGTCGTTCTCGTCGAGCTTGAAGCTGCATTGGCCATCGAGGTCGTAGCGCCAGCCGTGGAAGCCGCAGACGAACTTCTGGCGCGTGCCGCAGGCGCTGTGGGCTTCGGGCGGCGTGTCGACGAGCTGGCGCCCGCGATGCGAGCAGACGTTGTGGAAGGCCTTGATCGTGTCGGTCGCGGTGCGGATGACGATGATCGACTCGTCGCCGACGTTGTAGGTGATGAAGTTGCCGACGTTGGGGATTTCCTCGACGCGGCCGGCGTGTTGCCAGACCTTCGACCAGAGTCGGTCGCCTTCGGCCTTCGCATAGTCGCGCGACAGATAGGCCTCGACCGGGAAGGTCAGGGGCTCGGCCAGGTTCTTGACGTCAAAGCTTTGGGGCTTGTTGCGCGGCTCATCCGTGAGCCGCGTCCTGACGGACTCGCTGTGCTCGCCCAAATTCGTTCCTGACTCATTTGTCATCACGTCCTCCTTCATGCGGCGCTGCGCGCCGGCTCGTGTTCCAGTTCCATGCCCTCGAAATCGCCCTTGTCGCGCCAGGCCTGCAGCAGTTGCTCGAACGCGGTGAAACCTGCGAGATAGAACTCGCCCAGGTAGTAGCGGAACTTGCCGGACTCGTTGTTGAGGTAGCTCGGCGGGCACTCGCTCTGCAGGTACTTCGCGAATTCCGTCGACGGCGCCATCGTCTGCACCCAGACGTCCTGCGCCTCCTGCGTCGGCTCGACCGCCGCGATGCCGCGCTTCAGGGCTTCGTTGATGATGCAGGCGATGTGGTAGCCCTGCCGGTTGAACTGCTCCACCGTCGTCGCGTACAGACCGCCCTGGATGTAGCCGGTGAAGAACTGGTTCGGAAAGCCGCGCGAGACCACGCCGTGCAGGGTCTTGTAGCCATCAGCCCAGTGTTCGTAGAGCGATGCGCCGTTGCGCCCCTTGATCTCGTCGATGCCCCAGCGCTGGTCGAGATCGCTGGTGACCTCGAAGCCGCTGGCGCAGATCAGCAGGTCGACCGGATATTCCTTGCCTTCGTGCACAAACCCACTTGCGGTCAGACGCTCGACGCCCTTGGTGGCCGAGACGTCGATCAGCTGGACATTGGGGCGGTTGAAGGTCGGGTAATAGGTGTCGCTCGACAGCGGGCGCTTGCAGTGGAAGCGGAACCACGGCTTGAGCAGCTCGGCCGTCGCCTTGTCCTGCACGATCTCGTCGATGCGGCGGCGGAAGCGCTCCATGACGTGGTAGTCCTCGACCTCGCGCATCGCCATGAACTTTTCCGGCGTGACTTCGGGCCAGCCCTGCGCTGCGAGTTTCGCGGCGATGTTGCGGTTGATCTCGGTCCAGAAATCGCACACTAGATCTGTGTCGTCCGGACGGAAACCCTCCAAGGCGCCGCGATGGAAGTTCTCCTGCCGCTGCTTTTGCCAGCCCTGCTGCAGGCTCGATGCCCACTCCGGATCGGTGGGCGGATTCGGGCGCGAATCGACGCTCGGCGGCGTGCGCTGCAGCACGTAAAGCTGCTTGGCGTACTTGCCGAGGAACGGAACGATCTGGATCGCGCTGGCGCCGGTGCCGACCACCGCAACGCGCTTGTCGGCCAGCTTGTCCAGAACGGGATTGTTCCAACTGCCGCCGGTGTAGCCGTAATCCCAGCGCGCCGAATGGAACAGCTGGCCCTTGAAGTCCTGCATGCCCGGAATGCCGGGCAGCTTCGGCCGGTTGAGCGGGCCTCCGGCCATGATGACGAAGCGCGCGCGGATGTCGTCGCCGCGGTCCGTGGAGATGCGCCAGCGCTTGATTGAATCGTCCCAGTTCAGCGACCGGACCCGCGTATGGAACAGCGCGTTCTCATAGAGGCCGAACTGTTTGGCGATGCGCACGCAGTGCCCCTGAATCTCGACGCCATCGGAGAAGCGCTTGGTCGGGACGAAGCCGGTTTCCTCCAGCAGCGGCAGGTAGCAGTAGGACTCGTTGTCGCACTGGATGCCGGGATAGCGGTTCCAGTACCAGACGCCGCCGAAGTCGCCGGCGTGCTCGATGGTGCGGAAGCTGGTGATACCCGCCTTCTTCAGGTGGACCGACGCGAGGATGCCGGTGAAGCCGCCGCCGAGCACCGCGACGTCAATGTCTTCCGACAGCGGCGCGCGCGGCGCGACGGGCGTGTACGGATCGGCCTCGTACTCGCCGACTTCACCGTCCTTGTGCCGCACGTACTGCTTCTCGCCTTCGGGGCGCAGGCGCTTCTCGCGCTCCAGGCGGTACTTTCCCCGCAGTGCGGGGATATCGATGTCCGCGGGCGTCTGCGTCGGCTGGCACTTCATATACCGGTTCCTGATTTTCAGTAATCAACTATGTTGTTCATTTACAGTCGCGCCGACTGTATCATAGGCATCGACGTGGTGCTATGAACCGTTTTGATTCCATTGAGCGCGGAGGCCTGACGAAGATGAATATCGTTGCCGAAGACAACAGCTACATCGTTGATCGCGAGAAGATCCGCGACGGCCTCGCGCGCCTCGCGCGCGGCGAGGATCGTCGCGATGCGGCCGTGCTCAGGGGCTGCTACTGGCCGGACGCGACCGTCGATCATGGCGTGTTCGTCGGCTCGTTCGCGGAATACCTGGCGTGGGTCGTGCCGGGGGCGCCGTCGATTCCCGTCACGCTGCATACCCTGGGGCAGAGTCTGATCGATTTGCGCGGCGCCATCGCATTGGTCGAGACGCACGTGACGGCCTACCACCGCATCGACATGGGCGGCCAGGAGCGCGATGTCGTCATCGGCGGGCGCTACCTGGACCGGATGGAACAGCGGGGCAGGGAATGGCGGATTGCGCATCGCACGATGCTCTATGACTGGACGCGCGATTTCGGCCCATCGGCCGATTGGTCGCAGGGCCTGCTGGGCATGCCTTTCCTCACCGGCCATTCCGTAGGCTCGGCGCGCGGCGACCATAGCGAGACCTTCTTCACGTAAGGATCAACTCGCGGGGCTGTGCAACGGGCGCTGGTTGCGCAGCGGCCGCCGATATGAGGGATCATCGCCGCTGCGCGACGGCGTGCCGTTGAGGTGGAGATCCGGGACGTCCGCAAACGGAATCGCCGTGCTGGGCGCCATGCCCGACCATTCGATGGCATTGGTGCGCAGGGCGATCTTCCACGCCCCATCGCGGCGCTCCAGGCGATCGATGTAGCGTCCGCCCGCAAGCCAGTTCGTTTCGTCGCGATTGCGTCCGACGAACAGGTAATAGGTTTCGGCATGCGCGACGTCGCCGTCGATGTCGCAGCTGTGGTTCAGCAGGTTGTGGTGTGTGGCCGCTTGCCCCTGCCGATGCAGCTTCGACGCCCAGTCGTAGAGGTCCGCCGGACCGCCGACGAATGGGCCTGCGGCAATGACGGCGTCGGCATGAAAGGCCGACAGGAAGAGATCGCGGTCGAAGCGGTCCATGCCGCGGCTGAACCGCACCAGGCAATCGAGAATGGCCTGCCGGTGCAGCAGCTGTTCGAGACGATCATCGAGTCCGGGTTTGGGCATGGCTGCTCCTCTTGCGCTGCGTGTGTCAGACCGGCGTCCAGATCGGAGCGCCGCGCTGCGCGCGCAGGGACGGCGGGATCTTTCCATCGACGTCGGTGACGCCGTAGTCCTGCGCCAGCTCGGCGGCGATCCAGGTGCCGCCGGTGCGCTTCATGATCTGCGGGTCCCGGGCGAGGGCCACGATCACGCGTCCGGGAAACTTGACCGACGAGCCGACCGTCGGGTTGGTCACCGTCTGCGCGGTCATCGCCGGGTTCCTGGCCAGGTTGCGTTCGGCGCGCTCGGTGAAGGTCAGACCCATCCACATCGAAATCGAAGCCACGTTGTGCGGCTTCAGCTCGACGGCCATGTCGCGCGCCATGCGGTCGACGGCGGACTTGCAGGTGCCGAAGACGACGCCGTAGGTGTAGGTCACGCCGACGTAGCCCGAGGTGGCGACGATGAGCCCGGATCGCTGCGGTGCCATGATCTTCGCCGCGTGCCAGGCAGCGACGAAGTTCGAGCGCAGGCCGACGTCGACCATCTGCCAGTTGGAGAGCGGCTTCTCCCAGAAGGGCTTCGGTTCGGTCAGGTCTTCCGGCAGTGCGAAGGCGTTGTTGACCAGGATGTCGAGACGGCCCTGCTCGCGCCGGACCTGATCGAAGAGGGCGGCGACCTGATCGTCCTGCGCATGATCGACCGCGACAGCGATGCCCTTGCCGCCGCGGCGGTCGACCTCCGCCGCGGTTTCGCCGACGGTGCCGGGCAGCGGGTACGAGCCGGGCGTCACCGTCCTGCCGGTGACATAGACCGTCGCGCCTGCGTCCGCGAGCGCGAGGGCGATGCCCCTGCCGATACCCCGGCTGGCGCCCGTCACCACGGCAACCTGGCCCGTCAGTGAATTCAAGGAGGCTCCTGGCAGTGTCCTTCAGTACCGAGACTGCGCTCGCGGCAATGTCGCGGCGGAGATGTTCACGTTGCCTGCACCGGCGCCGCGGCTTGCAAAGGCGCGGGACGCAGGCTGAAGAGCGTGATCGCGCTCGCCGCCATGAGCACGGTGTCGAGCAGCAGGAACGGTGCGTAGCTGCCGTAGCGGTCGAACACTGCGCCGGCGGTGAGCGGTCCGAAAGCCGCGCCGAGCGCGAGTGCCATCACCATGGCCCCGTACAAGGCGCCGAAGTTTTTCAGGCCGAAATGCTTCGCTGCGAGATAGGCGATGACGTCGACTTCCGCGCCGAGCGTGAGCCCCAGGGTCGCGGCGGCGAGTGACTGGTTGAAAGGGTTGCTGCCGTCGAGCAGGAGCAGCGTCACCCCGACGACCGGGAGCAGGAACACGGTCGCACCGACGTTCTGCGCGGGGAAACGGTCCAGAAGCAGCCCCGTGCCCAGCCGGCCGATGATGGAGAAGATGCCGATGAGCGAGGCGATGCCAGCCGCCCCAAGCGGCGTTGCGCCGCTGTCGGTGAGAATCGGCACGAAATGCACGACAGCGCCGACGGCCGTGAATGCAAAGAGGCCAGCAGCCACCAATAGCTTGTAGAGCGTCGGCGAACGCAGGCCTTCGGACAGGCTGACGCCCGTCAATGTCGTCGGCGCGCGGGTGACATCCGGCGTCGCCGTACGTGCCGGGAGGCCTTGATCCTGGGCGCCGCGGAAGAAGAGGAATACGAAGGGGAAGACCAGGGCCACCCAGATTCCGGCCATCCCGACAAAAGCGGTGCGCCAGCCGTAGGCGCCGATCAACCAGGTCGCGAGAATCGGAAAGATCGCTGCGCTGATCGAAGCGCCGGAGAGCGTGATCGCCAGCGCCAGCCCCCGCGACCGTTCGAAACGGCTATTGACCGCGCTGGTCCATACCGTCGCCTGCACCCCGAGTGTCGCCAGCGCGACGACCAGGTACAACAGTGCCCAGTTGGTCATCGTGCCGGTCGCGGTGCCGAGCAAGGCGAACGCGGCGCACATCGCCAGCACGCCGATCAGGCCGATCCGGCGCGGCCCGATCCGATCGACGAAGATGCCGATCGGAATACAGAACAGCGCGCCGACGAAACTGGCGACTGTGAGGCCCAGCGAGATCTGCGCCCGCGACCAGCCAAACTCCTGCTGCAGCGGGGCGATGAACGGCCCGATCGAGTAGACGTGGATAACGGAGGTGGCGTAGCCCAGCGCGGCAACGACCGGCAGGAACCAGAAGCCTCGCCACTCTGTTGCCGCGGTCTTGTGTGTGCCCATGGTTCTCTCCTCCGAAGGGCTTGTGAGTTCGCCGCTGCTGGCGGGCGGCGGCTACGCGTGACGTGCGCGCCGCCCGCGGCTCGCTCGCGTCAGGCGAAGGCTTCCTCGCCCTGCAGCTTGGTCCGGTGCAGCCTGCGGCCCGCGTTCGGGTCGTAGGGCGTGGCCCGGTGCATCGTGCCGGTGTTGTCCCAGATCACGGTGTCGCCGACCGTCCACTTGTGCCGGTACGAGAACTGCGGCTGCGTCGACCACTCGCGCAGACGTACCAGCAGTTCAACGCTCTTCTTGTAGTCCATGCCGACGACATGGCGGGCGGTGGCGCCGATGACCAGCGACTTGCGGCCCGACCGGTGCTTCCACACCAGCGGCAGTTCCTGGTCGCCGATCGCCATCATGCCGGCCAGCACGCGCGGATCCGGCTCGGGATCGTAGTAGAACAAGGTGTTCCAGGCCGAGTGCATCACGCGCAGCTTGTCGATCGCGTTCTTTTCGTCGTCGGGCAGGTCGTCGTAGGCGGCGTAGGTGTTGCAGAAGTCGGTATCGCCGCCGGTCGGGGACAGCACCTTCGCCGAAAGGATCGACGCAAGGATCGGCACCTTGTTCATGGTGCCGTCGATGTGCCAGTACCAGGAACCCTTGAGGTAGTCGGCCTTGGCGTTGACCTTGTTGTCGAGCGTGACCTTGTAGATGATTTCGCCGTCGTGCTCGGGCGCGAAGGTGCCGAGCGTGTTGGTGAAGGCGACCTGTTCGTCGTCGTTGAAGTTGACTTGCGGGAACACCAGCACGCCGCGCTGCTCGAGCAGCTCGCGGATCCTGGACGCGTACTTGCCGCTGAGCAGAGTGTCTTTGTCCGCCCGTATTTCCGTGGCGATACGAGGAGTGAGGTCTCTGGTCGTGAATGTCACTGTATGTCTCCGATGAATCTGTCTGTTGAATCCGTCTATTTGTTTGCGGACAGCCGCCGCGGCGCGCCGCTGCCCATGTACTTCGCCAGCTGGAAGTGCAGGTTGGCGGTGCTGCGTTCCATGTAGGGATTGGGCTTGGTGCCGCGGAAGCCGGCGGACTTCATGCCCTGCTGCACCGCGGCCATGTTGGAGAAGTCCTGTCCCAGCACGTAACACCAGGCTTCCTCGGTGGCTGGCGAGAACACCCACTCGGTCTTCGGCTCCTGCCCCTTGGGGAACAGCTCGTACACTGCGGCTTCAAAGATGCACTTGTTGGGATCGCCGCCGTAGGGCCGCGCGCTGTAGCACAGCATGTTGTTGACGGCGTGGCCGATCTGGAAATTGGGGAAGATCTGCCAGGCCGTGCCGCTCTTGCCGACGTGCGCCGGATCGACCGTCGGCCAGATCACGCCGCGCGCGGCGTCGTCGCGTCGCGCCGAGGTCAGCCAGTGCTGCAGCACCGTGCCGGCCGGCGTGCCTTCCGGCAACTCGTCGGCCAGGCGCCGCGCCGCGTCGACCAGCGTCTGCGTCGTGTTGGTGTTGGCCTTTTCCCAGGTGTAGAGCTGCATCTCGGCCGTCGAGATGCGCGGATCGGCGTTGGTGCCGACGCGCAGCTTGGCCGCCTGGTTGGCGTCCATGTTCTTGGGCGCGTCATAGCCGATGTTGCTGTGCTTGCCCTGCGCCCGCGCCCAGCCGCGGAACTCGCCGTACTTGTTGAACTCGGGGTGCGTGGTCTGGACGTGATAGGTCTCGTTGAAGGCCTCCATCGCGACCTTCCAGTTGCAGTCGAAGATGCCCCACTTGCGCCAGCGGTAGCGCATGTTCTGCAGCTCGAAGGGATCGAGCATCGACGCTGCGGGCTCCAGGTACTCGCGCAGCGGCGCGCAGGCCGGGTCCATGTTGATCCAGACCCAGCCGCCCCAGGTGTCGACCCTGACCTCGCCCAGATGCGTGTTCTCGTCGGTCAGCGCGCCGTTCCAGTCGTCCCGGTGCTGCACATGCGTATTGCAGCCGTCGAGGTCGAAGCGCCAGCCGTGGAATCCGCAGACGAACATCTTGCGCTGGCCACAGCCCTGCTTGGCACCCTGCGGAACGTCCACCAGGCGGCGGCCGCGATGCGGGCAGACGTTGTGATAGGCCTTGATGGTGTCGGCCGCGGTGCGCACGACGATGATGGAATCGTCGAGGATCTCGTAGGTGAGATAGCTGCCGACCGCGGGGATCTCTTCGATGCGCCCGACCTGCTGCCAGACCTTGCGCCACAGCTTGTCGCGCTCGGCGCGCGCGTAGGCTTCGGAGGTATAGGCCTCGGCGCCGATCGTGGCGGCCTCGGTCAGATCCTCCGCCGATTCGATCGTCGATGACTTCGTAGCGTTCTGGCTCATGAGATCCCCTCAGCGCTTGATCGCTGCACGGAAATCCTCGTTCTTGAGGAACAGCGAGGTGTTGTCCGCGCCCAGATGGGTCCACTTCAGATTGAGTCCGCCGTCGACCAGGATCGTCTGGCCGGTGATGTAGCTCGACATCTCCGACAGCAGGAACAGAATCGCGCCGGCCTGCTCCTCGGGGCGGCCGCGCCGTCCCATCGCGATGGCGCTGCGGTCGCGCTCCTCGTCCTTGTCGACGAACGCGCCCGAGGCCGGCGTCTCGGTCGGGCCGGGGGCGATGGCGTTGACGCGAATGTTGTCCAGCGCCAACTCGGTCGCCAGTGTGCGCGTGACTTGCACCACTGCCGCCTTGGCTGCGCCATAAGCGATATGGAAGGGTGCGGTGTTCATGCCGCTGATCGACGAGATCGACACGATAGCGCCCGGCAGTTTCTGCGCGCGCAATTGGGCGGCGACGGCCTGGCTCATGAAGAACATCGTCTCAAGGTTCTGGGAGAACAGCGCGCGCCAGTCCTCGCGGGTGACGCGCGTCGCACGCATCCAGGTCGCGGGCGCGGCGCCGCCGGCGACATTGACCAATCCATAGAGCGTGCCTTTCGCGCGCTTGGCCTGCGCCATGACGGCGGCCACGCCCTCGTCCGTGGAAGTGTCCGCCGCTACTGGCACCACTGGCAGGCCCCGCGCCGCCAGCGGCGCCAGATGCTTGTCGATGTTGGCCTGCGAGCGGCTCGCGGCGATCACCGTCGCCCCCGCTTCGGCGAGCATGCGCGTGACGGTGGTCCCGATGCCGCCACCCGCGGCGCCGGATACCACGACGATACGACCGTCGAGCTTCAGAAGGCTTTGGTCCATGGACAGTTCTCAGCAGGCTCCGGGGATCGTGCAGCAGATTTCCTGCGGGGCGGATTTCCTGCAGGCCGGAAATGGGCCCGCATGCCATTGCACGACCTTATCGCGCCACGGCAACAGTAGTCAACAACGGTGTGCATTACTGGTCAAGACAGGCGTTGCAAAACGCCGGTTTGCGGAAGTGCCGGGCGCAGACGGCTCCATGCGCGGGCGCGAATGTCCGCGAATGTTCGTATCATCGCGGCGCACACGTCATCACCCGAACGCATACGCTATGGCGGCCAAGCTCAAGCCCAAATCCAGGACTGCGGCGTCCAAAGATACGCACGCGGCGGCGCTCGACGCGGCACTCGAGCACAGCACGGTGCCGGCGGTGTCGCGCGCCGCGGCCATCCTGCGGCTGCTGGGCCGATCGTCCGAGCCGATGGGCGTTCAGTTCATCGCGCGCTCCCTGAACATGGTTCCCAGCACCGGCCTGCACATCTTGCGGACGCTGGTCGCAGAGGAGTTCGTCAGCTTCGATCCCATCACCAAGCTCTACTCGCTCAACGCCGGCGTGTTGATGCTGGCACGCCAGTGGCTGAGCCAGGATCGCTTTGCCGCCCTCGCGCAGCCGGCGATGGACCGCGTTGCCCGTGAATACGGCGTGACGGCGATGGGCGTGCAGATCGTCGGGCTCGAACACATGATCGTCGTCGCCATGGCGCGTTCCGAGACCATGATCCAGCTGCACACGCAGATCGGCAGCCGCTTCCCGGCGACCATCAGCGCGAGCGGTCGCTGCATCGCCGCGTTCGGCGAATATGAACGCGATGAGCTGCGCCGCCGCTTCAGGGGGCTGCGCTGGGATAACGCCCCTTCGCTCACCGAGTGGGAGGCGCAGGTGGCCGAGACGCGGGCCAAAGGCTATGCCATCGACCAGGGCAACTACATGGCGGGCGTCACCGTCGTTGCGGCGCCCGTGTTCGGCGTCAGCGGCAAGCTGACCCACTGCCTGGTCGTCGTCGGCATCAGCGGGCAGCTGCAGGATCAGATGCTGGCCAGAATCGGTCGCGACCTGCGTGAAAGCGCTGCCCAGGTGTCGCGGCAGCTCGGCGCCGCCTGAGCGCCCCACCTGAGCGCCCGGAACGCGGTGGCATGAACCCGAATCTGTCGACATCCTGCATGGACTAAAGCGATTGCAGCTGGGGGTTCACAAAGGCCGGCGCGGCATATTGACGCCGTTTTGCAAACGGCGATGATGAAGTCCAGGGAAAAGTCCACCGGTCAACACGGGGACTCGGCGTACCGCAATGGAGTGGGGAGAACTGCAGGCCCTCTGCGGCGCTCGCTGCTCGTGCGCCGCTTGCCATTTCCAAAGCTGCTGGCTGTTAAAGGCGTGTTAAAGGCGTACTGGGCACCGAGTGAGGAGACAATGAAGAAACTGATGATCGTCGCAACGATGACGGCAGTCGTGAGCATGGCCCACAGCGCATCCGCCGTGGCGCAGTCTTCGGGTGAAACTTCCGGGGACGACGAATTCTTGAACAGCCTTCAGGAGGAGCAAGCGCAAGCGACGCCTGATCCCGGAAAAGCCGAGAACTCCGGGACGGACGACAAAGCGTCCTCTTCCGAGGCCGCACCCGCCGAACCCGCAGGGTCCGAAGCGTCGTCGTCCGAAGCGGCACCTGCTGAACCCGCGGCTGCCGAAGCGTCGTCTCCCGAGGCCACGCCCGCCGAACCCGTAGCATCCGAGACCGCGCCGGCGCAGGCCGAGCCGCCCTTGGACACCATTCCGGTGCCGCAGACTGAAACGGCCGTCGCGCCGCCAGCTGAGCGGAAGGCGAAGGCGCCGATCGAGGAAATCATCGTGACGGCGCAGAGGCGTGAGGAGAGCCTGCAGGACGTTGCGATCTCGATGACGGTCTTCAGCCAGGAACAGCTCAGCGACGCCAACATCACCAATTCCGCGGACCTGGCGATCTACACGCCTTCGCTGAAGGCCAACTCGCGGTTCGGCAACGAGAACGCCACTTTCACCATTCGCGGATTCACCCAGGACCTGCGCACGACCGCTTCCGTGGCGACCTACTTCGCCGAAGTCGTCGCGCCACGCGGCCAGAGTTCACAGAGTTCCGGTGACGGTGCCGGGCCGGGATCGCTGTTCGACCTGCAGAACGTGCAGGTGCTGAAGGGCCCGCAGGGCACCTTGTTCGGCCGCAATACGACTGGCGGCGCGATCCTGCTGGTGCCGCAAAAACCCAAGGACGAGTTCGAGGGCTACGTGGAGGCCTCGGGCGGCAACTTCGGGGCCCGGCAGATCCAGGCCGTGCTCAACGTGCCGGTAAGCGATACGTTCCGGCTGCGCCTGGGCATCGAGGACAAGGAGCGTGAGGGGCATCTCAACAACATTACGGGCATCGGCGCCGACAAGCTCGGCGACGTGAACTACACGGCGGTGCGCGGCAGCCTGTCCTGGGACCTCAGCGACGAGATCGAGAACTACACCATTGTCCAGTATGTAGATTCGGAATCGACGGGTTATACGACGCGACTGTTCGCCTGCAATGGCGAAACCGACCCCACGGCCCCGAATCCGTTCGCGTTGTTCACGATCCAGCCCTGCCAGCAGCAGCTCGACGACCAGGCGGCCTCGGGCCAGGACGGCTTTTACGACCTCGCGAGCACGGTCAAGACGCCGATCACGCTGATCGAGGAGATGCGTTTCATCAACACGCTGGCCTGGAATCTGACTGACGACGTCGCACTCAAGAATATCCTGGCCTACACGCACCTGGAGACGAAGAACGGCTCGAATATTTTTGGCACCCAGTTCCCGGATCCGACCGAGCCGGCGCGCGAGTTCTCCGTCGGCGCCTCCGTGGTCAATCCCGAGATTCCGGTGACGAGCCAGGCGAGCTACGTCGCCGAACTCCAGTTGCAGGGGGCGTCGTTCAGCGACCGCATGATCTGGCAGACCGGCGCGTACTACGAAACGAGCAAGCCGGACGGCCCGTCCGGCAATATCGCGGCCAGCTTCCTGTACTGCGATCTCGGCAGCCTCGAGAGCGGCGATCCCGCGCAGTACAACTGCAGCGACCCGCTGGGCGGTGCGCTCGGCGGCGTGCTGATCCAGGAGTACGAGACCACGTATCTCAACCAGGCCGCGTATGCCCAGGCGACCTGGAACTTCAACGACTACTTCAACATGACTGGCGGCCTCCGCTATACCTGGGACGAGACCGAGGGCTACGGTGTCAAGCGACGCTATGCCTATGTGCTGACCGTGCAGCAGCCGGAGGTCGCCACCGTCTCGACGCCGAAGACGAAGAGCGAAGCGCCGACCGGCATGCTCGAACTGCAGTACAAGCCGTTCCTCGGCACGATGACCTACGCCAAGTACACGCGCGGCTACCGCCAGGGCAGCGTCAATCTCGCCGCCGATTCGGGTATCGATACGCACGAGCCGGAGCACGTCAACACCTATGAAATCGGCGCCAAGACCAGCTTCGGCGGGCCGGTGCCCGGCCGCTTCAACATGGCGGCCTTCTACAACGACTTCACCGACATGCAGCTGCAGTTCGGCTACATCTCCAGGACCGGCGGCCCCACGACCTCGATTGCCAACGCCGGCAAGGCGCGAATCAAGGGCTTCGAGGCGGATGCCTTCCTGCAGCCGTTCGAGAGCCTCACGGCGATCCTGTCCTATTCCTATCTCGACACGCGGCTGCTCGAACAGGACATCCAGGGACAGTGCGATCGTGTCACCGCGGTTGGGCAAATCGAAGGGCTCACCTGCACGCCGATCGTGGATGTCGGCGACTCGCTGCCGTTCGCGCCGCGCCATTCCGCCCTGGGTTCTCTGATCTACGCGTTGCCGCTGCCGTCGGGGTTTGGCTCTTTCAATGTCGGCGCCACCTACGTCTACAACAGCGAGATGCGCGTCGCGGCCTCGAGCTCGTCGCCGTTTTCAGTGCTCGACAGCTTTTCGCTGCTGAATCTCAACCTGAACTGGAACGGCATCTTTGCGCTGCCGGTGGATCTGGATGTATTCGCGACCAACGTCACCGACGAGGAGTACGTCACCTACGTCGGCGGCACTTACAACGTCCTGGGCATCGAATCGCGCGCGATGGGCCAGCCGCGCATGATCGGCGCGCGCCTGAAGTACAAGTTCGGTGCCGATGCTGAGCGCTGAGCAAACGTAGGGTGGGCAAACGGTTTCATCGTTTGCCCACCCGCACCGCGCATGCCCGCGTGGTCACGCTGCGCTTTGCCCACCCTACCCGCAACGGTCGGGATTGAGAGACGCGACTGCACACGCCCTTGCAGGTTTTATCGATACTTCACCGGGCTCATCGTTGAGCATTCCTCCATCTGCTCGATAGCGGGTGAGGACTGCCGTCATGTCGTTTGAACTGAACAGGAAGCTGGCCGCCCGGCGGCCACCCCTGCCGACCTCGGCGACGGTGGATGCCGTCACCGCCAGCATCATCCGCGGCGCCTTCGAGACCGTGTGTTTCGAAGCCGCGACACACCTGGGGCGGGCGGCGTCGTCGCCGATCATCAACCAGTCCAACGAGCGCAACGGCAGCATCATCGACGCGCATGGCCGGCTCGCCGGCGTGTCGATCGGCACGCCGCACCTGCTATTCATCTCGCAGCTGACCGTGCGCTACGGCCTGCAGCTGTTCAAGGAATACGACTGGGGCCCAGGCGACGTCTTCCTCGGCAACGATCCGGACTACGGGGGTGGCCACCTGCCGGACTACAACGTCTACGCACCGGTGTTCGACGAGCACGGCGAGCTGGTGCTGATCCAGGCGCTGCAGGCGCACCAGGGTGACACCGGCGGCAAGGATCCGGGCGGCTTCACGCTGGAGGCCACGGACATCTTCACCGAGGGCCTTGCCATTCCCTGCGTCAAGCTGGTCCACCGCGGCGAGAAGCGTCGCGACATCATCCACCTGCTGGAGCGCAACAACCGCTTCGCATCCTTCGCCGGCGACCTGGCGGCGATGATCGGCGCGGTCCAGCACTGCGTGAAGCGTCTCGAAGGCATCGTGCGCCGCTGGGGCGCCGATACCGTCAAGGCGGCGGTCAACGACAACATCGAGCAGACCGAGCAGCGCTTCCGCGAGGAGATCGCGAAGTGGCCGGACGGTTCGTACTCGGCCGACGTGCTGATCGACCATGACACGCTCGGCACCAAGGACGTCAAGGTCCACGCGACCTGCACCGTGAAAGGCGACCAACTCACTGTCGATCTCACCGGCTCGGATGCCCGCCCGGAACTGGTCGGCGTGTGGAACACCTTCGCCAACAGCCGCGGCTACGCGATGACGCAGCTGGCGTCGATGATCGACCCCGGCATCATCAAGAACGAGGGCCTGTTCGACGCCGTCGAGATCGTGCTCCCCGAGAACACGATCGTGCATCCGCCGGTCAACAAGCCTGCGGCGCTGGGCTCCTTCCATCCGGCGGTGGAGATCATCGAGGCGGTGTGCATCGCGCTGTCGCAGGTCGTGCCGGAGCGCGCCACGCCGCAGGTCTACAAGATCGGCATGCCCAATGCCGTGATCGGCTTCGGGCCCAAGGGCATGTGGATGGACCAGGGCGTCGATGCGCGCTCGATGGATTCGTCGGCGGTGCAGGGCATCGACGGCTGGGGCTCGTCCTGCGTCGGCCTGGGCAACCTGCTGCTGTCGGAAGCCGAGGATGCCGAGAGTCGTTTTCCGATCATCAACCTCAACCGCGAGATGACCACGGACTCCGGCGGCGCCGGGCAGTGGCGCGGCCAGCCCGGCAGCCTCAACGTCAAGAAGGTGCTGGAGCCGACGATGGCGATGGCCTGGATGGTGTCGCAAATCCATCCCCTGCGCGGCCTCTGCGGCGGCGAGGATGCCGGTCCCTATGCCAACCACTTCGAGGTCGGCACCGAGCGCGAGTACAAGGTGGAACTCACCGCGCGTGCGCAGCTGCCGGCCGGCGCCGTCATCGCCTACCAGCATGGCGGCGGCGGCGGCTTCGGCCCCGCCGTGCTGCGCGATCCGCAGGCGGTGCGCGAAGACGTGCTGGACGAGAAGGTCAGCCTCGCGGCCGCGAAGGACCGCTACGGCGTGGTCTTCACCGGCACGCTGGAGGAGTACGACCTGGAGGTCGATGCCGCCGCGACGGCGGCCTTGAGGCAGCGCATGCAAGCACTGCGTGCCGTGCAGGAGAAGCAGTCGTGACGTATCGCGTGGGCATCGACATCGGCGGCACCTTCACCGACTTCGCGCTGCTCAAGAGCAGTGGCGCCGGCAGCGCGGTCGTCCTGCACAAGAACCTCAGCACGCCCGAGGATCGCTCGATCGGCGTGATGAACGGCCTGAAGAAGCTCGCCGAGATCGAGGGTCTGCCGACCGGCGAGTTCCTCGGCCGCTGCGAGGCAATCGTCCATGGCACCACCGTGGCGGACAACACGCTGATCGAGATGAACGGCGCCGTCACCGGCCTGATCACGACCGAGGGCTTCCGCGACGAGATCGAATACCGCCGCGGCTACAAGGAGGACATCTGGGACGTGCGGCTGCCGCCGCCGCAGCCGATCGTCCCGCGCCGCCGCCGCCTGACCGTGCCCGAACGCATCCTGTTCGACGGCACGGTGTACAAGGCGTTGGACGAGGCCGCGGTGCGCGAATGCTGCCGGCGCCTGAAGCTGCAGGGCGTGGAGTCGGTCGCGATCTCGCTGATCTTCTCCTTCGTCAACCCGGCGCACGAGAAGCGCGTGGCGCAGATCGTCGCGGAGGAAATGCCGGGCGTGCAGATCTCCTGCTCGCACGAGGTGCTGCCGCGTGCGCCCGAGTACGACCGCACCAGCACGACGGTGGTCAACGCCTACGTCGCGCCGCGCGTGACCTCCTACCTGGAGAAGCTGGTCGATCGCCTGAAGAAGGGCGGCTACCGCCACCAGCTGATGGTGATGCAGGCCAGCGGCGGCGTGATGACCCGGCAGTACATCGAAGGCTCGCCGATCCGCGTGCTCGCCTCGGGCCCGGCCGGCGGCGTCATCGGCTCGGCCCATGTGGGCCTGGCCAAGGGTTGCAGCAACCTGCTGTGCGTGGACATGGGCGGCACCTCCTACGACATGTCGGTCGTGCTCAACGGCGCGGCGCCGGCGGAAACCGGCTGGAACATGCACCACCGCTACCTGGTGGGCGTGCCGATGGTGCAGGTGGAAACCCTCGGCGCCGGCGGCGGATCGATCTGCCACGTGCACAACGGCGCGTTGCAGGTGGGGCCGGCCTCCGCCGGTTCAGAGCCGGGTCCGATCTGCTACGGCCGCGGCGGCCGGCAGCCGACGATCACCGACGCGCTGCTGATGCTGGGCATCCTCTCCGCCGAGTCCGACTTCGCCGGCGGCAGCTTCTCGCTGTCCGCGGCCGGCGTGGAAGAAGCCTTCCGCAGCATCGGTGCGCAGATGGGTTATGGCGCCGAGGACGCTGCCTTCGACTGCTGGCGCGTCGTCAACGCCAACATGTCGCAGGCCGTCACGCGCACGGTCGCCGGCAAAGGCATCGATCCGAAGGACATGGTGATGCTGGCCTATGGCGGCAACGGGCCGGTGTTCGCCGCCGTGCAGGCCGAGGACCTGGGCATCGAGCGCGTGCTGGTGCCGAAGGCCTCGCCGACGTTCTCCGCGCTCGGCACGCTGGTGGCCAATCCCAGCGTCGACGAGGAGCGTTCCCATATCGCCCCGGCCGACCGCCTCGACGACGCGCGGCTGAAGACCCTCTGGGGCGAGCTCGAAGCACGCGCCGGGAAGTACCTCGCCGAGGCCGGCTTCACCGCCGACCGGCTGACCGCCAAGTACCAGATGAAGATGCGCTACCCCGGGCAGAACTGGGCGCTGGCGTTCGACATCCGCGTCAACCAGGGCCTGCACGACCTGTCCTTCGTCGACGAAGGTCTCGGCGCCCGGGCAGTGGCCGCATTCAACCAGCGTCACATGGAGGAATTCGGCCACATCCGCGAGGGCGAGATGCCGGAGGTCACCGGCGTGCGCCTCGTGACCTCCATCGAGACGCCGTCGCCGCGGGTCGCCACCGGCTTCAGCGCGCCGGCCGTCGTCGCGCAGCCGACGAAGACGCGTCGCGCCAACCTCGGCAAGGGCTACGGTCCCACGCCGGTGTTCCACGGCACCGCGCTCAAGCCCGGCCACGAGGTGCCCGGCCCCGCGATCATCGAGGAAACCTTCACGACCATCGTCGTGTACCCGGGCTGGAAGGCGCGGGTGGACGATGCCGGCGACTACGAGCTGGCACGCGCCTGAGCGAGGGGAGAGATCCAGTGTCCGCGCTCAGCCACCTCAAGGTCCTGGAACTGTCGGAAAGCGTTGCCGGCGAGTACTGCGGCAAGCTGCTCGCCGACTTCGGCGCGCAGGTGATCAAGCTGGAGCGGCCCGGCAGCGGCAGCCCGACGCGCCGCCTCGGTCCGTTTGCCGCGGGCGAGGGGCCGCAGGCCGAGCGCAGCGGGCTGTTCGCCTACCTCAACACCAACAAGGCCTCGGTGACGCTGGACGTGCACAGCGCCGACGCCGCGGAGACGCTGCGGCGGCTGCTAGACGCGGTCGATGCCGTCATCGACGACCACGCCCCCGGCTGGCTGCAGGGCATCGGCCTGGATCCGGCGTCCTGTGCCGAGCGCCGGCCGCAGCTGGTGCTGTGCTCGATCACGCCGTACGGGCAGGACGCGCCGGAGGACCGGCGCCACGCCGAGGACCTCAACGTGATCCACGCCAGCGGCTGGGGCTACCATACGCCCAGCGGCGCCGACGAGAGTCTGCCGCCGCTGAAAGGGCCCGGCCGCTTCCTGCCCAGCTACGAGGCGGGGCTGGATGCGGCGCTGTGCGTGGCCGCCGCGCTGTACGAGCGCGAGCAGTCGCGACTCGGCCGCGTCATCGACCTCTCGATGCAGGCGGTGCTGGCCTCGCGCGTGGACTACGTGCTGGGCCAGATGGCTGCCGGCGACATGGACGTGAGCGAGCGCCGCACCGCCTTCGATCTTTTCGGCCCCGCCGGTATCTTCCGCTGCCGCGACGGCCATGCCTACATCTGGATGTCGGCGCCGGCGCACTGGGATGCCTTGCGCCAGTTGCTCGGCCAGCCGCAATGGATGAACGAGTTTCCCGAACGCTGGCTGGAGCGCGAGTGCACGCCGCAGCGTGTGGCGCAGTGCCGGCAGCACATCGCCGCATGGCTCGCCACGCAGAACCGCCACGAGGCCGCGGCCGCGGCGCAGAAGCTGGGACTGACGCTGGTGGCCGTGAACGGCGCGCGCGATCTGGCGAGCTGCCCGCAGTACGCCTTCCGTGGCTTCTTCGCCGACATCGATCATCCGGTGCTGGGGCGCGCGCGTTATCCCACGGTGCCCTACCGGCTCAGCGCAACACCGGCAGCCTTGCTCACCGCCGCACCGCTGCTGGGACAGCACACTGCGGCGTGGATGCAGGAGGCGGGTGCATGACGACGCAGATGCGCGGCGGACCCCTGCAGGGCGTGCGCGTGGTCGAGCTGACCAAGGTCTGGGCCGGCCCCTACGTCGGCAAGCTGCTGGCTTTTCTCGGCGCAGAGGTGATCCGCGTCGAGAGCCTCGGATCGCTCGACGTCACCCGCAGCTACGGCGTCGCCGACATCAACAACGCACCCGGCTTCCAGGCGGTCAATCCGCAGAAGCTCAGCGTGCAGATCGACATGAAGACGCCCGAGGGCGTCGCGCTGATTCTCGACCTGCTGCGCAAGTCCGACGTGGTGGTCGAGAACCTGCGCCCTGGAGCGGTCAAGCGCCTGGGCCTCGGCTACGGCGCGGTGAAGGCGGTCAAGCCCGACATCGTCTACGTCTCGATGGGCATGTACGGCAGCGAGGGCCCGCTGAGCTACCAGACGGGCTACGCGCCCTGCTTCGCGGCCCTGGGCGGCGTGAGCGGGCTGGTCGGCTACGCGGGCGGAACGCCGGCCGGCATGAACGTGCGCTATGCCGACTCGACCTTCGGCGCCGCCGCCGCCTTCGCGGCAACGGTGGCCCTGCTGCATCGTCGCAAAAGCGGCGCCGGGCAGTTCATCGACGTCTCCGCCGTCGAGACCATGAGCAGCATGGTCGGTGACAGCCTGATGGAATTCGGCCTGAGCGGCGTGGACCCCGCATGCAATGGCAACCGCCACCCCGAGATGGCCCCGCACGGCGTCTATCCCTGTCGCGAGGCGGGCTGGATCAGCATCGCCGCCGGCGATCAGCGCGCCTGGACGGCGCTGGCGACTGCGATGGGCCAGCCGGGCCTGGCCACCGACCCGAGGTTCCGCACCCTGGCTGAGCGCAAGGCGCACGAAGACGTGCTGGACCGGCTGATCGCGGACTGGACGGTCGCCCACGATGCGCGCGAGTTGGCGCTCGAACTGCAAGAGCAGGGCGTCGCTGCCGCAAAGAGCCAGAGTTCCGTCGACCTGGTCGCGGACGTACTGCTGTGGCAGCGCGGCTTCTTCCGCGAGGTGAAGAGCCGCAGCGGCGAAGGCAAGACCATCGCCGGTCCGTCGTGGGTGATGTCGCGCGAAGCCACGATCACCGACGCCGCGCCGCGGCTGGGGGAGCACAACGCCTACGTCCTGGGCGACATCCTCGGACTCGGGCCGGAACGGCAGCGCCAGCTCGCCGAGGCCAGCGTCACGCGCTGAGGTCTTGCGCCGACCGGGGGCGCCACGGCTGGTGCGAAATGTACAACCCGCTGCGCAAATTGCGGGGACGCCGCCGGATGGGCACCGATAGCATCGTCTCGACACCGAAAACATTGGTGGGAGGTGGATGATGGAAACGCTGTTTGTGTTCGACAAGCAGAACTATCTGAATTGCCAGGACGCGTTCCGCGGACCGGCGAACAGCGAGTACTACACCGGCGATTACTCGATCGAAGGCGGTTCGGTCGTCGACGTGCGCGCCGAGCGCAAGGCCGTGGGTTCCTGTTCCATCATCCGCCTGCGCTCCCGGACCCGGCTGTTCTTCCGGCGTTCCTGGTCGCACATCCGCGAGGACACGACCGACGTTGCGGTGCTCTGGTTCGTCAAGCGCGGCAGCCTTCGGGTCGTGCACGCCGGCGGCGATAGCATGGCCCGCGCCGGCGACTTCCTGATCACCCAGTCGATGACGCCGTTCTCGATCAATTGCGAGACCGACGACTGTGGCCGCCACGAGGTGCTGCACGTGGTCGTGCCGGCGCACATTCTGCGCCGCCTCGTCGCACACGAGGTACGGACCGGACTCTGCGTGCCCGCAGGCGGCCGCAAATTCGCCATCGCCGAGCGCCTCCTGACTGACCTCTTCGAGGATCCGGGCGAACTCAAGGACGACGTCGCGCAGTTGCTGATCGACACCGCCCTGTCGGTCATCAGCGACGCCATTCGCGACTACGAACCCGCTGCGCCGCAGCGTCAGACGCTGACCAACAAGCGGCTCACCGACGTGCTGCGCTTCATCGAGCTGCACCTGTCCGATCCGAAGCTGAGCCTCGCGATGGTGGCCAGGGGTTGCGCGATCTCGCCGCGCTATCTGTCGCTCCTGCTCAAGCTGAACGGAACGCCGTTCTCGACCCTGATCTGGGACAAGCGCCTCAAGCTGGCCGGGCAGTGGCTGGCCAAGTCCAAGCCGGGCGAGGCGTCGATCAGCCAGATCGCCTACCGCGTCGGCTTCAAGAGCGCGGCGCATTTCAGCCGGATGTTCAAGCGCGCGTTCGACCTGAGTCCGCGCGAGTACCGCACCGCCGGAGCGCCGAGCCGTGAGCTGCCGGCCGTGATCGGCGACGGTGGACAGTCGCGGCACTGATTTCAACCCAAAAACAGCAATTGGCCACGGATTTCGCGGATGAACACGGATAAGTCACAAGCACAGGCGGGAAAGTGCCCGATGACCGAGCAGGGCAGTTCGCTGCTGTCGGCTTCCTTGACCGACCCGAAGATCCTGGCCCGACCCAACGCCTTCTACCAGGCTCTGCGCAGCGATGACCCGGTGCGCCATGACGAGAAGATCGGCATGTGGCTGGTGTCCCGCTACGACGACATCGTCACGGTGCTGCGCGATCCGATCACGTTCTCGGACAAGCGCGGCTACGAGGCGATGTACGCGAGCGGTCATTTCGAGGAGTTCAAGCAGATCCTCGAACGCGACGGCGGCGGCTTCTTCGCCGACGCGATCAAGGACGATCCGCCGGGGCACACGCGCGTGCGTCGCCTGCTGGAAAAGGCCTTCACCGCGCACCGCGTCGCGACGCTGGAGCCGGGCATCACCAAGATCATCGTCGACCTGATCGGGAAATTCCTGGACAAGGCCGCCAACGGCCAGGTGGTCGACGGCGTGAAGGACTTCGCCGTGCCGCTGACCATCCACGTCATCTGCGAGCAGCTCGGCATCAGCCATTTCAACGCCGACAAGATCCAGCGCTGGTCCGGCGCCGTCACCGCGCAGATCTCGAAGATGCAGGACCGCGCGCAGATGCTGGAGAACGCGGCGCAGATCTGCGAACTGCAGAACTTCATCATGGCCGAGATGAAGGCGCGCGAGGCGCAGCCGCGCGAGGACATGATCTCCGACATCGTGCACGCCAGGCTCGACGACGGCAGCACGCTGGGCTTCGGCGAGGCGGTGTCGCTGATCCGCGCGCTGATCATCGCCGGCAACGACACCACGGCCACCGCTATCGGCAACCTGCTGTTCGTGCTGGCGACCCGACCGGAGGTGGCGAAGGTCCTGCAGGAATCGGTCGACGACGACCGTCTGCTGAACCGCTTCGTCGAAGAATTGTTGCGCATCGAGCCGCCGGTGCGCGGCCTGGCCAAGATGACCACGAAGGAAGTCGAACTCGGCGGTCGTCCGCTGCCCAAGGGCGCACACCTGCTGGTGCTGTACGCCTCCGGCAACGACGACGAAAGCCAGTTCGCCTGCCCGCGCAACTTCGATCTCAGCCGCAACAACCTCGTCAAGCACGTGGCATTTGGCGTCGGCGTGCACCGCTGCGTCGGTGCGTCGCTGTCGCGCATGGAGATCAAGGTGGCGGCGCGCGAGATCGCCAGGCGCCTGGACAACATCCAGCTGGCGATTCCGGCCGAGGAAGTCAGCTACCTGCCGACGGTGGCGACGCATTCCATCGAGCGTCTGCCGCTGACGTTCACGCGTCGCGGCTGAGCCGGAGCACCACAGTGGCCCAGGAACTTGCCGGAAAGGTGGCGATCGTCACCGGCGGCGCCAGCGGCATCGGCCGCGCGACGGCGGAGCTGTTCGTCGCCGAAGGCGCGAAGGTGGTGATTGCCGACGTCGACGACGCGCAGGGCGAAGCGCTGGCGGCGAGGCTGGGCGCGTCGGCGCTGTTCAAGCGCACCGATGTGTCGAGCAAGGACGAGGTGCAGGCGCTGGTCGACTTCGCTGTCGCGCGCTTCGGCGGTTTGCACATCATGTTCAACAACGCCGGCATCTCCGGCGCGCAGCACGCGCGCTTCCTCGACGATCCTCTGGAGGATTTCCAGAAGGTCGTCGGCATCAACCTGTTCGGCGTGATGGCGGGCAGCCAGAGCGCCGCGCGGCACATGGCGAAGCACGGCGGCGGCGTGATTCTCAACAACGCCTCGATCGCCGGCCTGCTGCCGGGCCAGGCGCTGATGACCTACCGCGCGACCAAGGCGGCGGTGATC
Source organism: Sinimarinibacterium sp. (assembly GCA_041659605.1). GTDB lineage: Bacteria > Pseudomonadota > Gammaproteobacteria > Nevskiales > Nevskiaceae > Solimonas. Next base: position 80,540 of record JBAZXW010000011.1, on the reverse strand, counting down.
ATGCTCAGCAAGTCGCTGGCCATCGATTTCGCCGAATACGGCATTCGCGTGAACTGCCTGGCGCCGGGGCATATCCGTACACCGCTGACCTCGTTCGCGCCGCCCGGCATCAGCGCGGACGTCGCCGAGCGCGTGAAGCAGGCGGTGGGCGCGGCCTTCGACGTGAACCAGCCGCTCAAGCGCACGGGCCGTCCGGAGGACGTCGCCCAGGTCGCCCTGTTCATGGTCAGCGAACGTTCGGCGCAGATGACGGGCGTGATCCTGCCCGTAGACGGCGGCATCACCGCCGGCGATCCAGTCAATCACCTGCGGGAAATCATGGACGCACGCGCACGGGCGCTCGCGTCGCAGTGAAAGGAGCTTTGCGGTCATGGGTTTGAAGGTCACCTTTGTGCAGACGGACGGCGTCGAGAAAACCTTCGATGACGTCGTGCCGGGACAGTCGCTGATGGAAGTCGGCCGCTCGAACGGCGTCGAGGGCATCCTCGGCGACTGCGGCGGCAGCTGCGCCTGCGCCACCTGCCACGTGTATGTCGATCCGCAATGGCAGGCGCTCGTTGGAGCGCCTGACGAGGTGGAGCACTCGACGTTGGACATGGTCTCCGACCTGCATCGCAGCAACAGCCGTCTCTGTTGCCAGATCCAGCTGCGGCCCGAGCTCGACGGACTGAAGGTCACCGTTGCGCCCAGCATCTGAATCCAGCACTCAATCATCTGGAGAGAACCGATGAGCAGCACCGAAACCTATGATGTGATCGTCGTCGGCTCCGGAGCGGCCGGCGCGATGGCGGCGCTGCGCGCGGCGGAACAGGGACTGTCGGTCCTCATCGTCGAGAAGGCGCACAAGTACGGCGGCACGTCCGCGGCGTCGGGCGGCGTCGTCTGGGTGCCGAACCATCAGTTCACGCCCAACGACGACAGCCGCGACAAGGCGCTGCAGTATCTCGACGCGCTGATCAAGAAGCCGGTGCAGCGGGACCGGCTCGAGGCCTACATCGATCAGGCCCCGGAGATGCTGCGCTTCGTCAAGTCGCTGGGCGTGCCCGTCGCACCGGCGGCGTACTACCCGGACTATTTCCCGACGGCGCCGAACGCGCGCGTCGACCGCTCGATCCTCTGCGACACCTTCGACGGCCGCGAGCTCGGCGACAAGTTTCCGCTGATGCGCGAGCAGTACGCGCGCTTCAAGATCCTCAACCGCTACGCGATGGACGTGATGCAGTTCTTCGCGATCTCGACCCGTGGCCCGGGCTGGATCAAGACGTTCCTGAAGATGGTCTGGACCTACTGGTCGGATCTGTCCACGCGCATGCTGACGCGGCGCGATCGCCGCTGCACGCAGGGCGCTGCGCTGATGGGCCACCTCTACAAGCGCGTGTTCGATTGCGGGATCGAGGTGCGACTCGAGACGAAGCTCGACGAGCTGATCGTTTCCGAAGGAAAGATCAGTGGCGTGAAGGTCAGCAACTTCGGTCGTTGCTACGAGATCTCCGCGCGTCACGGCGTGGTGCTGGCCGCCGGCGGCTTCGAATGGAACCAGGCGCTGCGCGACCGTTTCTTCCCGGTGCCGGGCCTGACGCGCCACAGTTCGACGCCCGAGGATGCGAATCGCGGCGAAGCCCTGATCGCCGGCATGAACATCGGTGCGGCGACCGAGCACACGGAAGCGGGCTGGTGGATTCCCACGATGCACATGCCGATGAAGAACATGTCGAACTTCGAGGACATCGTGCAGGCGGCGTTCGACGTGGGTCGTCCGCACAGCGTCTGCGTGAACCGCAACGGCGTGCGCTTCGTCAACGAGGCCTGCAGCTACGACGAGTTCGGCGCGGCCATGGTCGCGGATCAGCTCAAGACCGGCGCGAACACGCCATGCTGGCTGGTGTTCGACGCGACGTTCCGCCAGAAATTCACCGCCGGCGGCATCATGCCGACGATCCTGATGCCGGATCGCAGCATCCCGCCGGACTGGTGGGATCACTACATCTTCCGCGCCGACACGCTCGACGCGCTGGCCGCGAAGATCCACGTGCCGGCCGATGCGCTGAGGAAGACCGTCGGCCAGATGAATCAGTACGCCGCCGCCGGCGCCGATGCGGAGTTCAGCCGTGGCAACAATCCCTACGACCAGATGTTCGGCGACGCCAACGTCAAGCCAAATCCCTGCCTGGGCCCGATCGGCGCTGCGCCGTTCTACGCCGTCGCGATCAACCTGGGCGATCTCGGCACCAAGGGCGGCCTGAAGTGCGATACGCAGGCGCGTGTGCTCGACGGCAACGACCGGCCGATCCCGAACCTGTACGCCGCCGGCAACAACGCCGGCAGCCTGTTCGGCAACTGCTACCCGGGTGCGGGCGGCACGATCGGTCCGGCGATGACCTTCGGTTTCGTTGCGGCCAACCACATCGCCGCAAGCGCAGGCCGGCAATCCGGCCAGCGCGAGAGCAAGGTGCTGGCGGCGGCGTGACCGTCGTCGTTGTGCTTCGGCTGCGCCTCGGCCCAAGCTACGGGATGACCGGTCGCGCACCCTTGCGGTACTGCTGCGGCGCCAGGCCGGTCCAGCGCTTGAACGCGCGGCCGAAACTCGACTGCTCGGAGTAGCCCAGCATCGCGGCGACGTCGGCCAGCGAGGCCTCGCCCTGTTCCAGCACACTGCGGGCGAGTTCGATGCGCTGGCGCTCGAGGATGTCGGAGAACTTCAGGCCATGCTCGTCGAGGTTGGCCTGCAGCGTGCGCACCGAAGTGCCGAGCTTCTTGGCGCAGCGTTCGACCGAGCAGTTGCCGGTGGCCAGCGCGCCGCGCACATAGTCGTCGACGCGCTCGACGACGGTGGTGCGGGCAGCTTCCTTGACGCGGTCGAAGTAGCGCGTCAGCAGGCAGAACACCAGGCGGTTGGCGCTGGTGACCGGCCGGTTCATGACTTCGGTCGGGAAGGCGATGGCGTTGATCGGTGCCCGCGGCCGGAAGCGGCAGCCGAACTGCTTTTCGACCTCGGCCACGTCGGCCGGCCGCGCATCCACGCTCAGGTTGACGTAGCTGGGCTGGAACGCGGGGCCGCCGAGCAGTCGCAGCAGCTTGAGATCCAGCATCGTCGCCTGGTAGTGCGCCTGGTGGTTGGCGCCGAGGTCGCCGCGCACGCGCCAGCGGATCTCGACGACTTCCTTGCCTTCGGCCAGTTCGAGCTGGGCCATCGGCGAGTGGATCACCGGGATGTAGGTGATGAAGCTTTCGATCGCCTGGCGGAAGGACGGCGCCGCCCGGCACAGCGCCGCGACAGAGCCATAGACGTTGGGGTCCTGCAGCTCGGCCAGGTGCAGGCCGAAAAGCGGATCGTTGAAGCGCGCGCTGCAATCCTCCAGCACGTCGACCAGCGACTGGCATCCAATATAGGAGTCGGGGTCGATGATCGTGCGCGGATCGATGCCGTGACGTTCCAGGACCTGGCGCGGATCGGAGCCGTGATGCCGCACCAGTTCCGGCAGGTGGCCGAAATTGGCCGTGCGCATCTGGTACCGGGCCGGCATCGAGTCGAGCGGTCCGTCCAGGGCAAAAAAGAGATTCCCACTCATCGTTCCTCCAGCAAGCGCCAGCCGCGGTGGGCCGCGGTCATTGCTTGCACTGAGTGTAGACGTCCGCACACGAAATGTCAGGACAGCACGGGTGCCGGCGCGTCATAAACGATGCCTGCCCCGGTCAGGAGCCCTGGAGACAACATGACAGACAACAGCAAGCGCCCCGCGCCCGAAGACATCATCCTCTTCGAAAAGAACCCGAAGACGAAGATCGCGACCCTCACCCTGAATCGTCCCGACCAGCTCAACGCGCCGACCATCGCCGCGCGCCAGCGCTACGCGGACCTGATCCACCGCGCCAACATCGACGACGACGTCAAGGTGCTGGTGATCCGCGGCGTCGGCAACAACCTCGGCGGCGGCGCCGACCTGCCCGAGCAGGAGGCGATGCTCGCCGACGACGGCGAGTACTCGCTGCTGCACGAGTTCCGCATCAAGGACGACGAGGGCATCAAGTACCCGCCCAAGGGCAGCTACCGCTACCTCGCGCAGCTGACCCAGCTCTATGCCAACGCCGCGTTCGGCTGTCGCAGCCTGCAGGACTTCAAGAAGATCAGCATTCTCGAGGTGAAGGGCTATTGCTACGGCTGGCACTTCTACCAGGCCGCCGACGCCGACATGGTGATCAGCTCGGACGACGCGCTGTTCGGCCATCCCTCGTTCCGCTACGTCGGCTGGGGTCCGCGCATGTGGCAGTGGGCGCAGACCATGGGCATGCGCAAGTTCCAGGAGATGGTGTTCACCGGCCGGCCGTTCACTGCGAAGGAAATGTACGACTGCAACTTCGTCAACAGCGTCGTGCCGCGCGACAAGCTCGAAGCCGAGGTCGAGAAGTACGCGATGGCCTGCAGCCGCACGCGGCCGACCGATGTCGTCGTGATGCAGAAGACCTTCTTCGAGCTGATGAAGCAGCAGCAAGGCGAGTACATGGGCAGCCTGATGACCGGCTGGCTGGAATCGATGCTGCCGCTGGTGAAGAACGACGCCGACGAACTCACCCTCGACAAGGAGACCTTCGACAAGGGCCTCAACAACGCGGTCAAGGACAACGACAGCCAATATCCGCCCGACTTCCGTCTGAGCAAGTCCGGGCGCAAGGCCAAGGAATAGCGGCGGCATGCAGTACGCGACTCTCGGCAACACGGGCCTCGTCGTGTCGCGCCTGGGCTTCGGCGCGCTGACCTTCACCCAGGGCAACCAGAGCCTCGCCGCCGTCTACAAGGTCGGCGCGGAACTGGCCCACACGCTGGTCGGGCGCGCACTCGATGCCGGAGTCAATTTCTTCGATACCGCGGACGTCTATGCCGACGGCGAGTCGGAGGCGTTGCTCGGCGCGGCGCTGAAGCCGCATCGCGACAAGGTCGTCATCGCCACCAAGGTCGGCAATCGCGGCGACCGTGAGCTGCTGCGCGCCGGCCTGTCGCGGCGGCACATCCTGTGGTCGGTGGACCAGAGCTTGAAGCGTCTGGGCACCGACTGGATCGACGTCTACATCGCGCATCGCGAGGATCCGTACACGCCGCTGGAGGAAACGCTGGAGGCCTTCGACGCCGTCGTGCGCGCCGGCAAGGTGCGCTACCTCGGCTTTTCCAACTGGTCGGCCTGGAGAGTCGCGGCCGCGATGGAAATCCAGAAGGCCAAGGGCCTCGCACCCTTCACCCACGGCCAGATGTACTACTCGCTGCTGGGCCGCGACGTCGAGCGCGACGTGCTGCCGATGATGCGGCGCTACGGCCTGGGCCTTACGGTGTGGAGCCCGCTGGCCTACGGCTTCCTGAGCGGTGCCTACACGCGTGAAGACCTCTCGCGGCCGGACAACCGCTTCTCCGGGTTCGACATGCTGCAGTTCGACAAGGACCAGGGCTTCGCGCTGCTGGAGCTGATGCGGCGCATCGCCAAGGAGCGCCCCGCGAGCGTCGCGCAGGTGGCGATCGCCTGGCTGCTCGCGCGCAGCGGCGTCACCAGCGTGCTGCTCGGCGCCACCCAGCTGCAGCAGATGGAGAACAATCTCGGCGCAGTCGACATCAAGCTCGCCGAGGCCGATCTCGCCGAGCTGGACGCGGCGACGGCGATCACGCCGCTGTATCCCAGCTCGGACTGGATCGCGCCCGACCGCAGAATCGCCAAGGCGCTCGCACCGCGATGACCGGTGTGGCCGCTTGACCGACGCGCCGAAGAATGACCACGACTGGGTGACGGGCGACATCCTGGGCCTGCGCCTTCCGGCGCACGCCGCGGCGCTGCGCGAGGGCGGGGTGCCGTTCCTGACTGAGGCCTTCCGCACTGCTGGCGCACTGGTCGCCGACAACCGCGTCACGTGCATCACGCAGTGCGAGGAATGTCCGGGCGGCAGCACCGGCCGCAAGCTGCTGTTGTCGGTGGAATACGAGAAGCCTGCGGCGGGACTTCACCACGAGCTGTTCGTGAAGTTCTCGCGCGACTTCGACGATCCGATCCGCGATCGCGGCCGCACGCAGATGGAACTGGAGATCCGCTTCGCGCAGCTGTCGCGCACGCCCGGCTTCCCGATCGCGGTGCCAGTCTGTTACTACGCCGACTACCACGCAGTCTCCGGCACCGGAGTGCTCATCACGCAGCGCATCGGCTTCGGCCGCGACGGCATCGAGCGCCACTACGACAAGTGCCGCGACGACGAACTGCCCGAGCTGCTGGCGCATTACCAGGCGTTGCTCACTGCGCTCGCCCGTCTCGCCGGCGCGGACCAGGCTGGCCGCCTGCCGGCCAGTGTGTCGGAGCAGTTTGCCTTCGATCCTTCACGCCTGACGGTCGGCGAGCGCGCGCCTTACACGGCGCGGCAACTGCAGAACCGCGTGGCGCGCTACGCCGAGTTCGCGCACGCGCACGCGGCGCTGCTGCCTGCGAACATCCGCGCGCCGGCGTTCCTCGCGCGGCTGCACGAGGAGGTCGCGCGCTTCCCAGAGCAGGAGATTGCGATCCGCAAGAATCTGGGCAGCCGCCCGGAGTTCGTCGCGCTCTGCCACTGGAACGCCAACGTCGACAACGCCTGGTTCTGGCGCGGCGCCGGCGGGCAACTCGAATGCGGACTGATGGACTGGGGCTGTGTCAGCCGGATGAACGTCGCGATGGCGATCTGGGGCGCGATGAGCGCCGCCGACACCGCGCTGTGGGATCGCCACCTCGACGAGTTGCTGGCCCTGTTCGTCGCGGAGTTCCAGCGCAGCGGCGGTCCGGCACTGGACCTCCCGGTGCTGAAGCGTCAGCTCATGCTCTACATCGCCCTCATGGGGCTGACCTGGCTGCTGGACGCGCCCGCCTATCTCCGCGCACTGGTCCCCGACCTGGCCGAAACGCAGAGCCGCCACGACCCGAGCATCCGCGGCAACGAGGCAGCACGCACGCAATTGCAGATGCTGACGACGTTCCTCAACTTGTGGGAGACGCAGGACTTCGGCGGCGTGCTCGACGAGTTCCTGGCTGCTGAATAGCGTCGCGGCATCGGTCAGCTGCGGCCCCTATGCGGGCACCCGCTGATCATCGTGGACTGGCTCACTTCGGCCAGGAGCGGACACCGCTACGCCACGAACTATGAGGAAACGCCATCCATTACGGCATAGACCGGCCATGAACCCGCGACACCTTTGAGCTCGTTCGTTCCACGACTGTGAAACTGATAGCACGATCCCAGCAGAATTCCGTGCACCGTGTGCGAGGTAAGCACTTCGCCTGCATTTGCCAGCGCCATGATACGCGCGGCGAAATGCACAGCCATGCCTCCAACTCGGCTCTCGTCCCTCAGCTCGACCTCCCCGGTGTGGATCCCCGCGCGAACTTCCAACCCCATCTCTCCTAACGCGCGCTTCAGCGCGTGCGCGCAGTCGATAGCCCCTCCCGGGCTTTCAAAGATTGCAAGTACGCTGTCGCCGGCGGATTCGACGAACCTGCCGCCGTGAATGGGAATTTCGCTCTGAACTACACGATCGTGGCGATCAAGAAGTTGACGCCACGCAAGATCGCCTAGCCGCGCAGCGCGTTCCGTTGAGCGAACAAGGTCCGTAAACAGAATGGTTGCGAGCTTGCGGTCGGGCTCTTTCCCATGGCGCGACCCGCTAACGAACTCTTCGATGTGATTGAGGAACAACTCCGGCGTTTCCCAGAACGGGCTTGCGTCAGAACCTGGCGCCTCGACAAACTTCGCGCCAGTGATCTGATCAGCGATGTACCGTGTCTGCGCATAAGGGATTATCCCTGAACTTTGACCCTTTCGCGCGATGACTAGAGTCGGCACGTGAAGACGGCTCAGAATTGGTCTTGAATCGATACGTTCGAGTTCTCCCATGTTGTCGACAACCGCTCGGGGCGACGCCATCGCGCGCTGGTACTTCGCGAACCATTGCAGGAACGAAGGATTCGTAGCTTGGCTTGGAGTGTAGGCAGCACCAAATTCAGCACGACCCCATGCATGGCCAATCAATTGCTTAAATCTTGCGGCGACTTCGGGCAATGTGCCTTCCGGGTAGTCGGACCGAGTGGCCCAACATGCGGTCGTCGCGATGAAGATTAGCCCCGAGCAACGCTCAGGATGTCTGCCCGCAAATTGCAGCACCACGGGCCCAGAGTCGTTCGTGCTGACGATGAGCGGCGCCTTCGATCCGACGGCGTCCAGAACCGCTTTGCAATCCTGAAGCCAGTGTTCCGTCGCGGACTCGCCATCGACTGACGCCTTGTCGGAGAGCCCTGTTCCCCGCCGATCCATCCTAATAAGGCGCGAAAACGAAGCAAGCCGACGAAAGAAGCGCGCAGCCCCGGGGTCTTCCCACGCGGTATCTATGTGGCTCCAGAATCCCGTCGTGTAGAGGATGTCCCGAGGTCCGTCCCCGAGCACCTGGTACGCGACACGGTCGTCACCGACACTGGCGAACTCAGTTCCAGGCTGAATCACGGCACCCTCCTCACCCGATCCAGAACAGCTTACCCTACGACCTGCCAAAGCCAGCGGCGCTAACACATTCCGGGTGAATACCAACGACCGCTTCGGGTCGGATCCGGCCTCTCAGCCCTGCATCGCGAGAGGCGCTGCGGGCACGAACAGTGCCCGTTGAATCCGGCGGCGGCCCGGCGTCGACCGGAGCAGACTGCAAGTCCCTCCATATTGGAGTTCGTACGTGAACGCTCGGGTAGGACGGATCAATGATCCGCCTGTCGCTCTGCGACACGGGTGAGTCACGACAACTGGCGTCGTCGAAGTTTGAAACAATGTTCCAAACTCACGCCACCCGCACGCCGGACAACGTCAGCAAGACATGCGCACCTCCTTTGCCGAACGCTACGGTCCCTGGGCTGTTGTCACCGGCGCTTCGTCCGGCATCGGCAAGCAGTTCGCTGCCGTGCTGGCCGAACACGGGCTGAACCTGGTGATTGCGGCGCGGCGCAAGACGCGGCTCGAACGGCTCGCGGCGGACTTGCACGGCAACTATGGCGTCCGCGTGGAAGTCCTCGAAGTCGACCTGGCTGCCGCGGACTTCCTCGATGCCTTGCTCGATGCCACGGCCGGCAAGGATGTGGGGTTGGTGATCTGCAACGCCGGCTTTGGTCTCAAGGGACTGCACCACCTGCAGGATCGCGCGGAACTGGAACGCATGATCGGCGTCAACGCGCGCGCGCCGACGCTGATCGCGCAGGCCTTCGCGCCACGGCTGATCGAGCGTGGTCGCGGCGGCCTGCTCATCACCGGCTCGGTCGAAGGCTTCCTGGGCTTCCCCTGGTCGGCCGCGTATGCGGCGACCAAGGCCTACGTGCGCTCGCTGGGCGAGGCGCTGTGGGGCGAGTTAAAGCCCCACGGCGTCGACGTGCTGGTGCTGGCGCCCAGCGCCACCGATACGGAGGCGGTCCGGCTGCAGGGCTTCGATCCCGCGCAGATGCACAACCTGATGGCGCCGCGCCGCGTCGTCGAGCTGGCCCTGGCCCAGCTCGGCAACGGGCCGACCTACGTGCCCGGCGCGATGAACCGCGCGATGGTCCGTTTTCTCACGCTGCTGCCGCGGCGCTGGGCGATCGTGCTGGCGGGCAAGGGCACCAAGGCGGCGATGGACAAGGCCGCAGGCCGCTGAGTCTGTGAACCGCGCTCAGCGCGGGGCCAGGTGCAGCAGCGCCTCCGCGGTCTGCTGCGGCTCGCTGATCATCAGGTCGTGGCCGGTGTCGATTTCCTGGTAGCGGCCGTTCGACAGCGCCCGGAGCGCGGCGCGCGAAGGCTCGTCCATGTGGAAGCTGCAGGAGATGAAGGACGCGGGAATGCGCCGCATCGCGGCTTCATTGCGCAGAACCAGTTTCTGCTCGAAGCACCTCCAGGGATGCGGGGTGAGCTTGGGCTTCATCCACGCAATCTGTTCCGGCTCGGTCACGCCGTAGAAGCTCATCGGGTCGTTGCCGGGGAACAGCACCAGCTCGATGCCGTCGACGACGCGGCCCATGCTGCGCGCGGCGAGCATCATCGGACCCGCGACGTCGACCAGCGACTGGCCGTTCTGCGGATACGCGGCGTCGAGGTAGACCAGCTGGCCGATGCGCTCTGCAGCCCGGTCGGCGACACCGGTGATGACCATGCCGCCGTAGCTGTGCCCGACCAGGATCACGTCGCGCAGATCCTCGAACTGCATCAGCTTGACGATATCGGTGATGTGGCAATCGAGGTCGATCGCCGGGCTCAGCAGGTGCTCGCGTTCTCCCAGGCCGCTGAGCGTCGGCGTGTACACCTCGTGGCCGCGGGCGCGCAGGAGACGCGCGACGCGCTGATAGCACCAACCGCCATGTCCGCCGCCATGCACCAGCACATAAGTCGCCACGTTCGTTCTCCTCAGTCTCGTTGTCGCAAGTTGTCAGCTCAGCGCTGCCGCGCGCGTTCGTGCTCTGCAAACCAGGTCACCGCATCCCTGACGGTCTCGGCGATTGGCCGCGGATTCCAGCCCAGCTCGCGCCGCGCCTTGCCGTTGTCCATGCGTTGGAACGCGTTGGAGAGGAACACGGCATCCGTGCTGACCAGGTAGTCCTTGCGTCCCAGCAGCTTGAAGATGCGCTCGGCGATCCAGGCGATGGCATGCGCAACGCGCAGCGGGATCAGCCTGGGCGGCGGGTTGCCGAGCTGTGAAGTCGCGAGCGTGTAGAAGTCGCGGTTGCTGATGAACTCGTTGGCGATGATGTAGCGCTCGCCGACGCGGCCGCGCTTCTCGGCGAGCACGGCCGCTTCGGCGACGTCGCGGATGTCGACCGTCGGCGCGCCGGCGTCCAGCGCGGCCTTGAGCTTGCCGCTCGCGGTCTCCCAAAGCGCTTTCCCGTGCGGCGTCGGCCCGAAATCCTCGGGGCCGTAGGTGTTGGCGACGCATAGCGCGACGCCGGGCAGACCCTTGTCGCGGCAGTACGCGAGGAGGCGGTTCTCTGCTTCCAGCCGCGCGAGGATGTAGGGCGAGGCGCGGTCGCGCCAGTTGAATGCGATGTCCTCGGTGACCGGGCCCTTGGGGTTGAAGCCCAGCGTGCCCATCGTGCTGGTGAAGATGAAGCGCTCGATGCCGCAGGCCAAGGCCGCGTCCATCGCGTTGACCAGTCCGTCGACGTTGTTGCGGTAGATCGGCGCGGGGTCGGTCAGCCAGAAGCGCGGATCGACGACGCTGTGGAACACGCTGCCGCAGCCGTCCATCGCCCGGCGCAGGGATTCGGGATCGAGCACATCGCCGTAGACGATCTCCACCGGCAGGCCCTTCATCGCCTCCGCGCTGCTGGTCTTGCGCAGCAGCACGCGCACCTTGCGGCCCTGCCGGGCGAGCAGCCGCGCGGTATGGCTGCCGACGAATCCACTCGCGCCGGTCACCAGGACCGGCTTGTCCGTCACGTTGTGCATGGATCTCTGGTTTCCCCGCGTGGCATGGCCAACGCATCTTCGGCGGCCTGCTTCGGATCATGGAAGATGCGGGACACGACAGCGCGGCAATAGAGCTTGCCTGTGGAGGAAATCGCTGCGGTTCGCCGGGCCGCGGTCCGACCGGGCCGATACAGTGAGGCTGCCCATTCTGAGGACAGGACATGGACTTCGCGGATCGCTACGGCCCCTGGGCCGTCATCGCCGGCGCCTCCGAAGGCACTGGCCGCGCCTTCGCGCGCCAGCTCGCCGCGCGCGGCCTGCGCTGCATCCTGCTGGCGCGACGCGAGGCGCCGCTGCTTGAGCTTGCGCAGCAGATCCGCGCGGAAACGGGACAGGAGTGCGTTACCGCGGGCGTCGATCTCGCCGCCCCCGACGCGCTGGCGCGCATCGTCGCCGCGGTGGGGGACCGGGAAGTGGGGTTGTTCGTCGCCAATGCAGGCGCCGATCCCAACGGTGCGCTGTTCCTCGACCGCGACATCGACGACTGGCTCGCGATGGCGCAGCGCAACGTCCTGACGACGCTGCGGTGCTGCCACTATTTCGCCGGGCCGATGCGCGCGCGCGGGCGCGGCGGTCTGCTGCTGGTCAACTCCGGCGCCTGCTACGGCGGCGGCTCGTTCATGAGTGTGTACGCAGGCACCAAGGCCTTCGAGCTGTGCTTCGCCGAGGGCCTGTGGGCGGAGCTGCGGCCGCATGGCGTCGACGTGCTGAGCCTGGCGCTCGGCCAGACCGACACGCCGGCACTGCGGCGCTTGCTGGCCGACAAGGGACTGCCGGTTCCGTCGACGCTTGCTTCGCCCGACGACGTGGCCACGATCGGCCTCGAACGACTCGCCCACGGTCCCGTGCACAACTGGGGCCAGGATGACGCGGCTGCGGGCTACGCGCCCAGTTCGGCGGCGGCGCGCCGCGAGCGCGTGCTGATGGTCGACCGCATGAGCAGAGCCGTATTCGGTGCGCGGATGAAGGAGGCGCGCTGATGCAACCGGAATCGCTGCAGGCCTTGCTGGATCGCCAGCAGATCACAGAGCTGATCTACCGCTACTGCCGCGCAGTGGATCGCCTGGACGTTCCGCTGGGCCATTCGATCTGGCACGAGGACGCCACGGCCGACTACGGCGCCGCCGTCTACCAGGGTCCGGGTCGCGGCGTGATCGATCTCGTCTGCGCCCAGCACCGCCATGCGCTGAATCACTCGCACCAGGTCACGAACGTCCTGATCGAGGTCGATGGCGATCGCGCGGCGAGCGAGTCCTACCTCATCGCGACGTTACGACTTCAGCGCGACGACAAGCTGCAGCAGATCATGGTGTGGACGCGCTACGTCGACCGCTGGTCCCGACGCCAGGGGCGCTGGGGCCTCGATCATCGCATCGCGTTGCGCGATTTCGACGAAATCCGCGAAGTCCGCGCGCTGTCGCAGGACGAGCGCAGTCGGCGCGACCGCCAGGATCCGTCCTACGCTGTCCTGGCCGGGCTGCGCTGAGCGGCACGCGACGAAATAACACTGACCCGCAAGGCGAAAAGGAGAACGCGGTGGAGTACCAGGGAAAGTCGGTAGTGATCACGGGGGCGGGGTCAGGCCTCGGCGCGGCGATGGCGGACGTGTTCGCCGGTGCCGGCGCGAGACTTGCGTTGCTGGACATCGACGGCGCGCGCGCCGAGGCCAAGGCCGCGGAGCTGCGCGGCAAGGGCGTCGAGGCGATGGCGATGGCGGTCGATGTCGCGAGCAAGGCTTCGCTGGACGCAGCTGCGGAAACGGTGCAGGCGCGCTTCGGCAGCTGCGAGGTGCTGTGTGCGAACGTCGGCGTGCAGCAGTTCGGCGCGGTCGACAAGCTCAGCGACCAGGACTGGTCCTGGGTGTGGTCGGTCAACGTCAAAGGCGTCATCGACACGGTGTCCGCTTTCCTGCCGCTGCTGCGCAAGGGGCAGGGCGAGCGGCACGTCGTGCTGACGTCCTCGTCGAGCTTCTTCACGCCGGGCGTGCGCATGGCCGCCTACGTCACCAGCAAGTACGCGGTCGTGGGCTACGGCGAGGTGCTGCGCATGGAACTTGCGGGCGAGGGCATCAACGTCGCGCTGCTGTTCCCCGGCGGCATGACCACGCGTCACCTGGAGAGCAGCGTCAAGGCGCGCCCGGCGGAGCTGGGTGCATCGCGGCTCGACCCCGCCGACATCCGCGCGATGGTCGCCAGCGCGAAGATCTCCCACGAAAAGGACGTGGCGTCGGCCGAGCACGCCGTGCGCAACCTGCTGGCGGATCTGCGCGCCAAGCAGCCGTTCATCATCACCCACGGTGGGTACCGCGAGCAGATCGCCGAGCGGCAGCACCTGTTCCTCGAAGCCTTCGATCGCATGGAGTCCCGGCCATGACCGAGATCGACGCGCTGCGCGACATCGAGGCACTCAAGCAGCTCAAGGCGCGCTACTGCCGCCTGCTCGACGCCAAGGACTGGGCTGCTTGGCGCGAACTCTTCACCGACGACTTCCTCAGCGACACCACGGCCAGCGGCGGCACGCGCGTCGAGGGCGCCGATGCCTTCATCGACTTCGTGCGCCGGATGCTGGGCGCGCCGCGCAAGATCACCGTGCACCAGGTCCACGCGCCGGAGCTCGAACGGGTTTCCGACACAACGGCCCGCGGCATCTGGGCGCTGAACGACATCGTCCGGCTTGCGCCGGGGTTCACGCTGTATGGCTACGGCCACTATCACGAGACCTATGAGAAGAGCGATGGACAGTGGCGCATCAAGTCCTCGCGGCTGACACGCCTGAGGGCCGACATCAAGATGCCGTTCCTCACGCTGCCGCTCCCGAAGTTCGCCGGAAGCAAGACATGACACGCAGGGCCATTGTCACCGGCGGCGCGAGCGGCCTCGGGCTGGCCGCGGCGCAGACGCTGGCGCGAGACGGTTACCAGGTTGTCATCGCGGACCGGAATGTCGCCGGCGGGGAGGCGGCCGTCGCGCGCATCCGCGAGGCGGGTGGTCATGCCGAGTTCCGGGCGCTCGACCTGGGCAGCCTCGCGGCCATCCGCAGGTTTGCGGACGACGAACTGGCGCGCGCCCAGCCGCTGGACCTTCTGCTGAACAATGCCGGCCTGCTGCCGCCGCTGCGGCGGGCGACCACGGCAGATGGATTCGAACTCGGCTTTGGCGTGTCCTACCTCGGCCACTACGCGCTGACCGGACTGCTGTTGCCTGCGCTGCTGCTCAGTCCGTCACCGCGCGTCGTCGCCGTGTCCAGCAACTCGCATCCCGGCGGACGCATAGCCTTCGACAACCTGCAACTGGAGCGGGGTTACACCTCCTCGCAGGCCTACACCAACTCCAAGCTCGCCTGCCTGATGTTCGCCTTCGAGCTGCAGCGCCGCGCCGATGCGGCGAAGCTCGGACTCACGAGCGTCGCGACCCACCCCGGCGTTTCACGCACCTCCATCGCCACCGGCTGGAAGAGCGAGGACCGGCGCAAGCTCTGGGATCGCATGGAGGTCCTCGGCTACGAGGCCTTCATGCGCTTCTTCAACCGCGATGCGACTGAAGGCGCCCGCTCGCTGGTCTACGCCGCGACCCTCACACCGATCGAGCCCGGCGGCTACTACGGTCCCGCCGGATTCATGCAGGGGCGCGGCGAACCCGGCCGCGTCAAACCCGCACGCCGCGCGCTCGACCGCAACGTCGCGGCGCGGTTGTGGCAGGTCTCGGAAGAGCTGACGGGCGTGCGGTGGAAGTTCCTCAGGAGCTGACTCCGAGTCCCGCGTGTCCGCGGTCGCGGTCGCGGTCGCGGGGAGGGCGTGGCCGATGCGCGCGTCGTCAGCTGCGCCGCCACCCTAGGAAGCTCGGCGCTGATTCTCTTTCAGGTGGGCAGAGCTGCGGACGACGAACCAGGTGGCCACCGGGCGCAGCAGGCGTATGAGCGGCACGATCGCGCCGAAGTCCTTGCGCATGTCTGCAGTCTGTTCGCGCAGACCGCGCGTCTGGTATCGCAGTAGCCGCTGGCTTTCTTCGGTGTCCACCCAATCGCCAAAGAATCGCGGCACTTCGGTCTGCACGAAGGCCTCGGTCGGAAGGGGGCCGATGCCGATGGCGCGCATCAGTTCATTGCAGAATGCGTAGTAGGTCATCCGGCATTGCGCGCCGCCGGCGACATACAGGATCTTCCCGATCGCATCGTCGCAGGAGATAGCCCGGGCGAAGGCCGTTCCGGCATCGGCCGGATGGAGAAATTCGAAGCGCGCGTCCGGGCTGAACTCGAACATGATGCTGGGATCCTGCGCCTGCAGGTGGATCGGCGTCACCGCCGCCAGCCGAAGGATGCTCCAGCGCAGCCGGGACTGCCGGATGGCCTGTTCGCATGCCACCTTCTGGCGTCCGTACTCATCGGTCGGGGAGACCGGCGTGTCGACGCGCAGCGGCGGTTCGCGATCCTGTACGTCGCCAAATACGCCTTGGGATGACGCGAAGACCAGCCGTTTGGCGGTTGGCGACGCCTCCATCGCAGCGATCAAGTCGCGTGTGGCGTCGACGTTGACCCGTCGCGCGAGATCGGGCGCACGGTCCGCCAGCGGCGGGATGATCGCCGCGAGGTGCACGACGGCGTCCACGCCGTTCAGCGCGGCGCGCACGGTTTCCGTTCGGGTGAGGTCGCCCCAGATGAAGCGCACGCGATCGTCGAAGCGGGCCGCGAGCTTGCGCGCCCTGGGCGATTCGAGGTCGAAGGCGACGACGTCATGGCCTTCGGCGAGCAGCGCTTCGAGCGTGGAATGGCCGACATTGCCCAGCGCGCCGGTCAACAACACCTTCATGGTTCAGCCTCGATGTGTTTGCAGCGGGAGTCCGGGCCGACGCGGATTGCGTGGCTTCGGTGCGGCGAGTTCCTTCAGCGCGGCGAGAAACAGCTCGTCCATCCGCGGGCTGAGCTCGGCCAAGGCAGGGGCGCTGGCATGGCTGGCGGAGCCGAAGACGCGGTGCAGCGCGTCGGGCGAGGTGGTGGCGCCGATGGACAGGCACAAACAGGCGACGCCGTCGTCGCGCAGTTCCTCGAGCGCCTTGCGGGAGTCGGCTTCGGCATAGCGTGCCTCGTAGCCGTCGTCGTAGGGGAATCCGTCCGAGAGAACCAGCAGCAGGCGGTTAGGCGTTCCAGCCTCGGTCTTGAGGATTTGGCCGGCGCCGCGGATGCCGGCCCCGAGGCGCGTGTAGCCCGACGGCTGGAGCCGGTTGAGTCGCGCCCTGCCGACAGCGCCGAAACGGTGTCCGAAGGGCTTGATGGCCGGAAGGTGAACGGCGTGGCGGCCATGCGAGCGGAAACCGTACACGGCGACGCGATCGCCCAGCTCCTCCAGCGTGGCAGCCAGCGTGGCCGCGGCGCGTCGTTGATGGTCGTGGACGGTCAGGCCGTTCGTGTCGGTGTCGGTCGCGGAGCCGGAAGCATCGACGAGGATCAGCACGCCGAGGTTGCGATCCAGCTTGCGGCGTTCCACGTAAATGTGTTCGGGCGGAGAGTGGCCCGAGCGCAGGTCGATGGACAGATCGATCAGGGCTTCGAGGTCGATGTCGTCGCCGTCGGCGCGTCGGCGCAGGACCTTGGGGCCGAGTCCGATGCGGGTCAGGCGCCGCCGCAGCAGCTCGTCGTGCGCAACGGCCGCGGCGGAGATGTCGGCCGCGGTGGTCAGCGGAAAATCGATAACGCGGCACCAGTCGGGACGATACTCGCCGCTGAAGACATCCCACTCCGGATACAAGGCGCCGCCCACGCCGACGGCGGCGCCGGGTGTGCCGCCGGCGGCGAAGTGAATCGGGGTAGGCAAGGGTCGGGCCTTGTCGCCGACACGATCCACGCGGCGAATCGCGCGCACCTGCAATTCGGCGCCGGCGGCGCCGTCGCTGGCCGAACGGGATTTGCTGAACATCTTGCGAAAGTGATCCGAGAGCGCCTGCGAGTTGAACAGCGGGTTCTCGAACAGCCGCAGCAGCTTGCTGCCCTCGCTGCGCTCTTCGTCACCATCGTCGTCGGATTCGGGGACTTCGGTGGGTTCGAAGTTCAAGCGCAGCTCGTTTTTTGTGGCTTCCGAACCACGTCTGGCTTCGGCCACCAGCAAGCGGGAAGGGCGGATGACGCCGAACCATACGGGAGGATCGGCGACCGGCGTTCGGCCCTTGGCGACCGCCAGCGACTCATCCGCGGACGCCGTGGTCGGGTCTGTGTCGAGGGGCAAGTCCGCGGCAAGCGGAAGACGCGCGGCCAGTTCCACCAGCACGCGACGCCCTTCGAGCGCCAGGTAGCGGCGGGCCAATTGCGGGCGTCCGCGCAGGCTGCCGATCCGTTGCCGGTCGAGGCTGCCCGCTCCGAGCAGCGCACTCTGGAGGAGTACCTCGCGGCGCTGTTCGTCGGCGGAGCTGCCGGGCGACACGTACACGAACTGTCCGTCCGTGTGCGCGGGTTTGCCGTGCGGCGCCTTGGCGATATCGAGCGGCCGGCCGGCCAGATACGTCGCGAGAAACTTGAATCGGTCCGGGCTGTGCGGATCGGAGGCGGTCACGACCGGGGCAGGACGGCGTCGGCGAGTTCGCTCAGCGCGCGCACGATGTCGGGATCGTCGGAGAGCGCCCGGACGACGGCCGACTGCACTGCGCTGCGAAGCGGGAGCCCTTCGGCGACGAGCCCGCCCGCAAGAATCAGCATCCGGGTCGAGGACACTTCGCGCAGCGGCGTGCCGTCCAGATTGCGGATGGCCTGGCCCAGCTTGACGAGCGTGCGCGCGGTTTCGGTGTTGATGCCGGCCTCATGTGCCACCACTTCTGTCTCGATCTCCGCAGGCGGGAAATCGAGCTCGATGGCGACGAAGCGCTGACGCGTCGATTCCTTGATGTTCTTGAGGACGCTCTGGTAGCCCGGGTTGTAGGAGATCACCAGCTGGAACCCGGGCGCCGCCTTCAAGCTCGTGCCGAGCCGGTCGAGCGGCAGTTCACGGCGATGGTCGGCCAGCGGATGGATGACCACGGTCGTGTCCTGGCGCGCCTCGACGATCTCGTCCAGATAGCAGATCGCGCCCTCGCGCACGGCCCGGGTCAGGGGGCCGTCGACCCAGACTGTTTCGCCACCCTTGAGCAGGAAGCGCCCCACCAGATCGGCCGACGTCATGTCCTCGTGACCGGCGACGGTGATGAGCTTGCGGCCGATTGCGTGGGCCATGGCTTCGACGAAGCGGGTCTTGCCGCAGCCCGTCGGTCCTTTCAACAGCACCGGCAGGCCGCGGCGGGCGGCCGCCTGGAACACCTCCACCTCGTCGGCTACCGCGCGGTAGAACGGGGCTTGCGCAGCAGAGCGGGTAGCGGTGGCGAAGGGGGTCGACATGTCAGTTTGGTCGCTCGTAAGAAATGATCTTCGGCAGTTCCACGCCCTCGGGTAAGACCACCTGTCCGTTTGCGTCGATGTACGCGGAATTCGTCCCCTGGAACGGAAGCGCGGGATGGGGACACAGCCGGTCGGTGCCTTCACCGCAGATGCCCATCGTGAAGTACGAACGCTTCTGGATGTCTTCTGGCCAAGGCTCGGCGTGCAGCGCAAACCACTGCGCGGGAAGGTTGTAGCAGACGAAGAAGAACAGGGCGCAGGCCGCGAAGATAGCGAGGAAGCGGGTGAGCTGCTGCTTCACGAACCCGCCTTGGACGTGCTCGAGGCCACGCTCGACGAAGGTCCGGCCTCGATCGTCGGTGAAGTAGCGCAGGGAACACAGGCCCGCCTGTACGCCACCCCACATCAGCCCCTCATAGATCGGCCACTGGTAATACGTGTCCGCATTGATCGAAAGGGACCGGATGGCACCGGGGTACGTGAACAACCCCATGGGCATCAGGAACAGGCCCTCGATGACCAGATCGAAGAAGAACGTCCACACAACCAGGACGCCGATCAGTCCGATGTTGTTGATGTTCGGCCAGCGCGCCTTGGCGCGGCGCATGATCCAGCATCCCAGGATCGTGCACAGCAGCACGCCGTATGAGTAACCCGGCGCGTTCATCAACAGCGGTTCGGCCATCATCCGCCCGGGTTCGCCGTAAGACACCCAGCCCGGAACGTCCTTGACCCACGAGCCGCGGTTCCACATCCAGGTGTTGTAGGTGCTCCAAGTGTTGAAGTAATTCAGCAGGGGATCCTGAAAAAAGAGCAAGCCGCAGGCCACCAGCAGCATGCCGTCGGTGGTGATGCGTCGTTCCCGTCGCCAAGGCCTGACGATGAACCACCAGATGCCGGCCGGCAGGCCGGCCATGATGACGGTCGTCCAGGTGACGAGGATGACCTTCATGAACATCGGCGGATCACTGGGCCCAGCGGGCACCCGCACGAAGTACGGGCCGGTCACCCAGCTGATCCACACATACAGCTGGAGAAGGAGAATCGCACCGCCGACGAAGGCCCAGATATGGATGGGCTTGATCGCGGACTGGGCCTGAATGCCGAGCGACGCCGCTCCGCCGAGCGACTCGGTGACATAGGGCGCGTTCTTTCTGCTCGATGTTCCGCTCATGAAATCGTCTCCTTTCCGGATGAGCAGCGGCGCGCTGGATGATCCCGGCGGACGCCAGGTGACGGCCGTCTTGCCATTCAAACTCAAGCGCACCAATATAATGGTACCAGACGGTACTATTATTGATCCGGACGATTCGTGTCAAGCCGGGGGAGAAGCGCAAAGTGCACACCCATTCAGGGTTTCGAAATTCACCGGGTCTGATCTGTCGTGGCCTGCTGCATTCAGCTCGTATCCTTGCAGTAGGCTTGGGCCTTCTCGCGCCGGCGGCGTCCCTGCAGGCATCGGATCAGGACACGGACGAGCTCGCGGAATTGCTGGGCGACAGTGAAGCCGAAATGCGCGGAGGAGAAGACACTGGCGATCGCGCCGATCAGGCCGATGATGAGTCCGCGTCAGGCCGCGAGGCGGCGCCGCTGGACGTGATCCGCTTGCCGGAGCCGACGCCGCCCGTCCCGGCGGAGACCCGCGGTGCGAAAAGATCGCTCGTCGAGGAGATCGTCGTTACCGCGCAACGTCGCGAGGAGAACATCCAGGACGTGCCGATCTCCATCACGGTGTTCGATCAGAAGCAGATCTCGAACGCGAACATGACCAACTCGGCGGATCTGGCGAAATACACGCCATCGCTGCAGGTTAATACGCGCTTCGGACCGGATAACGCGGCTTTCACGATCCGCGGCTTCACCCAGGATCTGCGCACCACCGCATCGGTGGCGGTCTACTTCGCGGAGGTCGTGGCTCCGCGCGGCCAAAGCACGCAGACCTCCGGTGACGGCGCCGGTCCGGGCGCCCTGTTCGACCTGCAGAACATCCAGGTTCTGAAAGGACCGCAAGGCACTGTGTTCGGCCGCAACACGACGGGCGGCGCAATCCTGCTGGTGCCGCAACGGCCCACTGACGAATTCAGCGGCCATGTCGAGTTCAGTCCGGCGAACTTCGATGGGCTGCGCGGGCAGGGCGTGCTCAACCTGCCGGTATCCGATTCGCTCAAGTTGCGCTTCGGCGTGGATCACAACCAGCGTGATGGCATTCTCAACAACGTCAGCGGCATCGGCGTGGACCAGCTCGGTGACGTTGATTACACCTCGGGGCGCCTCAGCGCCGTCTGGGACGTGACCGAAGCGATCGAGAATTACACCATCCTGTCGATGGTGAACTCGGACTCGAACGGCTACACCGCGCAACTGTTCGACTGCAGCAACCCGGTGCCGCGGCTGACGGATCCGAGCCAGTACGACATTGACGAATTGATCGCATCGCTCCCCGCGTTGCTCACCGGCGCCATCGATCCCGTCAATCCGGTTCCCGGCGTGCCGCTCGGCAGTCCGTTGGCGTTGCTGACCTTCCAGTCCTGCGAGCAGCAGCTGGCCGACCAGGCGGCCGCGGGCCAGAACGGTTTCTACGATGTCGTGAGCACGGTGAAGACAGCCGTGACACGGATCAAGGAGCGGCGCCTGATCAACACCACCACCTGGGAGGTTGCTGAAGGGCTCCGGTTCAGAAACATTTTCGCCTACTCGCACCTCTACACCGAGAACGGGTCGTCCATTTTCGGCACCTACTTTCCCGATCCCACCGACGCCAGCGGCGCGCGCGAGCTGACCATCGGGGTCAGCATCGTCGATCCCGACATACCGGTGACCAGTCAGCAGAGCGTGGTCGAGGAACTCCAGCTTCAGGGCGACAGCATGGACCGGCGGCTGGTCTGGCAGGCCGGCGCCTACTACGAGAAAAGCATGCCGGACGGCTGGTCCGGCAACCGGTCGTCGTCGCTGGCGTACTGCGACGTCAAGACGCTGGAGGGCGATCCCTCTCAGTTCGACTGCTTCGATCCTTTTCAGGGCATGGTCGGCGGCGTGCTGGCCTACCGCGTCAAAACGAACTATCTGAACCAGGCCCTCTACGCACAGGGAACGTTCGACTTCCTGGACTCGCTGAGCGCGACTCTGGGGCTGCGTTACACCTGGGACGAGACCGAGGCCGAGGGCATCAAGACCTTGTACCGTTACGCGCTCAGCGTGCAGCAGGCTCCCACGGTCACCGTTCAGACGCCCAGCCTCAGGAGCACGGCTCCGACCGGCATGCTGGAGTTCAACTACCATCCCTGGCCGGAAGTGATGACCTACGCGAAATACACGCGCGGCTATCGCCAGGGCAACACCAACATCACCGCCGATCCGGGTGTGGACTTTCACGAACCGGAAACCGTGGACACCTTCGAGATCGGCCTCAAGAGCAGTTTCGACGGCCCCGTTCCCGGCCGTTTCAATGTGGCGATCTTCGACAACACGCTGACGGACATGCAGCTGCAGGCTGGCTACGTTTCCACGACGTCCGGGCCGACCAGCGCCATCTTCAACGCCGGTAAAGGCAAATCCCGCGGCGCCGAAGTCGAGGCGTTCTTCCAGCCTTTCGAGTTTCTGTCCACAAGCTTGTCTTACTCGTTTCTCGACACCGAGCTCGTGGAATCCGCCGAGTTCTGCGAACGCGTCCGGACGGCCGGTGGGGCGATCGCGGGGTTCACCTGCACGCCGATCGCTGAAGTCGGCGACGAGCTGCCCTACGCGCCGGATCATTCCGCCGTGGCCAATGTCAACGTTTTCCTGCCCGTGCCGGAGAGGCTGGGCCTGACGAACCTGGGTCTGACCTACGCCTACACGGGCCATCAGCGCGTCGCCGGGAGCAGCCAGACGCCGCACGCGGTGCTCGACGACTTCGGCATCTTCAACGCCAACCTGAGCTGGGACGAAGTCTTCGGCAGTTCCCTGTCCCTGGTCGCATTCGGCACCAATCTGCTGGATCGGCAATACGTCACCTACGTGAGCGGCACCTACCGTCCCCTCGGCATCGACTCGCGCGCGCTGGGGCAGCCGCGCATGTTCGGCGCCCGGCTCAGATACAACTTCTGACACGCGTCAGCGCACGGTCGCGCGTCGTCGATCTGCCTCGGAGACTCCACCTTTGAATACCCTGCCCGAACCGCGACTGCCGTCCGAATGGGACGCCGCAGCGCTGGATGCCCTGGCCGCGTTTCCGGGCGGCCGCGATTTCGTGCTGTCGAACTGGCCGGATGGCGATGCGCGCGGGCGCAACATCCTCGGCATGCTGGTGAATCATCCGGGTCTGGCCAAGGCATTTCTGACCTTCAACAACCACGTCGTGGCCGCGAGCACGCTGTCGCGCCGGGCGCGAGAGCTGGCGATCCTGCGCATCAGCTGGCTGCGCCGATCCGAATACGAGTTCACTCAGCATCTGATACTCGGGCGGCGAGCCGGCCTCGATGACGAAGAGCTCACAAGGATTCAGGACGGGGCAGTGGGTCCCTGGGCTCCGGCCGATGCCGCCCTGTTGCGCGCGGTCGACGAGTTGCACTGGCAAGCAGCCATATCGGCCGCGACGCGAATCCGGCTCGCCGAGCACTTCGATGCCCGGCAGATGATGGATCTGCTGTTCACCGTCGGCTGCTACGATATTCTGGCCATGCTCGCAGCGAGCTTCGAAATCGGTTTGGAAAACGGCGTCGAACCGCTCGCCGCGACGACATTAGCCAGAATGCACGCGCAAGCGGCGAGAGACCTGCCTGAGACCTGACAGAGTGCCCAGATCGACGACCCCGGCGGCAACACGCAGCGTATCGCGTCAGACGCGGCGCCCAAGAGGCCGGCCGAAGCAGGAAGATGTCGCGCTGCTCGAGGCCCGATTGCTCGACGTGGCGCTCGGCGAGTTCATCGAGCACGGGTACGGCGCCGCTTCGCTCACGCGCATGGCGAAGACCGCCCGCGTTTCCAAGGCGACGTTCTATTCCAGGTATGCATCCAAGGAACAGCTGTTCCGCGCCATCATGCGCGAGCAGATCAGTCGGATCGACCCCGCGGAAGTGCTCAAGGACGCCGCCGAGAAACATGATCTCGAAGAAGGATTGAAGGCTTACGGGAACCGCATGCTCGAGTCGAGCCTGCAGGGCGGCCTGCTCGAGGTGAACCGCCTGATCTCGAGCGAATCTCCTCGATTCCCCGAGCTGGCCGACGCTGCGGTCGAGCGCACCCGGCTGGGCGTGCAGCGGATTTCGCGTTTCATCGCGGAGTGTGCCGACACCGACGGGATACGCTGTCGCGAGCCCGACGTGGTGGCCGAAGCCTTCATCTACATGCTGCGTGGGTGGTACGCGAATGCCCTGCTTGCGAGTGGCCCGGTCAGTCCGGCGGCACGCAAGAAATGGGTCGATCGCGCCGTGCGCCTACTGACCTCCGGACGCAGCGGCTGGTGACGTGCCCTTGACTTAATAGTACCAAACGGTACTATTACTGTCGTTGCCGCGATTCCCGCGGTCGGGCCATCGCCAGAGGGCTGTCGAGATGACGATTTCCGCCGAGGCTTTGACGGCCAGCATTGCGTCCAGAATCGATACCGATGTCGCGAGCCTGCTCACGCCATCGGTAGCCGGCGAACTGCGCCAGCTGCTCGTGCGGCGCGGCGTGCTGGTCTTCAAGAAGATCCACCTCAGCGACGAGCAACAGCGGACGCTCGCTTCGCTGATGGGCAGCGTGCGCGCTGAGGGCGAACGTGGCGTCTACAAGATCACGCTCGATTCGCGCGTCAGTCCGCGGGCGGACTACCTGAAAGGTTCCTTCCTCTGGCATCTGGACGGGACGCACGAAGACACGCCGGTATTCGCGTCCCTGCTGAGCGGCAGGGTTCTGTCGAAAGTCGGCGGTCGAACGGAGTTCGCAAACTCCTACCTGGCGTACGAGGAATTGTCGCAAGGCATGAAAGACCGGATCGACGGGCTTGAGGTCGTCCATAGCGTCGAGACATCGATGCGGCGCGCCGGGATCGAGGCGAGCGAAGACCATCTGGCGGACTGGCGCCAGCGGCCGGACAAGGTTCACAGGCTGGTCTGGACCCACCGGTCGGGTCGCAAGTCGCTGGTCATCGGCTGCCATGCCTCGCACGTCGTCGGCATGGAGCGGGCGGCGGGGCAGGCCCTGCTGCAGGAATTGGTGGAGTGGACGACACAGCCTCGCTTCGTCTATCGGCACGAATGGGATGTGGGCGATCTGCTCATCTGGGACAACACTGGCGTGCTGCACCGGGCCGAGCCGTATTCGGCCGACTCGGGCCGCCTCATGCACCGCACGACGCTGATGGGCGAGGAAGCCTTTGCTTGATCCAGTCATGAGTTCGCGCGCAAAAGGTTCGCTCGCAGGCAAGGTCGCCATCGTCACGGGCGCCGGTCGTGGAATCGGGCGTGCGGTCGCCTTGCGCCTGGCGCGCGAGGGCGCCTTGCTGTCCCTCTGGGATCAGCGCGCGGAAGGCGTCGCGGAAACGTGCGCGGCGATTGAAGCTGCGGGCGGGCGTGCCCTGGCCTGCGTCGGAGATGCGTCCAGTGCCGTCGAGATCGCCCGCAATGCGCGGCAGACGCGGGAGGCCCTGGGTCCGGTTGCGGTCCTGGTGAACAACGCCGGCATCGTCGGCTTCGAGAAGTTTCTGTCCATCAGCGAAGCGCAGTGGGACCGGATGCTCAGCGTGAACCTGAAAGGGCCGTTCCTGTGCACGCAGGAAATCCTGCCGGACATGCTGACGGCGGGATGGGGGCGGATCATCAACATCTCGTCGTCGTCGGTACAGACCGGCGGCGCAACCATGTCGCACTACGTCGCTGCCAAAAACGGGTTGGTCGGCCTGACCCGCGCACTGGCGGTCGAGTTGGCGCCGACCGGCGTCACCGTCAACAACATCCCGCCGGGCTTCATCGACACGCCGATGCTGCGCGAATCGCCGATCGACATCGAAGACTTCGCGAAGACCACACCGATGAAACGCGCGGGCTCGCCGGATGATATCGCCGGCGCGGTCGCCTGGCTGGCCAGCGAAGAGGCGGGATACGTCACCGGCCAGACGATCAGCGTCAACGGCGGCAGGTTTCTGACCTGAGGGGAGAACACGTGATCAAGAATCTTCCCAAGAACTGGGACATCGAAACCGATGTCGTGGCCGTCGGCTCCGGCGGCGGCGGCCTGACGGCCGCCATCACGGCGCACGAGTTCGGCGCGCGCGCGCTGGTGCTGGAACGGTCCGACAAGCTCGGCGGCGTGACGGCGTTTTCGATGGGCGAACTGTGGATTCCCGGCAATCACTTCGCCGCTGCGCAGGGCGTCGAGGATTCGCCGGAGAGCGGCTATCGCTACATCAGGCGCCTGTCGATGGGCTACGGCGACGATCGCATGATCTTCAACCAGGCGGTGCATGGCCCTGTCGCGCTGAAGTTCTTTGCCGATCGCATCGGCCTGAAGATGATCAATATCCGGCATCTGCCGGACTACTACTATCCGCACATCGAGCACAGCAAGCCGGAAGGCCGTTACCTGGAGGTCGAACCCTTCCCGGCCGCCACGCTGGGCGAATGGCAGCACAAGGTGCGCGTCTCGCCGCACGTGCCGTACGCGATGGTGCACGCCGACATCTTCGACAACGGCGGCCTCGCCAACATGCTGAACTGGGATTACAGCGTGATGGGCGAGCGCATGGCCAAGGACGAGCGCTGCGCCGGTCCGGGGCTCGCGGCCTGGTACGTCAAGGGCGCGCTGGACCGCAAGATCCCGATTCATACCGGCACGAGCGTGGTCGAGTTGTTCGGCGACGGCGAGCGCATCACCGGCCTGCGCGCAATCAAGGACGGTAAGGATGTGGTCGTGAAGGCCAACCGCGGCGTGGTGATCGCGGTGAGCAGCTACGAGCGCAACCGCGAGTTCGCCAAGACCCTGAGCCATCAGATCGATCCGGTTTCGATGGTGATGCCCGCCATCGACGGCGCGCACCTGCGTCTGGCCGGACAGGCCGGTGCCCGCATCGCGCGTGTGCCGGATCCATCCATGCTGGGCATCCAGGTGCCGGGAGAGGAACAGGAGGACGGCGTGCCGCTGTGGCGCGGCGCGCTGCCGTTCATGGGGTTGCCGCATACGATCGTCGTCAATCAGAAGGGGCGGCGCTTTTCCAACGAGGCGTTCTATCGCTCCGTGTACTACGGTCTGGAAGTGATCGACGCGACGACCCAGACGCACCCCAACTATCCGTGCTGGCTGGTGCTCGATCAGCAGGCGCGCGACAAGTACCCGCTCGGCTCGGTGATGCCGGGGCAGACGCTTCCGGATGGTCTGGGTGTGTCGGCGGACAGTCTCGAGGCGCTGGCGCAGAAGACCGGCATCGCCGCACAGGGCTTGGCCGAAACGGTGCAGCGCTTCAATGCCTACAGCGCGAGCGGCAAGGACGAAGAGTTCGATCGCGGCAGCTTCCTGTGGGGCCGGCTGATGGTCGGCGACGCGAAGCAGAAGCCCAATCCGAACCTCGGCGCGTTGAGCAAGCCGCCGTACTACGCCATCCCGCTGCATCGCATGGGCGGCGGCGGCATCACCTCCACCGGCATTCGAGCGGACGAGCACTGCCGCGCAGTGGACTGGAACGACCGGCCGATCGCCGGCCTGTACGTGGCCGGCAATTCGGTCGCGCGCATGGACAACGGCGCCATCATGCAGAGCGGTCTGACCAACGCACGCGGCATGACGCATGGTTATCTGGCTGGACGGCACGCGGCCGGTCGCCCCAGCGATCTGCTGGAAAAGGAACTGGCAAGACTCGGCGGCAAGCCGCCACAGTAGGCCGGAACAGCCATGATTGAAGCGCAGCACGCCATCATCATCCGTTCCGGCATCGGCGAGATCTGGAACTATGTCCAGGACATTGAGCGCTGGGCGCACCTGTTCCCGGGCTGCCGCGAATGCGCGGTGAAAAGTCGCGACGAGTCGGACTGGACGATCAAGGTCGGTGCCGGCGGCCTGATGAAGACGGTCGTCGTGCAGGTGCAGGTGCAGGAGTGGGCGGAGCCGGACGGGGTGCGGTTCGCGTTCCGGCTCGCGTCTGATCCGGTACAGGGCACCGGCAGGTACCGCGCCAGCAGGAAGGGAACGGCCGAGACCGAGATCTGTCTCGAATTGCAGGTGCAGGGCAGCGGACAGATGGCGCCGATGTGGGAAGCGGTGAGCCGGCCGCTGCTGCCGCAGTTGGCCCGGGCGTTCGCCGAGAATCTGCGCGCAGAGATCGAAGGTCTGCCAAGGCCCACGTTCAGGTCGCGCTTCGTTGGCTGGCTACGGTCGCTGTGGCAGAAAGTTCTCGCGTTCCGCGCTTCGCCTGCATCCTGACAGGCCAGGAGAAAGACACTCATGAGCGAGCACAACAAGCAGGTCGTACTCGAATTCATCCGCGCGTTCTGCGCCGGCGAAACCGAGGCGTCGGCTGCGTGCCTGAACCCGGACGCGATCACCGACGCCAAGGGCTTCGGCAAGTTTGCCGGCATCCGCGAGTACCCGACCATCGTCGGCACCATCGGCGCGCTGAAACAGCTGATACCCACCGGACTCAACCCGGAGATCAGGAGCGTGACCGCCGAAGGCGATCGCGTCGCCGTCGAATTCGAAGGCCGCGCGAAGACCATCGACGGGCAGGACTACAACAACCAGTACTGCATGGTCTTCACCCTGCGCGACGGCAAGATCAGCCGGGGCAACGAGTACTTCTGCAACATCCTGGCGGACCGTGTCCTGTGGCCGCTGGTCGAAAAGGCAATGCGCTGATCCGCGCCTCGTACGCGTGCAACGCAGGAGAGGATCATGTCGGACAAGTCGCTCGATTGCTCGGATCTCGACCGCTACATGGGCAAGCCGCTGACGCCCTGGAGCCTGAAGGAAGAACTGCACAACAACGACTTCCGGCGCTGGGCGCAGGCGATGCACTATCCCAATCTTCTGCACTACGATCACGATTTTGCGGCGACCTCACGCTTCAGCCGAATGGTGGCACCACAGTCTTTCACGATCGCTGCCGGCGAAGGGCATGGCGCCTGCCCGTCCTCGGTCGGGAGGATCCCGGAATCCCATCTGATCTTCGGCGGCGACGAGTGGTGGTTCTACGGGCCGCGGCTGTTCGCCGGCGACCGCGTCACTCACGAGAAGATCCCGTACGACTATGTCGTGAAGGACACAAAGTTCGCCGGCCCCACGTGCTTCCAGAGAGGCGACAACCTCTATTACAAACAGGACGGCACACTGTTCGCCAAGCAGCGCTCTACCTGTATCCGCTACCGTGCCGATACGGCCCGGGAAATGGCCCGGGAAAAGGGATCCATCGAAGCCGGGAACGACCCGGACTGGAGCGATGAACAACTGGCCGAAATCGAGGAGCGCAAACTGGAGTACATCCGCGCGCTGCAGACTTTCGGCCACGCGCGGCGGCATTGGGACGTCGTGAATGCGGGCGATGGTTTGCCGGCGAGAGTCATCGGCCCGCACAGCATCGCTAGCTTCGCCACCGAATGGCGCGGCTACCTGATGAACATCTGGGGCAGCGCACATCGCAATCAGGACTCCGACCCCGCCAAGCTCGGCTATACCGGCCCGATGGCCGGCTGGGAGATGAATCCAGTCGAGGAAAGGGTGAACCCCGAAAATACCGATGGTGCCTACATGGGACCATCACGCGGGCACTTGTTCCCGCGCTGGGCCCGCTACATCGGCATGCCCAGGGGTTATGGCTATGGTGCATCGATGGGCGCCTGGATCCTCGACTACCTGGCGGGCTGGGCGGGCGAGTGGGGCCAGGTCGTGCATTGCAATGCCCAGTACCGCGGTCCGGCCTTTACCGGCGACATCACGGTCATGACGGGCAAAGTCGTCGACAAGCTCGTCGACGGCGACGGTCGCCGCCTTGCGCAGGTCGAATGCCGGATGGCGAACCAGGACGGAGCCGTCATGGCAACCGCCCGGGCGGAGGTGGAGTTACCCGCCTGAAACGCTCCGGTTTTCGAGGTCTCGGAAGAACTGACCGGTGGGCGCCGGAAGTGTTGAGTCGTGTATACGCCAGTAATGGCGAGTTATATTGTACTAGTGTAATCGCCGTAAACGGCGACTAAGTTGACATAGTGACGTCTGGTCGCCAGTATTGGCGAATTATGAATGTCAATATCCATGTCTCGGATTCGACCACACTGCGCGAGGTCGGTGCGCGCCTGACGGCGCGTCGGCTGTCGCTCAATCTCACGCAGGCCGATCTCTCGGAGCAGGCGGGGGTGCCCAAGCGCACCATCGAACGCCTGGAGGCGGGCGCCGCGGCGACGCGGCTCTCGGCGTTCATCCGTGTCTGCCTGGTACTGGGTTTGAGGGACTGGCTGGAGCAGCTGCTGGCCGAACCGGCGCCCAGTCCGGTGGAGCAGCTCAAGCTCAGGGGACGGACGCGCAAGCGAGCTTCCCGGCGCACGGATCCGGATGGGGTGCCCAAGCCACGCACCGACGCGGAGGCGCCGTCGAAGCGCAAGCGCTGGGTGTGGGAGCCATGACGATTGCGGAAGTCCTGATGTGGGGCCGCACCATCGGTGCCGTGACGCAGAACGAGGCCGCTGCGGCCGCGGCGTTCGAATACGTACCGGCGTTCACCGACAGCGGTATCGAGCTCTCCCCGTTGCGCATGCCGCTGGCGCGGCGCGTCTACAGCTTTCCGGAACTGCCGCGCGCGACGTTTCATGGCCTGCCGGGCTTGCTCGCGGATTCGCTGCCGGATCGCTTCGGCAATGCACTGATCGACCAATGGCTGGTGTTGCAGGGGCGCAAGCCAGAGGGGTTCAGCGCGGTGGAGCGGCTGTGCTACATCGGCGCACGCGGCATCGGCGCGCTCGAGTTCAAGCCGGTGCTCGGCCCCAGGACGCGCAAGGCCAGCAAGGTGGATGTGGGCGCGCTGGTGGAGTTGGCGTCCGAGATCCTGACGCAGCGCAAGGGCCTGAAGGCGAGCTTCCGCAGCGCGGCGCGCAAGGCGGCGCTGCAGGACATCCTGCGCGTCGGCACTTCCGCGGGCGGCGCGCGCGCTAAAGCCTTGATCGCCTGGAATCCGACCACCCATGAAGTGCGCTCGGGGCAGGTGCAGGCCGGCGCGGGTTTTGGCTACTGGCTGCTGAAGTTCGATGGCGTGAGCGGCAACAAGGACAAGGAGCTGGAGGATCCGAAAGGGTATGGAGCCATCGAATACGCCTACGCGCTGATGGCGCAGGCAGCGGGCATCGACATGAGCGAGTGCCGCTTGCTGGAAGAGAACGGCCGGCGGCATTTCATGACACGACGGTTCGACCGCACGGCGGACGGGGGCAAGTTGCACATGCAGTCGCTGGGGGCGCTGGCGCACTACGACTACAACCAGCCCGGTGCGTATTCCTACGAGCAGGCGCTGATGGCGATCCGCGAACTGGGGCTGCCGATGGCGGCGGTGGAGCAGCAGTTCCGCCGCATGCTGTTCAACGTGGTGGCGCGCAACCAGGACGACCACGTGAAGAACATCGCCTTCCTGATGGACCCGCAGGGTCGCTGGTCGCTGGCGCCGGCCTTCGACGTGACCTACAGCTACAACCCGTCCGGAGTCTGGACAGCGCGGCACCAGATGACGCTCAACGGCAAGGCGGACGATTTCACGCTCGCGGATTTTCGCGCCTGTGCGAAGCGGGCGATGCTCAAGCGCGGACAAGACAAGGCCATCCTGGAAGAAGTCTGCGACGCCGTGAGTCGCTGGCCGGAGTTCGCCAGGCAGGCGGGCGTGACGGACGTTCAGCGCAAGCAGATCGTCCGCGCACATCGCCTGAAATTCACAGACGACCCATGAACTTGGCAGCGGCGGATGCCGAATCCGTCGGCGGCGGCCGGCGAGGGGCTTTACGCACTAATTGACATGCGTGTACATTAGCGTCCGGCATGGTGCCCGCGGAGGGGACATGCCATACCCGCACCGCCCGTCAATGCGAAGGATTGAGAAATGAGCACAGCCGCCGCCACAGGCATCTCCTGGGATCCGTACCGTCAGGATCTGGTCCCGAACCCGTATCCCACCTACAAGCGGCTGCGCGAGGAAATGCCGCTGTACTACAACGAAGAGCACGACTTCTACGCGATCAGTCGCTACGCGGATATCGAATCGACTCTTCGTGACAAGGAAGTCTTCAGCTCTGCGCACGGCGACATCCTCGAATTCATCAAGGCGCGGTCGGTGATGCCGGATTCGGTATTCATCCACCAGGACCCGCCCAAGCACACGGCCTACCGCGCGCTGCTGCAGCGGATCATCACACCCAAGCGCATGGCGGCCGTGGAGCAGGACATCCGCAGGCTCTGCGCGCGCAGTCTCGATCCGCTGGTCGGCGGCGACCGCTTCGACTTCATCACCAATCTCGGCACGGAAATGCCGATGCGTGCGGTCAGCATGCTGCTGGGCATTCCCGAGAAGGACCAGGCCGCGATCCGCGAGTCGGTCGATGCGCGCATGCGCACCGAGGCTGGTAAGCCGATCGATCTCGCCAACCAGCAGGCGATCCAGCAGGAGGCGCTGGCCGGCTTCGAGGAGTACATCAGCTGGCGCGAGAAGAACCCGTCGGACGACATGATGACGGAACTGCTCCACTCGGAATTCAAGGATCCGGAAGGCGTGACCCGCAAGCTGACGCGCGACGAGATCTCGAATATCGTCAACGTCGTCGCCGGCGCCGGCAACGAAACCACCAACCGTTTGATCGGCTGGATGGGCAAGACCCTGTCCGAGCATCCGGACCAGCGTCGCGACATCGTCAAGAATCCCGGCCTGATTCCGCAGGCGATCGAGGAACTGTTGCGCTTCGAGCCGCCGGGCCCGTTCCTCGCGCGCGAGGTGATGCGCGACATGGAGCTCTACGGCAGGAAGATCCCGAAGGGCGCCGCGATGCTGCTGATGGTGGCCGCGGGCAATCGTGACGAGGCCCGCTTCGTCAACGGCGATACTTTCAACATCCACCGCGAGCAGCGTCCGCACCTGACCTTCGGTCAGGGTATCCACGTCTGCATTGGCGCGCCGCTGGCGCGGCTGGAAGGCCGCGTGGCGATGGAAGAAGTGCTCAAGCGCTTCCCGGAATGGGAAGTCGACTACGACAACGCTGTGCTCTCGTCGACCTCCTCCGTGCGTGGCTGGGACTCGCTGCCAGTGTGGGTCGGGTCCAAGCCCAAGAACGCGACGGTGAGCGCGCCCAAGCCCGCTGCGCCGGCGCCTGCCGCAACTGCCGCCAAGACCCCCGACGTCGCACTCGAAGGCACCTGGAACGTGGTGGTGAAGGGCCCGACGGGTCCGCAACCGGCGACGCTGGTGCTGGAGCGCAGCGGCAACACCTACATCGGTTCGCAGAGTGGTGCGGGTACGACCACGCCGATCGCCGACTTCAAGCGCGACGGCAACTCGGTGTACTGGGTCAACCACATCACCAAGCCGATGAAGATGAAAGTGGAGTTCAAGGGCGAACTCAACGGCAACACGCTCAGCGGCAAGGCGAAGGCCGGCTTCATGGGCTCCTATCCTTTCACCGCAACCAAAGCGTAGTTCCAGTCATGCCAAGGATTCTTTACATCGAGCACAACGGCAAAGAGCACCTGATCGAGGCCGAGGCGGGCAAGAGCGTGATGCAGACCGCGATCGAGAACATGGTGCCCGGCATTGTCGGCGACTGCGGCGGCGCCTGCTCCTGCGCGACCTGCCACTGCTATGTCGATCCCGCCTGGCTGGACAAAGTGCAGCCGAAGAACGAGAACGAAGAAGCAATGCTCGACGGTGTCCTCAACACCGAGTCGAACAGCCGTCTGAGCTGCCAGATCGCGATGAAGTCGGAGCTCGACGGACTCGTCGTGCGCCTGCCGGCTTCGCAGTTCTGAGCCGCCGATCGTGCGTGTGGGGCGCAGGCGGACGTCTGCGCCCCACATCCACCTGATCTCAGTGATACTCGTCGCATGACGGTGAAAAAGAAGGCAGTCGCGCGCAAGCCCCGCATCCGCAATCCGGTGCTGACGCGCGCGCGCCTGCTGCAGGCCACGGTGGAACTGCTTGCGCAGAAGGGTGTGGATGGGCTTTCGATCAAGGAAGCTGCGGAACTGGCGCAGGTCAGCCGTGGCGTGGCCTACCAGCATTTCAAGCACCGCGACCATCTGCTGGCCGAGGCCAAGGGCTGGATCACCGAGCGCGTGCTCGAATCGATGCGGGACGCCAACGTCGCCGCGGCCGACGACGTGCTGCTGCACACCGCGCGGCTGGTCCTGCAGAACCGCGACGCTGCCACGCTGCTGATCTCGGACGGCATCGCCGGCCGCGAACTGTCGCCGGATCACCCGATCAACCGCATGGTCCGGCAATCGCTGGAACAGCTCAAGCTCACGGGCGAGGCGCGCGCCGATCTCGACACCGAGATCCTGTCGTACATCTTCCTCGGCATGATCTCCACGCTGGCGATGCTCAGTCGTATTCCAGGCGCCAACACCGAGGCACTGGCCCAGCGCTTCACGAAGGAACTCTCGGGCTTCATGCGGCAGGGTATTTTTGCGCAGCCGGCGCGGTGAGTTGGAAATCCGCAGGCCATAACGTCTTGGTGCGTCGTCCGGAGTGTGATCAAGAGTTGATATCTCCAAAAGGGAGTGCGACGGCGTGCCTGAAATGACGGCTGCCATGGAAACAGAAAATTTGCGGATCGCGCTCCTCGAAGGCTCGTTCGAAGAGCGGCCGTGGACCACCTTCCTGGACCGCCTGCGGCAGTGCACCAGCGCGAACTACGCCAGCCTGATCTTCCGCCCGCCTGGCTTGCCCTCAAACACCGTATTCCATCTGTATTCCGGCGAATGCTCGCCGCCACACGTCCAGCGGCTCTATCGGGAAAGCTTCTATCTGCGGGATCCCACGCCGTACCATGCGATGCAGGAGGGCCATGTCCATGGGCTGGAAGAGCTGCTGCAGCTCGACGATCCGGCGTGCGAGGCCTACGTACGCGAAGTAATGGCGCCCAGCGGCATGAACGCGATCCGCATGTTGCGGGTCGTCGAGGCCAGTGGCGTCAGCGCTTGGCTAACCGTCACGCGGCGAGAGGGGGATTTTTCGGCCGCGGACGCAACCCTCCTCGGCGGCCTGGTTCCTTACCTGCGTGGCGTGCTGCGCACCTTTCTCGAGCTTGAACGGCAGCGGACCAACGCGCTGCTTGCCGCGGAAGCAATCCAGCGGCTCAATTTTGGCTGGATCGCTTTAGATGCGGACGCGCGGATACTCGAGACGGACTCGCAGGGGCGCACGATTCTCGAAAGATCGCAGCCCCTGTGCAGGGACGCACAAGGCCGCCTGTCCGCGGCGAAAGCAAAACAACGCCGCGAGATCGCGGCGGCGGTGAAAGCACTGGCCAGCGATCCGGAGGTTCCACCACGCGCGATCGTCCTCAGTCGAGATCCATGGCTTGACATGCTGCTGGTAGCGGCAAAGCGCAGCGCGCATTCCGCCAAGTCCGTACCCGCCGTGATCGCCTATGTGCATGGCGACAGTGCACTATCCGCCGACCGATGTGAGCAGCTCAGGCAGCTCTTCAACCTCTTGCCAAGCGAGAGCCGGTTGGCACTTGCTCTGGTTCGGGGGATGAGCCTTGTCGAGGCCGCAGGGGAATTGGGCCTGACGGTAGAAACAGCCCGTACCTATTCGAAGAAAATCTACTCCAAGATGGGGGCGCGCGGACAGGCTGATCTCGTCCGCTTCATCCACCGCAGTGTTCTGGGGATCGCTTGAAAGATCTTGACAGTGCTATCCCCGCACCAGTCCCTGCGGTTGCACGATCCCCAGGTCGATGTGCGTGACCACGCCGGGCGCTGCTTCGCAAACCGCCGGCAGCGCCGTGGCGCCCAGCAGCCCGGTCCATGGCAGTCCCAGGAAGGGGCGTACACCGTCGGCATCCGGCCGGCTCATCAGCCTCACCTCGAGCGGCGGATCGCCCTCAATCACGACCTGGTAGCGGCTGTCGATATCCCAGCGCGGCTCGACGTTCTCGCCCATCGTCCAGTAGAAGTGATAGGTGATCAGCGGCTTGCCCTCGACCCAGGCCGTCCACTCGTAGTGCTGGCCGGCGACGGTGCCCTGGCGGACGGTGCCACTGATCGGCAGGCCGATGCCCAGGCTATAGGGGATGTCCTGCGTAGCCTTGGCGACCTCCAACTTCGTCGTGACCTTCTCGATCTTCTTGCCCAGGCCCTCGGCCACCAGCGCCATCGACTGGGCAAAGGCGTAGGGCGCTTCCGGCGAGCGGCTCGGCTTGGCGAGCAGCGCCTCCGGCTCGCGGCCAAAGCCCATCATTTCCGTGTAGACCATCGGGTTCCTCAGCTTGTCGATGAACTCGTAGATCTGGATGTGATCCACACGGTTCATCAACCGCGTCAGCGTCAGCGGCAGGATGTCCCCCGAGAAGCCGGGGTGGATGCCACAGGCGTGATAAGACGACTGGCCTTCGCGGCAGGCCGCCTCGATCTTCGCGAAATGCTCGGGATAGTGCTGCGGCGAAAACGGCCCGGCCACCGAGGCCACGTTCTTGCCTGAGCGCAGCAGCCGGCAGATCGTCTCCACGTTGGTCACGATCGGCGAGAAGAGCACGCAATCCGCGTCCAGCGCGATGATCTTTTCGACATCGTTCGTCGCCAGCACCCCGGTCTTCGGCAGGCCGACGATGTCGCCGGCATCCAAGCCGACCTTTTCCGGCTTGGTCACCAGCACGCCCACCAGTTCGAACACCGGGTTTTCGATGAAATGCCTGAGCGCCGTCTTGCCGACCACGCCGGTGGCCCATTGAATGACGCGATAGGTCTTCTGGGACATGTGAGCCTCTCCTCCAGTGATGGTTTGCACCGCTTCAGACGACCGAGCGCACCTGACCGCCGTCGACCCGGTAGTTCGAGCCGGTGACATAGCCCAGTGCCGGGCTCGCGAGCATGCAGGCCACCATCGCAACTTCCTCCGGCAGTCCCAGGCGGCCCACCGGCGGCAGCTGGAAGATCTTTTCTTCCGCCATGCGCCGCGTAACCTCCTCCAGCGGCATCTGCGGATCGCTGTACCGGGCGCGGCCGAAGCGCAGCAGGCCGTCCACCATGATCACGCCGGGGGTCACGGTGTTGACGGTGACGCCGCCGCCCTTGAGGGATCCGGCCAGGCTCACCGTGAAATTGTTCAGCGCGGCCTTCGCCGCCGAATAGTCCACGCCGACGTTGTTGGGCTGGATGGCCACGGCGCTCGAAACATTTACGATGCGTCCGAACTGCGCAGCCTTCATGTCCGGCAGGGCCAGCAGCACCAGGCGCACCGCCCCCAGCATGTTGCCGTGGTAGTTCGCGATGTAATCCGCCGCCTTGATGTCGGCAGGCGGCTTCGACGAGTTGCCGGTCGAACTGCCCCCCGCATTGTTGATCAGGATCTCGATGTTTCCACCGAGCGCAGCCTGGGCCTGCGCATGCACCGCCGCGGCGCCCTCGTCCGTGCCGAGGTCGCCGATGGCGACGCCCGCCGCCTTGATCTCCGCCGCGACCCGTTCGGCCCGTTCGCGGTTGCGCCCATGCACCACCACCGCGGCGCCTTCCTGCGCGAGCAGGCGCGCCGTGGCCTCGCCGATGCCGCTGCTGCTACCCGTGACGAGCGCGCGCCGTCCTGCAAGTGCGAGATCCATACCGTTCCTCCATCTGTGTTGGTTCCGCTTCCGGCATCATCAGCCGGCGGCGCCAAGAGCGCATATTCCCAAATGGGAAGGTGGGCGCTGGGCATTGCGCCGGCGACATTCGAAGTCGAAATACGGACCTGACGGACCGACGATTGGCTGCCGGCGGTGATGGGGTCTTCGCCTTTCTCGCTTCCGACCAGTCGCGTTGCATCACCGGACAGGTGATCGCCATCGACGACGGCGCGACGCTTCAAGTTTGAACAGTCATGGCGACACCTTCGATGGCCCGGCCGCCGACTACGAGCAGTTCCTCGAGCGCGCATTCCCGTACATGCGCTACAGCGGCCACCACATCTGCAACCACCTGATCTCCGTCGACGGCGACGAAGGCGAGGGCGAGGTCTACGCTCTGGCGTAACACCTCATTCCGGACCGCCAGGGCGGCTGGATCGAGGACATGATGTGTGTTCGCTACCTCGATCGCTACCGGCGCGAGCAGGGCCGCTGGCGCTTCGCACAGCGTGTGGTGACCTACGACTATCGCAGCCAGCGCGCCGTCGCGGATGCGGACAAGTCCACGCCGACGCCGAACGATCCCGCCGCCACGCTGCTGAAGAGCCGGCTGTTCGCGCGCGGTCCGCGCGCCTGAGTCGCCAGCAGCTTCGCCGTCCTACGGCGCCGACAGGAAACTGCGGATCTCTGTCCAGTATTCGCCGGTGGCGATGGTGTTGTGGTCGGCCCCGGGAATCGTGCGCACCGTGACCTGGCTTTCCGGAAACGCACGGACCAGCGCCAGCGAACGCTCCCGCGGAATGATCTCGTCGTGCTCCGCGATGAGGATCAGCGTTCGGGCCTTCACCTGCGGCACACGGCTGGCGGAATCGAACCTGTCCTGCATCAGCAGCGAGAGCGGGAACACGCGGTAGTGCGACTGCGCGACCTTCAGGATGCTGTCGAAGGGCGTCACCAAAACGAGCTGCTGCACCGGCCGGTTCGCAGCGACGTAGGTCGCCACGCCGCTGCCCAGGCTCACGCCGATCACGGCCACAGAGCGATGCGTCCGCGCGACCTCGTCATAGGCCGCGAGCGCATCGGCGAAGATCGCCCGCTCCGTGGGCGCGCCCGTGCTGCCGCCATAGCCGCGATAGCTCAGCGCAAACGCGTTCCACTCTGGGAGGGCGGTGGCGAGCGGGTCCACCTCCTGCGAAACATCTTCCCCGTTGCCGCCGAAGTAGAGCACGGCCTGGTCCGCTCCCTGCTCCCTGGACCAGAGGCGCAGGGTTTCGCCTTCGGAGCTCAGGTTCACGTACGCAGCGCGCGGATTGCCGGCGGGCTGCGGGAAATACAGGAAGGAACGCTGCAGGACTGCCAGAAGCACGCAGGCTGCGATGTAGCCGACGATCGTCATGCCGAGGACGGTCAACATCGCGCGTTTCACCGTGTCTGTCCGGATGGGCGATTGTGAAACCGCTAGATGGAAATGCCCGCTTGCAGCAGCAGCTGGCGCAGCGATATCGACGCGGCCGGCAGCCACGTCAGGATGCCGACGGCGAACGCCGAGTAGAGCGCCGTGCGTCGTGCGCGCGACAGCGGGCGGCCGCGACGCGCTTCACCCTTGACGTAGAAGTGGACGCAGGCGAGCGCGAAGACCAGCTCGATCAGGATCGCGACCTGCGGCATCTGTCCGTAGGTGTCGAGTGAGACACGCGGGCTGTCCGGGCCGAGCAGCTGGTGCTCGAAGCCGACGACCAGGTCGCACAGCACGTGCACGACAGTCAGCGCGCCGCACCACAGTGCCAGCGCACGATCGCGCCAGATCGCCTGCACCAGCGCGAACACGAGCGCCCCCTGGATCAGGCCCGGCACCAGGTTGTGGCTGTAGGTCATGTCGACCTGCAGATTCGGGAAGGTCGCATCCAGCAGAGACGCCGGCTGGGTCGGCTCGATGCCAGCGAGAGCGAGCCCCAGCCAGAGAAACTCCGGCACGTTCGCGCACAGCAGCAGCAACCACAGGGGGCGACCATCGGGCCGGCCGTACGGCACCAGCGCCGCAGCATAATGACCGACGATCACGGCCGACGACGCACGACGATGGCGTGGATCAGCGCGAAGAACACCGCGTAGACCACGATCAGCGCGAGGACGAGCGTTGGCATGCGGGCATTCTCGGCGATTTCCGTCACGCGCTCCATCTGCCCGCGCAATGGAACAATTCCCACACCCGCTACGTCTGGGCAACTCGACGAAACGAGGATCTTTCAATCTGGCTCGCGCACCGACTCCAGAAACGGTAGTGTCACGCACAGTCGACCACCGGGCCTCATCTATGGATAGCCAAAAACCCACGATCCTCTACACCCTGACGGACGAAGCGCCGATGCTGGCGACGGCCTCGTTTCTGCCGATCGTACGAACATTCGCCGGAGCGGCCGGCATCCAGGTGGGCACCAGCGACATTTCCGTCGCCGCTCGCATCCTGGGCGAATTCCCGGAGTTCCTGAGCGAAGCGCAGCGCGTGCCCGACAGCCTCGCGGCACTGGCGCGCCTGACGCTCCGGCCTGAGGCCAACATCATCAAGCTGCCCAACATCAGCGCCTCCGTGCCGCAGCTCAAGGCGGCCGTCAAGGAGCTGCGCGGCAAGGGCTACAAGGTGCCCGAATTCCCGGAGAACCCGCAGACCGAGGAGGACAAGGCGATCCGCAAGCGCTACGGCAAGCTTCTGGGTAGCGCCGTCAATCCGGTTCTCCGTGAGGGCAATTCCGATCGTCGCGCGCCCAAGGCGGTCAAGGAATACGCGCGCAAGAACCCGCACAGCATGGCCAAGTGGAGCATGGCCTCGCGCACCCACGTTGCGCACATGCGCGAGGGGGACTTCTATCACGACGAGTTGTCGATAACCTTGGATCGTCCGCGCAATGTGCGCATGGAACTGCAGACCAAGAGCGGCAAGACCATCGTGCTCAAGCCCGAGGTGAAGCTGCTCGAGGGCGAGATCGTGGACAGCATGTTCATGAGCAAGAAGGCGCTGTGTGCGTTCTACGAAGAGCAGATGGAGGATGCGCGGGCGAGCGGCCTGCTGTTTTCGCTGCACGTCAAGGCCACGATGATGAAGGTCTCGCACCCCATCGTGTTCGGCCACTGCGTGAAAGTGTTCTACAAGGATGCCTTCGCCAAGCACGGCGAGCTGTTCGCCCGTTTGGGCATCAATGTGAATAACGGCATGGCCGACCTGTACAACAAGATCGAGAGCCTGCCTTCGCGCGAGAAGGAAGAAGTCATCCGCGACGTGCACGCCTGCCACGAGCACCGCCCTTCGCTCGCGATGGTCGACTCGGCGCGCGGCATCACGAATTTCCATTCGCCAAGCGACGTCATCGTCGACGCCTCCATGCCGGCCATGATCCGCGCCGGAGGCAAGATGTACGGCGCCGACGGCCGTCAGTACGACTGCAAGGCAGTGATGCCGGAGAGCACGTTCGCGCGCATCTACCAGGAGATGATCAATTTCTGCAAGACCAATGGCGCGTTCGATCCGCGTACCATGGGCTCGGTCCCCAACGTCGGCCTGATGGCCCAACAGGCCGAAGAGTACGGCTCGCACGACAAGACCTTCGAGATTTCGGAAGACGGCGACGCGCGGTTCGTGGACAACGAAACCGGCGAAGTGATGTGCACCCAGAGCGTGGAGGCCGGCGACATCTGGCGCATGTGCCAGGTCAAGGACGCGCCGATCCGCGACTGGGTCAAGCTCGCCGTCACCCGCGCGCGCCAGTCCAACACGCCAGCCGTGTTCTGGCTCGATCCCTACCGCCCGCATGAGCACGAGCTGATTCAGAAAGTCGTGAAATACGTGCAGGAATACGACATCAAGGGCCTGAAGATCGAGATCATGTCGCAGGTGCGCGCCATGCGTTACACGCTGGAGCGCGCGGTGCGCGGACAGGACACGATCTCGGTCACCGGCAACATCCTGCGCGATTACCTGACCGACCTCTTCCCGATCATGGAGCTCGGCACCAGCGCCAAGATGCTGTCCATCGTGCCGCTGATGGCCGGCGGCGGCATGTATGAGACGGGCGCCGGTGGTTCAGCACCCAAGCACGTGCAGCAGCTGACCGAGGAAAACCACCTGCGTTGGGATTCGCTGGGCGAATTCCTGGCCCTGGCTGCAAGTTTCGAGGACCTGGGCGTCAAGACAAACAATGCCCGTGCCAAGCTGCTCGCCCGTACCCTCGACGTGGCCACCGGCAAGCTCCTGGACAACAACAAGAACCCGTCGCCGAAGACCGGGGAGCTCGACAACCGGGGGAGCCAGTTCTACCTGGCGATGTACTGGGCGCAGGCCCTGGCATCACAATCCGAAGACACCGAGCTTGCTGCGCACTTCGCCCCGCTGGCCAAGACGCTCACGGAGAAGGAGGCCGTTATCGTCCAAGAGCTTGCGGCAGTACAGGGAAGTCCAGCCGACATCGGCGGTTACTACCTCCCGGACCGGGACAAGATGGAGAGGGTCATGAGGCCGAGCGCGACCTTCAATGCCGCACTGGCGGGAGCCTGAGGAGACGGCCAGCGCGGTAGCGAGGACCTTCGAGATCGAGGACGACCCCACCGTTTCCGTGCTGGCCGTGCGCCACCAGTGGGAAGAGGACTATCGCTGATCCCGCGGGTGCGGCGGACAGCTCGACATCGCCGCGGAGATGGAAGCTCGCAGCGTCCTCCTCATGGGGCTGGAGCGGTGGCTGGAGGGATTGCGGCCTGACCATCGGGCTAGTCCCCAGTTCGTGGTACCGCCGAGGGGGATATCGCCGCTACCATATCGAAGCAGTACGAATATGCCGCGCCAGAGGATTTATTGGAGGCAACCAATAAGGGGGGATAGGGTGAACGTCGAAGTAATCCACTGCAACAGCATTGATACAGCCAAAGTCTCTATCGAGCCGGGAAGGCTGAACATCAAGTACGGGCCGAACGGCACCGGAAAGAGCACCATTGCCAAGGCAATAGAACTCGCCGTCCGGGGAGCCGACCTCGCACACCTATTGCCGTTCAAGCACCGTGGAAAAGATGCCGCGACAACACCACAGCCAGAAGTGAAGGGCCTGCAGGATGTCAAATCGGTTTTCGTCTTCAACGAAGACTACGTGAACCAGTTTGTTTTCCAGCAGGACGAGGTCGTCAAAAACAGTTTCGACATCTTCATTAAGAGCGCCGACTACGACGCCAAGATGGCCGCAATCGAGGCCTCAGTCGCAGGAATCAAGGACACCTTCAAGAAAAACCAAGATCTCGACCAGGTTCTGAAAGATCTGGCGGACCTCAGCGAGAGCTTCGGAAAATCTCAGTCCGGGTATTCGAAGGCAGGTCGGCTAGGCAAGGCACTCGGGGGCGGCAACAAGCTGGAGAACATTCCCGAGAAACTGACGCCCTACACCGGCTTCATCAAGAGCGATGCTAGCGTCAAGTGGATCGGCTGGCAGCTCAAAGGGAACGAATTTCTCGACATTGGCTCCGATTGCCCTTACTGCGCCTCTTCGGTGGAAGGCAAGAAGGAGACAATCCGCGCGGTCAGCAATGAGTACGACGCCAAGTCCATTGAGCACCTGATCGGTTTGCAGGCCGTGGTCGGCCGGCTCGGCAAATACTTCTGCCCGGAGTGTTGGGATGCCATCGAGAAGATTTTGAAGAACAAAACCGAAATGTCAAAGGAGGAGATCAACTACCTGGTCGGGCTGAAGGGCCAGGTGGATACACTTCGGGAAAAGCTGCTCGACCTGCAAACCATTTCCTTCTTCTCGCTAAGGGACATCGCCGTGATTGAGGACCGGATCAAGGGCCTCAAGATCGACCTCCAACTCCTTCCTCACTTGGCATCCAACGAGACCAAAACCGTTGTCGATCAGGTCAACGCCTCTCTGGATACCGTACTTCAGAGTGCGGGCAAGCTGAAGGGTGAGGTCAACAAGCAGAAGAAGGGCATTCAGGATGCCATCACGAAGTACAAGACCGAGATCAACGAGTTTCTGCGCTATGCGGGATACAAGTACGTGGTCGACATCCAACCGGAGGGTCAGTCTTACAAGATGAAGCTGATGCATGTCGACTTCGTCGGCCACATCGAGAATGGTTCAAGGCACCTCAGCTTTGGGGAGCGGAACGCCTTCTCGATCGTGCTTTTCATGTACGAATGCCTGACGAAGAACCCCGACCTGGTGATCCTCGACGACCCTATCTCGTCGTTCGACAAGAGCAAGAAGTTCGCGATGTTGCAGATGCTCTTTCGCGGGAAGGGAAGCCTTCGCGATAAGACCGTCCTCATGCTGACCCACGACCTCGAACCCGTTATCGACCTTGTGAAGAGTCTGAGCCACACGTTCCAGCCTACGCCAGTTGCGGGCTTTCTTACCGCGAGAAGGGGAACCGTCACTGAAGCCGAGGTCAAGAAGACCGATCTGCTGACCTTCCCCCAGATCTGCCGGGAGAACATCAAGGCTCTTGGAAATGATGTGATAAAGCTGATTTATCTGCG
This sequence comes from Sinimarinibacterium sp., assembly GCA_041659605.1. Taxonomy (GTDB): domain Bacteria; phylum Pseudomonadota; class Gammaproteobacteria; order Nevskiales; family Nevskiaceae; genus Solimonas. Next base: position 36,479 of record JBAZXW010000011.1, on the reverse strand, counting down.
CAGGCACTACGAGATACTCGAAGAAAAGGGGCTCGCCTACCAAATGCTGTCGAGCCTGCTGCATAAACGGCAGACGCCTACGGTCAGAAACCCGGTGGACCAGAGCGTGGTGGTCATGACAGCGGCCGAGATCGCCACGGCTACGGCTGAAATCCAGAAGGAACTGCCGACGTTTGACTACACCAAGCTGCATGCAACCGTAGTCGACGATGCCGCCATGAAGGCCGCGTATGCAGACGCAGCCAACGGCTACGAGCGTCTGCAGATATTCAGAGTCATCAACAACGACAATCACAACAATGACGTGGTTAAGAAGTACATCAACGAAGCATTCCACATTGAGAACGAGCACATCATGCAGCTGAATCCCCATACATTCGACTGGATTCCGGACTACATCATCGCGGAGTGCGATCAGGCGCTGGGTGCCGCTTAACGAAAGTCTGAACAAGTCGTCGGACATCACTGCCCCGGCCAGCGATGAGCGTATCGCGACGAGCTGATGCTCGGTTGCGACGCCGAATCGTCCGATTATCGGTCAGGCTCAGCTGCTTCATCACATTCGGTTGTTCAACGTCGGCGATCAGGCCATCATTCGGGAGTTCTGTTCAGACGTTCCCTGAGGGGGCGAGCGGCGCGAGGCGCGCCGTTTGTTCGTGCGTGTGCTGGCCACGCATCGCCTAATCGGCTGCTGGACGACAAGAGAGAGGCAAGAGCCATGAGTATCTGCGACGCTATCAGAAACATGCAGACGTTGAGTTTTTCTTATAAGGGTTTTAGACGCGTTGTTGAACCTCATACTTGTGGCACAGACACAAAAGGCCACGAAGCGTTGCGCGCATACCAGACTAGTGGTGGCAGCGAGTCCGGGGAGCTTGGCTGGAAGCTCTTTCATGTCGCAGAAATGCAAGGACTACTTGTGTTGCAAGCCACATTCTCGAGACCGCGTACAGGGTACAGACGTGGCGATAGAGGCTTCTCATACATTCGGTGTCAGCTTTAGCTACGACTTGTGCCCTCGCATACCGGTGCGAGATGTCTAATGGGCATCACGTGCCTCCACTGGCGTCGGCATAGCCGGGGCTGACTGCATGTTCCGCAAGCGGTCGACTAATGTCTACTCCGATACATGTTATGCCGCATGTGCTCTGGGTACGGCTAAGGCCGTAGCGAATCGTTCTAACAGCACCGGGAGCGTCGCAGCGTAGGCAACCGCATTCGCTTCCTTGACCGGCCCATAGCCCGCAATGTCCGAGGCCGCGCGGGCGAGTGCGATGCCGGCCTCGAGATTGGTGGTGTTCAGGCGATCCGCGATGTCCGCAATCAGCGCGCGGTATTCACTGATCAGTCGCCGCTCCAGCCGCCGTTCCGACGTGTAGCCGAACGGGTCGAACGGCGTGCCGCGCAGGAACTTCAGCGGCGCGAGCAGACGGAACGCGGTGAGCATCCATGCTCCGAAGCGCCGTTTCTTCGGGCGACCGGACGCGTCCTGGCCCGGCAGCATCGGCGGGGCGAGGTTGAAGCTCAGCGTGTAGTCGCCGGCGAACTGCTCGCGGATGCGCTGCATGAACTTCGGGTCCGTGTACAGGCGCGCGACTTCGTACTCGTCCTTGTAGGCCATCAGGCGGGCGAGCGTGAGCGCGACTTGGCGGACGAAGGCCTCGCTGCCCGGCACGGCGGCGACGCGACGGCGGATGTCCTTGACGAAGCTGACGTAGCTTTCGGCGTATTGGGCGTCCTGGTAGTCGGTGAGCAGGCGGGCGCGGCTGGCGAGCACGTCGTCGACGGTCTTGAGCGGGACGAGCGGCGCGGGCGCCAACTCCTTGGCCAGCACTTCCGGCGCGTGCGCGGCGAGGCGGCCCAGCGCGAAGGTGCGCAGGTTGCCCTCGACGAAGGTGCCGTTGAGGCGGATCGCTTCCTGCAATCCAGCGACGGACACCGGCAGCAGGCCCTTCTGCGCGGCATAGCCGAGCATCAGGATGTTGGTGCCGATGCTGTCGCCGGTCAGCTCGGTGGCGAGTCGGCTCGCGGGCAGTTCGTGCGTGGCGCCCGCGGCCAGCGCCGCGACGACGGCCTCGCGCATGCGGGCCTCGTTGAGGTCGAGGTGCTTGTTGCTCTGGAAGTCGCCGGTGGGGGCGACGTCGGTGTTGAGGATCGCGGCGCTGTGGCCGGGACTCAGGGTCTTGAGTACGTTGGCGCCGGAGCCGACGATCAGGTCGCAGGCGATCAGCAGGTCGGTCATGCCCTCGGAGAGGCGCGAGCTGTAGATGCCGGCGGGATCGGGGCCGATGCGGATGTGGCTGGTGACCGAGCCGCCCTTCTGCGCCATGCCGGTCATGTCGAGGATCGTGCAGCCCTTGCCGTCGAGATGCGCGGCCATGCCCAGCAGCGCGCCGATCGTGAGCACGCCGGTGCCGCCGATGCCGCCGACCAGGATGTTCCAGCCGCGCGCGTCGAGTGCGACGGTCGGCGGCACGGGCAGGGCGTCGAGATGCTGCTGCAGGCGCTGCGCTTCGACGCGGCGCACGGCGATCTTGGCGCCGGTGACGGTGACGAAGGAGGGGCAGAAGCCCTTCACGCAGGAGTAGTCCTTGTTGCAGCTGGACTGGTCGATGCGGCGCTTGCGGCCGAACTCGGTCTCCAGCGGCAGCACGCTGATGCAGTTGGACTGCACCGAGCAGTCGCCGCAGCCCTCGCAGACGTCGGGGTTGATGAAGACGCGCTGCGGCGGATCGTCCAGCAGCTTGCGCTTGCGACGGCGGCGTTTCTCGGCGGCGCAGGTCTGCTCGTAGACGATGCCGGTGACGCCCTTGGTTTCACGCAGCTCGCGCTGGATCGCGTCGAGTTCGTCGCGGTGGTGCAGGCTGGTGTTGTCCGGCAGCTTCAGGTCGTCGTACTGCTCCGGGTGGTCGGAGACCAGGCGCACCGGGCGCACGCCCTCGGACAGCAGCTGCCGGACCATATCCAGCGGCGTGATCTGCTGCTCCACCGGCTGGCCGCCGGTCATCGCGACGGCGTCGTTGTACAGCAGCTTGTAGGTGATGTTGGCCTTGGCGGCGACCGAGGCGCGGATCGCGAGCACGCCGGAGTGCGAGTAGGTGCCGTCGCCCATGTTCTGGAACACGTGCTTTGTGTCGACCAGCGGGCCGACCGCGGTCCAGGGCGAGCCCTCGTGGCCCATCGGCATGAACTGCATGGTCTTGCGGTCCATCACGACGGCGGCGAGGCCATGGCAGCCGATGCCGCCGAGTGCGAAGGAGCCGTCAGGCAACTTGGTGCTGGTGTTGTGCGGGCAGCCTGAGCAGAAGTAGGCGGGACGCGTGGCGCCGCCGGTGGACAGCTCGCGCGTCTCGATTGCGAGATGGCCGTCGTAGTGCGCATCGACGTGCGCGTCGTGGATGCCGAGCTGTTCCAGCAGCCGGCGGATCGCCTTGCGGACCTGCGGCACGGTCAGCTCGCCGACGGACGACAGCAGCGGTGCACACTGCAGATCCTGCTTGCCGGCTAGCGACGGGCGGCGATCGGCGCCGATCGCGTAGAGATGGCGCGCGACCTGGTCTTCCATTACCGGGCGCTTCTCCTCGACGACCAGCACGGCCGCGTGGCCCTGCGCGAAGTCGACGAGGCGCTCACGATCCATCGGCCAGATCAGGCCGGGCTTGTAGACGCGGATGCCCAGGCGCCGGCAATGCGCTTCGTCGAGTCCGAGATCGGCGAGTGCCTGGCGCAGGTCGAGATAGGCCTTGCCGGCGCTGATGATGCCCAGGGTCCGCCCCGATGGGCCACTGACGCCGTCGATGACGACGCGGTCGATGCCGTTGGCGCGTGCGAAGGCCGTGGCCGCGGGCAGACGATGGTTGACGAGGAAGTCCTCCTCGACCAGGGCCGGCTGGTTCTGCCTCAGGTTGAGGCCGGCCACGGGCAGCTGGATGTCCGTGGGCGTCATGTACTGCCGGTAGGGATCGGGCAACTCGATGCTGGCGGTGAGGTCCAGCGTGTCGGTGATGCACTTGAGGCCGACGTAGCAGCCGCTGTAGCGCGACATCGCCCAGCCGAACAGGCCGTACTCGATGATCTCGCCGACGGTCGCGGGATAGAGGATCGGCAGCATTGCCGCGATCAGCGTGTGCTCGGACTGGTGCGCGCTGTCGGAGGACTTGCCGCCATGGTCGTCGCCGGCGATGGCGAGGAAGCCGCCATTGGCGGCCGCGCCCTCGAAGTTGCCGAGCTTGAGCGACTCGCAGGCCCGGTCGACGCCGATGCCCTTGCCGTACCAGAGGCCGTACACGCCCTCGAACTGAGACTTGCCGAACCAGGCCAGCTCCTGCGTGCCGCGGATGCCGCTGACCGCCAGTTCCTCGTTGAGGCCCGGCTGGAAACGCACGTCGTGCGCGTCGAGCAGCTTCTGCGCGCCCCACAGCGCGGAGTCGTACACGCCCAGCGGCGAGCCGCGATAGCCGGAGATGTAGCCGGCGGTCTTGATGCCCGCGGCGCGATCGCGACGTGCCTGGTCCAGCGGCAGGCGCACCAGCGCCTGGTTGGACGACATGAACACCCGGCCGCGGGACTGGATGTACTTGTCGTCGAGAGTGGTAACGGACTTCGTCATTCGGGAGGTCTGATTAACAACTCCCTCTCCCCCACGTTCGTGAGGGCGAGGGGGCTATCGCGACTTCTTCAGATTCTCGAGCGGGAAGTCGCACTTCCCCTCGATCGTTTGCTGGATCTCGATCAGGTTGCCCTCCGGATCGCGCCCATAGATCGTCTTCACGTGGCCGACGTCGATCGGGCCGGGCTGGCTGAAGCGCATGCCCAGGTCGCGCAGGCGGGTGAATTCCTGTTCGATGTCGGTGACGTCGACGCAGAAGTGCGTGTAGCCCTTGTCGTAGGGCTGCTTGGGCTCGGCGGAGGACGGCGCGGGCTTGGCGTACTCGAACAGCTCCATGTAGCAGGTGCCGCAGCGCAGCATCGCGCCCTTGGCGGCGGAGTGGGGCACGTCGACGATTCGGTCGATGAACTCGCTGTTCTCCCAGGCGAAGGGTTCGCCGACCAGTTCGAAGCCGAAGGCGTCCTTGTAGAACTTGATCATGCGGTCGAGATCGTGGACGTGGACCGCCACGTGGTGGATGCCTCTGATCATGCGTCCCGCTCCCGTCGAAAGTGTGAATGCGAACGAGTCTAGCCACGGCTATGCGCACGCAAGAAGGCGCCGTCAACGGCAGGCAAGTGGACCTGCGCCTGCGGACATCCGGGGTGCCGGGAGGCCGCCCCATAATCGGTTGGAAAGGCAAGCGGTTCGACAGGCAAGGGCAGGAGCCGTGCGATGAGCAAGACGCTGTTTGCGGGCGCGAGGATCTGGGATGCGAGCGGTGCGGCGCCGTACGAGGGCGACGTGCTGGTGGAAGGCAACCGCATCCGTGCGGTGGCGCGCGGCTTGCCGCAGGCCGGCTGCCAGGTGATCGACGCCAAGGGCATGACGCTGATGCCGGGCATGGTCGAAGGCCATGCCCACCTTTCGTTCGAGACGGTGGCTGCGACCGAGGACCTGATCACGCCGTCGCCGGAGGCGCATACGCTGCTGACCGCGCGTGTTGCCAAGGTGCTGCTCGACCAGGGCTTCACCAGCGCCTGGGGCGCGTCCGAGGCCAAGCTGCGCCTGGGCGTGGCGGTACGCGACGCGGTCAACGCCGGCCTGCTGCCGGGGCCGCGCATCCGCGCCGGCTCGCTGGAGATTTCCGTCACCGGCGCAATGGGCGACGAGAGCCGCGAGCACAATCCGCGCAAGGGCCCCTCGATCATCGTCGATGGCCCCGAGGAGATGCGCAAGGCCGTGCGCCTGTGCTGCCGCGAGGGCTGCGACAACATCAAGCTCGATGTCTCCGGCGATCCGTTCTACCCGAGCACGCCGGCGCACACGACGCCGATGGCCTTCGAGGAGATCAAGATGGCAGTGGACACGGCGCATGCCTACGGCCGCCGCGTCAACGCGCACACGCGCTCGATCGGCGGCAGCAAGGCCTGCCTCAAGGCCGGCGTCGACATGCTCTACCACTGCGAGTACAGCGATCCTGAACTGCTCGACCTGTTCGAGGCGAACAAGGACCGCGTCTTCGTCGCGCCGACGGTGAGCCTGTTCCACGGCATCGTCAGCAACGAAGCCGCGCCCAACGGCCTGAGCGCCGAAATTGGCGGCTACATGGGCATTCCCGCGCTGCTCGAAGCCTCGGCGACGACGCACACGGAGCTGCGCAAGCGCGGCGTCCGCCACGTCATCGGCGGCGATTACGGTTTCGCCTGGAGCCGCAACGGCACCAACGCGCGCGACCTCGGTTTCTTCGTGAAGTACTACGGCTACAGCCCCGCCGAGGCGCTGCGCTGCGCGACGCGCAACGGCGGCGCGCTGATGACGATCGACAGCGGCGACAAGCTGGGCGAGGTCAAGGAGGGCTTTCTCGCCGACCTGCTGCTGGTCGACGGCGACCCGCTCGCCGACCTTTCGGTGCTGCTCGATGCGCAGCGCCTGGTCGTGATCATGAAGGACGGGCAGATCCACAAGAACGGTAGCGCCGCAGTCGAGCGTCGCGCCGCGGCATGAGTTGAAGAGACAGCTAAAGAGAAGCGCCTATGAACGACCAAGCCACCATCAAGCTCGCGGACCTGAAGAAGGGCGAGGCCCGCTGTCCCGGTGCGCCGAGCACGCAGGACATCATTGCGGCCGACAAGGTCGGCGCGCCCGGCTGGGTGCGCTCGGAGTCCTACCAGTTCCTCGGCGATGAGGACATCCCCAAGGAGCGCTACCTCGATCCGGCCTTCGCGAAGCTGGAACTCGACACGCTGTGGAAGAAGACCTGGCAGTTCGCCTGCCGCGAAGAACACATTCCCAACGTCGGCGACTACCATGTCTACGACCTCGCGCATTACTCCTTCATCATCACGCGCGTCGCCGAGAACGAGATCCGCGCCTACTACAACGCCTGTCTGCACCGCGGCACCAAGCTGCGTGCCTCGGGCACCGAGGGCAGCGCGGAAGAGTTCAAGTGCAGCTTCCACGGCTGGAGCTGGAACATCGACGGCACGCACCAGTCGACGACCTGCCACTGGGACTTCCCCCACGTGAAGCCGGAGAAGTTTTCGCTGCCGCAGGCGCGCGTCGAGACCATCGGCGGCTTCGTGTTCATCAACATGGACCCGAAGGCGCCCGCGCTCGCCGACTACATCGGCCTCGAAGCCAAGGCGCATCTCGACGCGTGGAAGCTCCAGGACCGTTACATCTACCTGCACGTCTCCAAGCGCCTGCCGTGCAACTGGAAGCTGGCGATCGAAGCTTTCCAGGAGGCCTACCACGTCATCGAGACCCACCCGCAGGTCGCGCCGTCCAACGGTGACGCCAACTCGCAGTACGACGTCTACGGCGAACACGTCGACCGCTTCATCTCGACGCTGGGCGTGGTCAGCCCGCACCTGTATGGAAAGGTGTCCGAACAGGACGTCCTCAACCAGTTCGTGCTCGGCGACAGCAGCGCGATGGGCGATACCAAGCTCACGGTGAAGGAGGGCGGCACCGCGCGCGCGGTGATGGCCGGAATGTTCCGCGGCATGTTCGAGAAGGCGACCAACACCGATCTCTCCAAGGTGTCGGACTCCGAGTTGCTGGACTGCTTCTCGTACACCGTCTTCCCGAACACCTTTCTGTTTCCGGGCATTTCGCTGCCGATGGTCTACCGCTTCCGCCCGGACAAGAACGATCACCGCAAGTGCCTTTACGAGGTGCTGTTCCTGCGTCCGGTGCCGATCGACGGCAAGCGCCCGATGCCGGCCGAGCCGATCCATCTGCGCGACGACCAGTCCTTCACCGAGGCGGCGGGCATGGACCCGGGCTTCGGCGCGATTCTTGACCAGGACACCGACAACGTCGGCCTGCAGCAGGAAGGCCTGGAGGCCAGCGCCAAGGGCGGCTTGACGCTCGGCAACTACCAGGAAATCCGCGTGCGCCATTTCGAGCAGACGCTCGACAAGTATGTTGGGCGGAAGGCCTGACGCGGAAAGACCCCCTCACCCCAACCCTCTCCCCACTGCGTGGGGAGAGGGAGAATCTTTTGGCGAATGAACACGCAAGGTCACAGCGCAACGTCCGACTGCTACACGCGCGTCCTCAAGCTCTCCGAGTTGGCGCCGGGGACTAAGAAAGTGGTCGAGGTCGGCGGCAAGTGCGTGCTCGTCTGCAACGTCAACGAGCGTCTGTACGCGATCTCCAACGTCTGCTCGCACAACGAGAAGCCGTTGGAGCGCGGTCGCGTCGGCAACGGCTGGATCGCCTGCCCGGCGCACGGCGCGCGCTTTGACCTCGCCACCGGTGCGGCGCTGAACCTGCCGGCGAAGAATCCGATCGCGACGTATCCTGTACAGGTGGTGGACGACTGGATTGAGGTGCTCGTGGAACGTGCGGCGGCTGCGTCCTGACGGCGGTCGACATCATGCGATTCGCCAAGCGCAGCGTGCTGCCCGTGCTGGGACTCTGGGCGCTCACAGGGGCAGCGGCGCAGGCTCAGGAGGAGCTCGACCTCGACACCATTGCCGTGCCCGAGACCGAGGAAGCCGCGCCCGCGCAGGCGCCCGCTCCCGCGCCGCGCCCCGCGTCGCCCAGGGGCGGTCTCGAGATCGAGGAGATCGTCGTCACTGCCCAGAAGCGCGAGGAATCCGCCAACGACGTCCCGATCGCGATCTCGACATTCACCGGCGACACGCTGGACGCGCTGGGCATCACCGACACGCGCGACCTCGGTGTGGTCACGCCCGGCTTCACCGCCGCCGACAGCGGCTACAACACCCCCGTCTACACGCTGCGCGGCATCGGCTTCAACGACACGACTTACACCGCGACCTCCACGGTCGGCGTGTACGTGGACGAGGTGAGCCTGCCGTATTCGATCATGACCAAGGGCGCCAACATCGACGTCGAGCGCGTCGAAATCCTCAAGGGCCCGCAAGGCACGCTGTACGGGCGCAACACGACTGGCGGCGCGATCAATTACATCGCGCGCAAACCCACCGAGACGACCGAGTACGGCGTCACCGCAAGCTACGGCAGCTTCCAGACCACCGATGCCGAGGGCTATCTCAGTGGGCCGCTCGCCGACACGCTGCGCGGCCGTATCGCGGTGCGGGATCTGCGCTCGCAGGACGGCTGGCAGGAAAGCATGACGCGTCCGGGTGACACGCTCGGCCGGCAGGACAAGCAATCGGGGCGTGCCGCGTTGGAGTGGCGCCCGCACGACGATTGGTTCATGCGCTTCACGCTCGATGGCTGGCGCGATCGCAGCGAGTCGCAGGCGCCGCAGGCGATCTACATCGTTCCGAACAATCCAATCTACAACCCGAACACGCCGGCTGGCATGGCCCTGTCGCAACTACTCGGGTTGCCGGGCACGCCCTTCGTGGCGCCGCAGGTGGAGAACGCGCAGACCGTGCCGCCGGACAGCGACGACGTGCGGATGGCCGACTGGCCGGACGAACTCGACCTGCGCCTCAACGACTCGTACTGGGGTGCCGCGCTGCGTTCGGACTGGAACATGAATGGGAATGGGACCGACGCCACGACGCTGACGCTGATCGGCGCTTACGGGGAGGTGAAGTCCGACGGCTCCACCTTCTCGCAGTCGGGGCTGCCGTTCATTCACGTCGAGCAGGAAATATTCGCCGGCATCCGCACCGCGTCGGGCGAAGCGCGCCTGACCGGCGCCTGGGGCGAGGACAACCACTGGCTCGTCGGCGTCAACGGCGCCTTCGATTCCGGCGACGAGCTGCATCATGTGCTCGCCGATTCGGTCAGCGCGCTGTTTCCCGATCCGGTCACCGGGCAAGGCACGATCGCCACGCGTTTCAATGTCGGCGGCGTAACCCGGGCGCGTGCCCTGGGCGTGTTCGTCAACGGCGATGCACGCATCAGCGACACGCTACGCCTCACCCTGGGCGGGCGCTTCAGCGACGAGCACCGCGAGTCCGACACCTGCAATCGCGAATCCGACGACAGCCAGGGCCTGACGCCGACCACGGTTGAAACGTTGTTCAACATCCAGGCCGCCGCGCGTGGTAATCCGAGCGCGCCGGTCGACGATCAGGATTGCCTGCAACTGGACGAGCAGGGCAACAACGAGAAATATCACGGTGAGCTGGACGAACGGAACCTCTCCGGCCGCGTCAGCCTCGACTGGATTCCTCTGGACCGACTGCTGCTGTACGTCTCCTACGCGCGCGGATTCAAATCCGGCGGATTTCCGGTGACCAACGCCACCGATCAGAGGCAGTTCTTTCCGGTGAAACAGGAAAAGCTGCTGGCGCTGGAGCTCGGCGGGAAGCTGACGCTGTTCCCGGGCCTACTGCACGTCGACTTTGCAGCTTTCGACTACGACTACACGGACAAGCAGCTGCTGACGCGCTTCATGGATCCGACCTTCGGCCCGCTGCCCATCCTGCGCAATGCGCCCCGGTCCACCGTGCGCGGTGCCGAGCTGGACTTCCAGCTCACGCCCATCGACGGTCTATTTCTTTCCGCCGCCGGTTCTTACATCGACACGCGCATCGACGAGTTCGTCAGCACGACGATCTCCGGCGAGGAGAACCACGATTTTGCGGGGCGGCCCTTCAACTTCGCGCCGCTGCTGCAGTACACCGTGCTGGCCGACTATGCGTTTCCGCTCGGCGACCGCTACACCCTCGGCCTGGGCGCGGACTACAGCTACACCGGCAAAACGAATTCCACGCTCGAAGGCGATCCGCACTACGCGCACCGCGATTTCGGCCTGACCAATGCGCGCGTGCGCCTGAACGCGGCCGACGGCCGCTGGACGCTGATGCTGTGGGGACGCAACGTCTTCGACGAGTTCTCGCAGGTCAGCATCTTCCAGGCGGGCGACACCATCGCGCGCTACGCCGGGCAGCCGCGTACTGTCGGACTGAGCCTGGGCTACCGCGGCTTCTGATGCACGAAATGTAGAGTGCTTCGCAGAACCTGCCGGGATGCGGGATCGGACGCTCCCTAGAATGCAAGCAGATCACGAGAGTCCAGCCATGAATGCTCCCAGCGCCAATGAAAAGCCAGTCACGCTCGACCTGAGCGACCTCGACAAGTGGGTCGGCAAGCCCGTCGTGTTTGCGGAGCTGTGGGACCCGTGCAACGCGACCGACATCCGCCGCTGGGTCATGGCGATGGACTACCCGAACCCGATCCACTGGGACCAGGAGTTCTCGCAGAAGTCGAAATTCGGCGGCATCGTCGCGCCGCAGTCCTTCGCGGTGGCGATGGACTACGGCCACGGCTGCCATCCGGCGGGCGTCGGCAAGATTCCCGGCAGTCACCTGATTTTCGGTGGCGAGGAATGGTGGTTCTTCGGCGCGCCGATCCGACCCGGCGACAAGCTGTTCCAGAAGCGCCGCTTCGACGGCTATGACGTCAAGGACACGAGCTTTGGCGGACCCACCGTGTTCCAGCGCGGCGACACCGAGCATCGCAACCAGGACGGCGTGCTGGTGGCGCGCGAGCGCGCGACGGCAATCCGCTACCTCATCGAGGAAGCGAACAAGCGCGCCGTCTACGGCAAGGAGAAGGCCACGCCCAAGCGCTGGGACAAGCAGGAACTCGCCGAGATCCACAAGCTGCGCTACGACTGGATCCTGTCGAATCGCGAAGGCCGCTCGCCGCTGTTCGCCGACGTGAAGGTCGGCGACAAGCTGCCGCGCCGCGTCATCGGCCCGCATTCCATCGCGACCTTCATCACCGAGTACCGTGCTTTCCGCCAGAACATCTGGGGCACATGGCGCTGGAACGTGCCGGAGGGCGTCGTCGATCCGGCCCGGCAGGACGCCGGTTTCGCCAAGGACATGACCTACGACCACGACGCGCGCAAGGTCGACCCGCGCATGGGAGACGGCCTGTACTACGGTCCCTCCAGCGGCCACGTGAACCTGGAGAAGGCCGCGCACATCGGCATGGGCGGCATGTACGGCTACGGCGCCTCGATGAATGCGTGGCAGGTCGACTACGTGTCGTACTGGGCCGGCCACGAAGGTTTCATCTGGCACTCGAAGACCCAGTTCCGCAGCCCGGCCTTCGAGGGCGACGTGACCTTCATCGACGGCGAGGTCGTGGACAAGCAGCAGAACTCGCCTTACGGCTGTCCGGTCGCGGTGGTCGAGGTGAAGATGACCACGCAGAAGGGCGAGCAGATTCTCAAGGGCACGGCTGAAGTGCAGCTGCCGTACTGAGCGATGGAAAGCACCGTCCCGTCGTCGCTGTCGATCGTCCGCGGCATTCCGCTGCAGGAGGAGCCAGGCCTGGGCGCGCTGACCATCCCGGGCTATCTGCGCGAAGTCACGCAGCGCTATGCCGAACGCGAAGCGCTGGTGATGCCGACGCCGCAGGGCATGCAGCGCTGGTCGTACGCGACGCTGTGGCAGAAGTCGATGGACGTCGCCAAGGCCCTGGCCGCCCGCGGCGTTGGCAAGGACAGCCGCGTCGGCATCCTGATGACCAACCGCCCGGAGTACCTGTCGGCGGTGTTTGGCTGTGGCCTCGCCGGCGCAGTGTCCGTGGGCCTGAGCACGTTCTCCACCGCGGCGGAGATGGAACACCTGCTGGCCTCGTCGGGCATCTCGGTACTGCTGTTCGATGGCCGCGTGCTGAAGAAGGACTTCGGCGCGCTGCTGGCGGAACTGGAGCCGCAGATTCGCACCGCGGCGCCGGGCAAGCTGCAGTCTTCGCGCTATCCCTTTCTGCAACACCTGGTGCGGCTCGACGCCGTGACCGGCGCAGCGGAGGAGGGCGACCTGCAAGCATCAGCCTTCGAGGCCTGGGAGTCCTTTCTCGCGCGCGGCCGTGGTATTCCCGACAGCCTGATCGACGCGCGTGCCGCGACGGTCGCGCCCTCGGACGCCGGCGGTCTGTTCTATTCCTCCGGCACCACCAGCCTGCCCAAGGGCATCCTGCACGCGCAGCGCGCCTTCGCGATCCAGTGGTGGCGCTGGCCGCGCGTGATGAGTGTGGAGGGCGCGGTGCGCGCCTGGACCGGCAACGGCTTCTTCTGGTCCGGCAACATCACGATGGTCGTTGGCGTCGCGCTGTCCACCGGTGGCGCGGTCGTGCTGCAACCCTATTTCGAGCCGGAGCTGGCGCTCAAGCTGATCGAGAGCGAGCGCGTCAACTTCCTCAACGGCCGCCCGCATCAGTGGGCGCGCCTGCAGGAGGCGCCGAACTGGCGCAGCGCCAATCTCTCCAGCCTGCGCTACGTCACCAACGCTGAACTCCTGCAGACGCATCCGACGGTGCACATCGACTGGCGCCTGCCGATGTCTTTCGGCACCACCGAGACGATGACGATCTGCACGTCCTACGACGCCAACACTTCGCCGGAGCAGTACGCCGGCAGCGCGGGCGTGCCGCTGGCGGGCAACATCCTCAAGATCGTCGACCCGCACACCGGCGCAGTCGTGCCGCGCGGCCAGCGCGGCGAGGTCTGCATCAAGGGGCCGACGCTGATGCTCGGTTACATCGGCAAGGCGGTCGAGGACAGCCTCGACGACGAGGGCTACTACCGCACCGGCGACGGCGGCTACGTCGACGAAGTCGGGCGTCTGTACTGGGAAGGCCGGCTCACCGAGATCATCAAGACCGGCGGCGCCAACGTCTCGCCGCTGGAGATCGACGCGGTGCTGGCGCTGTGCCCGGGCGTGAAGCGCGGCCAGACCGTTGGCGTGCCGCACGACACGCTCGGCGAGATGGTCGTGAGCTGCGTCGTGCCGCACGACGGCGCATCACTCGACGAGGCCGCAGTGCGAGGATTCCTGAAGGAGCGCCTCGCCAGCTTCAAGGTGCCGCGTCGCGTGCTGGTCCTGCGCGAGGATGAAGTCCAGGTCACCGGCAACGGCAAGGTCAAGATCGGCGAATTGCGCGAACTGGCGACAAAGCGGCTTTAGCTCCCTCTCCCCGTATGCGGGGAGAGGGGGACATGTTTCATGTCAGGCGTGGTGCCCCAGCAGCAGGCGGCGCGGGACGCCGCCGGCGCGATACGTGGCCACCAGAAGGTAAACCAGCGTGAACACGCCGCCCATCAGCGTGCCCAGCGCGCACAGCAGTCCCGTGAGCTTCGAGCTTTCGCGCCAGTACACCCAGGCCGTGATCGGCGCGACGTGCAGCAGGAAATCTGTATAGAACTGCGCGCGCCAGGCGTGCGCGTAATCGCTGAGGAAGACATTGGCGCCGTCGAGGCCCAGCGTCGCCACGGCCCAGCCGGTGATGCCGATCAGCAGCACCCAACCGACGATCAGGTATCCGCGCAACAGAGTCATGCGCCTGCTCAGCGCTTGAGCCGGTAGGCGACGACCGAGTCGCCGGTGGTCGAACCGTACATGGTGTGCCCGCCCGCCGCGATGACGACGTACTGCTGGCCGTTCGCCTCGTAGGTGACCGGTACCGCGGTGCCTGCGGCCGGGAGGTCGGCCTTCCACAGCACCTTGCCGGTGTGCAGGTCGAAAGCGCGCAGCGAGTCGTCGAGCGTGTAGCCGATGAACACCAGGCCTCCGGCCGTGACCAGCGGGCCGCCGGCTCCGGGCGTGCCGAAGTTGGTGTTGAAGTTGAGGAAGCTCGGCGGCTTCATCGGCATCAGTTTCTCGATGCTGCCCAGCGGCACCTCCCAGACGATCTTCTTCTCGGCAAGGTCGACCGCCGTGAGCGTCGCCCAGGGCGGCGCCGAGCAGGGCGAGCCGAGCGGGCTGAGCAGCGGCTGCACCTGGTAGGCGTAGGGCGAGCCCTTGGCGGCGAACAGCATCGGCCCGCCGAGTTCGAGTTTCTGCGTCGCGTCGGGGTTCACCTGCTTCGCGGGCACCAGGGTCACGATCACCGGCACGCGGTTGGACGGCACGATCATCAGGCCGCTGGCCGGATCGTAGCCGCCGCCGCCCCAGTTCGGGCCGCCGCCGACCGACGGCGAGAACACCGTGCCCTGCAGGCTGGACGGCGTGAAGATCGGGCCGTAGTTGAGGTCTTCGATCTTGCGCTTGCACAGCCAGCGGTCGATGAAGGTGAAGCCCCACGCGTCGTCCGGCGAAAAGCCGTGCTGCGCCAGCGTCGGCATGCCGACGGGGAAGGGCTGGGTCGGCGACAGCTTTTCGCCCGCGACCACGCCTTTCTGCGGCACCGGTCGTTCCTCGATCGGCACCAGCGGCTCGCCGGTCGCGCGATTGAAGACGAAGATCATGCCCGTCTTGTTGTTCTGCACCAGTGCCGGCACGGTCGAACCGTCGGCGTTCTTCCAGTCGATCAGCAGCGGCTCGGAAGGCGTGTCGTAGTCGAACACGTTGTGATGCACGAACTGGAAGTGCCAGGCGACCTGGCCGGTCTTGCCCTGCAGCGCGACGATCGAGGACGAGTAGCGGTTGTCGCCGGCGCGGCCGGCGCCGTAGAAGTCGCCGGAAGGGCTGGTCGTCGGCAGGTAGACCAGGTCCAGCTTCTCGTCGACCGCCATGTTCGCCCACACGTTGCCGGCGCCGTAGCCTTCGGCCGTGCCCTTCTCCCAGGTCTTGGCCGCGGGATCGGCCGGATCGCGCGGCAGGGGATCGAACTCCCAGAGGAACTTGCCGGTGCGTGCGTCGTAAGCCAGCACGCGTCCGCTGGGCGCATCGACGCGCTGGTTGTCGGCGACCGCGGAGCCGACGACGACCACGCCGTTGACGACTGCAGGCTTGGAGCCTGCGGCAACCTCGCCGGGAAAGATCTGCGGCTTGCTCATCGGCATCCGCACTTCGCCCCGGCCGCCGAAGGCTTCGCAGCTCTTGCCGTCGCGGGCATCGAACGCGACGAGCCGGTAGTCGGCGGTGCCGAGGAACATGCGCGACTTGCAGTGCGCTCCCTCCGGCGCCTGCTCATCCACCCAGTGCGAGATGCCGCGACACTTGCGGAACTTGAGTGTGGCGTCCTTGGGATCGAACACCCAGCGTTGCTTGCCGGTGGCCGGGTCCAGTGCAATCACGCGCCGGGAGGTGGTGCAGACCAGCAGGCTGCCATCGACCAGGCTGGGCTGGTCCTCGAACGCGATCAGCGCATTGCTGACGTCCTTGGGCGGCGCTTCGCCGGTGTGGTACTCCCAGGCCTGCTCAAGTTTCCCGACGTTGGCCTTGTTGATCTGCTTGAGCGGCGAATACTTCGTGTCGAGCTGGTGCGCGTCCGGCGTCGCGGCAGCCGCGCAGAACGCGGTGCCGGCGAGAACCAGCAACAAGGCCTGGCGGACGATCTGGTGGCGGATGCCCATACTGCGAACTCCGGTTGTAATGGGTGACATGGTGATGATCAGTGGATCGGACCGGCGCCGGCGCTCAGGCGCCCGCCGCTGCGGCCGTTGACGCTGCCCTGGATCTCGGCGGCGATGGCCAGCGCGATTTCCTCGGGCGTCTCCGAGCCGATGTCCAGCCCGGCGGGCGCGTGCAGCGGCGTCCGCGAGCGGCCGACGGCGTCGCGCATCTTCGCCGCGCGTTGGCGCGAGCCGACGGCGCCCAAGTACGCCAGCGCTTGCGTACGCAGCACGCGCAGGTAGTCGAGGTCGCGTTCGAGGTTGTGCGTCATCACGACGACGGCCGTGCGCGGATCGAAAACGACGCGCTGCGACAGTTGCGCCGCGCCGCTGTGCAGCAGTTCTGTGCCGATCGGCAGTTCCAGCGCGGGCGTGTCCTCGCGATGGCCGATCAGGCGCACGCTCCAGCCCAGGCCGCGCGCGAGCCGCGCCAGCGCTTGCGTTGTCGTGTTGATGCCGATCAACACCAGGCAAACCGGCGGTTGCAGGCGCTCGACCAGGATCTGCATGCGACCGCTGCGGGTGGCGACTTCATCGAGTCGTGCGGTGGCACCGGTCGCGCCCGAAAGGGACTGCGACAGCACGGCGTCGGCGGTGCGCGGATCGTTCAGTTCGTCGAGCACCAGGCGCTCGCTCCACAGCAGGCGGCGCGGCTGCGGCAGGCAACGGCCGTCGGCGGCGAACACGGTCATCAGCGTGCCTTCGTTGCGATCCTGCAGGCAGCGCGCCGCGGCCTCGGCGTAGCGCAGATCGTCCGCGGTCTTCAGCGGTTCAAGTAGCACTTCCATCTCGCCGCCGCAGCCCAGCTCCAGCAGCGCGTCGTAGCCGTGCTCACGGTCGTAGCACAACAGCCGTGCCTTCCCCGCGCTGATGACCTCGCGCGCGCGTTCGGCGATGTCGGCCTCGGGGCAACCCGCGGAGAGGCCGCGCACGATGCGGCCATCGCCGTGGACCAGCATGCGCGCGCCGGCGCGCCGGAACACCGGTCCGCGCGTGCGCACGAGTGTGGCCAGCGCCGCGCCGCCGGCGAAGCGGCTGTTCTTGAGCTGGTCGAAACCGGCCGCGAGGTCGGCGAATTCGTGTGGCGTCATGACGCTAGATGCGCTCGCCGACCAGCTTGGCGCTGCCGAAGATGCCCATCTTGCACTTGCCGGTGAGCTTGTTGCCTTCGACCGTGGCCTCGTACTTGAGCGTGATCGACATCGGCTTGGTCACCTTGAGATCCCACTTGAGGTGGTTGCCAGTCACGGTGCCGGTGAAGTGCGCCTCGTCCATGTTCATGATGAACACGCCGGTGAGCTGATCGCCGTCGGTCTTCATGCGGCCGGTGAAGGCTTGCGGCCCCATCGGCGTCGACAGCACGAACTTCCAGTCGCCGTCGATCTGCAGCTTCGGGCTGTCGCCACCCGCCTGCTTCGGCGGTGATGTAGCCGGCGCCTCTGCAGCGGGCGCCGGTGGCGGTGGCGGAGTGCTGGCCACCGGCGCGGGGGCGGCGTGCTCGGCAATCTCGCGGCGGTGCTCGATGTGCGCGAGCAGGCGCGACGGCGTCAGCGGGAATTCGAGCTTCAGCTCGCCGAAGGGTGCGAGCGCGTCGGCGATGGCATTGACCAGCGTCGGCGGGCCGATGATGCAGCCGCCTTCGCCGACACCTCTGAAGCCGCCTTCCGCCTTCGACGGTGCTGCGGCGCTGTGGTGGTACTCGAACACCGGGACGTCGGAGATTGCCGGCAGCAGGTAGTCCTTGTAGGTCGCCGCGGTGGGGTTGCCGCGTGGATCGAAGCTGATTTCCTCCAGCAGCACCTGGCCGATCGCCTGGGCGAGGCCGCCGGCGATCTGGCCCTCGACGACCGAGGGGTTGATCATCACGCCGCAGTCTTCGCTGGTGACCCAGCGCTTGATCTTGACGAAGCCGGTGTCGGTATCGACTTCGACGATGCAGGCATTGGCGGCGCTGGTGAAGGTGATCGGCGGCGGCTGGTAGCGGTACTGCGCTTCGAGCCCGGCCGCCATGCCTTCGGGCAGGCGATCGGGCTCGCCGTAGGCGATCTCGGCGATGGCGCGCAGGCTGCTGCTCTGCGCCTTGGGGCCTGCGGCGCGGACGATGCCGTTCTCGATGGACACGTCTTCCGGCTTCGCGTGCATCAGGTGCGCGGCGGCGCGCTTGATCTTGTCGACCAGCAGGTCGGCCGCGCGGATGCAGGCGCCGCCGCCGGCCACGGCCTGGCGGCTGCCGTAGGCGCCGGAGCCGTAGCCGCCGCGCGAGCTGTCGTCCTCGTAGACGGCGACGTCCTCGAAGGGCACGCCCAGGCGCTCGGCGATCACCTGCGCCATCGTGGTCTGCGTGCCGTGGCCCTGCGAATGTGTGGACACCACCGCGCTGACCTTGCCCGTGGGCTCGATGCGGATATGCGCCGACTCGCTGATCAACACGGCGACGCCGGTGCTTCCGGCGGTCGGCTCGATGTAGGTGGCAAAGCCGATGCCGAGGTGCCGCCCCTGCTTGCGCGCCTCGGCCTGCTCAACGCGGAAGGCGGCGACGTCCACCTTCTCCAGCAGCACCTCCAGGCATTCGGCCGGGCTGATGTCCTCCAGCTGCAGGCCCATCGGCGTGGTGCAGGGCTGGTCGGCCCTGGTGATGAGATTGCGACGACGCAACTCGATGGCGTCGATGCCCAGCTTGCGCGCGGCGCGGTCCAGCAGCACTTCGCGCGCCAGCGACTCGATCGCCCACGGACCGCGGTAGGCGGCAAGGCCGACGGTGTTGGTGAACCAGCCGCGTGCACGAAAGTTGAAGGTCGGGAGCTTGTGCGCGCCCCACAGGAACATCATCACCGCGATGTTGCTGTCCGCACCCTGCGGATAGGCCCCGTTGTTCAGTCCATAGTCGGCGTGCGAGGCGAGCAGTTTGCCGTCGTGGTCGAAGGCGACGCGCAGCGTCATCTCCTGCTCGCGTGCCTGGTTGGCCGAAGTGAGGTTCTCCAGCCGATCCTCGATCCACTTCAGGGGTCGCCCAAGGATCATCGCGGCGACGACGACCGCCACCTCCTCGCGCCAGGGTTGGCCCTTGAGGCCGAAGGAGCCGCCGACGTCCTTGGAAATGACGCGGATCGCGGTCTGCGGCATGTCGAAGGCCTGCGCGAACCAGCGCGCCGCCAGTTGCGGACCCTGGCAGGAGAGGTAGATCGTCAGCTCGCCGGCGCCCTGCGGCGCAGCGACCACGCCGCGCGTCTCCATCGGCGACTGCGAGATGCGCTGGTGCTTGAGTTCGATGCTGATCAGGTGCGGCGCGTTGTTGAGCTGCGCCTCGAGATCCTCGTCCAGCTCCTCGATGCCGGTGGCGGCGGCGATGTTGGAGTCGGTGCCCGGATGCACGAGCGAGCCCGTGCGGGCATCGGCGAGCGTGACGACGGGGTCCTCCTCTTCGTATTCGACGACGATGAGACCGGCCGCGTCCTCGGCGATGTAGCGGTCCTGCGCCACCACCATCGCGACCGGATCGCCGACGTAGCAGACGCGGTCCTCGGCCAGCAACGGCACCGGCACCACCGGCGCCGCCAGGAAGAAGCTCAGCATCTCGGGTTTGCAGCGGCGCGCCAGGTCCGGCGCGGTCAGCACCGCGTAGACGCCGGGCAGCTCGCGCGCGGCCGACAGGTCGATGGACTTGATGCGGCCGCGGGCGATCGGACTGCGGTGGAAGGCCACCTGCAACATGCCGGGCAGGCCGACGTCGTCGACGTAGACGCCGCGCCCGGTCAGCAGGCGCGCGTCCTCGCTGCGCAGCATGCGCTTGCCGATGTAGCGGTCGGTGCGCTCGCCCTTGTGTGTCTCCGGCGCGTTCATGCGGCCCCTCCGGCGGTCTCGCCTGCAGGCTCGCACGCGAGCCTCTGCGCTGCGCGGCGGATGCCCTGGTAGCCGGTGCAGCGGCAGACGTGACCGGACATCGCGGCGATCAGCGTGTCGGCGGTCGGCTTCTGCGGAGCCTGTGTCAGCGCCGCCAGCGTCATCACGATGCCGGGCGTGCAGAAGCCGCACTGCAATCCGTGCTCCTCGCGCAGCGCCTGCTGCACCGGATGCAGCGTGCCGTCCTCTGCCGCGAGGCCTTCGACCGTCGTGATCTTCGTGCCGTCGGCCTGCACCGCGAGCATCAGGCAGGTGCGCACGGCGACACCGTCGACGATGACCGTGCAGGCGCCGCAGACACCATGCTCGCAGCCGACGTGCACGCCGGTGTAGCCGGCATCGCCACGCAGGAAGTCGCAGAGCGTCAGGCGGCCTTCGACCGTCGCGTCCTGCGGGCGGCCGTTGATGGTGACGTGAATCTGATGGGTGCTCATGCGGCTTGCCTCGCGTCCATCCCCGCATGCAGAGATTCGCCCAAGGCACGTGCGAACAGGCGCCGGCCGACGGTGCGCCGATACTCGGCGGTGGCGTGGTGATCGTCGAAAGGCGCGGTGTCGGCGACCGCCAGCTCGGCGATGCTGCGCAGGTCGAGGCCGGTGACGGATTGTCCGATCAGCGCCGCTTCCGCCTGCCGCGCCTTGATCGGCGTCGGTCCCATGCCGAACCAGGCCAGGCCCGCCTTGCTGATCTTGCCGTCCTGCACCGTGACCGCGCCGCTCAATCCCACCAGCGCGAAATCGCCGGGGCGCTGCGCCAGTTCGCGGAACACCCAGACCGTGCCGGTCGGCCAGTCGGGCACGTGGATGCCGGTGATCAACTCGTCGGACTCCAGCGCGGTCGCATACGGTCCGAGGTAGAGATCTTGCGCGGCGATGCGGCGGCTGCCGCGCTTGGATTTCACTTCCACCGAAGCGCCGAGCGCGATCGCGGTGGCGGGCAATTCCGCCGCCGGCTCGCCGAGCGCGATCGAGCCACCGATGGTGCCGCGGTTGCGCGTCTGGTGGTGGCCGACGTGCTTCGTCGCGGTGACCAGCAGCGGCTGCACACTGCCCAGCGTCGCATCGGCGATCGCCTCGTTCTGGCGCGTGATCGGGCCGACGCGTGTGCTGCCGCTGGCACGCGAGACGCCCTTGAGCGCGGCGATGCGGTTGATGTCGACCAGGATGAAGGGCTGGCTCATGCGCAGCGCCAGCAGCGGCATCAGCGTCTGTCCACCGGCGAGGAGGGTGGCGCCGCCGCCGGCCTCGGCGAGCAACGCGCAGGCCTCGTCGACCGTCGTCGGCGCGTAGTAGTCGAACGGTGCCGGCTTCACCGCTTCGACTCCTCGAGCAGCCGCGCCAGCAGCGCGGCGTCCAGGGTCACGATGGGCGCCGCTGCACGTCGGCCGAACTCGAAGCCGGCCGCGGCGACGATCACGGTCAACAGGCCGATCGCCAGGCCCATCCACTCGGTCTGCGCGGTGCCCGCATGGCCGATCAGATAGCCGGTCAGCGCGGAGACGGCCAGCGCCAGGATCCAGGCCATGGGCAGGCCGCGCGCAGCGGGCGCATAAGCCGCGGCGCGAGCCGGCGCACCTGCGGCAGCCGCAGCTTCGGCGGCGGCCTCGACGGGCGCACCGACGACGCTGCCGAACTGCTGGAAGAAGCGGCCTGCCATCTGCTTGGCGGTGGCATCCATGATCGGACCACCGAGCTGCGCGAGGCGGCCGCTGATCTGCGCGTCGAGGTCATAGGTCAGCAGCGTGCTGCCGCCCTCGGCTTCCGTCAGCTTCACCCGGGCGATGCTCTTGACCGAGCCGACCGTGCCGCCCTGAGCCTCGATGTTGAGCGTGTAGCTGTTGAGCGGGTCGATGTCCGTCAGCGCCACCGTGCCGCTGAAGCGCGCGCCGATGGGCCCGATCTTGATCTCGGCCGCGGCGCGCATGCGGTCGTCCGCCTCCTTGGTCACCGACTGGCAGCCGGGAATGCAGCGCCGAAGGACCTCTGGATCGTAAAGGCCGTCCCAGACCTGCTGCCGGGAAGCGGGAATCCGCTGCTGTCCTGTCATCTGCATGGCGTGCTGTCTCTATGAAATCCGCTGGCAATGGTTGCAGGAGTGTCCCGGCCGATCCACAGACTGCGCGGAAGACCAAGCGGCGTGCCGGGAACATGCCCGCCTATCCTGAATATACGTCAGGATGCTGACACCATTTTGACGCAGAGCCGCAGGCGCCTCTTGACCCTGGACGACATGCGAGCGCACGAGTCCATGTCCCATCGTGAACAAGCTCCCGGTGCGCTTCGACCGTGCGCGGCTGGGGAGAGGCCGCCGAGAGTTAAGGGATCGAGCCCGGCTTTTGCCCTGTCTGGATCGCCTTCTCGACGAGGTTGATGACCCAGCTCAGCGCCCGGGTCGCGCGCTCCTGGTCGAGCTGCCAGGCGCTGCCGAGGCGCTCGAAGTAGGTCGGCGTCCAGAACAGGTCCAGCATTGCCGCCACCATCTCCTGTTCGCTCTCGGTCCAGCCCCGGCTGGCACGGGCCACCGCCGCGAGCAGCATGCGCCGACGCTGCACGTCGAGCGCGGCCAGGCCCGGATCGAGCGCCGGCTTCTGGCCGCTGGGGAAGGCCGAGAGATAGCGATAGAGGTGGGCCGTGAGGCCGGCGAACTCGCTCAGTTCGAGCTTGTCCATGGGCATCCCGCACTCCTGCGCCAAGCGTTGCTGGATCGCATCGCGCAGCGCACGCTCGGTCGCGAAGTAGCGGTGCACCGTGCGTTCGCTGATGCCTGCGCGCCGGCCGACCGCCTTGAAGGTCATCTCCCTCCAGTCCCAGGCCGGGAGCTTGTGGGCAATCGCGGCACCGGCGGCGAGGATGCGCTCGCGTGTTTCAGCAGTCTGCTGGCGCCGCAGCGGACTGTCGTACTGTCGGCGCGGCGCAGCCGGCTTGGCGGTCTTCTTGCGGGATTTGTCGGGCAGCTTCATGAGAGTCCTTGCATGAGCCGGAAGCACTTGCGCAACTCGTCGACGAACAGCGCCGGTTGTTCGAAGGCCGCGAAGTGGCCGCCGCGGTCGAGCTCGTTCCAGTACACGAGATTGTGGATGCAGCGCTGCGCCCAGCTGCGCGGTGCGGTGTAGATGTCTTTCGGGAAGATGCTGCAGCCGGTGGGGATGTGCAGCTCGGCCGCCGCGAAGGCGCCGCGATAGCTTTCCCAGTACAGCCGCGCCGACGAGGCGGCGGCATTGGGTAGCCAGTACAGCATGATGTTGTCGAGCATCTCGTCCGCGGTGAGCGTGCTCTCAGGGTTGCCCGTGTTGTCGGTCCAGGCCTGGAACTTCTCGTAGATCCACGCGGCCTGGCCGGCCGGCGAATCGGCCAGCGCATAGCCCAGCGTCTGCGGCCGGGTCGACTGCTGCTGCGCGTAGCCCGAGTCCCAGCGCGCGTAGAACTCCAGCTGCTCGAGCATGCGGGCCTCCGCAGGACTCAGCTCCGCATCGGGTTTGCGCGGACGCACCAGCGGCAGGTTCAGGTGGATGCCGGCCAATCCCTGCGGACGGTCGATGCCCAGCGCAGTGGTGATCACTGCGCCCCAGTCGCCGCCCTGCGCGACGTAGCGCGCGTAGCCGAGGCGCTGCATCAGCGTGTGCCAGGCTTTGGCGATGCGGCGCACGCCCCAGCCGGTCTCGCGAGGCTTGCCGGAGAAGCCGTAGCCGGGCAGGGAAGGGATCACCAGGTGGAAGGCGTCGCGCGCCTCGCCGCCGTGCGCGAGCGGATCGGTCAGCGGGCCGATGCACTTGAGGAACTCGATGACCGAGCCGGGCCAGCCGTGCGTGAGCAGCAGCGGCAGCGCGTTCTCGTGTCGCGAACGCACGTGGAGGAAGTGGATGTCGACGCCGTCGATCGCCGTCAGGTGCTGACCCTGTGCATTGAGTGCCGCCTCGCAGCGGCGCCAGTCGTAGCGCGTACGCCAGTGCTCGACCAGTGCCTGCAGCTGCGCCAGCGGTACGCCCTGGCTCCAGTCGGTCACCGGCGCGGGATCGGACCAGCGCGTCTGCTCCAGACGCCGGCGCAGATCGGCGAGTTGCGATTCCTCGATGCGCAGTGCGTAGGGGCGGACGGGCTCGCTCATCCGCCGAGGTTAGCGCAGGCCGTGCTCAGGCCGCGACGCGCTGCGCGACCAGGGCTTCGTAGCTGAGGAACTTGGTCGTGGACCAGCCGCCATCCAGCGCGATCGTCTGGCCGTTGATGTAGCTGCCCTCGGGCGAGGCGAGGAAGAACACGGCGTTGGCCACGTCCTCGACGGTGCCGTCGCGGTTGAAGGGCGTCATTTCCTGGTTGGTGCGACGGAAACCGTCGGCGTCCCAGTAATCCTTGGTCATGTCGGTCTTGATCACGCCCGGGGCGACGACATTGGCGCGGATGCCCTCGGCGCCGTACTGCACGGCCAGCGCCTGGGTCATCCCGATCAGGCCGGCCTTCACCGCGCAGTAGATGCCGCCGTTGAGTCCGCCGACCACGCCGTAGACCGAGCCGACGGTGAGGATCGAGGCGCCCGGCTTCATCACGCCCAGGGCTTCGCGCGCGAAGCGGAACGGTGCCTTGAAGCTGATATCGATGACCTCGTTCATCATCGCGTCGTCGGTGTCGCGATGCGGCGCCCAGCGGCCGGCGCCGGCGTTGTTGACCAGGCAGTCGAGGCGGCCGAACTCTTTCATCGCCAGTTCGACGGCGCGCTTGGGCGCGTCGGCGGCGCTGACATCGGCGGCCAGTGTGCGCACGTCGGTGACTTCCGACAGCTCGCGCGCGAGCGCGGCCAGCTTCTCCGGCCGTCGCGCGAGCGCGACGATGCGCCAGCCTGCCTTGGCAAAGCGCCGCGCAATGGCTTCGCCGATGCCGGCGCTGGCGCCCGTGATCAATGCCACCGGCTTGGGTGAAGAATTCGGTTTCATGGACAGCTCCGTGATCGGTTGAGGCGGCGAGTCGGAGCGCGAAGCGATTTGATTTCGAACCGGGCTGCGCTCGCGATGAACACGATCTTATCGGCAAGCTGCGCGAGGCAAGCAGGTCCATTGCGCCCGCGGGCACGTCGTCGATCAAGCACAGACCAATGCGCCAGGCGCCTGAGCGCCGGCGGCGCGCGTCACGCGCCGCGCAAAGCCAGCTCGCGGTACTCGCGCGGCGTGTGCCCGGTGGCGCGGCGAAACGCGAAGCAGAAGCTCGAAGGCGAGGCGAAGCCCAGCGAATAGGCGATGGCCTTGACGCTCTGGTCGCCGGCGAGCATCCGCCGGGCGTGGCCGATGCGACTGCTGGCGATGTGATCGCCGATCGAGCAGCCGCGGCTGGCGCGAAAGCCCCGCGTGAGCTGCCGCACGGACAGCCCGCAGAGCCTGGCCAGTTCGGCGAGCGTCGGCGATTCGCGCGCGTCCTGTAGTCGCTCGTCGATCAGGCGCAGCCGGCGCGGCGAAAGCCGGCCGCTGACGGGGTGCTCGGAGACGTTGGCGCAGTAGCGTGAGAGCTCGATCGCGAGCTGGCCGGCGACGAGCTCGACCAGCGTGGCGCTGGCAAAGCCCGGCCGGCGCAGTTCTTCCTCCAGCCGAAGCATGAGACCGCAGATGTGGGCGTCGGGAATGTCGAGGCTGGCCTCAAGACGGCACTCGGTCCATTGCAGATCGCCATCGAACCATTCGCGGAGCGGCTCCGGGCGCAGATGGCAGAGGACGGATTCCTGCGACGGTCCGCCGTCGCTGCGGGCGTGAACCGATTCTTTCGGCGGCAGCAGAAACACCTTGCCGAGCCGTTCGAAGCGATTCGGACTCCAATGATCGCGGTAGCAGGCGCGTGCGTTGTGCGGCCGCGGCGTCAGGCATAGGTCGAGCCAGTAGGTTTCCCGCTCGGTGCGGATCGAGTCGGCCGGATCGTGGACGTGAAAGCGCACGAGCTGCGCGGTCGCGATCGGAACGCGGATCTCCGCGTCGAGCGTCATGAGTTCTGCTGCAGAGCGTCCCATAGAACCTATCTCCTCTCGTCTACGCGGCGCGAGCGGCGCCGCTCCATCAGCCTCGGAACAGTCCGGCTTGTTTCAACATGCGCTGCCGTTCGCCGCGAAACCGGTTGACGATCGTGTCGACATGTTCGTCGCGGCGCACGCTGTTCTTGAACACGCGCGGGCCGATGATGGCGCTGGTGATCAGGATGACGCTGTAGACCTCGGCGTCGACCTCGTCGTCGCGGCGCGCGGCTGCGGAGTGCTGGCTGATGCCATGCACCAGGGCATCCCAGTGCGGATATCGGGTGCGTATGTCGCCATCCGAGATCAGGTCCTCGATCCACAGCTTGATGATGTCGGGATTTTCCAGAACGAAACGCGTGATGTAGTCGATGCGCTCCTGTTGCGGGGCATCGGTATTGAAGGCCTTGGCCAGTTGGCCGGCGGACCAGGTCTTGACCGCGCGGATCAGCTCATCGCGGCTTTCGAAGTGGTAGTAGACCGTCGTCCGGTTGATGTCCATTGCCCGCGCCACCGCCGCGATCGACAGCGACTCCACGCCGTCCCTGGAGATCAGTCGCACGGCGGTTTCGATCATCTCCTGATGGGAGTCGTCGAAGCACCTGTTGCGCCGTTGTGCTTCGTTCTTGAGCGATCTCATGACAAAAGAAACTTCTCCGAAACCCGATCCGCCGCCGGGGCACCGGAACGCAGCCCTTGCAGTGGGCTGTTGCACCGGCACTCCATCATAGTAACTATACAACACTGTTGATTTTACAACACACATGTCGTAATTTCCGCTGCCTGGGCCTGCGAGCGTTGCGCCAGGAAATCCACTGTCCTGTCAAACGGGGTGATGATTGAATACTGCAGTGGGCAAGTTCCAACCGACTCCGAGCGAGGCGGAGCTGGCGCTGGGCACGGGGCCGGTTCCGGCCGGCCCGTACTATCGCCCTGAGTATTTCGATCTGGAGCGCGAGGCGATCTTCAAGCGCGGCTGGCTGCAGATCGGGCACATGTCCGAAATCGCCGAGCCCGGCAGCTTCATGGTGCGGCAGGTCGAAATCGCTAACGCTTCGATCCTGATCGTGCACGGCAAGGACGGAAAGGTCCGGGCGTTCCACAATGTCTGCACCCACCGCGGCACGCAGCTCGTGGCGCAGGATTGCGGCAAGGCCTCGAGCTTCAGCTGCCCGTATCATCGCTGGACCTTCAACTACGACGGTCAACTGCGTTCGGCGCCCGATTTCGATCGGTTCTTCGTCAACAAGGCGGACTGCGGTCTGCCCGAGGTGGCGGTCGACGTTTGCGCGAAGTTGATCTTCATCAATCTCGATCGCAAGCCGGCACAGAGTTTGCGCGAGTTCCTCGGGCCGCTCGCCGAGCAATTCGAGACCCTGCCGATGAGCCGGGCAACGCATTTCTCGGAATACACCTACGAGATCAATGCGAACTGGAAGCTGACCTACGACAACTTCCAGGAGAACTACCACCTGCGGTTCATTCATCCCCGCTCCGGCGAGGCGGCGGCGGGGCCCGAGAATCCGTTCGGCTACCCGCTCAAGTACGCATTCAGCGGTCCGCATCGGATCCAGACCATCTGGTACAACCGGGACGCGGTGCCGAAGCCGACCTAGGGCATGGCGTTCGGCAAGCTCGCGGGTTTCGCCATGGCCGATGGCTTCGCCAGCAACGCCCAGGCCAAGGAGTACTACGCGATCTTCCCGAATTTCTTCATGCTCGGATCGCCGACACAGCCGTTCTCGCATTGCGTGATGCCGATCGCGCCCGATCGCTCGCGCGGCGTGGTTCGCATCTACTGGGTCGGCGAGGACAACAGCGCGACCAAGCGCTTCGCGCGCGAATACGCGATGGCCACCGCACTGGACGTCCACGCCGAGGACCGGGCGGTTATCGAGGCAGGACAGCGCGGCCTGGGCAGCGGGGCGCTGGAACACATCCACTTTCAAACGCAGGAAGTGCTATGCCGCCATCTTTTCCTGTCGGTCGATCAGCGCGTGCAGACGTACAAGAACCAGGCAGCTCAGGCAGCCCAGGTGGGAGGCGCGAGGTGACCGTTTTGACTTCCCTGCTGCCGGAGGGCTTCGATGCGCTCGAGCCCTACGCCGAATCCTGGGCCGTCGCGAGTGCTGCGGGTCGCGCGCAGCGCCGATTGTTGAGCACCGAGTCGGAGCGGGTGGCCTTTTACGACGCGGCAAAAGAGCTGGTGCAGCGCGCGCTGACACAGCTCGATCAAAAGCCGCTCATGCAGCTCGACGAGCGCGAGCATCGCCTGATGAACCTGATGCTCGGCTTCGCGCACGTGGCTCTGGCGGTCGAGGTTCAGCGCGACGACGAACCTCGCCACGCCGAGGTGCGCAAACACATGCGGATCGTCCGCGCCAGCGCGGATATCGGAGCGTAAGCCGAGCATCGCTGGCTCGGTCCTTCTCCGTCCGGCTCCCGATCGTCGCCAACGGAGAATCGGTCAGCCGGTGCCCGGTTCCCGCAGGTCGGCGATGATCTGCGGCAGCTCCGCGCAGGTGCGGATGCCCGCTGCGGCCTCGCAGACGTAAGGCACCGCGTTGACCGCGCGGTGCGCGGTATAGCCGGGCGTCGTCGCGGCCTTGTGCTCCGCCGCCACGGTGAAGCGCAAGTCCATGTCCAGTGGCGCGTCGCCCGCCACCTCCACGCGCCAGCCATCGCCGCGCAAGTCCCAATCCTTGTCGAGTTCGGTCGTGACGAACCAGTTGGCGGTGAAGCTGATCAGCGGTCGGCCCTTGCGCATCCCGCTGACGGTGGTGCGCAGCGCGCCGACGGTGCCGGCCTCGATGACGCCGGCCGCGATCGTCGTGTTGCGCCTGGCGAAGGCGACGTCGCCGTGGCCCTCGATGTTGTCGAAGGAAAGCCCCAGCGCTTCGGCCAGCGCCTGCAGCGACGGACCGAAGGCTGCGCGCAGGTGATGCACGCGGCCCGCTTCGGCCTGCGGATTCGGCGCCTGCCCGAAGCCCATGATCTGGAAGATCATCTCGGGTGAGTTGCGCGAACTGCAGTCTGCATACTCGTGGATGCGCAGGACGTCGAGCCGGCGCTGGATCGACAGCAGCGCCAGCGGCAGGGCTTCGGTGATGAGGCCCGGACTGCTGCCGGTGCTGTGAATCGACGAGCCGCCGCGGCGGCAGGCGTCCTCGATGCGCTGGCGTACAGCGGGGTCCATGCGGCCCGGCAGGTGGAACTCGGTGCGCGTGGTGACCACGTTGGTCCCCGATTCGAGCAGCCGGCACAGGTCGTCGACATTGATGCTCTGCGGCATGTACAGCACGCAATCGGCCTTGAGCGCCAGAATGTCGTCGATGCTGCGCGTGGCCTTCACGCCCACTGGCGGCAAGCCGCAGAGCTCGCCCGCATCGCGCCCGGCCTTGGCGTCGGAGTAGACGTAGAGCCCCGCCAGCGACAGGCCGGGATGCTCGATCACCGTGCGTAGAGCGCGCATCCCGATGTTGCCGGTCGCCCACTGCACCACACGGTAGCTGCGTGCACGCAGCGCTGACAGCTCGGTGAAACCTGGATTGCTCATGACGTGCTCCTCCTGATTGCTACGAACGCCAGCCCCTCATGCGATTGCCGGCATCGCAGCTGACGATCTCGGCGGTGATGAAGCGCGCATCGTCGGAAGCCAGAAAGGCGCCCAGCGCCGAGATGTCTTCGGCCGTGCCATGCAGCTTCAGGGCCTGCTGGCTCTGGATGCGTTCGTAGGTGCCTGGCGGCAGCTGGTTCCGGGAGGCCGGCGTTTCCATCAGGCCGGGCGCGATGGCGTTGACGCGGATGCCGTCGCCGCCAAAGGTATTGGCCATGCCGAAGGTCATCGCGTTCAAGGCCGATTTGGTGACGCCGTAGGCAGTGGCGGGCATGAAGCCGGCCATCGACGAGACGTTCAGCACCACGCCCTTGGCGGCCGCCAGGGCAGGGCGCAGTGCCTGCGTCAGCAGCAGCGGAGCGATCGTGTTGACGCTGAAGTAGCGCAGCCATTTCTGCTGGCCGAGTTCGGCGAAGCCGTGGGCCACTTCGCCGTAGGCGAGACCGGCGTTGTTGACCAGCACGTCGAGCCGCGGGTGGCGCGCGCAGACTTCCGCGGCGAACTGCTGGATCTCGCTTTCCGCGGAAAGGTCGAAGCGGTGCGTGGAGCAGTCCGCGCCCTGGGCCCGCAACAGCGACGCGCTCTCGTCCAGCAGACCGGCATCGAGGTCTGCGAGGATCAGCGCCGCGCCCTCGGACGCGAAGCGCTGCGCGAAGGCGCGGCCCAGGCCACCTCCGGCACCGGTGACGAGAACATGCCGACCCGCGAAACGTGGATTCATGCAACGGCTCCTCGATCAGACAGCGCGGACGACGCGATCATTCCGCACTCGCCCCGAAGTTGTACTTGAGGCGTGCGCCGAACATGCGCGGCAGGCCCACGGTGCGGTCTTCGAAGCCCAGCGCGTTGTACGTACCGGAATGGTAAGTGGCGTATTCCTCGTCGAGCATGTTCGTCGCAAACATCGACAGATTGAACGCGGAGCCGAAAATGCTTGCCCAGCTCGCGTTGAGATTCAGCAGCGAGAATGGATCGAGCATGTCGAATGGCGTGGTGCCGGTCGCGGCAGCGCGCCGCTCGCCGGTGTAGACATAAGTCGTTCCCAGAGAGATCGCCCCCAGTTGTTCAGACAGCGGCAGCCGATAGTTCAGCGAGACCACGTAGGCGTTCTTGGCCGCAAACGGCAGCTCATCACCGACGACCGCAATCGGGGTGCAGGTGCGGCCGGCCAGCGTGCCGCCGGAAGCCTCGACCTTGCCGCAATTGTCGTCCTGCTCGAGCAGCTCCGTATCCAGGAAGGCGTAGGAGAGGGTGGCGCTGAGGTTCTCCGTCAGCTCCAGGAAGGCCTCCACCTCCGCGCCCGCGATTCGCGCCTTACCGGCATTGAAGATCGCAGTGGTCGTGCCAGCGGTTTGCGAGATGTAACCGGTTTGCAGCTGCATGTCGGTGAGGTCGTTGTAGAACGCGGCGATATTGAACCGACCCGAGAGGAATCCCTCGAAACTGGTCTTCGCGCCAATTTCGTAGGTGTCGACCTTTTCCGGCTGCCAGGTATCGATGCCCGGATCGGCCGCCATGTTGACGCTGCCCTGGCGGTAGCCGCGGATGTACTTCCCATAGAGCATCACATCGTCGGTCGGCTTGTAGTCGAACTCCAGCAATCCTGTGGGCGCCCGGCTCTCCGCGGTTGACGACAGGTTGCTCACGATAGGCGCCTGGGGTTGAGTCAGTACGAAGGTGTAGCGGCTCCGCGTCCCCTGTCCCTCGGTCTCGTCCCAGGTATAGCGAAGGCCGGCGGTCATGCTCAGCCGTTCGAGGATATTGAAGGTGCCCTGGGTATACAGCGCCCTGTTGAGATACTCGACTTTGTAGGACTGGTCGATGATGCCGCCGAGTTGCCCGGCCAGCGGGTCATTGCAGCTGAACTCGGAAGGATCGCCTTCTACCGTGGCGAAGTCGCAGTAGAGCAGCGTGACGCCACGACCGCCGGAGAAGCCGTCCGGCCGGCTGTTTTCGTAGTAGGCGCCGGCCTGCCAGATCAGCCGGTCATCGAACGCATTGCCCTGGAGCTGGATTTCCTCCACCCAGGTTTCCTGGCTGGTGACGGGAACGCCGGGACGCAGGACCGATGCGCCAGCGGCGAGTTCGCGGTTGGGGTCGACCAGGCCCGCGGGCAGTCCAAGACCC
Organism: Sinimarinibacterium sp.; assembly: GCA_041659605.1. GTDB lineage: Bacteria > Pseudomonadota > Gammaproteobacteria > Nevskiales > Nevskiaceae > Solimonas. Next base: position 4,517 of record JBAZXW010000011.1, on the reverse strand, counting down.
AGCAACGTTGCGGCGGTTTCGGTGAACTGGGTGCCGAACACATTCGATCCGTTGAGGGTGTAGAGGTGCGCGTAGGCAAAAATGTTCTTGACGGTGAGATTTTCGGTGGCCAGCCAGGTGGTCGTGTTGATCAGCCGCTTTTCCTCGATGAGGGAGATCGGCGTCTTGAGCGTGGTCGCGGTGTCGTAGTAACCGTCCTTGCCGATTTCCGCCTGGTGGGAGAGCTGTTCGGTGCAGGCCGGTCCCGTCAGCAGAGACAGGGGACTGCTCTGGACATCGGGATTGCAGGCGAACAGCAGCCCGTTCTGGCCGTTCGTTTCGGAATCGACATAGGACAGGATGGTGTAGTTCTCAAGCGAGTCGGTGATGTCCAGCACGCCGCTGAGGCGGAAGGCGGTGAAGTGCGTGTCGCCGAGATCGTCCGCGCCAATGCCGGTGTAGTTCTTCAGGTGGCCTTCGCGACTGTTCGAGTCGATCGCGAAGCGCAGCCTGAAGCTGTCTGTCACCGGAACATTGGCCACGCCCTGGCCGCGCAGCGCCTTGAAGTCGCCGCCGGACAGTTCCAGATAGCCTTCGAACTCGTCCTTGGGTTTCTGCGGCACGAGCAGCACGGCGCCGCCGGTCGTGTTGCGACCGAACAAGGTGCCCTGCGGTCCTTTCAGCACCTGCACGTTCTGCAGGTCGAAGAAGGCGCCGGGTCCGGCGCCGTCTCCGGAAGTCTGTACCGTCTGGCCACGCGGGGCGACCACTTCGGCGAAGTAGGTCGCGACCGAAGCGGTCGTCCGCAGATCCTGGGTAAAACCGCGAAGGGCGAACGTGGCGGTCTCGGTGCCGAAGCGCGTGTTGGCCGACAGGGACGGGGTGTAGGTCGCGATATCGGATGCGTTGGTGATATTCGCGTTGTCGAGTTGCTTCTGATCGAACACCGTGATCGAGATCGGAACGTCCTGCACGCTCTCTTCGCGTCTTTGCGCCGTAACGATGATTTCCTCGACGGCGCGCGGCCGGGCTTGAGCCTGCTGTGTCGGCGCGGGGCTCGGCTCGTGCTGCGGCACCGGGATGACGTCCAGCGGAGCCGCGGGCTTGCCGTCCGCGGTGACGGAAGGCGCGGGCGTGGCGGCGGGCGCGGGCTCGGAGGACGCGGGCGCGGTTTGAGCAGCGGCGGGTGCGGTTTCAGAAGACGCGGCCTCGTCGTCAGCATCTGAGTTCCCGGTATTTCCGGAATCTGAAGTCGCTTCCGGCTGCTCCTCATTTTTCTTCTCCTGGTCCTCTTGGAGAATGCTCAAGAACTCGTCGTCCTCGGCTGCCTTATTCGATGTCTGCGCCACGGCGGATGCGGTGTAGACCATGCTCACAACTGCCGTCATCGTTGCGGCGATCATCAGCTTCTTCATTGACTCTCCTCTGGACGCGCCATTACATCTTTAGAAGTTGTTGCTCTTGGGGGGGGCAAGGTCACGCGCAGCCCGCACTGAATGGCGGATACCTGAACTGCGATCCGCTGCGGATCGCAGTGACCGATTGCAGACTCGAACGTTGTTAATGCGAAATGCATGTTTCATAAGTGAAACATCAGGCGCAGCAACCTCCGGCAAGGACAGAGCGTGCATCGCGTGGTTCCTCAGAAACGTCTGGCAGATCCCGGTGTGCCCGAGAAAATGAAGTACTCACCAGTGTTGTCGATTATACGTAGGCGGGGCGAGGATGCAAACGAGCCGCATTGAAGTAGTTTTGCTGCAGCGCCTCGATGACGCGCGCGTACCCCCGTTGCGGCCTGGGGACCTTGCTGAGTACGTCCGGAGGAAAACGAAGTAACGGGGGGCGAATGGCGCCCGACGCTCATTCTTGCTGGGCTGACAACAAGTGCGGTCTCAGCTTGGGCTCACCGAGGGCTCAAGTTGGTCTCAAGGGGTGCAAAAAATGTCGTGCATCCGCGGAGTCGTCTCTATATAATCGCGGCCCTGATGTGAGGGTGTAGAAGAAGGGCCTGGAGAATTCGTCCGCTGTATCAACGATTTGCGGTTAATCGTTTGCGCAGATGACCTCCAAACTTCTATACTGATCGTCTGTCTGGTGCGGGGTGGAGCAGTCTGGCAGCTCGTCGGGCTCATAACCCGAAGGTCGCAGGTTCAAATCCTGCCCCCGCTACCAATGTTTGGTCCCGACAAGGCCCCGCGAGGGCCTTTTTTGTTGCTCGTTTGAGAGTGTGCACGAGTTTGGAATGACGGTACTGCGAGATCGATTGCAGCAAATGCTTGAGCCGGTGATCGAAGCACTCGGCTATGAGCTTTTGCTGCTCGAATTCAGCCCGACTTCCAAGAGTGGATTGCTGCGGCTTTACATCGACAGCCCTGGCGGCATCATGATCGAGGACTGCGAGCGCGTGAGTCGCGAAGTGGCCGCAGTACTCGATGTTGAAGATCCGATCAGCAGCGGCTACAGGCTGGAAGTTTCTTCGCCCGGCCTCGATCGCCCGCTGGTTACACCCGCTCATTTCGAGCGATTCATCAATGAGCAGGCCCGCGTGCAGCTGATCGCACCCTTGAATGGACGCCGTCGGTTCGTCGGCTGGATTCGCGGCGTGCAGGGCGGGAAATTAAGCCTGGACACCAAGGAAGGCGCTGTCGAGATTCCGCTGACGGAAATCGATCGTGCGCGCCTGGTGCCGGAATACGATCGAGAGTAGCTGATCATGAACAAGAACATCCTGCTGATGGTGGACGTCGTCTCCAACGAGAAGGGCGTCGAGAAGGAATTGATCTTCCAGGCTCTCGAGGCGGCCCTCGCGTCTGCGGGCAAGGAACAGTACGGCGACGAGTCGGACCTGCGCGTCGCGATCGATCGCGAAACCGGCGACTACGAGACGTTCCGCCGCTGGACCGTGCTCGAGGACGACAGCGAGGAGTTCGAGTTTCCGGAGCGGCAGATCAAGCTGTCTTACGCGCAGAAGGAAAATTCTGCTGCGATGCCTAACGACGTGATCGAGCACAAGGTGGATTCGGTCGACTTCGGCCGCATCGGTGCGCAGAAGGCCAAGCAGGTCATCGTGCAGAAGGTGCGCGAAGCCGAGCGCGCGCAGGTTGTCGACGCCTATCGTGGCCGCGTCGGCGAACTGATCACTGGTCAGGTCAAGCGCATCGAGCGTGGCAGCGTCATTGTCGATCTCGGCGGCAACGCCGAGGCAATCGTGCTGCGCGACCAGCTGATTCCGCGCGAGCCGATCCGTCCCGGCGACCGCATCCGCGGTTATCTCTACGAGGTCAGCCCGCAGGCGCGCGGTCCGCAGCTGTTCCTGTCGCGCACGATGCCGAAGTTTCTGATGGAGCTGTTCAAGCTCGAAGTGCCTGAGATCTCGCAGGGACTGATTGAGCTCAAAGGCGCGGCCCGCGACCCGGGCCTGCGCGCGAAGATCGCTGTGCAGGCCAAGGACCGGCGCATCGATCCGGTCGGCGCGTGCGTCGGCATGCGCGGTTCGCGCGTGCAAAGCGTTTCCAACGAACTGGCGGGCGAGCGGGTCGACATCGTGCCGTGGGACGAAAACATCGCCCAGTTCGTGATCAACGCGATGGCGCCGGCGGAAGTCGAGACGATCGTCGTCGACGAAGAATCCCATTCCATGACGATTGGCGTGTCCGAGGAAAAGCTCGCGCAGGCGATCGGTCGCGGCGGCCAGAACGTGCGTCTCGCTTCGGAGCTGACGGGTTGGGTGCTGAATGTCATGACCACGGCCGATGCGGAAGCCAAGAAGGAAGAGGAGAACCAGTCGGTCCTCGGCGTCTTCATGGAATATCTCGACGTCGACGCGGAAGTCGCGAACGTCCTGGTGCAGGAAGGGTTCACGACGCTGGAAGAGATCGCTTACGTTCCGGCGCAGGAACTGGCGAAGATCGAGGAATTCGACGAAAGCATCATCGAGGAATTGCGCACCCGCGCGCGCGATGTGCTGCTCACCAAGGCAATCGCCAAGGCCGAACAGCGCGCGCACGCGCATCCGGCCGACGACATGGTTGCCCTCGAAGGCATGGACGAGGACACGGCATACCAGTTGGCGGAGGCCGGGATCAGCAGCTGCGAAGGCCTCGCGGATCTGGCGACGGACGAGTTGCTCGAGTTGTTGCCCGATCTGGGCGAAGAGCGCGCGTCGGCGCTGATCATGGCCGCTCGCGCCAAGGCATACGCCTGACCGCTCGCTGCGTGTGGCCGACTCTCGGGGAACGATTCAAATGTCAACGCTAACCGTACAGGAATTCGCGAAGGAGCTGGGACGGCCTGTCGCTGAGCTGCTGGAGCAGTTCAAGGAGGCCGGTGTGTCCGTGTCGAAAGTCGACGCGGGAGTGACCGCGGAAGACAAGGTCGCGTTGCTGAACTATCTGCAGCACAAGACCCGCGGTGGAGCCGGCAGCGAGCCGCGCCGGATCACGCTCAAGCGTCGCGAGACGACCGAGATTCGCATGGGCGGCGCACGCGGCGCACCGGCCAAGACCGTCAGCATCGAGGTGCGCAAGAAACACACGTAC
>JBAZXW010000010.1:0-118115 GCA_041659605.1 Sinimarinibacterium sp. | reverse complement strand
CGCCCAGGCGTCGAATAGCGAGAACTGCATGGCCGCAGCCCCCCTTTCCATCTGCGAACACTGCGACGCCGTCCACGAGCGGCGGCCGCTGGCGCCGGGCGAAGTTGCGCGCTGCCTGCGCTGCGGTGCCGAGCTGTACCGCAATCGGCGCTTCGATCTCGACGCGATGCTGGCGATCACGCTGGCGAGCCTGATTCTGTTCGTTGTCGCCAACCTCAATCCGGTGCTGGTGATGGAGCTGGCGGGATCGCGTACCGACGCGACCCTATGGGACGCGATTCTCGCCAGTTACGACGCCGGCGTCGGGCCGGTGGCGGTGGTCGCAGCGGCGTGCCTGTTCTTTCTGCCGCTGTCGCAAATGCTGCTGTTCTCCTACGTGCTGCTGCCGCTGCGCGCCGGCTGGGTGCCGCAGGGCTTCGTCGCCGCGATGCATGCGATCCGCCACATGCGGCCGTGGAGCATGGTCGAGGTGTTCATGGTCGGCGTACTGGTCTCGGCGGTGAAACTCGCCGCCGACGCCGAGATCACGCCGGGCATCGGCCTGTGGGGGTTTGCGCTGCTGACCATCCTGATGACCCTGCTGTCGACCTTCGACCTGCACGAGCTGTGGGACATCGCCTCGGAGATCGAGCGGTGACCGGCATTCGCAGTGCGCGCGAACTGGGCCTGGTCGCCTGCGAGGACTGCGGGACGGTCTACCGCCTGCCGGCGGGCGCGGAAAAACTCGGCGTCTGCCGCCGCTGCCACGCGCATGTGCATTCGCGCAAGCCGTACAGCCTGCAGCGGACCTGGGCATTCCTGATTGCGGCGGCGATCCTGTATCTGCCGGCCAATCTGATTCCGATCATGAAAACGTCGACGCTGATGGAACAGCGCGCGGACACGATCCTGAGCGGCGTGATGGCGCTGTGGCGGGCGGGATCGCCGGAGATTGCGGTCATCGTCTTCGTCGCCAGCATCGTCGTACCGATCGTCAAGATCGCGGTGCTGTCGCTGCTGCTGATTACGACCCAGCGCGGCTCCGGCTGGAAGCCGGTCGAGCGCACGCAGCTGTATCGCGCGATCGAGTTTGTCGGCTACTGGTCGATGCTCGACGTGTTTGTCGTCGCGCTGCTCGTCGCGCTGGTGCACTTCCGCAGCCTCGCCGATGTGCAGCCCGGCGGCGGTGCCATCGCATTCGCGGCGGTCGTGGTCCTGACCATGGTCGCCTCGAAGAGCTTCGACCCGCGCCTGATCTGGGACCGACCGCCGTCATCCGCAGGAAATCCATGAGCGAAACCGACGCCTACTCGCCGCCGCAGCCGGACGTGCGTCCACCCCGACGCTGGATGCCCTCTCTGGTGTGGCTCGTACCGATCGTCGCGGCCCTGATCGGCATCGCGCTGGCGGTGCGCGCCGTGCTGTCGGCCGGCGTGCTGATCGAGATCCAGTTCAATTCGGCAGAGGGGCTGGAGTCGGGCAAGACGCAGGTGAAGTACAAGGATGTGGTCGTCGGCATGGTGCGCGGCATTTCGCTGAGCGACGACCTGCAGTCGGTCAACGTGCTGGTCGAGTTGGACCGCAAGGCCAGCAAGCTTGCCGCCGTCGATACGCGTTTCTGGATCGTGCGGCCGCGTATCGACACCGGCGGCGTCTCTGGCCTCGACACGCTGGTGTCCGGTGTCTATCTCAGTCTCGACGTCGGTCAGTCCACCGAATTGCAGCGCAAGTTCGTCGGGCTCGATACGCCGCCGGCGGTCACCAGCGACCAGAAGGGCACGAGCTTCGTGCTGCACTCGGCGAGCCTGGGCTCGCTGGGCATCGGCTCGCCGGTCTATTACCGGCGCATCGCCGTCGGCCGCGTCGGCGCCTTCGAGATGAACGAGGACGGCAGCGGCGTGACGATGCAGATCTTCGTCTACGCACCCTACGACCGCTTTGTCACGCGCAACACGCGCTTCTGGAACGCGAGCGGCATCGACGTGACGCTCGGCGCCACCGGCCTGCAGGTCAATACCGAGTCGCTGGCTTCGGTGCTGGCCGGCGGCGTGGCGTTCCTGACGCCGGACGAGGGCGAGCCGGCGAAGGCCGATTACGAGTTCTGGTTGCATGAGGACCGCAGCGCTGCGCTGGCGCCTGCTTCCGGGCCGCCGCTGCGGGTGCGCATGCGCTTCGTCGAGTCGCTGCGCGGGCTGGCGGTGGGCGCACCGATCGATTTCCGTGGCGTGGAGTTCGGCAAGGTCGAGGTTGTCGAACTGGAGTACGACGAGCGCCGCAAGCGCTTCGTCGGCAACGTATCGGCCAGCGTCTATCCATGGCGCCTGGGCGTCGCCTACCAGGCGTTGCGCGCGGCGCCGGGCAACGGCACGCGCCTGGACTCCGAGATCCTGCACAAGCTGGTCGAGGACGGCCTGCGCGCGCAGCTGCGCAGCGGCAACCTGCTGACCGGGCAGCTTTACATCGCGCTGGACCTGATGCCCAAGGCCAAGGCCGCTGACGTCGAACCGTTGCCGAAGTCCGGCATCGTCGCGATTCCGACCGAGCAGGGCAGTCTGGCGCAGCTGCAGACGCAGATCGCGGACGTCGTCGACCAGCTCAGCAAGGTGCCGTTCGCGGATCTGGGACACGATCTGCGCGAGGCAATCCGCAGCGCGGATGCCCTGCTCAAGCGCCTGGAAGGGGAGCTGGCACCGGAAGCGGCCAAGACCCTGGTCGAAGCGCAGCGCGCCCTCGACGCCGCCAGCCGCGGGCTGCTCTCGAACGATTCGGGCCTGCAGCAGGATCTGCGCCAGACCTTGCAGGAGCTGGAACGCGCCGGGCGCTCGTTCCGCCTGCTGGCGGACTATCTGCAACGGCATCCAGAAGCGCTGATCAGCGGCAAGGACGACATCGACGAACCGGATGCGCCGCAACCGGAGAATCCATGATGACCATTCGCGGAATGTGCGCGACGGCGGGGCTCGCAGCCCTGCTCAGTGCCTGCCTGGGCACGCCGGAGACGCGCTTCTATACGCTATTGCGGCCGTCGGTCGAGCCTGATCCCGCGCGCGCGGCCCCGGCGTCTGCCTACGCGATCGAGGTGCTGCCGGTGAGCGTTCCCGCGCAGGTCGACATGCCGCAGTTCGTGCTGCGCCAGGGCGACGGCGAGCTGGCGCTGGTCGAGAGCCGGCAGTGGGCGGCGCCGCTGGCGCAGGAGCTGCGGCTGGGCCTGTCCGAGCATCTGGCCCGCGAGCTGGGCGTGCGCGAGGTGTACCGGCTCGGCACCGGCACCGGCATGCCGGTGCGGCGGATCAAGGTCGACGTCACGCGCTTCGATTCCGTGCTCGGCCGCCACGCGCGTCTCGATGCCGGATGGAACGTGCGCGACGATGCACGCGGCGTGTCGGTGACCTGTTCCACGCAGCTGCAGGAACGCGTTGGCGAGTCCTACGAGGATCTGGTGCTTGGCCACCAGCGCGCGTTGGCGCGTCTGGCCGGCGAGATCGCGCTGGCCGTGCGCGCACTGGACGGCAACGGCGCGCTGGATTGCCCGCGCCTGCCGGTGCCCGGCAATCCCGGGGACGGATCGCCCCCTCAGCCGGCGTCTGCGCGGTAAGCGACCGTCGTGATGCGGTGATCGGCGTTGAGGCCGACGACGACGTCGGCACGTGTCGGCAGCTTCGCCAGCGCATGGCGGGTCAGGCGTTCGTAATGTCCGATGAACCGGCGCAGCGCCGCATCGTCGAGGATGCGTGAGCCCGAGGCGCCGGCGAAGCGCGCCGTATCCGCTTCCTGCTGCCCGCGCCACGCGAACACTTGCGCGAAATCCGGGGCGTGCAGGAAAACCAGGCGGTCGATCTGCGCGAACAGGCGCGCATAGTCGGTCGCCAGCCGCTCGTTGACCCAGCGGCGCCAGCGTCCGTCGGCGTCTTCGTCGGCTTCCAGCGCATTCACCGGCAACGCCAGCGCTGCCACGTCCTGCGGCGGCGTGCCGACGCACCAGCCCTCGAACAGCACGACGTCGATCGGCCCGCCGACGCGGGTCCAGCGGGCAGGATCCGCGCGATCGTCGTTGGCCTTGTCGAAGCGCGGCAGCAGCAGCGATTCGTCCGCGCGCAGGCGCTTCATCCGGTCGAGCAGCTCCAGGCCCAAAGCGACGTCGTGCGTGCCGGGCACGCCGCGCGTGGCGAGCAGCGGATGCACGGTTTCGGCCAGGCGCAGGCGTTCGACGCGCGGCAGGTACAGATCGTCGAGCGCCAGCAGCGCGCCGCGCAGGCCGAGCAGATCGAGGAATTCCAGCAGCACACCGGCGAGCGTGCTCTTGCCGGTGCCCTGGGCGCCGTTGATGCCGACGACCAGGCAGGCGTTTCGCGCATTTCGCTGCGCGGCGATCCACTGTGCCAGCGGCCACAGTTCTGCCATAGCAGCCGCGACAAAAACATCGGAGAGGCTGCGCTCCCGGCAGTAGCGCAGCACGCGGTCGCGTGCCTTGGCATCAAGTGTTTTCATGCAAGCCTTCGCGGAATTCGTCAGACTTGTCGGGAGCTCTCCTATTGTGCACCTGCATCCGCGGCGATGCAGGCCGTTATTTTCTCCATTCTCGGGACGTCCGCGCCCGGTCCCCTGCGCCCTGCCATGTCCACGCCATCGCCCGAGAATCCGATCAAATTCAGCTCCCTCGGCCTGCCCGAGGCGTTGCTGGCCGCCATCACCGAAGTTGGCTACGAGACGCCGTCGCCGATCCAGGCGGCGACAATCCCGCCGCTGCTCGCCGGGCGCGACGTGCTCGGCCAGGCGCAGACCGGCACCGGCAAGACCGCGGCATTCGCTTTGCCGGTGCTGGCGCGCATCGATCTCGCGCGCCGCGCGACGCAGGCGCTGGTGCTGGCGCCGACGCGCGAACTGGCGATCCAGGTCGCCGAGGCCTTCCAGCGCTACGCGGCACAGCTGCCCGGCTTCCACGTGCTGCCGGTGTATGGCGGTCAGAGCTACGAGCCGCAGCTGCGCGGCCTGCGCCGCGGCGCCCATGTCGTGGTCGGTACGCCAGGGCGCGTGGTCGATCACATCAAGCGCGGCACCCTGCAGCTCGGCGGGTTGCGCAACCTGGTGCTCGACGAGGCCGACGAGATGCTGCGCATGGGCTTCGTCGAGGACATCGAGTGGATCCTCGGCCAGCTGCCGGCGGACCGCCAGATCGCGCTGTTCTCGGCGACGATGCCGACGCAAATCCGGCGCATTGCGCAGACCCATCTGCGCGACCCGGTCGAGATCACGATCAAGAGCAAGACGACCACCGCGGCCAACGTGCGCCAGCGCTACTGGCTGGTCAGCGGCATGCAGAAGCTTGATGCGCTGACGCGCATCCTCGAGGCCGAGCCCTTCGAGGCGATGCTCGTGTTTGCGCGCACCAAGGCGGCGACCGAGGAGCTGACGTCCAAGCTGCAGGCGCGCGGCTTCGACGCAGCCGCGCTCAACGGCGACGTGCAACAGGCGCAGCGCGAGCGCATCGTCAGCAAGCTGCGCGACGGCAGCCTGGAGATCGTCGTCGCCACCGACGTCGCCGCGCGCGGGCTCGACGTCGAGCGCATCAGTCATGTCGTCAACTACGACGTGCCGACCGACACCGAATCCTATGTGCATCGCATCGGCCGCACCGGCCGTGCCGGACGCAGCGGCGACGCGATCCTGTTCGTTGCGCCGCGCGAGCGGCACCTGCTCCGCGCCATCGAGCGTGCGACGCGACAGCCGATCGAGTCGATGGCGCTGCCGACCGCCGATGCGGTCAACGCGCAGCGCATCGCGCGTTTCAAGACGCAGCTGTCCGAGACCCTGGGCGACCCGTCGCAGCGCGGTACTCTGCTGCAGTTCCAGGGCGTGATCGGCCAGTTTGCGCAGGAGAGCGGCCTGCCGCTGCTCGATGTCGCCGCCGCGCTGGCCTGCCTCAACCAGGGCGCCGAACCTTTGCTGCTGCAGGCCAACGGCGCCCAGCCCTCGATGCCGATGGAGACGCCCCCGCCGGTGCGATCGCGGCCGCCGTTGCGCTCCGAATCGCGCGAGGTCGCGCGCAGCGAAACCCCGCGCAGCACGGAATCGCGCAATGCGGACCCGCGTCCGGAACGGCCGCGGCGCGATCGCGCCGCGGGCGACGCTGACCTGGAGACATTCCGCGTCGAAGTCGGACACGTGCACGGCGTCAAGCCCGGCAACATCGTCGGCGCGATTGCCAACGAAGCCGGCCTGGACAGCCAGTACATCGGCCGCATCGACATCCACGACGACTTCAGTCTCATCGATCTGCCGCAGGGCATGCCCAAGGCGATCCTCCGCGACCTGCAGAAGACCTGGGTCGCCGGGCGCCAGTTGCAGATCAGCCGCTTGGGCGACAACGCGCCGCCGCCGGCGCGCAAGCCGCCGCCGCATGCGCAGAAGGCCGGCAAGCCGGTCGGGCGGCGGCCGCCGCACAAGCGGTAAGCATCGGGCGGCACCGTTCGCGGCTGCGCGACGCGGGAGAGCGACGATGGCAGGCTACGACTACGACCTGTTCGTGATCGGCGGCGGATCGGGCGGCGTGCGGGCGGCCCGTATCGCCGCGGGATTCGGCGCGCGCACCGGTATCGCCGAATCGTCGCGGTTCGGCGGGACCTGCGTGATCCGCGGCTGCGTGCCGAAGAAGCTGCTGGTCTATGCCTCGCGTTTCGCCGACGAGTTTGGGGACGCTGCCGGCTTCGGCTGGCGAGTGCCGCCCGCGACCTTCGACTGGACCGCGCTGATCTCCGCCAAGGACCAGGAGATCGCGCGGCTCGAGGGCATCTACGAAGCCAATCTGCTGAAGGCCGGCGTCACCTTGCACCGGACCCGTGCCGAACTCGTGGGCCCGCAGACCCTCCGGCTGGTCGACGAAGGGCGCACGGTGACGGCGGAGCGCATTCTCGTCGCCACCGGCTGCCGCCCGCAGCGCATGCCGGATCTGCCGGGCAGCGAACTGGCCATCACGTCCGACGATATCTTCCATCTGCCGCGGCTGCCCGAACGCATCGTGGTCGTCGGTGGCGGCTACATCGCCGTCGAGTTCGCGTGCCTGCTGCACGGCCTCGGTTCGCGGACGACACTGGTCTACCGCGGCGACGAGATCCTGCGCGGCTTCGACGACGACCTGCGGCGCGCACTGCGCACGGCGATGCAGCAGCGCGGCATCGAGGTCGTGCTGCAGTGCCTGCCGCGCGGCATTTCCAGGGGCGCCGACGCACTCTGGGTCGAACTGTCCGACGGCCGCCGGCTCGCCGCCGACCAGGTGCTGCTGGCAGTCGGCCGCACGCCGAGCACGGCCGGGCTGGGACTGGAATCGGCCGGTGTCGAACTCGGCCGCGACGGCAGCGTGCGTGTCGACGCCTGTTCACGCAGCTCGACGCCCGGCATCTTCGCGGTCGGCGACGTCACCAACCGCGTCAATCTGACGCCGGCGGCGATCCGTGAGGGGCAGGCGTTTGCCGAGAGCGAATTCGGCGGACGACCGACCGCAGTGGATCACGCGCTCGTGCCGACCGGCGTGTTCACGACGCCGGAGCTGGGCACCGTGGGCCTGACCGAGGCGCAGGCGCGCGAACGACACGGCCAGGTTCTCATCTACAAGTCCGAGTTCCGGCCGCTGAAGGCGACGCTGAGCGGAAGCCGCGAACGCGTACTGATGAAGCTCGTCGTCGACGGCGCGACGGATCGCGTGCTGGGTGCACACATGCTCGGCGCCGACGCTGGCGAAACGGCGCAGCTGCTGGCGATCGCGCTGCGCCTGGGCGTCACCAAGGCCGATCTGGACGCCACGCTCGCGGTGCACCCGACGGCGGCGGAGGAGTGGGTGACGATGAAAGGGCCGATGGCGTAGGCGTCCAACGGACACGGAAGCTGTCCGCGCGCTCTGTGGTGCCGCTCCTACACCCCCAGGCGCGTGCGCAGTTCTGCCGGGGTCAGGTACGGCGGGTTCGCCGTGCCTTCGAATTTCTGGATCAGGCTGACGATCCGGGCGTTCGCCGGCGTCGGCACCTTGTGTTCCAGGCCCATGCAGACGATCTCGCCGTTGAGCTGGCCGACTTCGGTCTTGCGTCCGGATTCGACGTCCGCGACCATCGACGGGTACGAGCCGTCCTGCAGGCCGTTGCGTAACTTGGCGAACCACCACGGCAGCGGTGTGCGCCCGGCCAGCAGCGCGCGGTACAGGCCGTAGGGGATGGGCATCGGCAGGTGGTAGGCGATCCCGGTGCGCTCGAGCAGGTTCACCGCCTCGTCGACCACGGCGACGTAGATCGCGCGCATGTCGGGCTGGGTCAGCAGGTCCTTGAAGGTCGTGTGCGTCAGCGCGCAGATGGCGTTGGCGAGGTTGATCAGCAGCTTGCCCCATGCGGCCGACTCGCCGGAGACCTGCGTGACCTTCATGCCGCTGTCGCCGAACGCGGACAGCAGGCGCGGGTCGTCGCTGCCGATCAGCACCTGCGGCTTGGTGGTGATCTGCGCGTGCAGCGGCTCCAGCAGCTGGCCGTTGAACATCACCGTCATCGGCGCGACGCGCGCCTTGGGGAAGCGTTCGCGGATGTGGCGCAGCGCGCCGACGCCGTTGAGCGTGGACACCAGCGTGCAGCGTTCCGGCACGCTGCCGATCTGGTCCAGCAACGCGTCGAGCTGCGGGAACTTCACGCAGATCAGCAGGTAATCGATCTCGTCCAATGCGAGCGCGCGCGTCAGCACCGGCTTGGGGGCGACGATCGGCGGATAGGCGGCGCCGACATGCTCGACGCGGATGTCCTGCACGGTCTGCAGGGCGCCGACATCCTTGTCGCGGACATAGAGTTTGATCGGCTCGCGCTTGGCGGCCGACAAGTAGGCGCTCAGGATGGTGCCGACCGCACCTGCGCCGACGACGAGCATCATGGTTGCGGACTCCCCTTGCGCCGGATCCAGAGGCTGCAACGCTGGGGCATGCCGCCGGGCGAGTCAAGGCACCGCCGATGCGGCCCGCGCGCCGGGCGGATGGAATCTGGATTACAGTGATCCACACGGGTGGAACACGATCATGGCGAGCGGTGTTGATGAGGTGAACTGCGCATCCTGCGGGGCGGCGAATCCGTCCGCGGCGCGCTTTTGTAACCAGTGCGGCTCGCGCATTGCCGCGGCCGAGGCCGGCTACACGCCGCGGCATCTGCAGGGCACGCTGGCGCAGACCTCCGGCGTCCAGGGCGAGCGCAAGCGCGTGACGGTGCTGTTCGCCGATATCAAGGGCTCGACGCGCCTCGCCGAGCAGGCCGGTGCCGAGCTCTGGCACGAGGTCCTGGACCGCTTTTTCGCGATCCTGTCGCGGGTCGTCCATCACTACGAAGGCACCATCAACCAGTACACCGGCGACGGCATCATGGCGCTGTTCGGCGCACCGCGTGCGCTGGAAGATCACGCCCAGTTCGCCGCGCGCGCCGCGCTCGAGCTGCAGCGCGAGGTGCGCCGCTACGCCGACGAGCTGCGCCTGAGCCACGGTCTCAACCTGACGATGCGGGTCGGTCTGAACAGCGGCGAGGTCGTCGTCGGCCGCATCGGCGATGACCTGCGCAGCGACTACACCGCGCAGGGTCCGACGGTGAACCTGGCCGCGCGCATGGAACACATCTGCGAGCCGGGCCGCATCTACGCGTCGCGCGACACGGCGAGCCTGCTCGAAGGCTATTTCCGCTTGCGCAGCCTCGGCGCCACCGAGGTTCACGGCATCGACGCACCGGTGGAGGTCTTCGAGCTGGAAGCGGCGGAGGGTCTGCGCACGCGGCTCGATCGCAGCCTGGCGCGCGCGGGCTCGCCGTTCATCGGCCGCGAGCGCGAGCTGGCCGGCCTCGTCGCCGCGCTGGACCGGGTGCGCGCCGGCCAGGGCCAGGTCGTCGCCGTCATCGGCAACGCCGGCCTGGGCAAGTCGCGGCTGTGCCACGAGTTCACCCAGGCCTGCGCGCGCGACGGCATCGCCGTGCATCGCGCCACCGGCGTGCCGTATGCCAGCCGCGTGCCGATGTTCCCGATCCGCCAGCTGCTGCGCAGCAAGCTCGGCGTGCCCGAGAACGCCGGGCCGCAGGAAGCGCGGCGCTGGATCGCCGGCGCCTTGTTGCTGGAGGACCAGGCCAATGCCGCGGTGCTGCCGCACGTCTTCGACTTTCTCGGCATCGCCGAGGCCGATGCCCGTCCGCCGGAGGGCAACGCGGCGGCGCAGCAGCACATGCTGGACCAGCTGGCGAGCTACCTGCCGTGCTGCGACGCACCGCAGATTCTGCTGATCGAGGATCTGCACTTCATCGACAGCGCCAGCGAAGCGTTTCTGGCGCACCTGTGCGAGCAGGCCCGGTCCACGCCCTGCCTGCTGCTGCTGAATTTCCGCCCGGACTACGCGTCGGAATGGCTGCAGCCGCTGGTCGACGAGTCGATCGCGTTGTCGGCGCTCGACGGCGCGCAGTTGCAGCAGCTGGCCGGCACCCTGCTCGGCGGCGATCCGTCGGTTGCCGAAGTCGCGGTGACGCTCGCGCGGCGCGCCGGCGGCAATCCGTTCTTCGTCGAAGAAGCGGTGCTGGCGCTGGCCGACGGCGGCTGGCTGCAGGGACGGCCGCGCGCCTGGCGGCTGGCAAGGTCGATCGAGGAATGGCCGGTGCCGGACAGCGTGCAGGCACTGCTGGCTGCGCGCATCGATCGCCTGCCCGACGTGCTGCGTGGCCGTCTGCAGACCGCGGCGGTGATCGGCCAGCAGTTCGACGCGGAACTGCTGGCGACGCTGGACAGTGCAGACGACGTCGAGGAGGACGTGGCGGCACTCGAAGAGCTCGGCTTCGTGCATCACGACGACGGCGGCGGTCTGGCGTTCTGCCATCCGCTGGTGCAGGAGGTCGCCTACCGCAGCCAGCTGGAGACGCGGCGGCGCGGTGTGCACGCGCGTCTCGCCGCCTTGCTCGAATCGCGCTACGGCAGTCCCGGCGCCGCGCCCCAGGAGAGTTCGCTGCGTGTTGCCCACCACTGGCAGTGCGCCGCCGATTGGGCGCGGGCCGGGCAATGGAACCTGACGGCGGTGCGCTGGGCGCTGGCGCACAACATCGCCATCGCCGCCGAACAGTTCCGCCGCGCGCTGGCCAATTTCGACCGCGCACCGGAAAGCGCGGACGTGATCCGCGGGCGCATCGCCGCACGTGCGGGGCTGATCCGCGTCGCCCAGTTCGTGCCGACGAGCGAAGCCGAGATCGAGCGCGTCTACCAGGAAGCGCGCGCGATGGCGGCGGCGAGCAGCGATCTCGCCGGCCAGGCGGAGGTGCTGATCTCCTACGGCAACGAACTGCTGCATCGGGGCCAGGTCGATGCGGCCGCGCACATGCACGAGGAGGCGATCGGACTGTGCTTCGATCACGGCCAGACCGAGCTGATCAACCGGTTCCGGCTGTCGGTGCTGTTGTCCTTCAATGCGGCCGGCCGCCTGCGCCGGATCATCGAGGTCCTGGACGCCGCCGGCGGCGACTGGCGCGTGCGTCCGGTCGACACCGAAAACTACCAGTCGCGCGGGTTCTACGGACTGATGCTGGGCTGGCTCGGACGTCTCGACGAAGCCGCGGAGCACGTGAATGCGGCGCTGGCGTTCGCCGAGCAGGCGGGCAGCGCCGCCAGCTGGATGTACACCAACCAGGTCGATCTGGCCTTCCTCAACGGCGATTTCGGGCCGGCGCTCGCGGCGGCCGAGAAGGGGCTGGCCGAGGCCGAGAAGTACGGCAGCCCGTTCTTTCGCGCCATCGCGATGCGCGGCTATGGCCTCGCGCTGAGCCTCAACGGGCGCCACGCGGAGGCGATCGACATTCTTGCGGAGACGACGCCGCTGGTCGTCAAGGGCGCCGGGGCGCACCAGTTCGAGGCCAATCACCTGGCGACCCACGCCTTGGCGCTGCTGCGCGCCGGCCGCGAAGTCGAAGCCGAGCAGATGGCCCGCGCCGCGCGCGCCAGCGCCTACGATGCCGGCTCGCGCATCTGGGAAGTCATCGCCTGGCTGTTCTGGCTGCAGCTGCCGGCGCAAGCCGAACGGCGCGAGGAGGCCCAGGCCGGCATCCGTCGCGTCGCCAGCCTGATCGAGTTCACCGGCGCGGAAGGCTTCCGGCCGTGGCTGCATGTGGCGCGCGCACACTGGGCTGCGGATCCGCGCACGCGTGCGGCGTCACAGCGCGAGGCGCTGGCGGGTTTCGAGGCCATCGGCGCGCACGGCTACGCGCGGCGGATGGCGGAACAGCGCGACCACGGCAACGCAACAATGCGAGAATCAGCGTAATTGCTGGGCTTCATTGCTGCGCGTAACTGCTGGGGGGATATCCCGTGAGCCTCACCCGATCGACGTTTCGGCGCATCGCTGCCCTGTGCCTGATCCTGTGCGCGCAGCCGGCGGCGGCGGACGAGGCGCTGGACCAGGTCGTCTCGTGCATGCGCGCCAACATTCCCAAGTCGCTGCAGATCAAGGAGATCGCGCTCACCGCCACTGACCGCACCGGCGGCATCCGCGAGATGCGCGGGCGCCTGTACGGCATGCGCGAGGACGAGCGTCTGCGCGCGATGGTCAAGATCGCCTCGCCGGCCGATCTGGCCGGCGCCGCCTACCTGCTGCGCGAAAAGGCCGACGGCGACGAGATGTACGTGTTCGTGCCGGCGCTGCAGAAAGTGCGCCGCATCACCGGCGTCGGCACCGACGGCACGCTGTGGGGCACGGACCTGTCGTACGGCGATCTCAAGCAGCTCAACAACGCCTTCGTCAGCGGCCAGACCCGTCTCGACGGCAAGGGCGAACTGGCCGGGCGTCCGGTTTACCTGCTGACCTCGCTGCCGGCTGCCGGCGATGGCTCGCGTTTCGCGCAGATCAAGGTCTGGGTCGACCAGAAGACCTGTGTTGGCCTGCGCGCCGATTTCCTTGAGGGCGACACGGTGCGCAAGCGCCTGGACGTCGACCCGGCCTCGCTGCGGCAGTCGGGTCCGCACTGGTATGCGGGCGAGGCGTTGATGAGCGATCTCAAGGAAGGCACGAAGACGCGCCTGCGGGTGCTGGGTCTGAGCAGCGACATCGATCTGCCGGGGCGGCACTTCAACCCGAGCACCTTCTACCTCGGCAGCTGACTCCTCACGGCGCTCCATGCAGCGACTGATCGCTTGGCTGGCTACGCATCCGCTCGGCATCGTCGTCGCCGGGCTGGTGCTGTCCGCAGCCGCGGCGCTCACACTGGTCGATTTGCGCGACGGCAGCCTGCGCCTGCGCATCGATCCGGCGCTGGAGCGCCTGCTGCCGGCCCAGGACGATGACCGCACGCTGTTCGACCGCGTGCGCGCCCAGTTCGGCGAGACCGATCCGGTACTGCTCGCAGTCGGCTTCGACAACGTCTACACCGCGGACAACATCGAGCGCATCGGCCGCCTGTCGCGCCGCCTCGGCGAGCTCGAAGGCGTGCGCCAGGTCGTCTCGTTCGCCAACGTGCAGAATCCGGTCGCGGACGAATTCGGCATCAACCTGAGCACGTTCGCGGCACAGGCGCGCGAGCACCCGGAATCGATCGCAGGATTTGCGCGTCAGGTCGCTGACAACCCGATCTACCGCGACGCGCTGGTGTCGCAGGACGGGCGGGTGGCGGCATTCGCACTGACCCTCGCGGACATCGACGAGAACGACTTTCGCGTCGGCGGCTATACCGAACGCATCCGCGCGCTGGCGCGCGAGGTGACCGGTTCCGGCGAGGTCTGGATCACCGGCAGCCAGGTGATCAAGGCAGCGACCACCGACGCCATTCTCGATACGCTGGGATTCACGATGCCGGCGATCTTCGCGCTGGTCATCGTGCTGTTGCTGGTGGCGTTTCGCAGTCTGCGCACGGTGCTGATCGCAACTTTCGCGATCGCGCTGTCGCTGGTGTGGACGCTGGCGACTGCACTGGCGCTCGATCTGGCGATCAATCTGGTCACCGCCATCGTGCCGCCGCTGGTGATCACGCTGGCACTGTCGTACTCCGTGCATCTGCTGGCCGAGTACTACGATTTCGAGCGCAAGGAGACGCAGCGGCAACGCGTCGAGCGCACCTTGCGGCGCGTCGGCGGCGGCCTGCTGTTGTCGACGGCAACGACCATCGCCGGTTTTCTCGCGCTGATTCCGGGTCAGCTGCCGGTGATCGCGCAGTTCGCCGTGCTGTCGAGCTTCGGCGTGACCTACGCGCTGACCCTGACGCTGGTCTTCCTGCCGGCGATGCTGAGCCTGCTCGGCCCGCGCGCGCCGCGACGGCCGCTGGGCGAGGCGTTTTTTGTGCGCAAGGCGCGGCGCATCGCGCTGTTCGACCTGAAGTGGCGCAACTGGATCATCGGCATCGCGGTGCTGTCGATCCCGCTCGATCTGTACCTCGCGAGTCACATCCGCGTCGGCACCGAGTACATCAAGAACTTCGACGCCGAGGCGCCGGTCCGGCACGACTACGAAACCATCAACAAGGTCTTCAACGGCGCGAGCCAGGTTTCGATCCTGATCGACACCTACGTCAACGATGCGCTGACCGATCCGGCGCTGATCCGCGAGATCGAGGCTCTGCAGGGATGGCTGCAGGACCAGCCCGAAGTCGGTGCGGTGATCTCGTATGTCGACCACCTCAAGCTGATCAACCGCAATCTCAACGACGGCGACCCGGCGCACTACCGGATTCCGGACGACGCCACGGCGGTCAAGCAACTGCTGGTGTTCGGCGGCAGCGACGAGATCCGCCGCGTCATCGACTCGCGCTTTCGCACGGCCCTGGTGTCGGTGCGCATCAAGGTCGATGGCTCGGTCCAGATCGCGGAGTTCGTCCGGCGCACCGAAGCGCGCCTGCGCGAGATGACGCCGCCGCTGGACGGGCGCGTGACCGGCAGCCCGGTGCTGGCGACGCGCACCGTCAACGAGATCGCATCGGGTCAGCTGACTTCGCTGACGCTCGCGTCGTTCGCGATCTGGGCGATGCTGGCGCTGATGTTCACCTCGGCGCGCGCGGCGCTGCTGGCGATGCTGCCGAACCTGCTGCCGGTGGGTTTGTACTTCGGCATTCTCGGCGCCTTCGACATTCCGCTGAATCCGACCAACAGCCTCATCGCCTGCATCGTGCTGGGTATTGCCGTCGACGACACGATCCACTTCCTGACGCGTTTCAACGCCGATGCGCGCGCCAAGGCCAACGAGAAGGCCGCGGTGAAGAGTGCGCTGGCGAGCGTGCTGCGGCCGGTGACGTTCACCGTCGTTGCGCTGTGTCTCGGCTTCCTCGTCTTTACCGGCAGCGAATTGCAGAACCAGGTGCAGTTCGGCCTGCTGGCTTCGTTCACGCTGTTCGTCGCCTGGGGCGCCGACATCCTGCTGACCCCGGCGCTGGGCTCGAAGCTGCGCATCGTGACCTTGTGGGACATCGTGCGCCTCGATCTCGGCCAGTCGCCGCAGCACACGATCCCGCTGTTTTCCGGCCTGTCTCTGCGCCAGGCGCGCCTGTTCGCGCTGCTGTCGAAGCTGGAGAAGCACAACAGCGGTGCGCGCGTGATTCAGCAGGGCGACTACGCGCGCGACATCTATGTCGTCGTCGACGGCCATCTGCAGGTTTCGGTCGAACGCAATGGCGAGCGCAAGGCGCTGTCCTCCCTGAGTCGCGGCGCGGTGATGGGCGAGGCCGGCTATTTCGGCCAGCGCCGCACGGCCAATGTCGATGCGGTGTCGCCGGTGCGGCTGCTGCGGTTCGACTCGCAGGACCTCGAACGCCTGCGCCAGCGCTACCCGCAGATCGCCGCGGTGATCTACCGCAACCTCAACCGCATCCAGGCCGAGCGCCTCGCCCGCGCAACCGCGATGTTGTAGGGGTCTGGCCGCGACGCGGCGTGCGCGCCGCGCGAAGAGGAATCGCGGCCATGGGCCGCTCCTACAGGTATCCTGACCACTGATATTGCATGGAGATCCGCACATGTCCCTGAAAGGCAAAACCCTGTTCATCACCGGTGGATCGCGCGGCATCGGCCTGGCGATCGCCCAGCGCGCGGCGCGCGACGGGGCCAACGTCGCCATTGCCGCGAAGACCGCGGAGCCGCATGCCAAGCTGCCGGGCACGATCTACAGCGCAGCGCAGGAGGTCGAGAAGGCCGGCGGCAAGGGCCTGCCGATTCTGTGCGACATCCGCGACGAGGAGCAGGTCAAGGCGGCGGTGGCCAAGACGGTCGAAACCTTCGGCGGCATCGACATCCTGATCAACAACGCCAGCGCGATCAGCCTGACCGGCACGCTGCACACCGACATGAAGCGCTACGACCTCATGAACGGGATCAACGCGCGCGGCACCTTCATGACCGGCAAGTACTGCATCCCGCATCTGAAGAAGTCCCCCAACCCGCACATCCTGACGCTGTCGCCGCCGCTGGATTTTCAGGCCAAGTGGTTCGCGCCGCATGTGGCGTATTCGCTCGCCAAGTACGGCATGAGCCTGTGCACGCTGGCCTGGGCGCAGGAGTTCCGCAAGGACGGCATCGCCGCGAATTCGCTATGGCCGCACACGACCATTGCGACGGCAGCGATCACGATGATCGGCGGCGACGCGATCATGAAGCGCTCGCGCACGCCGGAGATCATGGGCGACGCCGCGCAGGTAATCCTGAGCAAGCCGTCGCGCGAATTCACCGGCAACTTCTGCATCGACGACATGGTGCTGCGCGAGGCGGGCATCACCGACTTCTCGCGCTACGCCGCGGTGCCGGGTACGCCGGTCGGGGAACTGGCGCCGGACCTGTTCCTGCCGGACGCGCTGGTCAAGCTCGGCTGATCCGCGGCGACCTCGATGTCGCGCTGGCGCCCGCCGTCGCCGAAATCCTCGCCGTATATCACCGCGGACGGGCATGCGCGCCTGAAGGCGGAGTTCGAGCAACTGTGGCGCATACGGCGGCCGGAAGTGGTTAGGGCGCTCTCCGCCGCGGCCGCGGAGGGCGATCGCAGCGAAAACGCCGAGTACCAGTACCGCAAGAAGGAACTGCGCGAGATCGATGCGCGGCTCAAATACCTGACGACGCGACTGCAGGAGGTCACGGTCGTCGAGGTCAAGCCGCGCAGCGATGGCAAGGTGTATTTCGGTGCCTGGGTGGAGGTCGTCGACCAGGACGACAAGTCCAGCCGCTACCGCGTCGTCGGCGCCGACGAGACCGATGCGCGCGCGGGTCTGATCAGTGTCGACTCGCCGGTCGCGCGTGCGCTGCTGGGCAAGTCCGAAGGCGAGGTCGTGCGGGTCGCGCTGCCGGCGGGCCCGGTCGAGCTGGAAGTCGTTTCGGTGTCCTACGAAGTGACGCAGCCCCGCACTTGACTTGAATCAGTGCCGGGTTTTGGCGTGGCGGCTTCAATGTCGCACACCCTTCCCGGACCGAATGCGATTGGCCATGGAACCGCGTCTGCGTTTCAACATCGGCTACGTCGCCGCCGCGATGCTCGGCGTCCTGCTGCTGCAATGGCTGCTGGCCGGGATCGAGCGCGTGCGTGGCGTGTCGTACAGCGAGTTCGAGCACCTGCTCGCCGACGGCCGTATCGCCGAAGTGGTTGTGTCCGGCGACAGCCTGCGCGGCACGCTCAAGACCCCCGAGTCCGACGGCGTCCTGCACGTCGTTGCCAACCGCGTCGATCCGCAGCTGGCGGCGCGCCTGAGCCAGTACGGCGTCAGTTACTCCGCGGTCAAGGAGAACACCTTGCTGCGCGACGTGCTGTCCTGGGTCCTGCCGGTGCTGCTGTTCTTTGGCCTGTGGATGATCGTGTTCCGCCGCTTTGCCGAGAAGCAGGGTCTGGGCGATGGCCTGATGTCGATCGGCAAGAGCAAGGCGAAGGTCTATCTGGAGACCGACACCAAGGTCAGCTTCGCGGACGTCGCCGGCGTCGACGAGGCCAAGGTGGAACTGCAGGAGATCGTCAATTTCCTCAAGCAGCCCGAAGCTTACGGACGGCTCGGCGCGCGCCTGCCCAAGGGCATCCTCCTCGTCGGTCCGCCGGGCACCGGCAAGACGTTGCTGGCGCGCGCGGTCGCCGGCGAAGCCGGCGTGCCGTTCTTCTCGATCAACGGCTCGGAATTCGTCGAGATGTTCGTCGGCGTCGGTGCCGCGCGGGTCCGCGATCTGTTCGAGCAGGCGCGGCGCAAGGCGCCGGCGATCATCTTCATCGACGAGCTGGACGCGCTCGGCCGTGCGCGCGGAGCGTTCCCGATGGCGGGTGGTCACGACGAGAAAGAACAGACGCTCAACCAGCTGCTGTCGGAAATGGACGGCTTCGATCCGCGCCAGGGCCTGATCCTGCTGGCGGCGACGAACCGGCCGGAGATTCTCGATCCGGCCCTGCTGCGTGCCGGCCGCTTCGACCGGCAGGTGCTGGTCGACCGGCCGGACAAGGCGGGCCGCATCCAGATCCTGAACGTGCATCTGCGCAAGGTGAAGCTCGCGGCGGACATGAGCCCGGAACAGATCGCCGCGCTGACGCCCGGCTTCAGCGGCGCGGACCTGGCCAACCTGGTCAACGAGGCGGCGCTGCTGGCGACGCGCGCCGGCAGTGAGGCGGTGAGCCTCGACGATTTCACGCGCGCAATCGAGCGCATCGTCGCCGGTCTGGAGAAGAAGAACCGCCTGCTCAACCCGCACGAGCGTCGCGTGGTCGCCTACCACGAACTGGGCCATGCCTTCGTCGCGCTCGCGCTCGGAACGACCGAGACCGTGCACAAGGTGTCGATCATTCCGCGCGGCATCGGCGCGCTGGGCTACACGATCCAGCGGCCGACCGAGGATCGCTACCTGATGACGCGGCGCGAGCTGGAGGACAAGATGGCCGTGCTGCTCGCCGGCCGCGCCGCGGAGCATGTCGTGTTCGGCGAAGTGTCCACCGGCGCCGCCGACGATCTGGCCAAGGCCAGCGACATCGCGCGCAGCATGGTGACGCGTTTCGGCATGGTGCCGGCGCTCGGGCAGGCAAGCTACGAGACCGAAACCCAGCACTTCCTCGATCCGACACTCGGTACGATGCGACGCTACGGCGAAGCGACCGCGCAGAAGATCGACGAGGCAATCCGCGACCTGATCGAGGCCGCCTTCCAGAAAGCGTTGGCGGTGCTGTCGAGCGAGCGGCCGCAGCTCGATGTTGCTGCCGAGCGACTGCTGATTCAGGAGACTCTGCTGGAGCGCGAGATCCGCGAACTGGTTGCGCCGCAGAAGGGCGGCTGAGCGGCACATATCGTCGGGCGCCCCGATGCGGATACGCTGTGGGCCGGGGACAGCGGGGGAGCGACGTGCAGCGAAGCGACGGTCTTTGGGCCGAACGGTTTCACGATCATTTTCTGGCGCAGCTCAAGCGCGAAGGCGCCACGGCGGAACAGGTGGCGCGCTGGGCGTTCCGCCCGTATCGCATCGAAGATTTGCGCATCACCGGCGATGACCGGGATTGCGATCTCGCGCGACTGACGCTGGACGAGGCACAGGCCGTGGCGGCCCTGGCTGCGGTCCCGGCCGATGCGTCGATCACGCCGGCGTTCTACCGCAGCCAGAAGATCGTCCTGGTCCTGCTGCCCGGCTTCACCCACGAGACCCTGCGCAATCTGGCCTGGCACGAGCAGATCGAGCGCAGGGACTCGCCGCATCACGTCGTGATGGTCAAACCCGGCTGGCAGGGCGAGCCGCCGCAGGAAGTGGAGTACGCGCGCGGCGACGGGCTCAAGCTACTGTACGTGCGGTATCCGCGCTCGAACGCTGCCTCGCGCCATATCGTCGGCCCGCTGTTCGAGATGTTGCACGGCTCGCCGTCGCTGCGTGCCTGGGTCGCGCAAGGCTACAAGTTGTTCTTCGTCGGCTACTCGTACGGCTCGCCCTTGTCGCTGGAACTGCTGGCCGCGCTGAACACCGGACAGTTCCGGGATGAGTTCATTCTGTCCTCGACCCTCGGCTTTCTCGGGCTGTGCGGCGACATTGGCGGGTCCTACCTGGCCGACGATGCGCTCAAGCCGGATGCAAAGTTCCTGAATCTCGATCGCGCAGTCGAGTTCTGCCGGCGGCATCGTTGGATTGCGAAGTTGGCGGGCCTGGGCACCGAGCAGCTGATGAACGACATCGTCGGCGGCGTCGAATCGCTCGGACATTCCGGGCGCCAGGCAGCGATCCGGCGCTACGCCACGCAGCTGCCGCCGCAGCTCAAGTACTTCACCGTCAGCGCCGTGATGCCGCTGGCCGACTACCGGCGCCGCTGGTGGCAATTCAACCTCGACGACTTTGCGATGTATCGACAAGCGCTGGTCTCCGATCCGATCTCGATCTACAACGACGGCCAGGTCGTGCTCGACGATCATCTTGTGCCGGCGGCCGCGCAGATTCCGGCCGAGCACAACATTCACCTGGGTGCGGTGCGCACGCACCACTGGGGCGTCAGTTACCGCACCTTCAATTTCGGTCGCAACCGCTTTCCGCGTGCGGCGTTCTATCGGGCGCTGATGCAGACGATTGTCGAGGCGGGCGTGCGCAATCCGTGATCGTGCGTGCGTGCCGAGCCACGGCCTCCTGGTCGCGGCGGTAGCGCTCGGGAACGACCATCGTTCCGGACCAGATGTTCAGGCCTTCGGCGCGCGCCGCTGCTTCGTCGTCGGCGTAGTCGGAGGAATAGCGCCGATAGGCCAGCGCCCAGCCCTGGCGCACCATCCAGGCTTCGACATCCGCGCCGTCGACTGTGCAGCGGGCGTCGCTGCGGCCGTAGCGATCCACTTTTTCGCCGATGCACTCGACCGGACGTCGGCCGAGGAAGTCGTGGAGCGCTTCGGCCGCGCGTCGCCCGCAGGGCCACGCATCGCCGTCGCGCGCGCACGTCTGGCTGGCTTCCGGCGCGTCGATGCCGTGGAAGCGGATGCGCCGGCCGTGGATCTCGATGGTGTCGCCGTCGATCACCGTGGCGACGCCGACGAACCGTCCGTCGCCGTTCTGGCCACCTGCGCGGCCTCCGCACAGCAGTGCAAGCAGGACCAGAGCCGTGCGGAGGAGTAAAGGCATGGCCGCAGTCTGCATCAGTGCCACATCGCTGTCGCCGATTGACTTGCGTCAGCGACCTTGGTGGACGGCGGTGAAAATATGACGCTAATCTGCAACCAAAGAGTCCCAGGGGGCTGAGATGTCTCGCAGGCTGACCGTGTTGGGCGGTGTACTTGTGGCATGGGCGGCGGCGATGCCAGTTTTCGCCGAGCCCGTCGAGCTGTCCTCCCCGGCCGAGTCCCCGGCGCTGCGATCGCGCACCGTCGGCTTCGACGAGATGGGCTGGTACGGGCCCGTGCAGCTGCGTGGCGTTGAAGGCGTGATGAACCTGCCGTTCGGCGTGCGCCTGGACGAAGTCGTCACCGAAGCCAGGCTGCATCTTCGCTACACCTATTCTCCCGCGCTGATTCCCGGGCTGTCGCACCTGCGCGTGCTGCTCAACAACCAGGTTGTTGCGGCGCTGCCGATGTCCAGGGAAGAGGCCGGCCGCGAAGTCGAAACTGAAGTGGCAGTGGACCCGCGCCTGTTCACGGACTTCAACAATCTGCGCCTCGACCTGATCGGACACTACTCCATGGAGTGCGAGGACCCGACGCACTCGGGCTTGTGGGCGTCGATCAACGAGCGCAGCCGTCTGGAGCTGAAGGTGCGCACGCTCAAGCTGGGCGACGAGCTGGCGCTGCTGCCGGCGCCGTTCTTCGACGCGCGCGACAATCGCCGGCTGGAACTGCCGATGGTGCTGCCCCGGGCCGCAACGCAGGAGCTGCTGCGCAGCGCCGGTGTCGTCGCCTCGTGGTTCGGCGCTCTGGCAGGCTATCGCAGCGCGCGCTTCCCGGTCAGCGTCGACGAGTTGCCGCAGCGCAACGCGGTCGTGTTTGTCTCCGGCGGCCGGCTGCCGCAGGGCCTGGGCGCGCAGCAGGTGCCGCCGGTCGAAGTGCCGACGATCAGGGTCATTTCGCACCCGCAGAACCCGGGGGTGAAGCTGCTGCTGATCCAGGGCAAGGACGACGCGCAGCTCAAGCTGGCTGCCGACGCGCTGGTGCTGGGGCAGTACGTGATCTCCGGGCACACGGCAACGGTCACCGGCGTCGACTACGGCCAGCGCCGCGGGTTGTACGACACGCCGAACTGGATCCGCACCGACCGGCCTGTGCGCTTCGGCGAGCTGGTGCAGTACCCGCAGGATCTGCAGGCCAGCGGCTATGTCGCGGCACCGATCCGCATCAGCCTGCAGGTGCCGCCGGACCTGCTGACCTGGAACCGCGATGGCGTGCCGCTCAACCTGAAGTACCGGTACACGCCGCCGGTCGAGCGCGACAATTCGATGCTCACCGTCAGCATCAACGACCAGCTGCTCAAGGCCTTCCACCTGCGTCCTGTCGAGAAGGACGACCAGCTCAGCCGCCTGCTCGTGCCGGTGTTCGAGGACGAGCTGGCGCGCGATGAGAGCGAGCTGATCATCCCGTCGCTGCAGGTCGGTTCGCGCAACCAGATGCAGTTCCAGTTCCTCATCGAATACCAGCGGTCCGGCTGGTGCAAGGGTTCGGCCTACGATCCCTCGCGCGGCGCGATCGACGCGGATTCGACGCTCGACTTCTCCGGCTTCGCGCACTACGCGGCGATGCCCAATCTGGCGTTGTTCGCCAACGCCGGCTTTCCGTTCAGCAAGTACGGCGACCTGGCCGAGACGGCCGTGCTGGTTTCGCCGCAGCCACAGGCGGCGGAGGTCGAAGATCTGCTGTTCCTGCTCGGGCGATTCGGTCGCATCACCGGCGTGCCGGCGATCCGCTACGCGCTGGTCAACCGCGAGCAGATCAATGAGGTCGGCGGACGCGATCTGCTGGTGGTCAACGGCTCCGCGGAAACGGAGTTGCTGGCGAAATGGCGGCACGACCCTCAGGTCGTGTTCGAGCAGGGGCAGCGCAAGCTGACCATTCTCAATCCGGTCACCGGGCTGCCGATGGATCCGATGCGCCTGGAAGCGTCGCCCGCACCCCACGGCAGCGTGCGCGTGCAGGCTGACGGTGCGCTGGCCGCGCTGGTCGGTTTCGAGTCGCCTTTGTCGCCCAAACGCACCGTCATTGCCTTGACGGCGGCGCGCGCGGGCGGCGAGCGCGCGGTCGTCGATGCGCTGGAGAACGAAGGCACGGTCAGCACCGTGCGCGGCGATACCGCGCTGATCCGGGGCGGCAAGGTGGTCAGTTTCCAGTCTGAGCCGGTCTACTTCGTGGGCGAGCTGAGCTGGTGGAACTGGATCTGGTTCTACGTTTCACGCGTTCCGCTCGGTGTCGTGCTGCTGGGCATGCTGGCCGGCGTGCTGTTCGCCTTCTGGCTGTACGGTGCGCTGCGCCGGTCCGCTGCGCGGCGGTTGTCGCAATGATGCGGTGAGAAGCATCCGCGATCACCGGCAACGGCAGCCGCTGCCACTGCGCGCAGTCATGGCAGCGGCGACGGTGGTGTTCGTGGCGGGTATGTCGGCGTCGGCGGCTGCGTCCTGTCCCTCGCAATGGCCGGATTGGGAGCAGTTCAAGGCGCGCTTCATCAGCGTCGACGGGCGCGTGATCGATTCGTCGACGCCGCGCGCGGTCACCGTGTCGGAAGGGCAGGCGTATGCGCTGTTCTTCGCGTTGGTGGCCGACGACCGGCGCCAGTTCGGTCGCCTGCTGGAATGGACCGAGAACAATCTCGCCGCCGGCGACCTCACGCGAAACCTGCCGGCCTGGCAATGGGGCCGCCGTGACGATGGCCAGTGGGCCGTCCTCGACGCCAATCCCGCGGCGGACGCCGATGTCTGGCTGGTCTACGCGCTCGACCAGGCCGGCCGCCTGTGGCAGGAGCCCTATTACCGCAGCCTGTCGGCGGTCATCGCCCGGCAGGTTTTCGCGCGCGAGACGGCGGAGCTGGGCGGACTGGGGCTGGGCCTGCTGCCGGCGCCGGAGGGATTTCATCCCGCGCCGGACCTGTGGCGCCTGAATCCGAGCTATCTGCCGCCGATGCTGCTGCGCGCACTCGCGCGCAGCCAGCCTGAACGTCCCTGGGGGCGCGTGCTCGACAGCTCGGAGCAGGTGCTGGTCGGTGCCGCGCCGGGCGGCCTGGCGCCGGACTGGGTGGAGTACCGACCGGGGCGCGGCTTCAGTCCGGACAGCATCACGCGTGCGACCGGCAGCTACGACGCGATCCGCGTCTACCTGTGGCTGGGCCTGATGGCCGAGGCGGCGCCCGAGCGACCCGGTCTGGTGCGCCACTTCGCGCCGATGCTGGAGCTGCTGCGCGCGGACGGCTGGCCTCCGGAGACCATCGATGCGCTGAGCGGACGCGCCCAGGGCCGCGGTCCGGTCGGCTTCGCGGCGGCGCTGCTGCCGTTTGCCGTCGCCGCCGGAGATCATGCGCTTGCCGTGCGGCTGGCGCAGCAGGTCGCACAACAGCGCGATGCGCTGCGCGAGCGCTATTACGATACGGTACTCATGCTTTTCGGAATGGGCTGGTTCGAGGGCCGCTACCGCTTCGCTGCGGAAGGCGACCTGGTCCCCGCATGGAGCCGGGCATGCTGAAGCTGCGCATTGCGGTGATGGCGCTGGTGTGGGTCTTGCTCCCGGTCGCGCAGGCTCAGACCGGCAGTGGCGACACGGCCGAGCTGCTGCGCAGCGCGCGCCTGTGGGAGGCCAGCGGCCGCTACGATCTGGCACTGCAATCGCTGGAAAAGTATCGGCTGGAACATGCGGATGATCCCCGGGCGTCACTGCGTATCGGTCTGCTCGACGTGCGCAATGATCAGCTCGGGCACGCGGCCGACGTCGTCGCCGACATGGAACACCGTTTTCCCGGCACCTTCGAACTGGAACAGATGCGCCTGGCGCAGCGGATGGCGACGACCGAGCGCCAGCGCATGGCCGGTGTGCGGCGGCTGATCGAGATCCGCGACGGCGAACGCGCGCGTGCCGAGCTGGAGGCGCTGTTTCCCGGCGGAGCGCCCGGCTTCGATCTGGGCCTGGACTATTTCCGCGCCGTTGCGCTGACGACAGACGGCTGGAAGCCGGCACGGCAGGGACTTGCGGTTCTGGTGCAACAGGACCCGGACAATCCGCGCTATCAGCTCGAGCTGGCGCGCCATCTGCTGCGCTCCACGGAGGCGTACGCGGACGGTATGCAGGCGCTCGCTGCTCTGGCGCAGCGCCAGGATGTGACCACCGACGAGGCCGCCGCGCTGCTGCGCGAAGCACTGCTGCAGCGATCGCTGGGCCTGGTTTCGCCGGCGATGCTGCAGGATTTCGCTGCGCGCCATCCCGACGACAAGGCGCTGGCGGCGCGCGTCGAGCAGGGCCAGCGTCTGGAGCGCAACCGACGTTTCCTGGCCCCCCCCGATCTGGGCGCGGTTGCCGATGACGCGATGCGCCAGCGGCTGGCCGAGCACCATCGCCAGCTCGATCTGCATCTGCGCGGCTTTGACGGCTCCGGTCTGCCGGATGCGGCGCAGACGCTGGCCACCGCAGTGGCGACCGGCGATGCGCCGCCAGCCTGGCAAACGGCGCAAAAGCGGCCGCGAGGACGCGATGCCGGCACCGATACCGATACACGCCGCGCCATCCAGAAGCTGCGCGAGCAGGCGCTGGGCCTCTACTGGCACTGGCGTGCGGTGATTCTGGAAGGACGCGCGCAATGGGTCGCTGCCGACGCGCTGCTGGAGGCGGCTGCCATTGTCCGCGATGACCGCCTGTATGCGGCAGCTGACGCGCTGGAACGTCTCGGCCAGGCCGATTCCGCAGCTGCCGAAGGCGCCTACCGCGAAGCGCTGGAGATCGACCGCGCCAGCGCGCCGATGCTGCGTGGCCTGAGCGCGCTGCTGTCCGCGCAGAACCGCCACGACGAGGCGCTCAAGCTGGCGCGCGAGTTCCGCGGCGATGCGGCCGACGGCAAGCTCGTACAGGCAGCGGTGCTGCGCGCGCGCGCCGGGGGCGACATCGCCGCCAATCGCTCCGGTTCCGCGCTGCGCGACCTCGAAGCGGCGCTGCAGCTGGCGCCGGACGACGCCTGGATCCGCTACGACCTCGCGCGCCTGTATCGGCAACTCGGCCTGTCGCCGCGCGGCCGCGAGCTGATGGAACAGGGCGCCGCGCGCGCGCCGCGGGATGCCGACATGCGCTACGCGCAGGCACTGTACCTGTCGCTGCTCGATGAACCGCGCGCGGCCCTGGTCGCGCTGGAGGCCGTGCCGGTGGATCTGCGTTCCGCGAAGATGCGGGCGACGGTCGACGAAATGCGGCTCGCGGCCATGTTGCAGGACGCCGGAGTGCAGCACGCTTCGGGTCGCGGCGCCGAGGCGGAACGGACGCTGCAGCAGGCGCAGGCGCTCGCCGGCGACGATCCGGCGCGGCTGAATGCGGTTGCGGACCTGTGGCTGCGCTTCGGGCAGAGCGAACGTGCCTACGCGCTGCTGGAGCAGGCATCCGCTGGCGTACAGACGGACGCCGACCTCGCGCTGCGCCTGGCGGAACTGTATCTGCAGGCGCGCGACGGCGCCCGCTTGGAGGCGCAGCTGACGGCGATCGCGCAGCGCGAGAAGCTGGCGCCGGCACAGCGGACGCGCCTGGCAGAGTTGCGCGTGAAGGCGGACCTGCTCGCCGCAGAAAGCCTGCGCGACAGCGGACGCAGCGACCAGGCGCTCGCGCGCGTCGAGCGCATCGCCGATCCTGCGGCCGAGTCGCGGCGAGTGCGCGAGCTGAAGGCCGAGTTGCTGGTGGGGCGGGGCCGTGCCAAGGAGGCGGTGCCGGTCTACGAGGCGCTGTTCAACGAGGCGCCGGACGACGTCGACCTGCGCTTTGGCTACGCCAAGGCATTGATGGAGAGCGGTGCGCGTGATGCTGCTGCGCGCCAGCTGGACATGCTCGAGGCGAGAATAGGGCCTGACGAGTCCGACCGGCGTCAGCTGCTGTTCTGGCGTCGCTACGGCATCGACGACTACGCCGGTGCGCAGCGCGTGATCGATGCACAGCTGCAGCGCCATCCCGACGATGCGGACGTGGTGGCCGGCGCGGCGGAGCTGGCGCGGGCGCGCGGGCAGAGCGCGCAGGCGTCGACGTACTTCCGGCGTGCGGCCCAGCTTCTGCGCGAGCGCAATCTCGGCAGCGACCGCGCACGCGCCGATGCGATGCTCGCGCAGGTCGAGCGCTTCGGCGCCGCACACCGCGGCTGGGTCGCGGGTGGTGTGAACCTGCTGCACAAGCCTGGCAGCGCAGGCATCTCGCAGCTCGACGCCGTCGAAGTGCCGGTCGAGTTGCGTGTCTCGTTGGGTGAGCGCAGTCACTGGTTTGCGCAGGCCGAACGGGTCGATCTGTCGGCCGGAACGCTGCCAGCCGACTACGACGCCGCCGGCGAGTTCGGCACGGTGTATGCGGCCGGACCGGCCGCGATCGATGCGTTCCCCGGTGGTTATCGCGTCGAGGATCAAGGCACGGCCATTGGCGTCGGCTACCAGTCCGACGCGCTGCGCGTGGATCTGGGCACGACACCGCTGGGCTTCGCGGTCGAAGACGTCGTCGGCGGCCTGGAGCTCTACGCAGACGCCGGGCGTGTCGATATTGGCCTCGATGTCTCGCGGCGCCCGCTGACCAGCAGCCTGCTGTCGTACGCCGGAATCGAGGATCCGGTCAGCGGCCGCACCTGGGGCGGTGTGCGCGCCAGCGGCGCCGGGCTGCGCGCCGGACGTTACGAGGAGAACTACAGCCTGAGCGCGTCGGCCGAGCGTCGCTGGCTGCAGGGTCGCAATGTCCGCGACAATCGCTACACCGGACTGCGCGTCGCCGGCGATCGCCGCCTCTTCGGCGGCGAGCAGTGGACGCTGTTCGCTGGCCTGACCGCGAACTACTGGCACTACAGCGAGAACCTGCGCCACTACAGCTTCGGCCACGGCGGGTACTACAGCCCGCAACGCTATGTGTCGCTTTCGCTGCCGCTGGACCTGCGCGGTCGCTGGTCGCAGCTGAGCTATCTGCTCCGGGTCGCGGCCACGTACTCGGCCAGTCGCGAGGATGCGGCGCTGGTGTATCCGGATGATCCGGACCTGCAGGCCGCCGCTGCGGCGCAGCCGCCACCGGGCAATTTCGACGCGCCGGTCTACGGCGGCGGCCGCAGCGATGGCATCGGCGTCGCTGCGCGTGGTGCGCTGGAATACGCCCTGAGCCGGCACTGGTTCGTGGGTGTGCGCGCGGAGCTGGATCGCTCCGACTACTACGAACCGGAATCCTACGGCCTGTATTTCCGTCGCGAGTTCCGCGACCGCAGCCAGCCGGAACTGCCGCCGCGGCCGCCGGTGCCCTATTCCGAATTCTGATGATCGGCGCAGCGCCGATCAGCCGTGCTTCGATCGGGTACTTCGATCAGGGCGCGTCGCCTTCGTAGCGCGACCAGCTTCCGTCCGGTGTGCGCATCATGTAGCGCTCGCCGACCCGCATCACCACGGTGTTCTCGTTCTCGGAGACGAAGGCTGTCTGCGGCAGGTCAGCGGCGTAGCCGGGCAGCGGTTGATGGCCTTCCGCGAACGGGCTGTCGGCGACCAGGCGTGCGAGCAGCTGTGACAACGCGAGGAAGCTGGTTGGCGCATCGATCCGCAGCGGTGACGCCGGCGGGCTGCGGCCTGGTTCGATCAGCGCGACACCGACCGGCACGAGACTGATCGCCGCGTTCGGAATTTCACGCAACCCGGAAATCTGTACGCGGTCGCCGCGCACCGCCGCGCCATGTTCCGGCACCAGGGCGACGATCACGCGCCGGCCCGACTGTTCGAGAAGATGGACAAAGCGCTGCGCATCGTCGAGATAGCGCTGTACGCGCAGGCGGAAATATTCTTGATTAGAGGAGGGGCGCGCGCCGATGGCGCGATTGCCATCGTGCAGGCTTATGCCGCTGTAGTAGAGCGCAACGTGCGCCGCCGGGTTCTTCGCACGCTCGGCCCACCAGCGCGACAGCACGTCGTAGTCGTCGTAGACCGGCGAGCCGTCAAAGGCGCGCTGCGTGACTTCGCCACCGGAAAGCCGGGTGAAATCGGCGGCCACACCCAGATGGTCGCGGACCGTTTCGGCAAAGCCGCCGAAGGCGCCGTCGTGGTTCATCTGCCACTGCGGCGCAAAGCCGGCACGCTCGAGCTGCCGCATCAGCTGGCAGCCCGGATCCGGCCGGTCGTACAACTTGGCGTGCGGGGCCTGTCCGCAGGCGCCCCGCAGCAGGCGGATCGCCGCCGGGCCGCTGTAGCTCGCCGCCGCATTGAAGTTGTCGAAGACCAGATCGAAGCGCTTGAGCAGCGGATGCTCGCGCAGGCCGGCGTAATCGAGATCGTCCCAGGCCAGCGAGCAGGTGTGCAGCAGCACAATGTCGAACGGCGGACCGTCCGCATCGACCGGACTGAACTGTACGCGGCGGTTGGCTTCGGTTTCATGGAAGCGTCGCAGCGTGGCGTCGAGCGCCTGCGGCGTGAGCGCGACCGGGGCGTTCTGCGCGGTCGCATCGGCTGCGGCGGAGACTGCGCCCGTCGATGGTGTCGGTTCGGGTGCGTGTAGCATGCCGGTCAGCGGGACCGACAGAATGCCGATCAGCGCGAAGGTGCTCATGCGCAGCTTGCGTCGCAGCAGTTCGTGTGCCGCGACGATCAGGGCCAGTGCGAGGATGGTCCGGCCGCTGATGAAGCGGCCCAACAGCTCGAAAAGATAAGGCGCGTCGAATTCGAGCAGCGCCGGCAGTTTCGCCAGCGCCTGCGACGCCGGCGGCAGCCAGGCGTCGTCGTAGAGCAGCGCGATGCCGACCGCAATGGCGATGACCTGGCGCGCGATGCGCAGCCAGCGCGGTCCCAGCGGCACGATCAGGAACAGCGCAAAGGCCAGGTTGGGCAGGACGTGGAACTCGATGTGCCGCGTCCAGTACAGGAACAGCTTGCAGAAAAAGTAGGCGCTCCAGATGCCCATGCGCGGTGGCCCTATGCCGCGACCGACGCCGGGTCGCGCGACGCGCGCAGGCGCTGTGTCAGCAGAGCGAAGCTGCTGACCACCAGGTGCCGGTAACCGATCGCGCCGAAGCGCATGATCTCGCCGAGACTGACGAGTGGACGGTCGCGCGCGACCGCCTCGTCCGCGTCCAGCCAGGCGTCGGCGCGCGCGAAGGTGCACGCGACCAGGTTCTGCTCGTCCCGCAGGCTCAGCTGCGCGAAACGCAGACCCAGGCGGTCCGCTCCGACCGTGCTGATCAGCGCCGGGAACGCGAATTCGCGATCGCCGCGCGACAGCACGATCTGCACGCGCGCATCGGCGCTGGTCTCGACCGGTGCGTCCAGCTCGATGCCCAGGCCTCGCCCCGAGTAGTCGCTGGTCGTGCAGGCGATCGTGCGGCCGTCCTCGAAGTACAGCGTCGCCGGCACGCGCAGCGGCACGCGATGGGCGACACGCACTTGTCGAGCCTCGCTGGCGACGCCCAGGGCCGCGCCGAGCATGAAGATGTTGTAGATCGTCCACGCCAGATTCATCAGCACCGTGCCGGTTTCGTAGGTGTTCCAGAACAGCAGGCGGCCCAGGCCGATGAGGAAGCCCAGCGTGTTCAGCGCGGTCAGCACGACGTACGGGAGCGAGATCTTCCAGTCGAAGTAGCCTTTCTCGATCAGGCCGCCCTTGGCGGTGATGTCGAAGCGCCCGGCGTCCGGCTTGATCAGCGCCAGGGTGGTCGGCAACGCGATATACCAGGCCAGCACCGACTCGTAGGCCTCGGCCCAGAACGAGTGCCGGTACTTGCCCTGGATGCGCGAGGTCACCAGTCCGGCCTGGATCAGATGCGGCAGCACGTAGACGGCGATCGTCGTCGCCCAGGCGTTGATGATGTGGTACTCGAAGAACAGGTAACCCAGCGGCGCGGTCAGGAACACCAGCCGCGGCAGGCCGTTGAAGAAATGCAGCATCGCGTTGGCGTAGCAGATGCGCTGGAACAGCGTCAGCCCCTTGCCCAGCAGCGGATTGTCGAGACGGAAGGTCTGCGCCATGCCGCGCGCCCAGCGCATGCGTTGGCGGAT
Source organism: Sinimarinibacterium sp. (assembly GCA_041659605.1). GTDB lineage: Bacteria > Pseudomonadota > Gammaproteobacteria > Nevskiales > Nevskiaceae > Solimonas. The sequence continues at coordinate 87,085 of JBAZXW010000010.1, read as the reverse complement.
GTGGCCCGGCAGCGTTTCCGTGGCCAGACCGGCCGCCTGCGGCAGCTTGACGTAGGCGCTGGTGTAGCCGTGGCGGTGCAGGCGCAGTGCCGTGTGCGCATCCTCGGTCAGCGTCTCGACCGCGAAGCCCCCGATGTCCTGCAGCGCAGTGCGTCGCAGCACCGCGCAGGAGCCGCAGAAGAAGGTCGCGTTCCACAGGTCGTTGCCGTCCTGGATCACGCCGTAGAACAGGCTGCCTTCGTTAGGCACGCGGTGAAAGGTGCCGAGGTTGCGCTCGAACGGATCGGGCGAGAAGAAGTGGTGCGGCGTCTGTACCAGTGCGCACTTCGGATCGCGCAGGAACCAGCCGACGGTCATCTGCAGGAACGAGCGCACCGGGATGTGATCGCAGTCGAACACCGCGACCAGATCGCCGCGCGTTTCCGTCATGCCGTGGTTGAGGTTGCCCGCCTTGGCGTGGAAGTTGTTGCTGCGGATGATGTACTGCACGCCGACTTCTGCCGCGAAGCGGCGCACGTCCTCGCGACGACCGTCGTCGAGCACGCAGACGTTGAGCTTGTTGCGCGGCCAGTCCAGGCTGAGTGCGGCCAGCACGGTCGGCTTGAGCACGCTCAGCGGCTCGTCGTAGGTGGTGACGAACACGTCGACCGTCGGCCATCGGGTGGTGTCCGCCGGCAGCGGTGCGACCGGGCGGTTGAGCTGCCAGCTGTCCTGAACGTAGCGCAGGATCAGGATCAGCCACGTATAGCACTCGGCCGCGACCAGGCCGATCCCCATGACTGACTCCAGTCCCGGCTCGAGATCCAGGGTCTGGGTCAACCGCCACCAGATGTAGCGCGAGGACGCGACCAGCGAGAAGCCGACCATGACCAATGTCGGCACCTTGCCCGGCAGGCGGCGCAGCAGCAGCGTCGAGCCCCACATCAGCAGGAACAGCACCAGCTGCGCGAGGGGCGTCAGCGGCGTCGTCGCGCAGATGCTCAGCAGCACGATGACCGCAGCCACCATCAGGTAACCGAGCGTCGGCCGGTGTTCGGTCGTGTAGCGGGCAAAGGTTTCGAGGCGGCGGTCGGCCGGGCGGAAGTCGACGCGATCGAGCTGGTGCGAGGGGATGCTCAAGGGCAGCAACAGCCAGCGCCACAGCAGCGTCAGCAGCGAGGTCGGTGTCTTCTCCGCGGCGTGTGCGGTTGCAGCCGGTGGCGCGGAGCGCACCAGCAAGGCGGCGAGAATCCAGTCGCGCAGCCGCCCCGGCTGGCGCACGCCGAGTACACGAATCGCGGCGGCGCGCAGCGCTTCGGTGAGCAGTTCGATCGGCAATGGCCACCGGCGCCGCTGATCGGGCGGCAGCACGAACAGCCGCCACAGCCAATCGGCCGGATTGCGCCGATCGGCGACGCCCAGCCGGTCCGCCCAGCTTGAGGAACGCCGACGGGCGGGTTCGCTCACGGCAATGCCCCGGCCGTGACGACTTCGATCAGCTGCTGCGCCAGCGTCGTGATGTCCTGGACCACGCGGCTGCGCGGCGCGTAGTCGAAGGGATTGCGATTGGCCGCGATCGACTCGGGCAACGCCTCGTCGCGGTGCACGACCTGCTCCAGCAGCCGCTTGCCCAGGCGGGCACGCAGCAGTGAGTGAACGTCCGTTTGCAGGCGCCGCGTCGGGTCCATCTGATTGATCAGGTGCAGAGCACGGGCGGTATCGGCCGGCAGCGCGCCGAGGCGCGCATACGAGGCGCAATCGGCACGCCAGACGAACAGGCTCAGGTCGGCGGCCGCGAGCGCCTGCGCGGCAAGGCTGGACGGCAGGCGCGGTGTGTCGATCAGCGCGATGGTGTCGTCTGGCAGCTCGACCGACTGCAGCAGCGTGCGCAGGGCGTGCGGATCGGCGGACCAGTGGCTGTCACCCCCGGACGTGCCGCCGAACGGCAGGATGCGCACGCCGTCGGAGTTCTCCAGCGCGTAGGCACTGGCGGACGCAGGGGCGAGCAGCGCCGCGTCCAGTCCGGTGGGCGCCGGTTCGATCGCGCCCAGGTGCAGGGCCAGCAGGTTGGCGGGATCGGCGTCGACGGCGAGCACCGGTCGGCCGCTGCGGCGGATCGCGCAGGCCAGTGCTGCGGTCAGCGTGGTGCGCCCGCTGCCTCCCGTGCCGGATACCAGCGCGATGGTCTTCACGGTGTCTGCTCGGGCGGGCGCGCAGTCGGGCGCAGCAGAGTCGGCTTCCAGCCGCGGTCGAAGCCAAGGGTACGCAGCAGGCGCCGGCCGCGAAGCTGCGTCGTCACCGGTTTGGCGAGCCAGACCGCGAGCAGGGTCAGCAGCGCGCCGATCAGGACGCTGATCAGGAAGCCGCCGCCCAGCAGAGCCAGCGGCATCGGCAGGTTCATGCGGCCCCCTGGGTGCGCAAGTTGAGCGGAGCGGGTGTGGCCGAGCGTTGGCGTTCCACCGATTCGAGGCGGACGGTCGGCGGCTCCCGGGCATCGGCAGGCTGCGACATGCGCAGGCCGGCGGAAGCAACGATCGGGCTGAAGTCCGGCAGATGCAGCGTGCGCGCGCGTTCGCCCAGATTCGACAGCTCGCGACGGATGGCGATCGCGTCGGCGTGTTCGATATGGCCGACGAACAACTCCGGGATCGGCAGTGTGAACAGGCGCTCCAGCGTTGCCGCGACATCGTGCTGCCAGCAGCCGTAGAGGAACACGTAGACGCTGCGGCTGTCGCAGCTGAACAGGTCGCCGCCGCGACGCGTGCGGCAATGGGCCAGCGCGTCGGTCAGGTCCAGGTCGGGCAGGAGGAACAGGCGCGCGAGGACGCATTCGGTGCCATTGGGCAGCGCTTTCACCAAGGCTTGTCCGCACTCGACGCAGAACGCCGCGGCAGGCAGATAGCCCTGCTCCCGGGGCGGTTCCAGCGCGTCGAGGGCCTCGTCGAGGTCGTCGGGCGGCGCGCGCATGTACAGCTGGTCGCGCAGACTCTCGAACACCATCAGCAGGCGCGACAGGTTGCTGTCGGATTCGACGACCGCATTGGCGCCGATGTTCTGCAGCATCAACGCCTGCGCCGTGCGCAGGCGCTGGCTGCCTTCGCGGACGACGATCTTCACACCTGAACCGACCTTGCGACGCAGGGTGTGCACGGTTCGAGCAAGCTTGCGGAAGTCGGAGGCCGCGCCGGCTTCGAGCAGGCAGCTCGCGGCAGACATCGTATCTGCCTGACGCAGCAGTTCGTCGGTGGTCTCGACGACGATCCAGTCGGCCGGCGGGCGGATATCGGCAAGCGTTGTCGCCCGCGTGATGAACACCTGGTCGTGGTCCTTCGCCGCGCGGAGCTGCGCGACGTCGGTGAAGTGTCGCGGCGGCAGCTCGACGGCCAGTTCGTAGGCGCCATCGCTCGAATCGCGCAGGTAGTGACGGTGCGTGGACACCACGCCGTGCCAGTCGTCGAGCTGCACGGCAGTCTGGTTATGGTCGGTCTGCAGCCGCGCTGTACCGGCCAGCGCCGCGCCGGCCGCCTGCAGGCGCGCGATGCGTTCCTGCATTCCGGTCTTGCCGCAGACGATCAGCAGCACCGGAGTCAGCGATTCGGTTGCCCATCGGCGCAGCCAGGCCAGTTCCTGAGGATCGGCGGGACCGTCAATGCTGGAGAGCAGGCCATCGGCTTCAACCAGGATCAGCAGACTGCCCGCGGCACCGAAGTGATCGAGCTCCTCAACCAGGCGGCGAGCGTCCCTGGCGACCGCCTGATCCGCTGCCGGTGAGTCGTGCTCCAGGACCGTCAGCCGCTCATGTTCGACCAGGCGGCCAGTTCCCCGCTTCTCCAGCTGTGGGCGCCAGGACTGCGATTGCGGCCCCAGGGTGACGGTGACACGCTGCCTCTGTTCGACGGCGTCGTCGACGAGGCCGAAGACCAGTGAACGGGCGTGCGCCGGTGTATCGACACAAACTGCGTAGACCTTGCCTGGATGAACGCGGCCGACACTGGCCGGCATGCGACGGATACCGAGCGAGAGCCGCGCCTCCGTCGTACTCATCTATGCTCCAGTTGGTCTGGTGCCGGCGCGGCTATGTTCAGCTGGCGGTCGATGGCCTGCAGCAGCGGCCAGCGCTGCAAGGCGAGCTGGCAGGCTTCGCGCAGTTGCGCGTCGAAGTAACACAATCCAGCAACGCCGACGTGTCGAGCCAGCGTCCCCACATCGCTGTGATCCGAACCGGATGCCATGACCGCAGCATGTTGAGTTCCGGAACGTTTCGCAAGAGGTTTGCGGGAAGCCGCAATGCCCTGCGGATTCCCGCAAGCAGAAACGAGAAAGCCCAGCACTGCCGGGCTTCGTCATCAATCAGTGGTCGGGGTGATAGGATTCGAACCTACGGCCTCTTGCTCCCGAAGCAAGCGCTCTACCAAACTGAGCTACACCCCGTTTTGATCAGGCGGCGCGCGTGATGTTGTAGCGGGCCAGATCAACCAGTGCGTTCTTGTATTGCGAGTCGGGAATATCGCTCAACGACTGGGTCGCTTCACGGCTATGCCGCTCGGCGAGGGCGCGAGTGTAAGGAATCGCTTCGGTGGATTCAACCGCCGCGAGAACTTTTTCGAGCTGATCGACGCGTCCGTGCTGGATCGCATCGCGGATCACCGCAGCTTGCTCGGCGGTGCCGGTCTTCATTGCGTGGATCAGCGGCAGCGTCGGCTTGCCTTCGGCGAGATCGGTGCCGAGGTTCTTGCCGCTGACTGTGGGGTCGGCGAGGTAGTCGAGCAGGTCGTCGATCAACTGGAAGGCGATGCCCAGATGATGTCCGTAGCGCGCCAGCGCATCCTGAACGGGCGCCGGCTGTTCCGCCGCGATCGCGCCCAGGCGGCAACCGCCTTCGAACAGGCGCGCGGTCTTGAGTTCGATCACGCGCAGGTAGCGGGCCTCGTCGACCTGTGCATCGCCGCAGTTCAGCAATTGCAGCACTTCGCCTTCGGCGATGGCGTTGGTCGTGTCGGCCATGACGCGCATCACTTCCATGCGCCCGCTGTCGACCATCATCTGGAAGCTGCGCGAGTAGACGAAGTCGCCGGACAGCACGGCGCCGGCATTGCCCCAGACCGCGTTCGCGGTCCTCAGACCGCGGCGCAGACCGGATTCGTCGACGACATCGTCGTGCAGCAGGGTCGCGGTATGGATGAATTCAATCGTCGCCGCGTGCAGGATCGGTTCGTCGGTGGCGCAGCCGAGCGCACGGGCGCTGAGTAGCACCAGGGCCGGACGCAGCCGCTTGCCGCCGGCGGAAACGATATGCGCGCCGATCTCGTTGATCAGGGCGACTTCGGAATGCAGGCGGGTGCGAATGGTCTCGTCGACGCGCCGCATGTCGCCGACGATCGGTGCCAGAATGTCTTGGAGTTTCATGGGAGTGGCGCGGATGCTAGGGACGGGGCGCAGCGCCGTCAATGGAACCACTCGGGAGGCCGGATTGACCCGGCAGGCCTGTGAATAACTGTTGACGTTGGCGGGGTCGATCCCTACAATTGCGCGCTGTTTCGGGCCGGGCGGCTGTCTGCGCTGCGGCTTACAATTAAAATTAGATTTGGAGTCAACGATGTACGCAGTGATCAAGACGGGTGGTAAGCAATACAAGGTTGCCCCGGGCGAAACGCTCAAGGTCGAGACGCTCGACGCCGAAGTCGGCAAGATGATCGCGTTCGACGAAGTGCTGATGATCGCCAACGGCGAGCAGCTCAAGGTCGGCGCTCCCATGGTGGCCGGCGGCTCCGTGAAGGCGGAGGTGCTGGCGCACGGTCGTGGCGACAAGGTGCGCATCGTCAAGCACCGCCGCCGCAAGCATTATCACAGGGAGCAGGGGCATCGGCAGAACTTCACGGAAGTGAAGATCACCGAAATCCTCGGCGCCTGATTCCGAATCCCGGAATCCAGCCCCCGTATTGAGAGTCAGGAGTAGCAGAAATGGCACATAAAAAGGCAGCCGGCAGTACGCGCAACGGACGCGACTCCGAGAGCAAGCGACTGGGCGTCAAGAAGTTCGGCGGCGAGTCGGTGATCCCCGGCAACATCATCATTCGCCAGCGCGGCACGCAGTACCACGCCGGCGTCAACGTCGGCCTCGGTCGCGATCACACGATCTTTGCGGTGGCCGAAGGCAAGGTTCAGTTCAACAAGCGCGGCGTGGGAAGCAAGATCCACGTCGACGTGGTTCCGGCCTGAAGCTCACGAATGTGACAAGAAAGCCCCGGGTTCCGGGGCTTTTTTGTGTATGGGAACTGCGGCAGGCTGTAGCGATGCAGCTCGCCCTCTCACCCCAGCCCTCTCCCCCGCACAGCGGGGGAGAGGGGGTATAAGGCTCCACCATGAAGTTCGTCGACGAAGCGAAGATCCAGGTTGAAGGCGGCAAGGGCGGCAACGGCTGCATCAGCTTCCTGCGCCTGAAATACGTGCCCTTCGGTGGGCCGGACGGCGGTGACGGCGGCGACGGCGGCAGCGTCTGGGTCGTGGCCGAGCCCAATCTCAACACATTGGCGGATTTCCGCTACACGCGACGGTTCCGTGGCGAGAGCGGGGTCAGCGGCCAAGGTTCGAACTGCACCGGCGCCGCCGGTGCCGACCTCGAGATCCGCATGCCGATGGGCACGCGCATCTTCGACACTTCGACCGAGGAGCTGATCGGCGAGCTGACCCGGCCGGGTCAGCGCATCAAGGTCGCGCAGGGCGGCCACAAGGGCCTGGGCAACCCGCATTTCAAGTCTTCGATCAACCGCACGCCGTACAAGGCGACCAAGGGCAGCGAAGGTGAGAGCCGCGAACTGCTGCTCGAACTGTCGCTGATGGCGGACGTCGGCCTGCTCGGGCTGCCCAACGCCGGCAAGTCGACGCTGCTCGCCGCGGTCTCCGCGGCGCGGCCCAAGATCGCCGACTATCCGTTCACGACGCTGTACCCGCAGCCGGGCGTCGTCTCGATGGGCGTGGCGCGCTCGTTCACGATGGTCGACATTCCGGGCCTGATCGAGGGCGCTTCGCAGGGCGCCGGCCTGGGCATCCGCTTCCTCAAGCATTTGCAGCGCACGCGCCTGCTGCTGCACCTGGTCGACATCCTGCCGCCGGACGACAGCGACATCGTCGAGAACATCCGCACGATCAACGCGGAACTGAAATCCTTCAGCGCCGACCTGGTGAAGAAGGAACAGTGGTTGGTGTTCAACAAGTCCGACCTGATGCCGGAGGCGGAGTGGCGCGCCCTGGTCGACAAGGCGCTGCGCCGCCTGCGCTGGAAGGGTCGCTGGTTCGCGATTTCGGCGGCGACGAAGAAGGGCTGTGCCGAGCTGTGCGAGGCGGCGATGGGCTGGGTCGAGGCGCACGCGGCACCGGTGGTCGAGGTCGAGCCGGACGCCGATACGCCGGCGCCGTCAGCGGCACCCGCGCGACGCCGGGCGGCGCGCCCGAAACGTGTCGACAGCGAAGACATCCCCAACAAGGATCTCGGACGCGCGGTCAAGACGAGCACGCGCAAGCGGCGGCCCGCGCCGCCCAAGCGTCCGCACGACTGACCCGCAACAGTTTTCATCCGCAAACATGAGTGCTTCACGCGCAGGACTTGCCGAAGGCCGCCGCTGGGTGATCAAGGTCGGCAGCTCACTGGTCACGGCCAAGGGCGCCGGGCTCGATCTGGCCGCCATTGCCGACTGGTGCGCGCAGATCGCGCAGCTGCGCCAGGCGGGCGTGCAGGTCGTGCTGGTGTCCTCGGGTGCGGTCGCGGAGGGCATGGCGCGCCTGGGGCTGAAGAAGCGGCCGGCGGTGCTGCACGAGCTGCAGGCGGCCGCGGCGGTTGGCCAGATGGGCCTGGTGCGCGCCTATGAGGCGGAGTTCCAGAAGCACGGCCTCAGGGCCGCGCAGATTCTGCTGACGCACGAGGACGTCTCGGACCGCTCGCGCTATCTCAACGCGCAGGGCACGCTCAAGCAGCTGCTCGATTTCGGCGTCGTGCCGGTGGTCAACGAGAACGACACCGTCGCCACCGACGAGATCCGGCTTGGCGACAACGACACGCTCGGCGCGCTGACCGTCAACCTGATCCGCGCCGATCTGCTGGTCATCCTGACCGATCAGGAAGGCCTGTTCGATTCCGATCCGCGCGACAATCCCGATGCGCAGCTGGTCAGCGAAGCCGATCTGTCCGACAGCCGGCTCCTGGCGATGGCCGGCACCGGCAAGGGCGAGCTCGGGCGGGGCGGCATGCGCACCAAGGTCAGCGCGGCCTATACCGCCGCGCGCTCCGGGGCCGCGACCGTGATCGCGCACGGCCGCAAGCCGGATGTACTCAACCGCATCCGCGCCGCCGAGGCGATCGGCACTCTGCTCAAGCCGAGCCAGGGCGTGATGGCGGCGCGCAAGCGCTGGATTGCGGGACAGCTTCAGGTGCGTGGCCGGCTGACGATCGATGACGGTGCGGTGCGCGTGCTGCGCGAGCAGGGCCGCAGCCTGCTGCCGGTGGGTGTGCGTGCGCTGGAAGGCATGTTCGGGCGCGGCGACCTGGTGGTTTGCGCCGACAGCGCCGGCAACGAAATTGCGCGCGGTCTATGCAACTACGACGCCGACGATGCGCGCCGCATCCTCGGCGCGAAGACCGACGAGATCGCAGCGCGTCTTGGCGGGCCCGGTGAGCCGGAGATGATCCACCGCGACAACCTGGTGCTCAGCGGCTGATCCGCTTGTGACGGTGCAAACGAGAAGGGGGCCTTGCGGCCCCCTTCGTGTTTTCAGCGGTTCGACTCAGAAGCGCTGGATGAAGCGCGCGTACGGCATGCGGCCGACCGGGTTGTAGAGCGTCTGGTCGTAGTACGGGCTGGTGAGGTTGAAGTTCGTCGAGACGCGCTCGTCGAGCAGGTCGCGAACGCCAACCGCGAGCGAGCCGTTCCACGGCGTTTCCCATAGCAGCTGGACGTCGTGGATGGTGTTGGCCTTGACCTCGCCGGAGCGGCGCAGATTGAGCGGATTCGGATCGCCCGGATCGGTCGCGGCAGCCGTGGACGGGATGTAGGTCATGCTCCACGTGGTCGTGAACGAGCCGATATTCCACGGCAGCGACAGCGTCGAGCGATATTCCGGTGTGCCCGGATCGTCCACCAGATCGCGTGCCGGCAGGACGCCATCGTCGACCGTGTAGCCGAGCACATAGCTGACCTGCAGTGACGGACGGATCGAACCCCAATCGGTGAAGCTGAAGTTCGTCCGCAGCGCCAGGTCGAGGCCGTCGGTGGTGATCTCGGAGATGTTGTCCGTGGTCGTGCCGACTTCCTCGATGGAGCCCGTGTCGCGACGCGTGATGTAGGTGCCTTCCGGCAGCGGCGTGCCGAGCAGCTCGCGGAAGATCAGGCTCTGCACCGAATAGGTCGTCAGCGAGTCCTTGATGGTGATGTTGTAGTAATCCACCGTGAAGTCGGCCCATTCAACCGGCTGCATCGCGACGCCGAAGCCGAACTGCGTGGACTTCTCCGGCTTGAGGTCCGGATTGGCGCTGATGAAGGTGTCGTACTGACGCTCGGCGCACTGCGAATCCGGCACGCCGGCCTCGCGGCAGGTCACCAGGTCACGGGCACTTTCGGCGCTGAATGCATCCTTCGCGTTGAGCTCGCTCAGCAGCGGCGCACGGAAGCCCTTGCCGGCCGAGGCGCGCACCGTCAGGTTGTCCAGTGCCTGCCAGCGGGCCGAGATTTTCGGGCTGAAGGCGCCGCCGGCGGAGTCCGAGTAATGGTCGTAACGTGCGGCGACGTCGGCCTCGACATTCGACAGGACCGGCACGACCACTTCGCCGAACAGCGCGTAGGCGTTGCGCTTGCCGTCCGACGAGTTGCCCGACGAGCCGCCGACCGTGCCGGCTTCGGATTGGCTGTCGTAGTTGTCGAAGAAGCGCTCGGTGCGGTACTCCGCGCCCCAGGCGCTGTCGAGCGTGCCGTTCTGCATCTGGTACAGCGGGATGCGCACCGTCGAGAACACTTCGCGGTACTCGGTCAGGCCATCGCGCGTCGTCGTCACGACCATCGAGTCGAGAGTTGCCTGAGAACCCGGATTGGCGAGGTCGAACGGGTTGTATTCGCCCGACTCCGCGGCGGATGCAGCAACCGAGCGCAGCAGATAGCCGCTGCCCAGCTCGGCGAACGTGAAGCGGCTGATGCGCGCGCCACCTTCGATGTCCCAGTCGCCGAAGTTGTACTTGAGCACCGGCAGAACACTGAAGACGCCCGAGCGGTTGTTGTTGTCGCGCGTGCCCAGCGGCAGGAAGCGATGCAGCACGTACACGTCTTCGCCGTAGGGGTTGGTCGAAGCGGTACCCGGAACGAACAGCAGATCCGGCGCCGGCGCGAAACGGCCGAAGCTTTCCGACTGCGCGTAGCTGGCAGTGATCTCGAAGCTCAGGTCGATGTCGATGTCATACGAATACTTGACGAAGACGGACGAGGTCTTGAGTTCGGTGGTGTCGGCGGCGTACTGCGTGAAGTCGAAGCCGCAGCCGGGGGAACCGGCGGTGTCCGTCAGCGCGTTGATGTCGTCGCGCAGCGGGTAGAAGCCCAGGCTTTCGACGCAACCCTCGGCGGGTGCCTCGAAGGTCTGGGTGAAATCGCTGTTGAACACCGTGTTGCCGTAGAGGCTGATACCGGTGGTGCCGGACAGATCGTAGGACCCTTCCGAATTGCGCACGCCGGGGCTGCCGCGCGAATAGTCGCGGTCGCGCAGGAAGATCGGGTCGGTGCTGGTGTACGAAGCGCCGAACAGCATGCGGCTGTCACCGCTCGACACGCCGGCGACGATGGACGCGTTTTCCTCATCCGCGCCAGCCGCATCGGGCAGGCCGATGCCGGCGGAAATCTCGACGCCGGAATAATCCTTGCGCAGGATCACGTTGATGACGCCGCCGATGGCGTCCGAGCCGTACACCGCGGACGCGCCGTCCGACAGCACCTCAATGCGCTCGACGGCGGCCAGCGGAATCGTGTTGAGGTCGACGCCGCTGCCCTGCAGCGACGGCGAGGTCGCGATGCGGCGTCCGTCGACCAGCACCAGCGTGCGGTTGGAACCCAGGCCGCGCAGCGACGCCACGGTCTGGCCCTGGCCGCTGCTGCCGGAGATCGAGGTGTAGGAGCCGAAGCTGTTGAACGTCGACGAGCGCAAGGCATCGGCAATCGAGATCTTGCCGGTGGCGGCGATATCGTCGCGGCTGATGACGGTGACCGGCAGCGCGCCTTCCATCGCGACGCGGCTCAGGCGCGAGCCGGTGACTTCGATTGCGTCGAGCTGGGCGGCTTCGCTCTTGTCCTTGCCCTCATTCGCGGCTTCTTTGCGCAGCGGATCCACCGGAACGGTTTCGGTGGCGGCAGGTTCGGCGAAGAGCGCGTCGGCGATTGCCTTGTCGCTCCGCACCGGTGTGCCATCGGCGTTGATCGGCGCCGGTGCGGCCGGAGCTACTTCGGCGCCCTGCGCGTAAACCTGGAAACTGGTGCTGGCCGTCAGGACAACGGCGATGGCCGTGAGGCGTAGACCGCCCACGGGCAGATGATGCCGATCGAAAAGCATTCGAATATCCCCTGAAATGTCTGGTGCGCCTTGCGGCGCTGTTGGCCTGCGGACGCCCGCGTATCAACGGACGACCGGCCCCAACCGGTGGGCAGGCGCGTCGGATAGTAGCCGGAGAACCGACCGTCGGACAGGGGGGAATCCGACCTCAATGCGCAGACAATAAAAAAGCGGGCCGCAGCCCGCTTTTTTGCCATCCTGGCACAGACGCGGCCATCCGTGGCCGCGACTTTCAATACAAGCGCCAGCTACAGGGCGGCGATGCGTGCAGAGAGGCGCGACTTGTGGCGCGCTGCCTTGTTCTTGTGAATCATGCCTTTGGTGGCGTAGCGGTCGATGACCGGCACCATTTCCTGGTACGCGGCGACGGCGGCAGTCTTGTCGTTGGCGTCGAGCGCCTTGACGACCTTCTTGATCGTCGTGCGGACCATGGAGCGCTGAGCCACATTGCGGGCGCGGTGCTTCTCAGCTTGACGGGCGCGCTTTTTGGCGCTGGCGATATTGGCCAAGGTGAAACTCCTGCTGCCGGCGTAACCGCCGGGTGAATTCGTAAAAGGGCGCGGAGTATGGGCAGCGACCCTGTGTTTGTCAATTGCCATGCAGGGGCCGAAGCGGCTGATAACTCTTGTCTTTTGGCTTGTCTTTTGGCTCGTCTTTCGGGCACGCCTTTCCGAACCCGCCGCTGACCTTCCTTGTAAACTTCGCGCCCTATGTCCGCATCCCTGCTGAAATCTTCGGGCGTCGTCGGCTCGATGACGCTGTTGTCGCGCGTGCTGGGTTTCGTGCGTGACGTGATTTTCGCCAGCGCTTTCGGCGCGGGCGCGGCGATGGATGCCTTCCTGATTGCGCTCAAGATTCCCAATTTCGGCCGCCGCATGTTTGCCGAAGGGGCGTTTTCGCAGGCCTTCGTGCCGGTATTCACCGAGACCAAGACGACCGGCACGCAGGCGGAGGCGCGCGACCTGGCGGCCGTGGTGATGGGCACGCTGGCGGGCGTGCTGGCGCTCATCACACTGGTCGGCTGTGTCTCGGCGCCGCTGCTGATCTGGGTGTTCGCGCCGGGCTTCGGCAGCGATCCGCAGAAGCACGCCTTGGGCACCGAGCTGCTGCGCTGGACGTTTCCGTACCTGATGTTCATCTCGCTGACGGCGCTGGTCTCCGGCGTGCTCAACAGCTATGGACGCTTCGCGGTGCCGGCGTTCACGCCGGTGATCCTGAACCTGTGCCTGATCGCGACCGCGTTCATCGATGCCGGTTCGGTGCACCTGCTGGCCTATGCGGTGTTCGTCGCCGGCATTCTGCAGTTCGCGTTCCAGCTGCCGGCGCTGCGCAGCCTCGGCCTGCTGTCGCGTCCGCGCTGGGCCTGGCGCGATTCACGCGTGCGCCGGATCATCAACCTGATGCTTCCGGTGATGATCGGTTCCTCCGTCGCGCAGGTCAGTCTGCTGATGGATTCCGCGCTGGCGAGCTTTCTCGGCGACGGTGCGGTGAGCTGGCTGTATTACGCGGATCGCCTGATGGAATTTCCGCTGGGCATCTTCAGCATCGCGGTCGGCACCGTCATCCTGCCGGCGCTGTCGGCGCATCACGCAACGCGTTCGGTCGATGCTTTCTCGCACACGCTGGACTGGGGTTTGCGCACGATCCTGCTGATCGGCGTGCCCGCAGCGCTGGGGCTGGTGCTGTTCAGCGGCCCGCTGGTGGCGACACTGTTCGGCTACGGCGCCTTCGATGCGCGCGATGTGCAGATGACCACCTACGCGCTGTGGGCCTACGGCGCCGGTTTCATGGGCTTCTCGCTGGTCAAGGTGCTGGTGCCCGGCTTCTACGCGCGTCAGGAGACCCGCGTGCCGGTGCGCTACGGAATCATTTCCTTGTGCTGCGGCATGGCGATCAGCCTGACGGTCTTCGCCGCGGCGCGCTGGTTTGAATTGCCGGCGGCGCATGCCGGTCTGGCGGCAGCGACGTCGAGCTCGGCCTGGATCAATGCCTTGCTCCTGCTGCGCCGACTGCGCCGCGACGATGCCTATCGGCCTGCGCCCGGCTGGGCGCAGTTCGGCCTGCGCCTGCTGCTCGCGAATCTTCTGATGGCGGCGCTGCTGCTGGGTTTTGCGGGATCCCTCGACGCGTGGCTGGCGATGGCGGGGCACGAACGCGCGCTGCGCGTCACGGCGACCGTCGCCGGCGCTGCGGCGCTGTACTTCGCATGCTTGGGGATCGTCGGCATGCGGCCTGCGCATTTTCGCCGGACGTCACTCTAAGATACGTCCATGCAATTGGTTCGCGGCCTGCACAATCTCAAGTCCGATACGCGCGGCTGTGCGCTGGCGATCGGCAACTTCGACGGCGTGCACCTCGGACATCAACTGCTGATCCGGCGCACCGTCGAGCATGCGCGCCGGCTTGGCGTGCCAGCGACGATTCTCAGCTTCGAGCCGACACCGCGCGAATTCTTCTCCCGCGATCAGGCGCCGGGGCGTATCGGCACGCTGCGCGGCAAGCTGCTGGATCTGGCGCAGCTGGGCGTCGAGCGGCTGGTCGTGCAGCGCTTCGACCGCGCCTTCGCTTCGATCGAGGCGCCGGTGTTCGTGCGCGAGCTGCTGGTTCAACGGCTGGGCGTACGCGCGCTCGTGATCGGCGACGATTTCCGTTTTGGCGCACGCCGCTCCGGCGATGCCGATCTGCTGCGCCGCGAGGCGGGCCACCATGGCTTTGCCGTGGATGCGCTGCACAGTGTCGTCAGCGCGGGCCTGCGCTGCAGCTCGACCGCGGTGCGCGAAGCCCTGGCCCAGCCGGATCTGGCGCGTGCGGCGGAATTGCTGGGGCGGCCGTATCGGCTGGTGGGGCGCGTGCGCGGCGGTTTGCGCCTCGGCCGTCAGCTCGGCATGCCGACGGCGAACGTCGGGATGGTGCGTCCGCCGGCCCTGCATCTGGGGGTCTATGCGGTCGAGTTGAGCCGGCTGTCGCAGCCGGATGCGCCGGCGCTGCCGGGCGTGGCCAACCTGGGCGTGCGCCCGACGCTGGGCCTGCGGCGCTGCCTGCTGGAAACGCATGTGATCGGCGACTGTCCCGATCTCTATGGCGACACGGTGTCGGTGGTGTTCCGGCACTACCTGCGCCCCGAACTGCGCTTCGAGTCGCTGGCCGCGCTGGCCGCGCAGATGCAGTGCGACAAGGCCGACGCAGTGGCCTTTTTCGCCGGCCAAACCGCATAATCCACAGGTTTTTTGCGCCCTGCTGCGCGCGGGCTGCCGTCCGGCGGCCCCGACATTTCCCTGTACGCCTGTGACCGACTACAAATCCACCATCAATCTGCCGCAGACCGAATTTCCGATGCAGGCCAATCTGGCCAGGCGCGAACCGGAGATGCTCGAGCGCTGGCAGAAGGACGACGTCTACGCCGCGGTCCAGGCCGCCAGCGCGGATCGCGAAGCGTTCTGGTTCGTCGACGGCCCGCCGTACGCCAACGGCGACATTCACATCGGGCACGCGGTCAACAAGGTGCTCAAGGACATCGTCGTCAAGGCGGCGCGGCTGGACGGCTATCGCGCGCGCCTCATTCCGGGCTGGGACTGCCACGGGCTGCCGATCGAGCTGCAGGTCGAGAAGAAGTTCGGCAAGGTCGGAGAGAAGCTCGATGCCAGGGCCTTTCGCGAGAAGTGCCGCGAGTATGCAAACGAGCAGATTGGCCGACAGCGTGAAGACTTCAAGCGTCTGGGCGTGCTGGCGGAGTGGGGCAACCCGTACCTGACGATGCAGCCGGCCTTCGAGGCCGAACAGCTGCGCGCGCTGGCGAAGATCGTCGAGAACGGGCACGTCGTGCGCGGCTTCAAGCCGGTGCACTGGTGCCTGGATTGCGGCTCGTCGCTGGCCGAGGCCGAGGTCGAGTACCAGGACAAGCAGTCGCAGTCGATCTACGTGAAGTTCGCGGCCGCCGATGCGGACGAACTCGCCGATCGCTTCGATGTGCGCGACGCCGCGGGCGCCGCTTTCGTGATCTGGACGACGACGCCGTGGACGTTGCCGGCGAACCAGGCGATCGCCGCCGGCGCGGAGATCGATTACGTGCTCGCGGCGTTTGCGCATGCCGGCAGGATCATCGTCGCCGCCCAGCTGCTCGAAGGGCTCGCGGCTCTGCTCAAGGAGACCCCCGAAATCCTGGCGACGGTTCCGGGCGCCAAGTTGGAAGGGCTCAAGGCGCAGCACCCGTTCGCGGGCCGCGAGGTGCCGCTGATTCTCGGCAGCCACGTCACGCTCGAGGCCGGTACCGGCCTCGTGCATACGGCACCGGCGCACGGTCAGGAAGACTATGCGGTCGGACAGCAATACGGCTTGCCGGTCGACAACCCAGTGGCCAGCACCGGCGTGTTCTTCGACGGCACGCCGGTTGTCGAAGGCCATCACGTGCGCAAGGCCGATGCGCTGATCATCGACGCGCTGACGACGCGCGGCGCGCTGCTGCAGCATGGTCAGATCACGCACAGCTACCCGCACTGCTGGCGCCACAAGACACCGCTGATCTTCCGCGCGACGCCGCAGTGGTTCGTGTCGATGGACAAGAACGGTTTGCGCCAGCAGGCGCTTGCCGCGATCGCGCAAACAAAATGGATTCCTGACTGGGGCGAGAACCGCATCCGCGAGATGGTCGCCGGCCGTCCGGACTGGTGCATCTCGCGGCAGCGCTACTGGGGCGTGCCGCTGGCGCTGTTCGTGGATCGACAATCCCAGGAGATGCATCCGCAGACCGCCGAGCTGTTGCACAAGGTCGCGGATAAAGTCCAGGCCGACGGGCTCGAAGCCTGGTTCGGCTCCGCCCCGGAAGACTGGGGTGTCGACGGCCAGCGCTACGAGAAGTGCACCGACACGCTGGACGTCTGGTTCGACTCCGGCGTTGTGCACCAGTGCTCGTTCAAGTCGGCGGCGCCGGATGAACTGAAAGACGGGACCGCGCCGCAGGCGGACATCTATCTCGAAGGCTCGGACCAGCATCGCGGCTGGTTCCAGTCGTCGCTGCTGACCAGCGTGGCGATGTACGGGCACGCGCCGTACAAGGCGGTGCTGACGCACGGCTTCACGGTCGACGAGCAGGGCCGCAAGATGTCGAAGTCGCTCGGCAACGTCGTCGCGCCGCAGCAGGTGCTCAAGACGCTGGGCGCCGACGTGCTGCGCCTGTGGGTCGCAGCCAGCGACTACTCCGGCGAGATCGCGATCTCGGACAAGCTGCTCGCGCGCATGGCCGATGCCTACCGGCGCATCCGCAACACGGCGCGTTTTCTGCTCGGCAATCTTGACGGTTTCGATCCGGTGCGCGATCGCGTCGGGCCGGAGCAGCTGGTCGCGGTCGATGCCTGGGCGATCGCCGAAGCGGCGAAGCTGCAGGACGAGCTGCGCGAGGCTTACGCGCGGCGCGAGTTCCACGTCGTCTATCACAAGCTGCACAACTATTGTGTTGTCGATCTGGGCGGCCGCTACCTGGACCTGATCAAGGACCGGCTATACACGATGCCGCGCGCGTCACTCGGGCGACGCTCGGCGCAGACGGCGCTGTATCACCTCGCCGAAGGCCTGGTGCGCTGGATCGCGCCGATCCTGTCGTACACCGCCGACGAGATCTGGCGCATGTTGCCCCGCGATACCAGCGGTTCGGTCCAGGACTCGGCCCAGGATTCTGTGTTCGCACAGCGCTGGCACGCGTTTCCGACCGTGGCCGCCGACGGTGTCGACTGGGCGCGTCTGTGCGTCGTGCGCGAGAGCGTCAAGAAGGTGCTGGAGGATCTGCGCGTCGCCGGGCAGATCGGCTCGGGACTCAGCGCCGAGGTCAGCCTGTATGCCGACGGTGATGCGGCCGCGGCGTTCCGCCAAGTCGGAGACGAGCTGCGTTTCTGGTTCATCACCTCGGGCGTTGAAGTCCTCGCTGCCGGGCTGAAGACCGCCGATGCGGTGGCTGCGACGCTGCCGGGCGACGAGACGGTCTGGGTCGCAGCGCGCCCGGTGGCGTACGCCAAGTGCGAGCGCTGCTGGCATCAGCGCGCGGACGTCGGCAGTCACGCTGCACATCCGACGCTGTGCGGGCGCTGCGTCGACAACATCGATGGCGATGGCGAGACGAGGCGCTTTCTCTGATGCCGAGGGCGTTGTCGCTCGCCTTTGCGGCCGGCGTCATCGGCGCGCTGATCAACAGCCTCGCGGTCTGGGCCGCGGGGCGCTACGGCCTCACCGCGGCGCTGGGCGTCGGCATCGCGCCGGCGCTGATCCCGGCCTGGCTCTATCCGCGGCTGGTCTGGGGCGGGTTGTGGGGGCTGCAGCTGCTGCTGCCTTTGCGCGGCCATCCCTTCGTTCTGGGGATCGTGCTGAGCCTTGCGCCGACGCTGTTCCAGTTGCTGTGCATGTTCCCATACCGCTCCGGCTACGGCTGGCTGGGACTGGAACTCGGCGTGCTGACGCCGGTCCTGGTTTGGGTGTTCAATCTGATCTGGGCGTGGACGGCAATCGCCTGGCTACGCATGACGGGGCGGTAATGTCCTTCAAGTACAAGAATGTGTATCTGCTGTGGCTGGCGGTGCTCGTGATCCTCGTCGATCAGATCACCAAGCAGCTGGTCGTGCGCCATCTCAACTGGTTCGACGTCATCCCCGTCGTTCCGAGCCTGAACCTCGTGCACATGAGGAACACCGGCGCGGCGTTCTCGATGTTGTCGAATGCGCCGCCGGCGTTCTTCGTGCTGCTGGGGACTTCGGTCAGCCTGGGCATCCTGTGGTGGCTGCGGCGCAATCCGCACGGGCAGACGCTGGTCGCCGGCGCGCTGACGCTGATCATGGGCGGGGCGCTGGGCAACGTCATCGACCGCGTTGCGCGCGGCCATGTCGTCGACTTCGTCGACTTCTACGTCGGCACCTGGCATTTCGCCGCGTTCAACGTCGCCGACATGGCGATCTCGCTCGGCACCGGCCTGCTGATGCTCGACATGCTTCTCGACCTGCGCCGAACACGGTGCGCCGCCGTGAACGCAGGCGGGAAGCCTTGATGGAAATCCTGCTCGCCAATCCTCGCGGCTTCTGTGCTGGCGTCGATCGTGCGATCGAGATCGTCGAGCGCGCGCTCGATGCGCTCGGTGCGCCGATCTACGTGCGCCACGAGGTCGTGCACAACCGGTTCGTCGTCGACCGCCTGCGCGCCAAGGGCGCGGTGTTCGTCGAGGAAGTCGACGAGATCCCGGACGGCGCCACCTGCATCTTCTCGGCGCATGGCGTGTCGCAGGCGGTGCGCGAGAAGGCCACGTCGCGCGGCCTGACCGTGTTCGACGCGACCTGCCCCCTGGTGACCAAGGTGCATATCGAAGTCCAGCGCTACTCGCGCGAGGGCAGGGAAGTGGTACTGATCGGGCATGCCGGACACCCAGAGGTCGAAGGCACGATGGGCCAGTTCGACGACCGCCACGGTGGCCGGATCTTTCTGGTCGAAACACCGGACGACGTCGAGCGCCTGCCGATCCGCGATCCGTCGCGGATGGCGTACGTGACGCAGACCACGCTGTCGATGGACGACACCGCGCGCGTCATCGACGCGTTGCGCGTCCGCTTCCCGGAAGTCCATGGACCGCGCAAGGACGACATCTGCTACGCCACGCAGAACCGTCAGGACGCGGTGAAAGACCTCGCCGGACGCTGCGATGTCGTGCTCGTCGTCGGCTCGCGCAACAGCTCCAACTCCAACCGCCTGCGTGAACTGGCCGAGCAGCGCGGCGTGGTCGCGCACCTGATCGACGGCGCGGATGACATCCGCGCGGACTGGCTGCAGGGTCGACACCGCATCGGCGTGACCGCCGGCGCGTCGGCACCCGAAGTGCTGGTTCAGGAGGTGGTCGAGCGGCTCAGGCAGTTCGGTGGCAAGGTCGCGACCGAACTTCCCGGACGTCCGGAGAACATTGTGTTCTCGCTGCCGCCGGCGTTGCGGCGGGCGATCGGCGCTCGCTCCGGATAGACCCGCCTGACTTGATGCGGCCCAAATCCCGACGCAAAAGCGCCCCGCGCTGATTTCAGCGAGGGGCGCGTGGAGACAGATTCAGCGTGCCCAGCACTCCTGACCCTTGGGGCCGCTAGCAGCGCGCGTGCCGGTCGACGTGATCGAGAGGATGGCGCAGGCGGCATCCGCGGTCTGTTGGTTGACGGGCGTCGCCTGGAGCGTGAAGCTGGCGTTCAAGGGATTCACCAGCGTGATGCTGTAGTGTGAACCCGTCATGGTCGCAGTGATGTCTCCGTCGGGGCCGACATAAACCGGATTCGCTCCCAACCCGAGCTCGTCAAGCGTCAACGCGTATCGCTTGCGGTCCGAGAAAAAACTTTCCTGGCGGGCAGAAAGGTCGCTCAGCACCGTCTTCGCCAAGCCGCGATTCGAACGCAGCACGTAACCACGATACGAGGGAAGCGCGATCCCCGCGAGGACCGCGATCACCACGATGACAATCATCAGCTCGATCAGCGTAAATCCCGTGTTTCTTCGCATGCGCGCAGTCCTGCGTTATTGGCGGTGCCAGAAGGTCCGGAGGCGGCTGCTACTCGGCGCGTCAGTGAACTTGAGGTCCGGCCGCAGGATGTTCTTGTCCGCCGGCATGCCGGGGACGAACACGACCTGCGCAGGAATGCCGGGCGAGTCGAGCTGCTGGAAGCGGTCAGTCACCTGCAGTCCGGTTTCGTCGTTGTAACTCGAGTAGAGCGGATTGCCGGTGTAAAGGTCGACGGCGTAGACGCGGCCAGTGCCCTCGCTCGGCTCACATGCATCGTCGAGAGTCGTCGGGATATAGCTGGTGAAGAAGACGGTGCCGGCAAGGGTCAGTGGCGCTGCAAGCACCTTTTCGCCTGTCTCCTCCATCTGCAGCCTCCAGCCGTTGCTGAACTTGGGCTCGAGGCCACATGTGGTGGGAGTGGCGTCAGGCTTGAGCAGGCAGCCGTCGGTGATGTCGGCGAGGTCTTCATGGCCCAGCGTGCTGTCGGTGGCGCTGCCGACGGCGAGATTGCGGTCCTTGATCATGTAGAACCAGTTCTTCGGCGCGCCGCCGTAGTCCAGCGGATTTTCGCGGTCGCCGCTGCCCACGACCACCGCGTCGTAGATTTGCGCCGTTACCGGATCCTTGACGCGCGCGATGTCCGGCTCGTGGAAGAAGCGGCGGTCGTTCATGCGCGTGACCAGTCCATCGGTGTAGCTGGCGTGACGCCCGACGTTGGCCAGCAGCGTCAGCTTCCACTTGTCGCGCTTGGCAGTCGTGATGTCGGCGCGCCAGATCTTGCCGCCGCTGTCGCCGAACAGCACGCGGTCGATCAGGCCATCGCCGTCCGTGTCGACGACCGTCGGGTCGGAGGGAACGCTGTCGAGCATTTTGGAATGCGTGAACTTGGTGTCGTCGCCGCCCACAGGGCCGGTACTCGCCCCTTTCACCGCTTTCCAGATCAACTTGCCGGTGAGCGCATTGACCACGTACAGGCCCTGGCCGGTCGTGTCGTCGGTGCCCAGCCCGTGGGTATCCTTGTTCTCGTCATACCCGCCGGTGACGACCGCCACCGGCACGTCCGTGCCGTCGACCTTGACGACGCCGATCTTGGGCTGCGAGAACGACAGTCCCACCTCGGCGAAATCGGCGGTCGCGTTCGTCGCGCGCCATGCGAAATTGGGCGCCACCGGGTTCGTGATGTCGATCGCGTAGTAGCTCTTGCCGCCGCGGCGCAGCCCGAAGTAGAGATAGACCTTGTCGCTGCCGGTGATTTCGCCGTCCTGGTTCTGATCGAGCACCAACGCGGCCGGTGCGCCATCGACGGAGTAGGGATGCCGGTCAGCGACATCCTTCAGATTCTTGCCGAGCTTCGTTTGCACCTTCATGCCTTCGGGCGGCATGAAGGCCCAGACCTCCTCGCCGCTCTGGTTGCCGCCGGTCGTCGTATTGCGGACCAGGCGCATGAAGCCGTCGTTGCTGCCCACGGCGACGTAGATGCCGGGATTGTCGACGCTGAAGTCGCCGGTCGAACCGAAGTTGATCGGCAGCGGGCGCGAGTGCAGCGGATCGCCCATGATCCACTTGCGTCGTTCGACGAAATTCGCGTCGCCGTCCTCATCGAAGGAATCGTAGCCGCGGATGTACTTGAGCGCCTGCAGGGTCGCGCCTTCGTCACCCACGGTTCCGAGCTGGGCCTGCACGCCCGCGTCCGCCTTCTTCGTGTCGGTGGCGTCGAGCGCGGCAAGCGTCGAGCCGTCGAAATACAGCAACTGGCGGGCGCCGGCGTCGGCATTGCTGGCGGTGGGCGTCCCGCTGATGAACCCCGGGATCTTCTGGCCCGCGCCGCCACGGTTGACGTGGCGGCCGTCGCGGCCGGCATAGATGTTGTTGGCAGGGTCGGAATCGGTCAGCTGGGTCGGGTCGGTCCAGAACGTCAGCGCATCGAATCGAATGCGGCCGTCGGCGACGATTGCATTGTTGTTCAGCGCATCGACCAGAACGGGATCGTTCTGGCTGGTCGTGTCGATCTGCAGTTTCTTCAGGTTGCCGACCCAGTACGGCTTGGCGTCTGCCTCGAACAAGGCGATGTAGACGTTGTTGACGACGGCAGCGCGGTTGAACACGTTGACCGGCACCGATGCCGCGACGAAGGTCGTGCTGGTGGCCAGGATTTCGCGGAAGATCGCCGTGATGTCCTCGATCAGCGATTCCGGATCGTCGCCGGCGGCGCGCGCGACGGTGCCGCCGGCCTCCGCGTAGTCCGACACCTTGTTGGTCTGATTGCTCGACTTGACGAAGAAGTAGGACGTGACGCTCTGGAGGCCGGCGAGACCGCTGTCGACATCCATCTGGTTCAGGCGCCGGATCACGGCCTCGAAGGGGTCATTGTTCGGAATTGGCACGCCGAGACCGCCTGCGTCGACGGCGTCGTCGATATAGCTGTTCGAATCGCTGTCCGACACCGAGTTGCCGAACATGAAGTTCATGGTGTACAGCCGCGTGCACTTGCCGGCTTCGTCGAGCGGATTGACGTAGCGCTTGTCCGCCACGCGCTCGATCGCGGTATCCCACGACGCGGGCGCGTACTTGTCCATGTTGGTGTTTCTGTTGACCTTGTTGCCCGACTCGTAGTCAACCGCGCCGTTGTGCGCATTGAAGATCAGCCCGCCGGTGATGTAGCGGTAGTACTCGAAGAACAGCTCCGCACCCTGGTATTCATGGTCCGTCGAGTTGGCCCCGGACTTGATTCCGCGCAGCGCGGTCAGTCGAGTCTGGAAGTCTTGGGGCACCCCGGCGTCGCCAAGCCGGCGGAAGCCGAAGAGAATCGCGCCACCGTTGCTGCACTTGTTAGCGGCGGGACCGACGCAGTTGTTCTCGGTGTTGTGGCTCATCATGAGCCCGACCTTGACGTTCTTGAACTCGGACTGGCTGGTCACGACGTACAGCGCGAGCCTCAGCAGGTCGAAGAAATAGAACTTGCCGCTGCCGATCGCGTCGAGCTGGGCCTTGAGGAATGCGTCCGGGTTGCCGGACTCGTCCTTGTAGTTGGCGAAGTATTGCGCGGCCGAGCAGCTGGCGTCATCGGCCTTGGCACAGATCGTCGAAGTCAGGTTGGCCCGGTAGTCCAGGCTGAACATGACCAGCGGCGCCGCATCCTCGGGAGGCTCGCGCAGGATGTAGATGTCGGTGTCGTCGGCATACAGCCGTCCGGAGAGGACGACGATCGCGGCGCTCAGGATTGCAAGGCGTGCTTTCTTCAACATGATCGTGTCTCCGAATGTACCGGTGCTAGCACTGGCCGATCTGGACCGGCAGGATGAGGCCCTGCTGGATGGTGGAACGGGATTGGCCTTCCGTCGTGGCATCGTAGGCGCCGCGGACCGTGAATGTCGCGGATCTGAAGCATCGTGCACTGTAGCCGAACGGGGGAGGCCCCAGTTCGGGGGTCATGCGCTCCACCTGGGCGCTGATGATTCCCTTGGCGACCTCAGTGGCGTAGGCATTCTCGGGCAGAACCAGGTCTGTGGTCGTGCACTTAGGATCCGTGTTGCCGGGCGTGCAGAAGATATTGCCGGCGTTGCCGACGACCGGTGTGCTGTCTGGATTCGAAATGATGGCGTCGGCGATCGACTGCGCCTGCTGGAAGGCGTCGATGCGGAGCTCCTCGTTGGTCGCAACGCGCACGCCGACGCCGCTGAAGCGCACCGCACTGAGCGCGAGCAGCGTGATGATGAGCATCAGGATCAGGCCCACGACCAGAGCCATGCCGGTCTGCCGAAGAGTGAAACTTTGCCTCATTGCAGTCTCTGGTCGATGAAGTTCCGCATCAATACAACGGTCGTGGCGGTTCTGCGGTAGAAGCGGTCATCCGGGGTGCCGAGCGCCGAGTTGCTGACCACGAGCGTTTTCAGATTCTGGTATCCGCGGCCTGGTTCTGTCGACCGCGCAATGACGTGGATTTTCACGGCCGAGATCCATGGCCACTGCGCCGCTGTCGGATTGGTCACGTAATACTCCGGCGCGCCATCCGAGACATTCATGACCCCGACGCGATTGCGCTGGTCAATTCCATATTCGATCTGCAAGTCCTCGATCCCCGAAACGAGGCAGCCATTGGGATCGCCCTGGAACCTCAGGGTACCGGGTGAGCTGACAAGGATCTTGCGACACAGGGCCGGGATGCCATCGCCGGCGGTGCGCGCGTAATTGCGCACGTAGTAGATGACCGGCGTGTATTCCCAATAGGTGTAGGTGATGGTAGAACCGGCCACCGGCGCCGGCATGACCGACGCGGCAGGTGGATTCGTGGCTCCGCCACCTGCCTGTACGTACAGCATGCCGGTCAGGTTATTGGTCTGCAGATAGACGAGGTCTTCCTCCAGGCCATCACGGTTGTCTGCCTCTCCCTGCACCGTATTGGCCACAGTCGCCGCCAAGCGCTTGATCGCAATGACGTCCGTGTCCGGTTGAAACTCGGCCGGATCGATGCATGGAAAAGCCGCATTGGCCTGGGCCGCCGTTGCGTTGTCGAGATAGGCGATGGGCGGATTCAGCGCGCCGAAGCTCCACAGCGCGGCGGGCCCGGGGGCAGCGGTTGGCGGTCCGCAGTCGTCGCCCGGATCGAGAGCCAGCAGGCTGTCGTCCAGGTTGATCAAGCTCGGATTGAACAGCGGCGACCAGAAGCCGGCCATTTCGGCATCCTGCGAGATCTGCGCAAGCGCGAAGCGCAGGTCATCCTGCGTGCGCGAGACCTGTTCGTCTTCGCGGAAGCTGCGGCTGCTCGACAAGAACAGGGATCCGATCGCGGCGATCACGACCAGGCCCAGCACCATCGCGATCATCAGCTCGATCAGCGTGAAGCCGCGCGATTGCAGTGCTTCCTTGGGGTTCCTCGTGATCGTCGCGGCGCGCATGGGGTGGGAGGGGCTCATGTTCATTTAGTTCGTGATGAATGCGCGAACCTGCATCACTCGTCGGAACTCGTCTGCATCGCCGAAGAGTCCGGTGCCTTGCACGCAGGCCAATGCCGGGTCGGCGTTGGCGGGCAGCGACAAGGAACTGCGCCACGCAATCGTCACCGTGTAGAAGCCACTCGTCCCACCGATTGGGCCTTCAATACAGGCAAAGGGCGATACCAGTCCGCCAACGAGGTCCACTTGGGCGCCGTCAATGATCTGCTCCGACGCGCCGCGCAGGTTCTGCGCCCATTCCCACAGGTCAAAGCGAGCGGTTTCCACCGTGTTGCACAGGGTCGCTTCACTGCTGCAGGCAGGAGCCGGCTGCGCGTTCTTGTAGCCGACAATATGGGGCGACTCGTTGAGGTAGACCGTGAGTGCGTTCGCGCCTCCGTTGCCGCGCATGCGTTCGATCATGTCGAAGGCCAACTGCGACGCAATGGTCCGCTGCTGAGAGTCCAGGTTGTTGCGCTTTGAGACCAGTTGCAGTGCCACCACGGACAGAACGCCTAGAGAAACGATGACGACCGCAACCAGCACCTCGATCAGGCTGACGCCGGCGTGGAAACGGGGTGACATCGCTCGGAAATGGCTCGTGGTCATGGTCGCTTCAGGGACACTGTGCCACCTTGGTCGTGAACTCGACTCGTCCGGACATATTGATGACGACACCGCGGGCCTTCGATACGCCGCGGCTGTCGCAGATTCGCAGCGTGCCATTGGTCGCAGCCGCATTGAACGGCCGGAATCGGTACGGTGTAGTTTGCTGTGCGAGGCTCGAAACGATCGTATGCGCGTTCCCTTCGGGTCGGAACGACTTGAAGACGGTCTCGTCCGGAGGGACGCCATCTGGAGCATCGACGACGCCGTCGTCGTCGAGGTCCATAAAGACCAGCCAGCCAAGTGCCCAATTGTCTCCGCAGCTGGCGCCGTCCGCTGTCGGGCACACAACGACAATCTGGCCGTTTCGCTGCGCCTCACTGCGCGCAAGCGAGAGCGACGCAACCAGCTCATTGACGATGGTGGTGCGCCGGCTGTTGAGCATGAATTCGCGGAAACTGGGAACCGCGATAGCGAGCAGGATGGCCAGTATTGCGACTGTCATCAGCAACTCAAGGAGCGTAAATCCCTTTGCGCACTTCATTGTGGAAGGGTTCCGGAAACGGACCGTCGGGAATTGTAGATAACTGATGAGCGGCGGCCAGTTGCAGACCAACGGCCTCATTCTCACCGCCCCTGTTTTCGCCAGCACATCCATGTGGCTCCCCCGAGCGCCCCGTACTCCTTACGTCGATTCGAGGCTAGCACATCTATCGCGTTGTTTGTGCATCCAAATGTGCGATGTGTTGGCGCATTTTGATGTTCTTGGGTGCAGGTATCCGTGTTATCGAGCGGATTGGGGATTTGAGTGCAACGGACGAGCGGAGCGTTGATCGGGCGCGGCCTGCATGTCTGGCCTCGCACGGAAACAAAAAAGCCCGCGTTACGCGGGCCTCCTCGTATTTCCGTATTTCGACATCGCCGGGTGGACAGGCGGCGAGCGACTCTATGGTGCCGGGAACAGGAATCGAACCTGCGACCTACTGATTACGAATCAGTCGCTCTACCGACTGAGCTATCCCGGCGAGGGGCGCGAATTATAGGGGGCCTTCGCGAGCACGACAATTCGGTGGCGGAGAGGGAGGGATTCGAACCCCCGGAACCTTGCGGTTCGGCGGTTTTCAAGACCGCTGCAATCGACCACTCTGCCACCTCTCCACGTGCACGTCCTGTACAAGACGCGGCCATCCGTGGCCGCGACTTTCAAAACAAGCGGAAACGGGGCCCGCGATTCTATCCGAGTTGTCCCGGTGCGGCTGACCGGCCCCCTGCCTTTCCGCTAAAATCCAGACCCCCAAAGCCGGCACGGGCCGGCGCTCAAGACGAGATCAGCGGAGTCAGATATCCATGAACGAGCAGGTGTTGAACGCAACCGCCAAGGCCATTGTGGCGGGCGGGCGCGGCCTTCTGGCCGCCGATGAGAGCACGGGTACGATCGAGAAGCGCTTCAAGAGCATCAACGTCGAGAACACCGAGCCCAATCGCCGCGCGTATCGCGACATGCTGTTCACGACGCCGGGCTTCGAGAAGCACACCAGCGGCGTGATCCTGTTCGAAGAGACCCTGTTCCAGTCGGGCCTCGACGGCACGCCGTTTCCGAAGCTGCTGGCGTCCAAGGGCGTGATCCCCGGCATCAAGGTCGACAAGGGCACCAAGGCGCTGGCCGGTTCGCCGAACGAGACGATCACCGAAGGCCTCGACGGCCTGCGCGATCGCCTGGCCAAGTACAGGGAAGCCGGCGCACGCTTCGCCAAGTGGCGCGCGGTGCTCACGATTGGAAACGGTATCCCGACCGACTATTGCATCCACACCAATGCGCATGCGCTGGCGCGCTACGCCGCGCTGTGCCAGGAAGCGGACATCGTGCCGATCGTCGAGCCGGAAGTGCTGATGGACGCCGACAACACGGTCGAGGTCTGCGAGGCGGTCACCAACCGCACGCTCGAAGCGGTGTTCGAGGAGCTCAGTCGCCAGAACGTCTTCCTCGAAGGCATCGTGCTCAAGCCGAACATGGTCGTTTCCGGCAAGAAGTGCGCGGTGCAGGCGGACGTCCAGACCGTCGCGGCGGCGACGCTGCGCACGCTCAAGCGCCATGTGCCGGCGGCAGTGCCGGGCATCGCCTTCCTCTCCGGCGGCCAGTCGGACCTGGACGCGACCGCGCATCTGGACGCCATGAACAAGATGGGCCCGAATCCGTGGAAGCTGACGTTCTCCTACGGCCGCGCCCTGCAGCATGCGGCGCTCAATGCCTGGGGCGGCTCCAACGTCGACGCCGGCAAGAAGGCGCACCTGCATCGGTCGAAGATGAACGGCCTCGCCGCGATGGGGCAGTGGGACGCCAAGCTCGAAAAGGCGGCCTGACGGTCGAACGGTTCACAAAGCCGCTCGCGGAAACCATCCTCGAGCGGATTTGCGTTTCTACGCGGAGGTTGCCAACAACGCCAGCACGCGGCGCTCGGCCCAGCTCTGCAGTTGCAGGGTTTCGATAAAGCCGCAATGGCCGCCGTGCGCGGTGACTTCCAGGTGGCGCAGCGATCCGCTTGCCGACAGCCCGCGGAAGTCCTCCAGCGGGATCACCGGGTCGTCCGCCGCGGTGATGATCGCCAGCGGCGAGGGCGCTGCGAGAATCTGCTCGTGCGTCAGCGTGTACGCGGCGAGATAGGGGTCCATCGCGCCGTACTCGGTCTGCTCCTCGGCGAAGCGCGCGGTGATGTCGAGCAGTTTCTCCATCTGCAGATAGCTGTCGGCCTGCGCGCCGTACTCCGGCCATGCCGCGGCCTTGGCGCGCACGGTCTTGCGCCACTTTTTCATGAAGTACCAGCGGAACAGTGCCGAGCCGTCGTCGATCGCGGCAATCGTCGCGCGCGGGTTGATCGAAGGGCAGATGCCGATCGTCAGCTGCGGTACGACGCCTGCGGCCGGGCCGTGGATGCCCACGCGCAGCGCGAAATTGCCACCCAGCGAAAAGCCGATGACGAACAGGGGTTGCGTGGCATCCAGCGCCTGGACGGCACGGATCGCGCCCAGCACTTCCTGGATCCGCGCCGAGTTGAACACTTCGCGGTTCAGATGGTGCGTGCCGCCGTGGTCGCGCAGGTTGAGGCGGAAGACGTTGTAGCCGGTGCCGTACAGCGCGCAGGCCATCGAGTACAGGTACGTCGAGTCGTGACAGCCTTCCCAGCCATGAATCAGCACGACCAGGCCTCGTGCGGGCTGCTCCGCCTGCTGCGAGTGATATCCGGTCAGGCGCACGCCGTCGCCGGCGTCGAGGACGTGATGTCGGGCGACCGCTTCCATCCGGCTGCCGGCGGCCAGCCACTTGCGCCGGCGCGGACTCTTGGTCGCCAGGATCGACTGGATCTGCGCGTGGCGGATCAGCCGCGGCGGTCGGAATTCGGGAGCAGTAATCACAGCAACCGATCGAGGATGCGTTCGTAGATCGCCGACAAGCGCGGCAGGTCGGCAACGATGACGTGCTCGTTGATCTTGTGGATGCTGTCGTTGACCGGTCCGATCTCGACGGTTTCCGCACCCCAGGGCGAGATGAAGCGCGCGTCGGACGTACCGCCGCCAGTGAACAGGCTCGGCGTCAGGCCGGTGATGTCGGCGACGCTGGCCTGCGCGGCCTCGATCAATGCGCCGTTGCGGGTCAGGAAGGGTTCGCCGGAGAGCCACCAGTCCGCTTCATAGCGCAGGCCGTGGCGGTCGAGGATGTCCGTGACCCGCGCCTTCAAACCTTCTGCGGTCGATTCGGTGCAGAAGCGGAAGTTGAACACGAGGTCGGCGTGGTCCGGGATCACGTTGTTGGCGCCGGTGCCGCTGTGCAGGTTGGAGACCTGGAAGGACGTCGGCGGGAAGTGGACATTGCCATCGTCCCAGCGCGTCGCGCACAGCTCGGCCAGTGCCGGCGCCAGACGATGGATCGGGTTGTCGGCCTTGTCCGGGTAGGCGACATGCCCCTGTCGCCCGAGCACTTTGAGGTTGCAGCCCAGCGAGCCGCGGCGGCCGATGGTGATGCGGTCGCCCAGCTGCGTGGCGGCGGTGGCCTCGCCGACGATGGCGTAATCGGGCCTGATGCCGCGCTGCTTGAGCACGTCGACGACGTGGCGCGTGCCGTAGCGCGCGGCGCCTTCCTCGTCGCTGGTGATCAGGTAGGCCAAGCGCCCGCGCAGCGTGCGCCGCGCCAGCAGGCGCTCCGTCGCACAAACCATCGCCGCAAGGCCTGACTTCATGTCGGCGGCGCCGCGGCCGTAGAGCACGCCGTCGCGGATCGTCGGCACGAAGGGATCGGTCGCCCACTGCTCGTGTGGTCCGGGCGGCACGACGTCGGTGTGGCCGGCGAAGATCATCAGCGGACCACCGTTGCCGAGCGTCGCCCACAAGTTGGTGACGCCGCCGGCATTGATGTACTCGAGCTGGAAGCCGATCTTGGCCAGGCGCGCGCCGATCAGCTCGCAGCAGCCGGCATCGTCGGGCGTCAACGAGCGCCGCTCGATCAGCGCCTGCGTCAGTCCCAGCTCCGGGCTGTTCACTTACGAGCTCTTACAGGTCGCGCAGCAAGGCGTTGATGCCGACTTTCTTGCGCGTCTGCTCGTTGACGCGTTTGACGATCACCGCGCAGTTCAGGCTGTAGCGCTCGTTCTTGGCAAGCGAGCCGGCGACGACGACGCTGCCGGCCGGCACGCGGCCGTACAGCACGCGGTCGTTCTCGCGGTCATAGATTGGCGTGCTCTGCCCGATGAACACGCCCATCGAGATCACCGAGCCCTTCTCGACGACGACACCCTCGACGACTTCCGAGCGCGCGCCGATGAAGCAGTCGTCTTCGATGATCGTCGGGCTGGCCTGCAACGGCTCGAGCACGCCGCCGATGCCGACGCCGCCGGACAGGTGGCAGTTCGCGCCGATCTGCGCACAGGAGCCGACCGTGGCCCAGGTGTCGACCATCGTGCCGCTGCCGACATACGCGCCGATGTTCACGTAGGACGGCATCAGGATCGCGCCGGGGGCGACGTATGCGCCTTTGCGCACGGCAGCGGGCGGCACGACACGCGCGCCCTGCGTCTTGAACTGGGCTTCGGTCCAGCCGGTGTACTTGAGCGGCACCTTGTCGTAGCCGGACAACGCGCCCATCTCGATCGGCGCGTTGTCGTGCAGGCGGAAGTACAGCAGCACCGCCTTCTTCAGCCACTCGTTGACCTTCCAGCCGTCGGCGGTCGACTCGGCGACGCGCGCCTTGCCGGTGTCGAGCAACTCGATCGCTTCGGCGACCGCGCTGCGCAGCGCGGCGTCGGACTTGTTCAGGGTCTCGCGCGACTCCCACGCGGATTCGATTTGGGACTTCAGCTCAGCAGTCGTCATGGTTGTTCGCGGTGACGTAGGAGCGGCTCCCGGCCGCGATGGCCGGAGCATCGCGGCCGAAGCCGCTCCTACAGGGAATGGGCGAGCAATTATGCCGCGTCGCGGCGGTCGAGGGTGCGCACCAGCACTTCGCGCAGGTCCTCGATCGCCTTGTCGTCGGTGAGCGGACGGTGCATGCGGTCGGTGATGTAGAACACGTCCTCGGCGCGCTCGCCAATGGTCGCGATCTTGGCGGCATTGAGCAGGATGCCGCGTTTCTGGAACACGCGCCCGATCAGCGACAGCAGTCCGGGTTGGTCGGCCGTCACCAGCTCCAGCAGCGTGCGCTTGTGCGCCTGGTCCTGGCTGAAAAACAGCTGCGTCGGCGTGTCGAAGTGCTTGAGGCGCTGCGGCATGCGCCGGTTGACGTCGATGGTCGACATCTCCGGGTCGCTCAGCACCTTGCGCAATGCGTTGCGAATCTCGTCGGTGCGCATCGGCGCGGTGATCGGCGTGTTGTCGCTCTCGATGACGACGTAGGAGTCGAGCACGAAGCCGTCCTCGGTCGTGTGCAGGCGCGCATCGAGGATGTTCAGGCCCAGGCGCGCGAGCAGGCCGGTGGAGAGACCGAACAGGTGATCGCGGTCGCGCGTGTAGACGAACACGGTCGTGCCGCGATCGTCGACGGCTTCGACCAGCACCACCGGCAGCTGGTCCTCGGTGGCGCCGGCGATGGCCGGCAGCTGCCAGGCCAGCTCCTCGGGCGTGTGGCGCAGGAAGTAGTCCGGGTCGAAGCGCTTCCAGACTTCCTCGGCGACCTTGGGATCGACACCGCGTGCCGTAAGCAGCGACAACGCGCGGCCACGCGTTTCCCCGGCGCGCTCCTGTTCGAGCATCGACTGGTCGACGCCGCCTTCGAGGATGCGGATGCTCTGCCGGTACAAGTCCTTGAGCAGGGACTCGCGCCACGAATTCCACAGTGCCGGATTGGTGCCGCGGATGTCGGCGCAGGTCAGCAGGTACAGGTAGTCCAGACGGGCGCGGTCGCCGACCTTGTGGGCGAACCCGCTGACCACGCGCGCGTCGCTGATGTCCTGTTTCTGCGCGGTCAGCGACATCAGCAGGTGGTTTTGCACCAGCCATGCGACCACGCCAGCATCGGCGTGAGACAGGCCGTGCACGAGACAGAACTGGGCCGCTTCGTCGGAGCCGATCTCGGAGTGGTCGCCGCCGCGACCCTTGGCCATGTCATGCCAGAGTGCGGCGAGGTAGAGCAGTTCCGGCTTGGCGAGGCGGTCCATCACCTCGTTGCAGTACGGCAGCTCACTGCGGAAGCGCGGCATCGCGAAGCGGCGCGCGTTGCGCAGCACGTAGAGGATGTGCTCGTCGACCGTCAGCGTGTGGAACAGGTCGTACTGCATCAGGCCGACGATGCGGCCGAACTCGGGCAGGTAGCGCCCGAGCACGCCGTAGCGGTTCATGCGGCGCAGATTGCGCGTCAGTCCGCGGCCCTCGCGAAACATTTCCATGAACAGCGCGCGCGCTTTCACCGACGTGCGCACATCGTCGGTGAGCAGCCGGCCGTCGCGCAGGATCATGCGCAGCGTCTGCGCGCGGATGCCTTCGATCCGGGGGTGTTGCTGCAGCAGCAGGAAGACTTCGAGCAGGGCCCACGGCTGGCGCCGGAACACCTCGTCGTCGCGCGCTTCGATGTAGCCGTGGCGGACCTGGAAGCGCGCGTTGAGCGGTTCCGGCTCGCCGGCGTCCGCGGCGCTGTCGGGAAGGAGGATCGCCTCCTCGAACAGCTGCAGCAGCATGTCGTTGAGGCACGACAGCGACTTGATCGTGCGGTAGTACAGCTGCATGAACTGCTCGACCGCCTTGTTGGTGTCGGTGTCGACGTAGCCGAACAGCTGCGCGACGCGGACCTGGCTGTCGAACAGCAGCCGGTCTTCGCGGCGGCCGCTGATCATGTGCAGCGCGAAGCGTACGCGCCAGAGAAAATCCTGGCCGGCGAACAGCTCGTCGCATTCCTGCTTGGTGAGAAAGCCGCGTTCGCGCAACTCGGTCAGCGTCTGCGCGCCGAAATGGCGCTTGGTGACCCAGGCGATGGTGTGGATGTCGCGCAGGCCGCCGGGGCTTTCCTTGACGTTGGGTTCGAGCTTGTAACCGGTGTCATCGAACTTGCGGTAGCGCGCTGCCTGTTCGGCCTTCTTCGCCTCGAAGAATGCCTTCACCGGCCACACCTTGTCCGGCGTCAGCGCCTGCTGCATCTCGCGGAACAGCTGCTCGTCGCCGTCGAGCAGGCGCGCTTCGAGCAGGTTGGTCATCACCGTGATGTCCTTGCCGGCTTCGGTCACGCAGTCGTCGACGGTGCGTGCGCTCTGGCCGACCTCGAGGCCGATGTCCCAGCTGAACGCGGTCAGGCCTTCGAGCGCCTTGCGGTGCATTTCCAGCGCATCGCCGCGGTACAGCAGCAGGATGTCGATGTCGGAATGCGGCAGCAGCTCGCCGCGCCCGTAGCCGCCGACCGCGACCAGCGCCAGGCCCTCCGTGACTTCCGGCAGGAACTTGTGCCACGCGGAGCGCAACACCTCGTCGACCAGATGCGAGCGCGCGTGCACCAGCGAGTCGGCCGGCATGCCTTCGTCGAACAGGCTGTACAGGCGGTCGCGTCCCCAGCGCAGCGTGTCGCGGAACGCCGCGATCGCGTAGCCGCCTTGCGTCAGGCGCGAGCGGATGCGCGGCGCGCTGAAGATGGTGGCGGCCTCTTCTTCGGCCAGATCGATTTCAGCGCCCATGCGTAGTGGAAGTCAGGAATTGGAGCCGGAGGGGAACAGTGTTGCGGCGGCAGGGGCGGATTTTATCGCCGTACCGGGGCATCGCGCCCTCTGCGATCACTTTTCGTCGTCGCGCAGCGTCAGGATTTCGTAGCCGCTCTCGGTGACCAGGACTGTGTGTTCCCACTGCGCCGACAGGGAGTGGTCCTTGGTGACGACGGTCCACGCATCGGGCATCAGCTTCACCTCCGGCCGGCCGGCGTTGACCATCGGCTCGATCGTGAAGGTCATGCCGGGCTGCAACTCCAGGCCGGTGCCCGGCCGGCCGTAGTGCAGAACCTGGGGGTCTTCGTGGAACACGCGGCCGATGCCGTGCCCGCAGTATTCGCGCACGATCGAGAAGCCGCGCTGTTCGACGTAGCGCTGGATGACGTGGCCGATGTCACCCAGACGCGTCCCCGGGCGCACGACCCGGATGCCCTCGAACATCGCTTCGCGCGTGGCTTCCGACAGCCGGCGCGCGAGGATGCTCGGTTCGCCGACGGAGTACATGCGGCTGGTGTCGCCGTGGAAGCTGTCCTTGATGACGGTGACGTCGATATTGATGACGTCCCCCTTTTTCAGCACCTTGGGGCCGGGAATGCCGTGGCAGACCACGTGATTCACCGAGGTGCAGATCGATTTCGGGAACGGCGGCCGGCCGGGGGCGGCGCCGTAGTTCAGCGGCGCCGGGATGCAGCCGAGCTCCTTGACGATGTAGTCGTGGCAGATGCGGTTGAGCTCGTCGGTGCTGACGCCGGCCTTCACATGAGGCTCGATCATCGTCAGCACGCGTCCGGCGGCAACGCCGGCCTCGCGCATCTTCTGCTGCTCGTCGACATTCTTGATCGTGATGGACATCCGTGGCTGCGCGCAGATCGTTGTTTTCAAAGGGGCGCTATGGTATAAAGCGCGCCCTTCAAAGGCAATGCGGAAGCCCCTCAGGCGCCGCTCCGGCCTTTGAAAATCCATCCGCGCCCACTTGGGTACCCATCGTTCGCGAGGGCACCGGGCGCGGTTAGCCAAAACCCAAGGAGCTGAACCAATGGCGAATGTCACTATGCGCCAGTTGCTGGAGGCGGGCGTTCATTTCGGACACCGCACCCGTTACTGGAACCCGAAGATGGACCAGTTCATCTTCGGCGATCGTAACCGTATCCACATCATCAACCTCGAGCAGACGCTGCCGATGCTGAAGGACGCCTGTTCCTTCGCCGGCAAGGTCGCCGCCAGCGGCGGCCGCGTGCTGTTCGTCGGCACCAAGCGCGCGGCGCGCGAGGCGATGGAAGAAGAAGCCAGGCGCTGCGGCATGCCGTACGTCAACCAGCGCTGGCTGGGCGGTACGCTGACCAACTTCAAGACCGTGAAAGGTTCGGTCAAGCGCCTGATCGAGATGGAAAAGCAGGTCGAGGACGGCTCGATCAACCGCCTCACCAAGAAGGAACAGCTGACGTTCACGCGCGAGCTGGGGAAGCTGCGCAAGTCGCTCGGCGGCATCAAGGAAATGCCGAGCCTGCCGGACTGCCTGTTCGTCGTCGACACCGGCTACGAAAAGAACGCGATCGCGGAAGCCAGGAAGCTCGGCATCCCGGTCGTCGCCGTGGTCGACAGCAACAACGACCCGTCGCAGGTGGACTGGGTGATTCCGGGCAACGACGACGCCACGCGCGCGATCCGCGTCTACACGCAGTGCATCGCCGACGCCGTCATCGAAGGCCGTGGCAGCAACACCACTGGCCGCGTCGAGGAGTTCGTCGAGGTCAGCGAAGAGCGTCAGGCGCCGCGCAAGCCGCGTTCGGCCCCGCGCAAGCCCGGTGGTGGTGATGGCCGTCCGCCGCGCGGTCGCCGTCCCGAACAGGCGCAGGAGTAAGGCATGGCGCAGATTACTGCCGCCCAGGTCAAGGAGCTGCGTGAGCGCACCGGCGCCGGCATGGGTGACTGCAAGAAGGCTCTGGAAGCCACCGACGGCAACCTCGATGCCGCGGCCGAGAAGCTGCGCATGGACGGCGCGGCCAAGGCCGACAAGAAGGCCGGCCGTACCGCGGCAGAAGGCGTGCTGGCGTTCGCGTCGACCGCCGATGCGGTGGCCGTCGTCGAGCTGAACTGCGAGACCGACTTTGTCGCCAAGGGCGATGATTTCCGTGGTCTGGCCAAGCGTGCCGCCGAAGCGGCGGTCAAGCAGCGCCCGACGACGCTCGACGCGCTGGTGCAGATCAAGGACGGTGCCGAGACGCTGGACGAGACGCGCCGCGCGATGGTCGGCCGGATCGGCGAGAACATGACGATCCGCCGCTTCGACGTGGTGACCAAGGCCGGCGGCCCGCTGGTCACCTACATGCATCCGGGCGACAAGATCGGCGTGATCCTGGCGATGGACGCCGGCGACGAGGCCATCGGCAAGGATCTGGCGATGCACGTCGCCGCGATGAGCCCGCGCTTCCTTGATGCGGCTTCGTTTTCGGCCGAGGTGATCGAGGCCGAACGCCGCATCATCGAGGCCACGGTGGCCAAGGAGCAGGAAGAAGCACGTCTCGACGCGGAGGAAGCCGGCAAGGTGTTCAAGCCCAAGCCCGCCGAAATCCTCGCCAAGATGATCGACGGCAAGGTCAACAAGTTCATTTCCGAGAACACGCTGCTGGGCCAGCCGTTCGTCAAGAGCCCGGACGAGACGGTCGAGAAGCTGCTCAAGTCGAAGAACGCCAAGGTCGCGCGTTTCGTGCGCTACGCCGTCGGCGAAGGTATCGAGAAGCCCAAAGGCGATTTCGCCGCGGAAGTGATGGCGCAGGCAGGCATCAAGGCCCCCACGGCAACCTGATTCCGCGTTAACATTCCGTAGCTACGAGGTAGGAGGCCCCGGCGACGGGGCCTTCTGTTAAGTCCGCTCCACAGGATTCCGGGATTTCGTGTCGCCATGAGCGCCAAACCTGCCTACCAGAGAATTCTGCTCAAGCTGTCCGGCGAGGCGCTGATGGGGCGGATGGATTTCGGCATCTCGGCCGACGTCATGAGCTTCCTCGCCCTCGAGATCAAGGGGATCATTGAGGCCGGCGTGCAGGTCGCGCTCGTCGTCGGCGGCGGCAACATCTTCCGCGGCGAGGGCCTGGCCCGCGCTGGCATGGACCGCGTCACCGGCGATCACATGGGCATGCTGGCGACGGTGATCAACGGGCTGGCGCTGCAGGACGCGATCGAGCGCGTCGGCGTGCCGGTGCGGGTGCAGTCGGCGCTGCGCATCAACGAGGTCTGCGAGGACTACATCCGCCGCAAGGCGGTGCGCCACCTGGAGAAGGGGCGTGTCGTGATCTTCTCGGCGGGCACCGGCAATCCGTTCTTCACGACCGATTCGGCTGCCGCGCTGCGCGCGATCGAGATCAGCGCAGACTTGATGCTCAAGGCGACGAAAGTCGACGGCGTCTATACCGCGGACCCGAAAAAGAATCCCGAAGCGCGCCGTTACGACGTGCTCACCTACGACGAGGCCCTCGACCGCAGGCTCGCGGTCATGGACCAGACGGCGATGGTGCTGTGCCGCGACCATCAGGTGCAGTTGCGCGTGTACGACATGGAACGCCCCGGCGCGCTCAGGGCGATCGTCATGGGCGACATGACGATCGGCACCCGCGTGCATGCTTAGTGACATCCTGTCAAAGACGCGGCCATCCATGGCCGCGACGGTCAAAACAAGCGAGATATCCACATGAGCGAAATGGATAACATCAAGAACGACGCCAGCAAACGCATGCAGAAATGCGTCGATACGCTCAAGGCCGAGCTGATGAAGCTGCGCACCGGGCGCGCGAACGCCTCGCTGCTCGACCATGTGCGCGTCGACTACTACGGCTCGGACGTGCCGATCTCGCAAGCAGCATCGGTGACGGTCGAGGACTCGCGCACCATTTCGATCACGCCCTGGGACAAGGGCCTGGTCGGCGTGATCGAGAAGGCGATCATGACCTCCGACCTGGGCCTGACGCCGAACACTGCCGGCACGACGATCCGCATCGTCATACCGCCGCTGACCGAGGAGCGCCGCCGCGACCTCGCCAAGGTCGTCAAGCACGAGGCCGAATCGGCGCGCGTGGCGGTGCGCGGCGTGCGCCGCGACGCCAACCAGGCGATCAAGGACCTGGAAAAGGCCAAGACGATCGGTGCCGACGACGTCAAGCGCGGCGAAGGTGATATCCAGAAGCTGACCGACCAGTTCGTCGCCAAGGTGGACGAGGCGGCCGCGACCAAGGAAAAAGAACTGCTGTCGATGTAAGTCGGCGCGCTCAATGACCAAGCAGGCCCCGATAGTCGAAGACCCCGGCGTACCGCGCCACGTCGCCATCATCATGGATGGCAACGGGCGCTGGGCGCAGCAGCGCCACAAGGCGCGCGCGTTCGGTCACCGGGCGGGCGTGCGCGCGGTGCGCAAGATCGTGCGCGCAGCCGCACGAGCCGGGGTCGAGGTGCTGACGCTGTTCGCGTTTTCGCAGGAAAACTGGAAGCGGCCGGAACTGGAAGTGCGCCTGCTGATGCAGCTGTTCGTCACCACGCTCGCGCGCGAGGTCAATACGCTGCATCGCAACGGCATGCGCGTCCGCTTCATCGGCGATCACCGCGATTTTCCGCCCGAGCTGCGCGACCAGATGGCGCGGGCCGAGACCCTGACCGCCGGCAACACCGGCCCGCAGTTGCTGATCGCGGTCGGCTATGGCGGCCAGGGGGACATCGTGCAGGCGGCGCAGCGCGCAGCCGCCGAAGGGGCAGAAATCACCGCCGAGGCGATCGAGAGCCGGCTGCTGACGCGCGATGCGCCACCTCCGGACCTGATGATCCGCACCGGCGGCGAGAGCCGCATCAGCAACTTCCTGCTCTGGCAGCTTGCCTACACCGAGCTGTATTTCACGCCGGTGCTGTGGCCTGATTTCGACGACGCGGCGTTCGCCGTCGCGCTCGAGTGGTACGCAGGCCGCCAGCGACGCTTCGGGCGCGTGCCGGAAGCGGCCTGATGCGGGCGCCCATCGTTCGGCTGTCGAATTCCCCGGGGACTTCATGCTGATCCAGCGCGTCGTCACCGCGCTGGTGCTGCTGCCGCTGCTGCTCGGTCTGGTCTGGTTCGCGCCGACGCCGGCGGTCTACGGCGCGTTTTCGCTGGCCGGGACCTTGATCGCGTGGGAATGGTCCGGGCTGATGCCGCAGCTGAGTCGGCCGGCGCGGCTGGCCTATGTGGCGGTTGCCGCTGCCGTTCTGGCTGCCGCGTGGTGGGTGCCTTGGCGCGAAGCGGGCCTGCCGTGGCTGCTGGGCGCGGCCTGCCTGTGGTGGCTGCTCGCACCGCTGCTGTTCCGCGGGTTTCCGGAGAATCTGCGCCGGCGCCCGCTGGGCACGTCGACGATGGCTGCGCTCGGCCTGCTGCTGATCGTGTCGACCATCCTGTCGCTGGCGCATCTGCACGCCCAGGCCAACGGCGCGCTCAAGCTGCTGTTCCTTCTGTTTCTGGTGTTCGCTGCCGATACCGGCGCGTTTCTTGCGGGGCGCAACTTCGGCCGCCACAAGCTGGCGCCGGCGATTTCGCCGGGCAAGACGGTCGAAGGCGCGGTCGGTGGTCTTGCGCTGTGTGCCGCGTGGGCCCTGACCGCCGGCGTCTATGTATTTGCCGTCGACGGATCGCAGGTGATCTGGCTGCTTGGACTGTCGCTCGTGACCGCTGTTGCGAGTATCGTGGGTGACTTGGTGGAGTCGATGTTCAAGCGGATTTCCGGCATCAAGGACAGCGGGCACATCCTGCCGGGGCACGGCGGAGTGCTCGACCGCGTCGACAGCATTCTCGCTGCCGCTCCCGTGATGGTGCTGGGTCTCGCGCTGCTGAGACTCTAAGCATGCCGCAGCAACTCGTGGTGCTCGGCGCGACCGGCACGATCGGTCGCAATACGCTGGACGTCGTCCGGCGCAACGCCGAGCGCATCCGCGTACTGGCGCTGACGGCCCATCGCGACACCCAGGGGCTGCTCGAACTGTGTTGCGAGTTCCGTCCCGACTACGCGGCGCTGGCCGATCCCCAGGCGGCCGGCGTTCTGGCGCGCGAGGTCGCGAGCGCCGGTCTGTCGACTGAGGTGCTGGCGGGCGCCGACGGCGTTGCCCAGGTCGCGGCGCTGCCGCAGGCCGATCAGGTGATGTCGGCGATCGTCGGCGCGGTGGGGCTGATGCCCACCCTGGCCGCGGTGCGTGCCGGCAAGCGCGTGCTGATCGCCAACAAGGAGCCGCTGGTGATGGCCGGCGCTCTGGTGCTGGTCGAGGCGGCGCGGCATGGCGCGACCCTCATTCCGATCGACTCGGAGCACAACGCGATCTTCCAGTGCCTGCCGGCCGGCAGTCGCTGCGGCGCCGCGCCCAAGGGCGTGCAGCGCCTGATCCTGACCGCCTCGGGCGGCCCGTTCCGCGAAACCCCGATCGAAGCGCTGGCCGCGGTGACGCCGGCACAGGCGGTGCGGCACCCGAACTGGGTCATGGGGCCGAAGATCTCCGTCGATTCGGCGACGATGATGAACAAGGGCCTGGAGCTCATCGAGGCCGCGGTGCTGTACGCGCTGGGCGAGGACCGCCTCGACGTGGTGATCCACCCCGAGAGCACCGTCCATTCGATCGTCGAGTACGTCGACGGTTCAATGCTGGCGCAGCTCGGGGCTTCGGACATGCGCGTGCCGATCGCGCATGCCCTGGCCTGGCCCGAGCGCTGGGTGTCCGGCGTCGGCGGACTGGACCTCGCCGCTCTGGCGCGCCTGCATTTCGCCGCGCCGGATCTGCAGCGCTTCCCGTGCCTGCGCCTGGCCCGTTCGGCGCTGCGCGCCGGCGGCTCCATGCCGAACGTATTGAACGCGGCCAACGAAGTCGCTGTCCAAGCGTTTCTGGATCTGCGCCTGCCGTTCACCGGGATCGCCGCGACCATCGAGCGCACGCTCGAAGCCGCCGAGCGCACCGGCGTCGGCGCGGGGGGCGATCTGGAGGCTATTCTGGCGATCGATGCCTGGACGCGCGCTGCAGCGGGAGAGTTCTTGAATGCTTGACGTGGTGTGGTCGGTTGCGGGCTTCCTGATCGCGATCAGCGTACTGGTTGCGTTCCATGAGTTCGGGCATTACTGGGTGGCGCGCCGCTGCGGCGTGAAGGTGCTGCGCTTCTCGATCGGCTTTGGCCGGCCGGTGTGGACGCGGCGCACACGAGACGGCGTCGAATGGGTCGTATCCGCGCTGCCGCTGGGCGGCTACGTGAAGATGCTCGACGAGCGCGAACAGGACGTCGCGCCGGGCGAGCGCCACCTGGCGTTCAACAACGCCGGCGTCTGGCGGCGCATCGCGATCGTCGCTGCCGGCCCGGTCTTCAACTTCGGCCTCGCGATCCTGCTGTACTGGTGCACCTACGTCATCGGCGTGCCGGGGCTCAAGCCGATCCTGGCCGCTCCGGTGGCGCAGAGCGTCGCGGCGCACCAGGGCATCCAGGAAGGTGACGAAGTGCTGTCGATCGACGGCGAGGCCGTCGCGACCTGGACCGATCTGCACACCAAGCTGATCGATCATGCCCTCGATCAGGGCCAGGTCGTGCTCGATCTGCGCCAAGCCGACGGCGCCGCGCGTGAAGTCCTGTTCGACCTGTCCGGCGTGCGCATCGAGCCGGAGTTCCTGTTCGACGACATCGGCCTCAAGCCCTTCGAGCCGCGGCTGCCCGCGCTGCTCGACGAAATCCTGCCCGGCGAGGCCGCCGAGGCCGCCGGCGTGCGCGTGGGCGACGAACTCGTCAGTTTCAACGACACGCCCATCGAGTCCTGGCAGCAGTGGGCGCAGTGGGTGCGCGCGCATCCGGGCGAAGTCGTGCAGCTCGGCCTCCGCCGCAACAGCCAGCTGCTGAGCCTGAGAGTCGTCATCGGCAGCCATCACGAAGGCGAGCGTACCGTCGGCCGCTTCGGCGCCGCCGTGGCGAACCCGGGGGACTTGTGGCAGGATTTGCGCGCCGTGAGCCGCCTGGGGGTGTTTGACGCCGGAGCGGAGGCCGTGACGCAGACGTGGAGGATGTCGTGGCTGACGCTGCGCATGCTCGGGCGGATGGTGACGGGCGACGTTTCGGTGAAGAACGTCAGCGGTCCGATCCAGATCGCACAGGTCGCGGGCATTTCCGCGCAGATCGGATTGGTGTCGTTTCTGAGCTTCATGGCGGTCGTCAGCGTCAGTCTCGGAGTGTTGAACATGCTGCCGGTGCCGGTGCTGGACGGCGGCCATTTGCTGTATTACGTCGTCGAAGCGCTAACGGGTTCGCCGGTTTCCGAACGCACCCAGGCCGCGGGGCAGCGTCTGGGTCTGACCTTGCTCGCGTTGCTGATGGGGCTCGCGTTCTATAACGACATCGTGCGTCTGTTGAATTGATCAAACTAAGAAATCGCAACCCGGTGAGCACACTCAAGTTTCCGAAGACCGCCCTTGCATGCGCGGTCGTAGCTTTCGCCTTGACCGCACGGGCGCACGCGTTCGAACCCTTCAAGATCACCGACATCAAGGCGGCAGGACTGCAGCGCCTCGAAATCGGCACGGTGCTGACCTATCTGCCGCTGGCGGTCGGCGACGAACTGAACTCCGCGACTTCGCGCCAGGCGATTCAGTCGCTGTACGGCTCCGGACTGTTCCAGGACGTCCAGCTGGAACGCGACGGCGATGCGCTGGTCATCCGCGTGCAGGAGCGTCCGGCGATCTCGAAGTTCGAGATCAAGGGCAATGACAAGATCGGCGGCGACGAGCTGAACGAATCGCTGAAGAACCTCGGCCTCGCCGACGGCGAGCTGTTCCGCCGCGAGCTGCTCGACCAGGTCGAGCAGGAGCTGCGCCGTCAGTACTACGCCAACGGCTACTACGACGTCGCGATCGATCCGCAGGTGACCGAGGAGCCGAACAACCGCGTCAGCCTCAAGATCGAGGTCACCGAGGGGCGCGTCACCAAGATCCAGGACGTCAACATCCTCGGCAACGCGGTGTTCGGCGACGACGTGCTCAAGGAGCAGTTCGAGCTGGAAGCGACCAACTGGATACCGTTCCAGCGTTCCGACCGTTATTCCAAGCAGAAGCTGGTCGGCGACCTCGAAAAGCTGCAGTCGTATTACCAGGACCGTGGCTACCTGAAGTTCAACGTGCGCTCGGTGCAGGTCGCGCTGACGCCCGAGAAGGAATCGATCTACGTCACCGTCAACGTCGAGGAAGGCGAGATCTACAAGGTCAAGGATCGCCGCTACTCGGGCGAGACGATTCTCAACGACCGCTATCTCGAAGCGCTGACGACCACGCGCGCCGGCGACACTTTCTCGCGCAAGGAAGCCACCGAATCCGCCGATCGCATCGAGGCGGCGCTGTCCGACGTCGGCTATGCCTTCGCCGAAGTCACGCCGATTCCGGAGATCGACGAAGCGAACAAGCAGGTCAGCATCAATTACTTCGTCGAGCCGGGCAAGCGCGCCTACGTACGCCGCATCACCTTCACCGGCAATGCGGGCACCAACGACGAGACCCTGCGCCGCGAGATGCGCCAGCTGGAAGCCGCGCCGTTCTCCAAGTCCTCGGTCGAGCGCTCGCGCGTGCGACTGGCGCGCCTGCCGTTCATCGAGGAGGCCGAAGTCGAGACCCAGCCGGTCGCCGGCTCCGACGACCTGGTCGACATCCACTTCAAGGTCAGGGAGCGTCCGCCCGGTTCGGTCCAGTTCGGCGTCGGCTACTCGGGTGCGCAGGGCTTTCTCATCACCGGCAGCCTCACGCAC
This sequence comes from Sinimarinibacterium sp., assembly GCA_041659605.1. Taxonomy (GTDB): domain Bacteria; phylum Pseudomonadota; class Gammaproteobacteria; order Nevskiales; family Nevskiaceae; genus Solimonas. The sequence continues at coordinate 43,560 of JBAZXW010000010.1, read as the reverse complement.
ACCAACTTCCTCGGCACCGGCAACCGCCTCGACCTGTCGGTCGAGAACAACACGATTTCGCGCAGCGTCAACCTGGGCTGGACCGATCCGTACTTCACCGAGGACGGCATCAGCCAGTCGGTGTCGCTGTTCTACCGCGAGTCGGAGTCGGTGATCCGCTACTCGTCCGGCTTCAATTCGAACATCGTCGGCGCCAACCTGACCTACGGCATCCCGTTGTCCGAGTTCGTGTCGCTGCGAGCCGGCCTGGGCGTCGAAGAGGTCGCACTCGAAACCTTCCCGGGCACGACCTCGGACGAAGTCCTCCAGTTCGTCGTGCGCAACGGCACGCGCTACTCGACCTTCCAGGCGCGCACCGGCATCAGCTACGACTCGCGCAACCGCACCTTCTTCGCGACCCGCGGCGCGCTGCATTCCTTCAACATCGACCTCGGCATTCCCGGCAGCGACCTGGAGTATTTCAACGCGCTGTATCGCGCGCAGTTCTACATGCCGCTGCCGTACAGCTTCACCGTCGAAGTCAACACGTCGATCGGTTACGTCGACGGCTACAGCGGCAGCGAGGACGTGCCGCCGTACGAGAAGTTCTACGCCGGCGGTCCGCGCACCGTGCGCGGCTACCGCGACGGCTCGCTCGGACCGCTCGACACGCCGTTCGGCAATCCCTTCGGCGGCAACGTGCGCACGACCGGCCAGGCCGAGCTGATCATTCCGCTGCCGATCGAAAGCGACGGCAAGTCGACGCGCCTGTCGGCGTTCTTCGACATCGGCAACGTGTTCGCCGAACCGGCCGACTTCGAGTTCGCGCAGCTGCGGCAGTCGTCGGGCGTGGCCTTCGCCTGGTTCACGCCGTTCCTCGGTTTGCTGGAGATGAGCTACGCTTTCCCGCTGAATGCGGAGAGCAGCGACCGCACCGACCGCTTCCAGATCACCTTCGGTTCCGGCTTCTGATCGAAGCCGGCCCCCGAATCCGATATCCACTACGCATCATCGAGAGAGAGACGAACGATGTTCAAGACTGTACTTGCCGCCGCCGCGCTTGCGGCTTCCGTGTTCGCCACCGCGCCGGCCTTCGCCGAGGCGAAGTTCGCCGCGATCCGTTCCAACGAGCTGGTGCAGCAGTCGCCGCAGTTCAAGACCGGCCAGGAGAAGATGAAGCAGGAATTCGAGCGTCGCGCCAACGACCTCGAAGCCGAAGCCAAGAAGTTCGGCGAGGACGTCAAGGCCTTCCAGAAAGAGGCTGAGCTGCTGTCGGCCGCCGATCGCGCGAAGAAGGAGAAGGACCTCAACACGCGCAAGATCGACCTGGAATACAAGAGCCGCCAGTTCCAGGAAGAGCGCACGACGCGCGAGCGCCAGCTGTTCGCCGAGATGATGGGCAAGATCAAGACCGTCATCGAGCAGGTCGCCAAGGAGCAGGGCATTACGCTGGTGATCGAGAATCCGGTCTACGCCGAACCCGGCCTCGACATCACTGACGAAGTGCTCAAGCGCCTGCAGTCCGCGAAGTAAGCGTCGCGGTGCGGGCCCGCCGGGCCCGCCAGCACAAGCAAGGCCGGGAATCGCTATGCTGATGCCCGGCCTTTTTCGCGAGCGTCGGAAATCCGGGATATGAGAGCGCGGAGCTTGCAGGAGCTGGCCGAGCAGTTCGGTCTGGAACTGGTCGGTGACGGCGGCGTCGCCATCGGCGGAGTCTGCACACTCGTGCCCGGCCTGCCGGGTCGGCTGAGTTTTCTGTCCAACCCCAAGCTGCGCGCCCACCTGGCGGAAACCAAGGCCGGCGCGGTGATCGTCGGCGAGCGCGATCGCGCCGGCCTGCGCGGCGCCGGGCTGGTGGCCAAGGACCCGTACCTGGCCTATGCGCGCATCGCGCGGCTGTTCGATCCGGACCGCGACTTCGCTGCCGGGATCGACGGTCGCGCCAGCGTTGCGGCGGATGCGCAGCTGGGCGAGGGCTGTCACGTCGGTCCCGGCGCGGTGATCGAGAGCGGTGCGCGGCTCGGTGCCGGCGTGTTCGTCGGGCCCAATTGCACGATCGGGCGCGATGCGCAGATCGGCGACGGCAGCCGCCTGGTTGCGAACGTCTGTATTGGCCCGCGCGTGCGTGTCGGCCTGCGTTGCCAGATCCAGCCGGGCGCGGTCGTCGGTTCGCGTGGCTTCGGCAATGCACCCGGCCCGGCGGGTTGGGAGGAAGTGCCGCAGCTGGGCAGCGTGCTCGTCGGTGACGACGTCGAGATCGGCGCCAACACCTGCATCGACCGCGGCGCGATCGACGACACCATCATCGGGAACGGCGTGCGCCTCGACAACCTGATCCAGATCGCACACAACTGCCGTATCGGTGAGCACACGGCGGTCGCCGCCTGCACCGGCATCGCCGGCAGTACGCGCATTGGCAGCCGCTGTATGATCGGCGGCGCCGCCGGCATCGCCGGCCACCTCGAGATCGCCGACGACGTGATCCTGCTCGGTCGCTCGATGGTCATCGGGTCGATCAGGCAAAAGGGCGTCTACGGCTCGGGTCTGCCGGTCGACGATGCGCGCGAGTGGCGCAAGACCGTGGCCCGGGTGCGGCGACTGGGGCGGCTCGAGGAACGCCTCCGTAAACTCGAACGCCAGTCCGGCGGCACTGCCGTCGCCGATACCGAGGAACCGCAAGACGATGCTTGATATCAACGACATCTTGAAGCTGCTGCCGCACCGTTACCCGTTCCTGCTCGTCGACCGTGTGCTGTCGATCGAGGAGGATGGCCGCGTGCTCAACGCGATCAAGAACGTCACCTTCAACGAGCCTTACTTTCCCGGCCATTTCCCGGGCCTGCCGACCATGCCCGGCGTCATCATGCTCGAAGCGATGGCCCAGGCCTGCGGCATCCTCGCGATCAAGAAGTCCGGGCTGAGCAAGGACGACGGACTGATCCTGTATTTCGCCGGCATCGACGAGTGCCGCTTCAAGCGGCCGGTCATTCCCGGCGACCAGCTGCATTTCCGCGTCGAACTCGACAAGCAGAAGCGCGACCTGTGGAAGTTCCGGGCGCGGGCGACGGTCGGCAGCGAGCTCGCGTGCCAGGCGGACATGATGTGCGTGCTCAAGAGCACCCGGCGCGACGTCGGGGCCGACTGACATGAGTCGCATCCATCCGACCGCGATCGTCGACCCGCAGGCGCAGCTGCACGATACCGTTGAAGTCGGGCCGTACTCGATCATCGGGGCGGGCGTCGCGGTCGGGGCAGACACCTGGATCGGACCGCACGTCGTGCTGCGCGGCCCGATGACGATCGGCCGCGGCAACAGGATCTTCCAGTTCGCATCGCTCGGCGAGATCTCGCAGGACAAGTCAGCGCGACCCGACGACGCCACGCGCGTCGAGATCGGCGACGGCAATACGATCCGGGAGTACGTGACGATCCAGCGCGGCACGCTCAAGGAACAGGGTCTGACGCGCGTCGGCGACAGCAACTGGATCATGGCGCAGGCACACATCGCCCACGACTGCATCGTCGGTTCCCACACGATTCTGGCCAACGGCACGACGCTGGCCGGGCACGTCACGATCGAGGACGGCGTCGGCCTGGGCGGCTACACGCTGGTGCACCAGTTCTGCCGCATCGGCGCATCGGCGTACACCGGCGGCGGCTCGGTCGTGCTGCGCGACCTGCCGCCCTACGTGATCGCGGAGGGGCATCCGACGCGGCCGCGCGGCATCAACGCCGAAGGCCTCAAGCGCCGCGGCTTGTCGGCGCAGGACATCGAGCACATCAAGGACGCGTACAAGCTGATCTACATGTCCGGCCTGCTGATGAGCGAGGTCAAGCTCAAGCTGGCGGAGATGGCAAAGACGTCCGAGCACGTCGGCCGCATGCTGACCTTCATCGAAAGCTCGAAGCGCGCGCTGTCGCGATGACGCGGCGCGAGGCGCGGCAGCCCGCAGTCGCCTTCGTTGCCGGCGAGATTTCCGGCGACATCCTCGGCGGCGCAATCGTCGCGGCACTCAAAGCACAACGACCGGACATCCGCTGCTATGGCGTGGCCGGCCCGCGCATGGTCGCGGCGGGTTGCGAAGCGATCGAGTCGATCGACGCACTGTCGGTGATGGGGCTGGCCGAGGTGCTGCGCGAGCTGCCGCGGTTGTTGCGCTTTCGCCGGCAGCTGACTGAACGTCTGCTGCGCGATCGTCCGGACGTGGTCGTCGGCATCGACGCGCCCGATTTCAACCTCGGGCTTGAACGGCGTCTGCGCGCGCGCGGACTGCGCACCGTGCATGTGGTGAGCCCGACGGTCTGGGCCTGGCGCTCCGGGCGCGTGAAGGCGATCGCACGCGCGGTCGAGCGCATCCTCTGCCTGTTTCCGTTCGAGCCCGCCTGGTACGCCAAGCATCGGGTGCAAGCGGAGTACATCGGCCACCCGCTGGCCGACGAACTCGACGACAGCATGGACGCCGGGCAGGCGCGCCGGCTGCTGGGATTCGACGGCGCCGCGCCGCTGGTCACGGTCATGCCCGGCAGCCGCCACGGCGAGATCAAGTATCTGGTCGAGCCGTTCGCGCAGACTGTGCGCTGGCTGCACGCGCGCGTGCCCGGCATCCGTTTCCTCACCCCCGTCGCCAAGCCCGGATTGCGCGCGCCGATCGAGGCGGCCATCCGTACCCACGCACCGGAAGCGCAGTGGCAGGTGATCGACGGCGAGTCGCGGATGGCGATGCGCGCCGGCGACGCGGTGCTGCTGGCGTCCGGAACGGCGACCCTCGAATGCTTGCTGCTCGGGCGTCCGATGGTCGTGGCCTATCGCGCATCGGCTCTGACCGCATTCCTCTTGCTGCGGCTGGGCCTGCTGCGGACGCGCCACGTGAGTCTGCCCAATCTCCTGTGCGCCGAGCCGGTCGTGCCGGAGCTGCTGCAGGAGGCAGCGAAACCCGAAGCGCTCGGCGCGGCCGTGCTGAAGCTGTTGCAGGACCCGGCAGCCCGGCAGCGGCAGCTGGCGCAGTTCGCGGACGTGCGCGCCGCGCTGCGGCGCGACGCCGCCCGTCGCGCCGCCGAGGCGATCCTGGATCTGTTGTCAACGCCACTAGAATCGTCAGCTGGAGCGGCGGGGTCGGAAGTGCGACCGCAAGGATGACCGGAAAAACCATGATTGCGGGTGTCGACGAAGCGGGGCGAGGTTGTCTGGCGGGGCCGGTGTACGCGGCCGCCGTGGTGTTCGATGCGCAAGTGCCCGTGGGATTGAACGACTCCAAGAAGCTGTCGCCGGCCCGGCGTGAGCAACTGTTCGACGCAATTTGCGCGCAGGCGGCGGATTACTGCATCGCCCGCGCCGAGGTCGGGGAGATCGACCGCGTCAACATCCTGCAGGCGACGTTCCTCGCGATGCAGAGAGCGATCGGAGGTCTGCGCGCGCCGCCGCGCGAGGCCTGGATCGACGGCAATCAGGCACCGCGGCTGCCGTGCCGGGTGCGCACGATCGTCGGCGGCGATGCGCTGGAGCCGGCGATCATGGCCGCGAGCATACTCGCCAAGGTGGCCCGCGACCGCGAGCTGGTTCGCCTCGACGCCGAGTTTCCCGACTACGGTTTTGCGCGACACAAGGGCTATGGCACGCCGGATCACCTCGCCGCGCTGCGGCGGGTCGGGCCGAGTGCGCAGCACCGGATGAGTTTCGCGCCCTGTGCGCAGGCCGGCGGCAGTACCTCGCTTGCGGCGGACACGGCGTCATGAGCGGTTTCGTTCATCTACGCGTCCACACCGAGTTCTCGCTCACGGACGGCATCGTCCGCGTCGAGCCGCCCAAGCGGAAGGGCGGCGGCGTCGGTGCGACGCTGACCTCGCGCGCCGCCGAGCTGGGCTATCCGGCGGTGGCGATCACCGATCGCAACAACGTGTTCGTGATGGTGAAGTTCTACAAGGCCGCCGAGGGTGCCGGCATCAAGCCGATCGTCGGCGCCGATCTGTGGCTGGAAGAACGCTCGCCGCAGGACAGCCCCGAACGCCTGACGGTGCTGGTACAGAACGAGACCGGATATCGCAACCTCGCGAAGCTGATCTCGCTGGGCTACACCGATGGCCAGGCGCGCGGCCAGCCGCTGATCCGTTGGGACTGGCTCGCGACATACGCCGACGGCCTGATCGCATTGAGCGGACGCGACGGTGCGGTGTTCCGCGCGGCGCAGACCGACCAGGTCGGCGCGGCACTCGAGCAGCTGGACGTGCTGCGCCGGCTGTTTCCCGACCGCCTCTATCTCGAAGTGGCGCGCTGCAAGCGCCCGCATGACGACGACTGGGTCGCAGCCGCCTGTGCGCTGTCGCGGCGCACCGGCGTGCCGGTGGTCGCGACCAACGACGTGCGCTTTCTCGAGCGCGCCGACTTCGAGGTGCATGAGGCGCGCGTCTGCATCGCCCAGGGCCGCGTGCTCTCGGACGAGAAGCGGCCGCGCGAGTACACCGAAGAGCAGTACCTGAAGTCCGCGGCCGAGATGGCCGAGCTGTTCGCGGACCTGCCCGAAGCGCTGCGGAACAGCGTCGAGATCGCGCGCCGCTGCTCGCTGACGCTGAAGTTTGCGCCGCCGTACCACCTGCCGAACTTCCCGGTACCCGAGGGCTACAGCACCGACAGCTGGCTGCGCGAGCGCGCGCATGCCGGGCTCGGCGAGCGCTTCGGCGAGCTGCGCGCCGGCGCCGGTCTCGCCGGTGGCGAGGACGAGTACCGGCAGCGACTCGACTACGAGCTCGGCATCATCGAGAAGATGGGTTTCGCCGGCTACTTCCTGGTGGTCTCGGACTTCATTCAGTGGGCCAAGGCACACGGTTGCCCGGTCGGCCCCGGTCGCGGTTCCGGCGCCGGCTCGCTGGTCGCCTACGCGATCCGCATCACCGATCTCGATCCGCTGCCGTACAACCTGCTGTTCGAGCGCTTCCTCAATCCCGAACGCGTGTCGATGCCGGACTTCGACGTCGACTTCTGCATGGACAACCGCGACCGTGTGATCGAGTACGTGTCGCACAAGTACGGCCGCGACCGCGTCGGCCAGATCATCACCTACGCGACGATGGCGGCGCGCGGCGTGATCCGCGACGTCGCGCGCGTGCTGGGCCACGGCTACGGCTTCGGCGATTCGATCGCCAAGCTCGTGCCCGGCACGCCCGGCGCGACGCTGGTCGACGCGCTCGAATCGGTGCCGGAACTCAAGCGCCGTTACGACGCAGAGGACGATACGCGTGCGGTGCTGGACCTCGGCCTGGCGCTGGAGGGAACGACGCGCGGCGTCGGCGTGCACGCCGGCGGCGTCGTGATCGCGCCGCAGGCGCTCACCGATTACGCGCCGCTGTATTGCGAGCCGGGCGGCGCCGGCCTGCGCACGCAGTTCGACATGAAGGATCTTGAATCGGTCGGGCTGGTGAAGTTCGACTTCCTCGGCCTGAAGACGCTGACGATCATCCAGGAAGCGGTCGACACGATCAGCCGCAAGCAAGGGCAGCCGCTGGACATGCTCAAGCTGCCGCTGACCGATCCGCAGACCTACGCGTTGTACGCCAGCGGCCGCACCAGTGCGGTGTTCCAGATGGAATCGCCGGGCATGCAGCGCGCGTCGACCGATCTCAGGCCCGACACCTTCGAGGACATCATCGCGCTCGTGTCGCTGTATCGGCCGGGGCCGATGGAGCTGATTCCGGAATACTGCGCACGCAAGCGCGGCGACGCGAGGGTCGAGTACCTGCATCCGGACATGGAGTCGGTGCTGTCGCCGACCTACGGCATCTTCGTCTACCAGGAACAGGTGATGCAGATGTCGCAGCGTCTGGCCGGCTACACGCTCGGCGGTGCCGACCTGCTGCGCCGCGCGATGGGCAAGAAGAACGCGGCGGAGATGGCCACGCAGCGACAGGTTTTCACCGAGGGTTCGGTCGGCCGCGGCGTCGACGCCGAAACCGCCGGCAAGGTCTTCGACCTGATGGAGAAGTTCGCCAACTACGGCTTCAACAAGTCGCATGCCGCCGCGTACGCGCTGGTGTCGTACCAGACCGCGTGGCTGAAGGCGCACCATCCGGCGGAGTTCATGGCGGCGGTGATGTCCTGCGAAATGGCGCACACCGACGCCGTCGTCGCGATGCGCGAGGAATGCCTGCGCATGGGGCTGGCGATTCTGCCGCCGGACATCAACGCCAGCGAAATCCGCTTCACCGTACCGGCCGCCGGTCAGGTCCGCTACGGTCTGGGCGCGATCAAGGGCGTCGGCGAAGGCGCGCTCGAGGGCATCCTCGCCGAGCGCGCGGCGCACGGGCCGTTTGGCGACCTGTTCGACTTCTGCCGCCGCATCGATACGCGCAAGGTCAACAAGCGCGTGCTTGAAGCCCTGATCTTCGCCGGTGCGCTGGACGGCTTCGGGCTCAACCGCGCGAGCCTGTACAAGACGCTGCCCAAGGCATTGCAGCTCGCGGAAGCCGCGGCGCAAAGCGCCAGCTCGGGTCAGGACGACCTGTTCGGCCTGGGCACCGGGTCGCGCAACGAGCCGGCGCGGGTCGAAGTCGAGGTCGAGCCCGAATGGTCGCAGCGCGAACGCCTCACGCGTGAACGCGAGACGCTGGGGTTCTACCAGTCCGGCCACCCGATCGATGGTTACGGCGAGTTGATCGACCAGATCTGCAGCGGACGGCTGCCCGACCTCGTGAAGGCGATCGTGCAGGGCGGCCCGGCGCCGGTCGGCGCCGACGGCAAGCCGGTGTGGCAGCCGCGCAGCAAGCTGATGTTCGCCGCGTGGGTCAAGGACGTGCGCTTCTTCAAGGGCGACGCGCAGGCCGAAGGGCGGGCCACCCGCGCGAGCTACAAGGTTACGGTCGAGGATCACGGCCAGGTGCTGTCGTGCTGGATCGATGCCGATGCCTTCGCGCCCTGCCAGGCCTACGTGAAGCCCGATTCCCTGGTGTTCCTGATTGCGGAAATCGGCCTGTCGCCGGCCCGCGACGGCCGCGATCCGGAGCCGCGGCTGTACGCGCCCGAGTTCTTCGGCCTCGACCAGATCCTGCGCGATTACGCGCAGCGCCTCAATCTGGAATGGCGCCGGCCGGTCGCGGACGTCATGGCCCTGCGCAGGCTGCTGACGCCGCGGCGCATGCCGGACGGTGTCACCGTCACCGTGCAGTACGCGAGCAACAGGGCCGGCTGCACGCTGGAGTTTTCCGGGCAATGGCGCGTGCGTATCGACGACGAGTTGATGCTGCAGCTGCAGCAACTGGCCGGCCCGGACTGCGCTAAAGTCAGTTTCCGGAAATACGTGGCCCCGGTCAGCGAGCGCCGCTTCGCGGCGGCTGCGGCCGGGGCTTTCGACGACGAATAGATATGAACCTGAACTACCTGGATTTCGAGCAGCCGATTGCAGAGCTGCAGCAGAAGATCGAGGAACTCCGCTTTTCGACCTCCGGCTCCGGCGTCAATCTCACCGAAGAGATCGAGCGACTGCACGGCAAGAGCCAGGAGCTGACCGAGCAGATTTTCAAGAAGCTGACACCCTGGCAAGTGGCGCAGCTGGCGCGCCATCCGCAGCGTCCCTACGCGCTCGATTACATCAAGACGCTGTTTACCGAGTGGGAAGAACTGCATGGCGACCGCCATTTCGCCGATGATCCGAGCATCGTCTCCGGTGTTGCGCGCCTTGATGGCCGCGCCGTCGTCGTGCTGGGCCAGCAGAAGGGGCGCGACGCCAAGGAGCGCGTCCACCGCAACTTCGGCATGCCCAAGCCGGAGGGCTATCGCAAGGCGCTGCGCCTGATGAAGCTCGCCGAGAAGTTCAACCTGCCGATCCTGACCTTTATCGACACGCCCGGTGCCTATCCGGGCATCGGCGCCGAAGAGCGCAACCAGTCCGAGGCGATCGCGCGCAATCTGTTCGAGCTGTCGCACCTGCACACACCGGTGCTGGCGACGGTGATCGGCGAGGGCGGCTCCGGCGGCGCGCTGGCGATCGGCGTCGCCGATCACGTGATGATGCTCCAGTACAGCATCTACTCGGTGATCTCGCCGGAAGGCTGCGCGTCAATCCTGTTCAAGAATGCCGGCCGCGCCTCCGAGGCGGCCGAGGCGATGCGCATCACTGCCGAAGATCTTTACGCGCACAAGTTGATCGACGAAATCGTGCCCGAACCGCTGGGGGGTGCGCATCGCGATCCGGCGGCGATGATGAACACGCTCAAGCAGAAGCTGAAGAGCAATCTCGAACGGCTGTGCCACACGCCGATGGCCAAGCTGCTGTCCGCGCGCTATGAGCGGCTGATGGGCTACGGCTCGTTCTCGACGTCTCATTGACCGATGGTCGGGCGCAGTCTCGCCGAGCGCCTGAAACAAGCTCCACCGGTTGCTCGCCATGGGCGCGTATGGGTGGCCTTCAGCGGTGGCGGCGATTCGGTTGCGCTGTTGCACCTGCTCAGAGCTTCTGGACTTCGCGACCTGGGCGCGGTGCATGTGCACCACGGGCTGCAAGCTGTCGCCGACGACTGGGTGCGGCATTGCCGCAAGCTGTGCCGCGCAATGGACGTGCCGCTGCGCGTGCTGCGGGTCGAGGTCAGGCCTGAGGGCGAGGGCATCGAGGCGGCGGCGCGCGCCGCGCGCCTTGCCGCATTCGCGGCGTTGCTGAAACCAGGAGACGTGCTGGCAACGGCGCATCATCGCGACGATCAAGCTGAAACGATCCTGTTCCGTGCCTTGCGCGGCACCGGTATCGCGGGCCTGGGCGGCATGCGCGAGTGCGAGCCCCTGGGGCAGGGCACGCTGTGGCGGCCGCTGCTCGCAGTGCCGCGCAGCCAGCTGCGCGCATACGCCGAGACGCAGCGACTGGAGTGGGTCGACGACCCGCACAACCGCGATTCGCGCTACGCGCGGGCCTTCCTGCGTCAGGACGTGTTTCCGCTGCTGGCGCGGCATTTCCCGGCGGCGCACGACAGCCTGGCGCGACTCGGCCGGCATGCGCAGGCGGCTGAAGGGCTGCTGGCGCAGCTTGCGCAAGAGGACGCGCAGCGGCTGGAGGATCGTGGCGGGCTGACGATTCCCGGATTGCTGCGCCTCGACGCCGAGCGCCGCCGCAATCTGCTCTACCACCAGTGGCGGGCGCTCGGCCTGCAGGTGCCGGATGCGGACTGGTTCGAAAAGCTCGAACGCGAAGTGCTGGCCGCGCGGCCGGACGCCGACCCGGCGCTGGCGCAGGGCGAAGGCGAGGCCCGCCGCTATCGCGACCGGCTTTACCTGATGCGTCGCCTGGCGCCGGCGCCAGGCCGCGGGACGATCAAGCCCTGGCCGCGACGCAAACGAAGCGAGTTGCCGGCGGGCTGCGGCACACTCAGCTGCAATCGCGTGCCCGGCACCGATGTGAACGTGCGCTTCGCGGTGGGCGGCGCGCACCTGCGCCCGGCCGGGAGCGCGCATCGCCGGACGCTGAAGAATCTGTGTCAGGAGGCTGGAATTCCGCCCTGGGTGCGGGTGCGCATGCCGCTGGTGTATCGCGGTGCGGAGCTGATCGCGGCAGGCGGCAGCTGGCGCAGCGACACCGCCGTCGAACTCGGCCTGAGCTTCGTCTGGACGCATGAATTGCCCGGCGCCGCGCCGAATCCGCTGCCGGGGGCTGTGCCGGGAGCCTGAGCATCACGTAAAATTCGCGAAACCCACTGCCTTGTGCCAGCCATGCCCGACGCGCCGCCGCAGACGCGATTCATATTTGTAACCGGAGGGGTGGTGTCCTCGCTCGGCAAGGGCATCGCGGCGGCTTCGCTGGGCGCCATCCTGGAGTCACGCGGGCTCAAGGTCAGCATGATCAAGCTCGACCCGTACATCAACGTCGACGCCGGCACGATGAGTCCGTTCCAGCACGGCGAGGTCTTCGTCACCGAAGACGGCGCGGAAACCGATCTCGACCTGGGCCACTACGAGCGCTTTCTGCGCGGCAAGACGACGCGCTATTCGAACCTGACGACCGGCCAGGTCTACCGCAACGTGCTCGAAAAGGAGCGGCGCGGAGACTATCTCGGCAAGACCGTGCAGGTGATCCCGCACATCACCGACGAGATCCAGTCCAACGTGCTCAAGGGCACGGCGGGCGCCGACATCTGCATCGTCGAGATCGGCGGCACGGTCGGCGACATCGAGTCGCTGCCGTTCCTCGAGGCGATCCGCCAGATGGGTACGGAGCTGGGCCGCGAGCGCGCGCTGTACATGCACCTGACGCTGGTGCCGTTCGTGAAGGCCTCGGGCGAGCTCAAGACCAAGCCGACCCAGCACTCGGTCAAGGAGCTGCGCGGCATCGGCATCCAGCCGGACATCCTCGTCTGCCGCTCGGAGCGGCCGCTGCCGGATGGCGAACGGCGCAAGATCGCGCTGTTCACCAACGTGCCGTACAAGGCGGTCATCGCTGCGGTCGATGTCGACGACATCTACAAGATCCCGGCGTGGCTGCAGCAGCAAGGACTCGACGACCTCGTCGTGCAGCATTTCCACCTGGAATGCCGCCAGCCGGATCTGTCGCCCTGGGAACGTCTGGTCGAGGCGCGCGTGTCCGCCGACACCGAGGTGCAGATCGCGATGGTCGGCAAGTACGTCGACCTCGCCGACGCCTACAAGTCGCTCAACGAAGCGCTGCACCACGCCGGCCTGCACACCGGCACGCGCGTCAAGATCCGCTACGTGGAGTCGGAGACGCTGGAGACGCAGGGCCTGCGCGCGCTGCAGGGCGCGGACGCGATCCTGGTCCCGGGCGGTTTCGGCGAACGCGGCGTCGAGGGCAAGATTCTCGCTGCGCGTTACGCGCGCGAAAGCCGCATTCCGTACCTGGGCATCTGCCTGGGCATGCAGGTCGCCGTGATCGAGTTCTCGCGCAACGTCTGCGCGCTGGAGAACGCCCACAGCACCGAGTTCGACCCCATGACGCCGCACCCGGTGATCGCGCTGGTGACCGAATGGCGCGACTCCGACGGACGCATGCACACGCGCACGCTGGAATCGAACAAGGGCGGCACGATGCGTCTGGGCTCGCAGGCCTGCCGCCTCAAGGCCGGATCGAAATCCCGCGCGCTCTACAACGCGGAAGTGATCAGCGAACGCCATCGCCACCGCTTCGAGTTCAACAACAACTACAAGGATCGCCTGACCGCGCGCGGGCTCGACATCGTCGCCGAGTCGCTGGAGAACGAGCTGGTCGAGATGGTCGAGCTGCCCAATCATCCGTTCTTCATCGGCTGCCAGTTCCATCCGGAGTTCACATCGACTCCGCGCGATGGTCACCCGCTGTTCGAGGGCTTCGTCAAAGCCGCCCGCGAGCACCACCTGGCGCACCAGCCGGGCATTGAGGCGCCGGCCGTGCCGGCGAAAGTGGCATGAAACTACTGGGACGCGAAATCGGCGGACTCAACCCGATCTTCCTGATCGCCGGGCCGGACACGCTGGAGTCGGAACAGCTCGCGCTGGACGTCGCCGGCCACATCAAGCCGATCGCCGAGAAGCTCGGCATTCTCTATGTCTTCAAGGGCTCTTTCGACAAGGCCAACCGCACCTCGCACAAGAGCTATCGCGGCCCGGGGCTGGAAGGCGGCCTGAAGATCATGGAGGCGGTGAAGAAGCAGATCGGCGTGCCGGTGCTGACCGATGTGCACGAGGACACGCCGCTGGCCGAGGTCGCGGCGGTGATCGACGTGATCCAGACGCCGGCCTTCCTGTGCCGCCAGACCAATTTCATGCAGAACGTTGCCCGCACCGGGCGGCCGATCAACGTCAAGAAAGGCCAGTTCATGTCGCCCTGGGAGATGGGCAACGTCATCGAGAAGATGAAAGACGTGAAACATCCCCCGGGCGCCTTGGCGCCCGGAACCGAACAGTGCCTCATGTTGTGCGAGCGCGGCTTCTCGTTCGGCTACAACAACCTCGTCGCCGACATGCGCGGCCTCGCGATCATGCGCAAGTACGCGCCGGTCGTGTTCGACGCCACGCACACGGTGCAGCTGCCGGGCGGGCAGGGCACGGCGTCCGGCGGCATGCGCGAGATGATTCCGGTGCTGGCGCGCGCGGCGGTCGGCGCCGGTGTGTCCGGCGTGTTCATGGAAACGCATCCGAATCCGGACTCCGCGCTCTGCGACGGCCCCAATTCGCTGCCGTTGAAGCTCATCGAATCCTTGCTGACGACGCTGGTCGGGCTCGACCGGCTGGTCAAGCACAACGGCCTGCTCGAAGATCAACTCAAGTAAACCAAGACGCCACTCGCATGTCCCAGATCGTCAAAGTCACTGCTCTCGAAATCATCGACTCGCGCGGCAACCCCACCGTCGAGGCCGTCGTCGAACTCGACTCCGGCGCCAGCGGCCGCGCCGCGGCGCCTTCCGGCGCCTCGACCGGCAGCCGCGAGGCGGTGGAGCTGCGCGACGGCGCGCCGGCCAAGGGGGGCCGTGCGCCCCCAAAGGCCAGATACTTCGGCAAGGGTGTGCAGAAGGCGGTGAAGAACGTCGAGATCGCGCTCGCCAAGGCCGTCATCGGCCTGGATGCGCAGGACCAGGGGCGGGTCGACCGCACGATGATCGAGCTCGACGGCACCGAGAACAAATCCAGACTCGGCGCCAACGCGATCCTCGCGGTGTCGCTGGCGACCGCCAAGGCGGCGGCCGAGGAGAACTATCTGCCGCTGTTCCGTCACCTCGGCGGCATTTCCAGCATCACGCTGCCGGTGCCGATGATGAACGTCATCAACGGCGGCGCGCACGCGGACAACAACGTCGACATCCAGGAATTCATGATCCTGCCGGTCGGCGCGAAGAGCTTCTCGGAAGCGCTGCGCTACGGCGCCGAGGTCTTCCACACGCTCAAGGGCGTGCTCAAGGCGCGCAAGCTCAACACCGCGGTCGGCGACGAGGGCGGCTTCGCGCCGAACCTGCCGTCGAACGCAGCGGCACTCGATTGCCTGCTCGAAGCGATCGAGAAGGCCGGCTACAAGCCGGGCAAGGACATCTACCTGGGACTCGACGTCGCCTCAAGCGAGTTCTACGAAAAGGGCAAGTACCACCTGCACGGCGAAGGTCGCTCGTTCACGTCCGAGGAGTTCGCCGACTTCCTCGCCGGCCTGTGCGCGAAATACCCGATCATCTCGGTCGAAGACGGCTGCGCCGAGAACGACTGGAAGGGCTGGAAGCTGCTCACCGACAAGCTCGGCAAGAAAGTGCAGCTGGTCGGCGACGACCTGTTCGTCACCAACACGAAAATCCTGGCCGAAGGCATCGCCAAGGGCATCGCCAATTCGATCCTGATCAAGCCGAACCAGATCGGCACGCTGACCGAGACGCTCGACGCGATCCAGATGGCGACCGATGCCGGCTACACCAGCGTCGTCTCGCACCGCTCCGGCGAGACCGAGGACGCGACGATCGCCGACATCGCGGTCGGCACGGCAGCGACGCAGATCAAGACCGGCTCGCTGTGCCGCTCGGACCGCATGGCCAAGTACAACCAGCTGCTGCGTATCGAGCGCGAACTCGGTGCCCGCGCCCGCTATCCGGGCAAGTCCGCCTTCCCCGTGGACGTGTAAGCGCGCATGACGAACCGCGTCGCCGTCGTGATCCTCGGGGCGCTGCTGCTGGCATTGCAGTGGCGACTGTGGATCGCCGACGGCGGCGTCTCGCATACGCACCGCCTCAAGCGCGAGGCGGCTGCGCTCGGCGCCGAGAACGAGCAGCTGCGTGCGCGCAACGCCGCGCTGGATGCGGAAGTCCGCGATCTGGGTTCGGGCGTCGACGCGATCGAGGCGCGCGCGCGCACGACGCTCGGCATGATCCGCAAGGACGAAACTTTCTACCTGGTCGTCAATCAATAACGCTCGCGTGGCGCAAATCCCCCGATACTGGGCCGTGATTCCCGCAGCCGGCGGCGGGACGCGCATGGGGCTCAACAAGCCCAAGCAGTATCTGCCGCTGCGCGGGCGTGCGCTGCTGGAGTGGAGTGTCGCGCCGTTCCTCGATCTGCCGTGGATCGACGGCGTCGTCCTGGTGCTGGCGCGCAACGATGCCGAGTTTTCCAGGCTGCCCATTGCGCGGCACCCGCGCATCCTGACCGCGGTCGGCGGCGCAGCGCGCGCTGAATCGGTGCTCGCCGGCCTGGCGCTCGTGGCCGAGCGCAGCCGCGCATTCCGCGAGGTTTACGTGCTGGTGCACGATGCCGCACGCCCGTGCGTGACTTACGCCGAGATCGAGCGCCTGCAGGAAGAGGCCGACGATCGCCACGGCGGCCTGCTGGCGCTGCCGGTGACCGATACGCTCAAGCGCGGCAAACAGGGCCGCGTCGCCGAGACCGTGGATCGCGCGTTCTACTGGCGGGCGCAGACGCCGCAGCTGTTCCGGCTCGACACCCTCATGGACGCGCTCAAGGAATGCTCCAGCCACGGTTTGGAGATCACCGACGAGTCGAGCGCGATGGAGCGCGCCGGCTACAAGCCGCGGCTGGTGCGTGGCATGGAGTCGAACATCAAGGTGACGTACCCCGAAGACCTGCGCCTCGCGGAGTTCTGGCTCGCGCAGCAGGAGCAGCAGCCGTGAGCGCCCAGGGACGGGCCTTGTTCCGCATCGGCCACGGCTTCGATACGCACCGGCTGGAGCCGGGCGACGGTGTCACGCTGGGTGGCGTGCGCATCGCCTGTCCGTACCGCATCGTCGCCCATTCCGACGGCGACGTGCTGATTCACGCCTTGTGCGACGCCCTGCTCGGCGCGATCGGCGGCGGTGACATCGGCAAGCTGTTCCCGGATACCGATCCGCAGTACCGCGGCATCGACAGCCGACGCCTGCTGGCCGAGGTCATGCGACGGGTCGGCGCCGCGGGTTATGTCGTGAGCAATGCCGATCTGAGCCTCATTGCCCAGGTGCCCAAGGTCGCTCCGCACGTCGCGGCCATGCGGACCGCGCTGGCGGCGGATCTGGGCGTCGATCCGTCCGGCGTCAACGTCAAGGCAACCACCAACGAAGGCATGGATGCCATCGGGCACAAGGAAGGTCTCGCTGCGCATGCGGTCGTTCTGCTGCACGCGCACTGACTCCTTCCGGGCGACAGCGGTATAGACTCGGTCCATGTTGCAGACCGGCTCACAGGGCACGCGGCACAAGGCGTCCGCCGGGCGGCGCGACACGCGCGACGCCATCCTCGGCTGTGCCGAAGAACTGCTGCAGCGGCGCGGGTTCGGCGGCTTTGCGTACCAGCACATCGCGGTCCAGCTCGGCATCCGCAACGCGGCGATCCACTATCACTTCCCGAGCAAGGACGACCTCGGCATCGCCCTGGTCAAGCGCTACCGGGCGCGATTCAAGGACTGGGCAGAGACCCAGCCGCCGGACAACGACGCCTGGTTGCGTCTGCAGGCCTATTTCGCGCTCCATGTCGATTACCTGAGGTCGCAGGAGCAGAGCGAGGGCCGCCTGTGCCCGGGCGGCGCGCTGGCGGCCGAGTTCTGTGCCTTGCCTGCGGCGATGCAGCTGGAGACGCGCCTGCTGATGCAGGACATGCACGGCTGGCTCGCCGACACCCTGCAGCAAGGGCGCCGCGACGGCGAAGTGCAGTTCAACGGCGATGCCTTCGACAAGGCGGTCGAACTCAGCGCGGCCTTGCAGGGCGGGCTGCAGCTGGCCCGTCTGCTGGGTGTACGCAGCTTCCACCGGCTGCTCGACCAGCTCGCTCTGGAACTGAATCCGGCGCGCTTCGTGCGCGAGCGCGGCCCGATGCCTTAGGAGCCTGGGCGGCAGAAACGCGCGCGGCTGCGGCTTCGCCATTTCGGCCGTCTTTGGCGCTGCTTCTCGGCCAATAGACTCGGCTATTGGCCTCAAACCACCATCCAAACCCGGCTCGAAATGGCGTTGCCTCGCCTGCACGGTTCCTACCGCCCAGGCTCCTAGGACTCAGGCCGCCCTCAGTAGTACGTAGATCGCGCCGCTGCCGCCGTCGACCGGGCGCGCGCTGCAATAGGCCAGCACGTCCGCACGCTTGCGTAGCCAACCATCGAGCAGGCGCTTGAGCACCGGACCGCTGTTGGGCGAGCCGTTGCCCTTGCCATGCACGATGCGCACGCAGCGCAGGTCGCGGTCGCGGCATTCGGCGAGGAAACGGATCACCGCGAGCTGCGCCTGGGCGCGGTTGTGTCCGTGCAGGTCGAGATCGCGCTCACGCCGGTAATGTCCGCGCCGCAGGCGGCGCAGAACGCCATCCTGCACGCCGGGCGCGCGGTACTGCAGCGTTTCGCCGTGTTCGAGCAGCTCCGGATCGGGATCGAGCAGCAGCTCGCGCATCACTTCGGCGTTGTCGGCCTCAAGGCTGCGCGCCCGCGGTTCCGGGCGCGGGGCGGTCGTATCGGCGCGCGGCGTCGGCACATGCCGGCGCACATCCAT
Organism: Sinimarinibacterium sp.; assembly: GCA_041659605.1. Taxonomy (GTDB): domain Bacteria; phylum Pseudomonadota; class Gammaproteobacteria; order Nevskiales; family Nevskiaceae; genus Solimonas. The sequence continues at coordinate 25,185 of JBAZXW010000010.1, read as the reverse complement.
CATGGCTTGCCGGAACAACCGGGCGTCCTCGTCGGAGGGGTGCGTCCTGCACAAGGCGGCGCCATCCGTGGCGCCGTCTTTCAAATCCCGACGAGTTTTCTCACTCTTCATGGCACTGAAAGGTGCGAATTTCGGACCATGATAAGCCTCAAAGCCGGTAAACTGACGCAAATCGGTTTCCGCGCATGAAGATCCTGCTTTCCAACGACGATGGCTGCATGGCCCCGGGCCTGCTGTGCCTGCGCGACCATCTGCGCGAGCGCCATCAAGTCACCGTGGTCGCGCCGGACCGCAATCGCAGCGGCGCCAGCAATTCGCTGACGCTGCTCAATCCGCTGCGCGTGCAGCAGCATGCGGACGGCACGCTGTGCGTCGACGGCACGCCGACCGATTGTGTGCACCTGGCGTTGACCGGCCTGCTCGACGATCAGCCGGACATGGTCGTGTCCGGCATCAACGCCGGCGCCAACCTGGGCGACGACACCTTGTATTCCGGCACCGTCGCCGCGGCGATGGAGGGCCGCCATCTCGGCTGCTCGGCGATCGCGATTTCCTGCGTGGCGATTGCACCCCGGCATTACGACACGGCGGCCCGCGTGGCGATGCGTCTGGTCGAGCGCCTGGAGGCGGCGCCGCTGCCGGGCGACACGATTCTCAATGTCAACGTGCCGGACGTGCCGTGGGATGAACTGCAGGGTTTCGAGGTGACGCGCCTGGGCAACCGCCACCGCGCGGAGCAGGTTTACCAGACGCGCGATCCGCGCGGGCGCCAGATCTACTGGATCGGCGCCGCGGGCGCGGAATCGGACAGCGGGCCGGGCACCGATTTTCACGCGATTGCGCACTGCCGCGTCGCGATCACGCCGCTGCTGGTTGATCTGACGCGTCATGCGGCGCTCGAACAGCTGAGCGGATGGGCACGCGCGCTATGACGATGTTGCGGCATCCCCGACTGACGGCCACGACCGCCGCACCCAGCAGTGCGCAGCAGCGCCTCGTCGACGAGCTGCGCCGGCAAGGCGTCGACGACGAGCGCGTGCTGGCGGCGGTGGCCAAGGTTCCGCGCCACGAATTCGTCGACGATGCGCTGAAGAATCGCGCCTACGAGAACAACGCGCTGCCGATCGGGCATGCGCAGACAATCTCGCAGCCTTACGTTGTCGCGCTGATGACGCAGGTGCTGCTCAAGGGACGCAAGCCGCAGCGCGTACTCGAGATCGGCACGGGATCCGGCTACCAGACCGCAATCCTGGCGGAGCTGGTGCCGATGGTGTTCACGGTCGAGCGCATCAAGCCGCTGTCCGAGCAGGCGCGGCGGCGACTATCGGCGTTGCACTATCGCAACATCCACTTCGGCTATGCCGATGGCATGAACGGCTGGATGCCCTATGCGCCCTACGACGGCATCCTGGTGACCGCCGGCGCGGAGTCGGTGCCGCCGGTGCTGATCCAGCAGCTTGCGCCCAGCGGTCGTCTGCTCATTCCGGTGGGGCCGCAGGGTGCGCAATCTCTGCGCCAGATCGAACGCCGGGGTGCCGGGATCCGCGAGCAGGATCTGGGACGGGTCAGCTTCGTTCCGCTGTTGAGCGGCAAGGTCTGATGGAATCCCTGACGCAGTGGATTGCCGCGCTGGTGGCGCAGCTCGGCTATGCCGAGATCGTGTTCCTGATGGCGCTGGAATCGAGTCTGTTCCCGGTGCCGTCGGAGCTGGTGATGATTCCGGCCGGCTACCTCGCGGCCCGCGGTCAACTCGATCCGGTGCTGGCGACGCTGGCGGGGACCACCGGTTCGATGCTCGGCGCCGGCGCCAACTATGTGCTCGCCCGCTATGCCGGCCGTGCCTTCCTGCTGCGCTATGGCCGCTATCTGTTGATCGACGCGCGCAAGTACCATGAGGCCGAAGCGCTGTTCCTGCGCAACGCAGGTTTTGCCACTTTCGTCGGCCGCCTGATCCCGGTGATCCGGCATCTGATCTCGCTGCCGGCCGGTGTGTTCGGCATGCCGCTGGCCGCGTTCTTCGCGATCACGGCTGCCGGCGCCGGCTTGTGGTGTGCGATCCTGGTTTGTGCGGGCTATTACCTCGGTGAACCCGCGGTGGAACTGTTTGGTCTGTATGTCCATGAACTGAGCATCGTGGTCGTCATCGGATTGGCGATGTCGGTGCTCTGGTTCGTGTTGCGGAAGAGGACGTGATGAAGCGGTTGTCGTGTGCGTACACATTCATGCTGCCTTTCGTGCTGCCGGCATTCGTGCTGCTGGGGTCCGCCGGGCTCGCCGGCTGTGCCGGCTGGTCCAGCTGGGAGGAGCAGTCCGCGGCTGCGCAGCAGGGACTCGGCGCGGACGAGTATCGGGTCGTCCGCGGCGACACGGTCTATTCGATCGCGTTCCGCAACAGTCTCGACTACCGCGAACTGGCGCGCTGGAACGGCGTCGGCGCCGATTACCTGATCCGCACCGGGCAGGTCCTGCAACTCAAGCCGTCGCCACCGCCGCCCAAGCAGAAGCAGGTCAACGGCGATATCGAATCCGTCGGCATGGACGATGTCGAGATCGGCAAGCCGCTCGCCGTGGTGCCGGACAGTCCACCGTCGGAGATGCCGCCGCCCGATGACGCGACGGAGCCCGCGGACGATGCGTCGAATTACGCGTGGGTGTGGCCGACCGCCGGCGGTGTCGTGCGTGCCTACGGCAACGGCGGCGCGCGGGGACTCGATTTCGGCGGACGCGAGGGTCAGCCGGTGGTCGCCGCCGCGGCGGGCCGAGTGGTCTACAGCGGCAACGCGCTGAAGGGCTACGGTGAACTCGTCATCATCAAGCACGACGAGCTGTACCTTTCGGCATACGGCTACAACCGCTCGCGTCACGTCAAGGAAGGCGATGTCGTCAGCGCCGGCCAGCCGATCGGAGAAATGGGGCGCGGGCCGGAGAACAAGCCGCTGCTGCACTTCGAGATCCGGCGCAAGGGCAGGCCGATCAATCCGATCGACAAGCTGCCGACGAAGACGGCGTCGAGCGGATAGGGTTTCTGGCGGTGTACGGCGCTGCGCGAATGCGCGCGTCATTCAGGCGTCAATGGGGATCAACCCCCAGTTTGCACGAGAAAGTTCGCTTGCCTGGCGCGCGTGACTGCAATTTGTTGACGCTCGAAAACCTGCTTGTTATAAAGCGCCGCAACCCACATTCAGAACGAGTGCGGCCGCTTGCTTCGGCAAGAACACGGGCGCAGGGCGCTGTCGCCGTTCGGATGCGGGTCTATCATTCACGCGGTTTTGAGCAGAGTGTGACGCGCGGTCCGATCATGGTCCGTGACCGGCGCGTAGGGTCGTACGCCAAGGGTTCGAGTCATCCGGCTTCATGCCACCTACTTTTGAGGGGATGCAATAGATGAACAAGACTGAGCTGATCAATGCGATCGCCGACAAGGCCGACATTTCGAAAGCCGATGCCGGTCGCGCCGTGGACGCCCTCTTCGAGGTCGTCGGCAAGGCGCTCAAGAAGAAGGACAAGGTTTCGCTCGTGGGTTTCGGCACGTTCCTGGTGCGCGAGCGCGCCGCACGTCAGGGCCGCAACCCGAAAACGGGTGCCACGATCAAGATCAAGGCGAGCAAAACGCCGGCATTCAAGGCTGGCAAGGCACTCAAGGACATGATAAAGTAGCGGTCTTTGCTGCTACCTGGGATTGCTGGCTACTCGGCGCCCGCCAATCGTGTCGTATCGGGGTGCTTAGCTCAGCTGGTAGAGCGTCGCCCTTACAAGGCGAATGTCGGCGGTTCGAGCCCGTCAGCACCCACCAAGCTTAAAGAATCGTGGAGCGGTAGTTCAGTTGGTTAGAATACGTGCCTGTCACGCACGGGGTCGCGGGTTCGAGTCCCGTCCGCTCCGCCAACAGTTTTAGTGAAGGGCGCCCTTGAGGCGCCTTTTGCTTTTGTCTGGTGCGCATCCTGCGCAAGCCGGGGCCATCCGTGGCCCCGACTTTCAAAACAAGCGCTCGCTATTCGATCGGTAGCAGATCCTTCAGGGCGCGCCAGCCGCCGTCGATCGACCAGATGTTGCGGTAGCCCATCTTCTGCAGATTCTCTGCCGCGAGCACCGAGCGGAAACCGCCGCCGCAATACAGGTACAGCGCTTCGTCGCGGTCGGGATGCTGCTGCTCGATGTCGCGTTCGATGATGCCCTTGCCGATCCACTCGGCGCCGCGGATGTGACCGGCATCGAACTCGCCGCGCTCGCGTACGTCGATGAGCCGCAGCGTTGGCATACGCTGCAGCAACTCCGGGATCTGGCGGGCATCGATTTCGCGGATGCGCTTGCGCGCGCCGGTGACCAGCGCGACGAATGCGGGGGAGTGATCGGCCATCGTCGATGTCCTTGCTGCAGCGGATGAACCTGGACTGCTAGATTACGCCCGTCCTACATTGCCGATTGCCCATGTCCTCCCCTGCGATTTTCATCACCGGTGCCGCCGCCGGCATCGGTCGCGCGACTGCGGAACTGTTCGTCTCGCGCGGCTGGCGCGTCGGTTTGTACGACGTCGATCTCGAAGGCGTCGAGCGCCTGCAGGTCGAACTGGGAGGGAGCACCGTCAGCGGGCGGCTGGACGTCACCGACATCGGGGCGGTCGGTCGCGCGCTGGAGGATTTCGTCGCCTTCAGCGGCGGACGGCTCGACGTGATGTTCAACAATGCCGGCATCCTGAGCGTCGGCGAATTCGAGACGATCGGGGTCTCGCGTCATCACGCGATCGTCGAAGTGAACATCAAGGGCGTCATCAACGGCTGCCATGCCGCGTTCGCGCACCTGTTGCGCACGCCCGGCAGCCGCGTCATCAGCATGTCGTCGGCGTCGGCGATCTACGGTGTGCCGGCCTACGCGTCGTACTCGGCATCGAAATTCGCCGTCAAGGGACTGTCGGAAGCGCTCGATATCGAATGGCAGCGTCACGGCATCCGCGTGATGGACGTGCTGCCCCTGTTCGTCAACACGGCGATGGTCACCGCGGTCGAGCAGCGGACCAGCATCGCCCGGCTCGGCATCCATTTGCAGCCGCGCGACATTGCGCAGACGGTGTGGGCGGCGGCGCACTGGAACCGCTGGCGCCGCGTGCACTGGTATCCCGGCCTGCAGTCGCGCCTGCTGGCGCTGACCACCAAGCTCGCGCCGGCCTGGCTCAGCCGGTTCGCGACGAAGAAGATCTCGGGGTACTGACGTGGCGCATCCAGTGGTGCTGATCCATGGCATGTGGTGCACCGGCGCGAACTGGGATCGCGTGCGTGCCGTGCTCGAACCGCGCGGCTACCGCTGCTTTGCACCGACGCTGCCGGCGCACGAACCGGTGTCCGACCAGCCGCTGCGGGTCGGGCGCCAGAGCTTGCGCGACTACCTGGAGTTTCTGGCGGCCGCCGTCGCGGCGCAGCACTTCGACCGCCCGCCGATTCTGATCGGCCACTCGATGGGCGGCCTGCTGGCGCAGCAGTTGGCCGCACGCGTGCAACCGCTCGCGCTGGTGCTGCTGACGCCGGCGCCGCAGTGGGGCGTCAATGGCCTGCGCGCATCGAACGTTGCGGCGTTCGCGCCATGGCTGTTCGGCGGCCGTCTCTGGCGCAATCCGTACAAGCCCGGCTTCGAGCGCGCGGCGCAGTATCTGTTCCGCGGCGTGCCTGCGGACCGCCATCGCGGCCTGTACGAAGGTCTGGTGCACGAGTCCGGACGCGCAAGCGCCGAAATCGCTTTCTGGTGGACGGACTTCAGACGTGCCGCGCAAGTCCGTTCGGGTGAGGTGAACTGTCCGGTGTATGTGGTCAGCTGTGGGCAGGACCGGTTGACGTCCGCCGCAGTCGTGCGCAAGGTGAGCGCGCAGTACCCGGACGCCGCCCTGCGCCACTATCCCGAGCGCGGACACTGGGTCATCGACGATGAGGAGACGGACGAGATGATGCATGCGATCTGCGGCTGGCTGCGCCCGATCGAGCAGCGCGACGAGAAGGCCCGCCGTGCGGTTTGAATCGATTGTTTCCGTAGCGGCGGTGCGCGCCACCACGATGGCGGCACTGCTCGCGTCCGGCGCGGCGGCGGCACAGAGCGCGGCCCAGCCGGGCGCGGCCCAGCCAGCGTCCGTCGAGCGCGCGATCGATACCGTGCAGCAGACCCAGCGCGCCTCCGCAGCTTCGCAGCAGCGTGTCGATCGCCTTGACGCCGAGACGCGCCAGCTGCTCGAGCGCTATCGCGCGGCGCTGTGGCAGGCGCAGCAGCTCAAGGTCTACGGTGCGCAGATCGAGGAGCTGGCCAAGACCCAGGGCAGCGAGCGCGAGTCGCTGGCGCGCCAGATCACCGAGATGGAGAAAGTCGAGCGCGAGCTGCTGCCGCTGATGCTGCGCATGATCGACAGCCTGGAAAAGTTCGTCGATCTGGATCTTCCGTTTTTGCAGGACGAGCGCCGCGAACGCCTGGCGAATCTGCGCCGCGTGATGGCCGATCCGGAGGCCGGCGTGTCCGACAAGTACCGCCGCATCCTCGAGGCCTACCAGATCGAGGTCGACTATGGACGCACCCTCGGCGCCGAGCGCGTCGAGGTCGAGGGTCGCGTGATGGATCAGCTGCGCGTCGGGCGCAGCGCGCTGTACGCGCTGGCGCTGGACGGCGCCGAGGCGCTGCGCTGGGAAAGCGATTCGCGTAAATGGCTGCCGCTGGAGCGGGGTTACGTCAGCGACGTGCGGCACGGTTTGCGCATCGCCCGCGAACTGGTGTCGGCGGATCTGCTCAGGTTGCCGATGGCTCTGCCGGAGGCCGCGCCATGAGGACGATTGCAGTACTGCTCGCGGCGCTGGCTGCGACGATGAGTCTCGGGGCGCAGGCGGCGACGTCGACGCAGGGGCTGGACGAGCTGCTCAAGCAGGTGCGCGAAGGGCAGGCGCAGGCCAGCCGCATCAGCCAGGAGCGCGAGCAGCGTTTCCTGCGCGACAAGAACGAGCAGGCCGCGCTGGTCACGCAGGCGGAACGGGAACTGGCCGCGGCCAAGGGCGCGGCGGATGCGGCGCGCGCGCAGTTTGACGCGGGGCAGAAGGCGATCAGCGAACTCAAGTCGCAACTGCAGACCCGCGCCGGCGACTATCTGCAGGTCTACGCCGGCGTGCGCCAGGTGGCGGCCGACTTCCGCGCGGTGGCGGGGGAGTCGCCGCTGAGTGCGCAGTACCCCGAACGGCTGGCGTTTCTCGATCACCTGGCCGGCAGCAGCGAGCTGCCAGGCGTCCAGGACCTGGAGGAGCTGTGGTTCCTGCTGCAGCAGCAGATCACCGAGGGCGGGCGCACCGCGCGCTTCAACGCCGAAATCGTTGATGGCACCGGCGTCCGACGTGCGGCGGACGTCGTGCGCGTCGGCGAATTTTCCGTGTTCGCGGAAGACGGCTATCTGGCGATCAATCCCGCCGATGGCCGGCTTGTCAGCCTGCCGCGGCAGCCGGACGACAGCTGGCTCGGCCTGGCGAGAGATTTCCTCGAAGCGGACGAAAGCCCCGCGCCAATCCTGATCGATCCGGCGCGCGGCGGACTGCTCACGCAGATGGCAGACCGGCCGACGACGAAGGAGCGCGTCGACCAGGGTGGCGTCATCGCCTACATCATCATCGTGCTCGGCAGCGTCGGCACGCTACTGGCGGTCTATCAGCTGGCCTTCCTGTTGCACGCGAGCGTCGGCGTGCGGCGCCAGCTCGCGGGACTGGCGAGCCCGCGCCAGGACAATCCGCTCGGTCGCGTGCTGAGCGTGCTGCGCGACGAGACTTCGCAGGATCCGGAACTGCTGGAGCTGCACCTGTCGGAAGCCGTGCTGCGCGAGACGCCGCGGCTGGAGCGATTCCAGTCGCTGCTGCGCATGATCATCGCGGCGGGCCCGCTGCTGGGCCTGCTGGGCACGGTCAGCGGCATGATCGTCACTTTCCAGGTGATCACCGAGGTGGGATCGGCCGATCCGAAGGCGATGGCCGGGGGTATTTCGCAGGCGATGGTGACGACGCTGCTGGGCCTGGGCGTCGCGATCCCGCTGCTGTTCATCAACAGCCTGCTGAGTTCGCGGTCGCGGCACATCGTGCAGCTGCTCGACGAGCAGGCGGCGGGCATGATGGCGCAGCGTCTGGAACAGGCGCGCGGCAATGCTTGAGTCTCTCGCGTTGACCCTCGTCGCTCCGATGGAGTCGATCGACGAGCTGTTCGATCTCGGCGGCCCGGTGGTGTTCTGGATCTTCGCCGCCGCGCTGCTGATGTGGAGCCTGATCGTCGAGCGCTGGTGGTACTTTCGCAGCCGCTACCCGCAGACGCGCGCCGATCTGCGCGGCCAGTGGCTGCAGCGCGCGGACCGCCGCTCGTGGTATGCGCGGCGCGTGCGCGCGATGCTGATTTCGCAGGCGAAGCTGGAGATGAACGCCGGCGTGCAGCTGATGGCAGTCGTGATCCCGATGTGTCCGCTGCTGGGGCTCGTCGGCACGGTCGTCGGCATGATCGAGGTCTTCGACGCGATGTCGCTGCGCGGCCGCGTCGATCCGCAGACGCTCGCGAGCGGCATCTCCCACGCGATGGTGGCAACGATGGCGGGGCTCGCGGTGAGCCTGAGCGGGATGGGCTTCGTGCAGTATTTCCGCAGCCGCGTTGAGCGCGAGACCGAGGCACTCAACGACCTGCTGGTCGCGGCCGAGGAGGGTGCGGCATGAGATTCCGTCGCCACCAGCCGCCGCCCGAGGACTCCGGTATCGACCTGGCGCCGATGCTCGACTTCACGATGAACCTGCTGATCTTCTTCATCGTCGCCGCGTCGTTCGTGCAGGAGGCGGGCATCAAGGTCAACCGGCCTTCGGCGAAGACCGCGGTCAAGGAGCAGAACACCAGCATCTTCGTCGCCATTTCGGCACAGGGTGAAGTGTGGATCGACCGTGCGCATGTCGACGTGCGCGCCCTGCGCCCGGTGATCCAGAAGCTGCGCGCGGAACGTCCGGAGGCGGCGGTGGTGATCCAGGCCGATCGCGATGCGCGCGCCGGACTGCTCGTCGAGGTGATGGACCAGGCCAGGCTCGCGGGCGCCAAGGACGTCGCGGTCGCCGCTCAGCCGATGCCATGATGCGGGCTCTGCGTTACCTGCTGACCGCGCTCGCCGCCGTGGCCGTCGGCTGGTGGTGGACGCGTCCGCCCGCGGATGTCCGCGTCGAGCTGTCGCCGGACGGTGTGCTGACGGTGGCCGGTGAGCGCGTCGAGTTGCCGCGGCTCGAGCCGGAGCTGACGCGCATCGTCGGCGAGCATCCGCGCACGACCGTCGTGATCGTCGCGCCGGCGAGCATGCCAGCGTCGCAGCTGATGCCGGTGATCGACGCCGCGCGTGCCGCCGGGATCGATCGCGTCGAATTCGAGGCTCAACCCTGATGGTCGTGCTGCGCTGGCCAGGCGTCGTTGCCGTCGCGCTGCTGATCGTGCTGGCCCTGTTCTGGCTGATGCATCTGGGCATCGCCATGCCGCCGGTGGAGCAGGGACCGGTCGCGCAGGTCGAAGGCATCGAGATGGTCGAGGTCCGACCGGAGCAGTCGGAGCCGGAGGAACTGGTGCGCGACCTCGGGCCGCCGCCACCGCCGGCACCTGCGGCGCTGGCACGGCCCGAACTGCCGTCGATGCAGATTCCGGGCATCGATGCGCTGCCCCTGGACGCGGGCCCCGTCGTTCTGGCCGGCAAGCTGTCCGGCAGCGGGCTCAAGCTGGGCAGCAGCGGTTCGTTCGGCGGTTTTGCCGGCGGCGGCAAGGGCGGCGGCGGTGGCAGTGGTTACGGCACCGGCCAGGGCTTCAAGGGCAGTACGCTGATTCCGCTGTCGACGGCGCGGCCGCAGATGCCCGAGTGGGCCTGCAAGCAGGGCATCCGCGGTTGGGTCGAGGTCGTGTTCACGGTCTTGCCGACCGGCAAGGTGGCCAACGTGCGGCTGATCGACGCCGATCCGCGCGGCGTGTTCGAGGCGGCGGCGATCGAGAGCGTCGCCAACTGGATTTATGAGTCCTACCCGAAGGCGCGCGAAGTCAAGCAGAAAGTCGAGATGGACCCGGCCGATTGCGCGTACAACTGGCAATGAAGGCGTCGGCGAAGCCATATGTAGGATGGGCTGAGCATAGCGAAGCCCATCGGAGCATGGCGCCGTCGGATGATGGGCTTCGCTGCGCTCAGCCCATCCTACGACTCGTGTCATGGATCGCAGCCTTGTCGATCGCGTGGCCACTGATAGTCGTCGCCGACCAGTACCGCAGCGAGACGCGCGAACTGAACCAGGTGCCCGCGGCCGTCGAGCAGAAGAGTGCCGACCAGCTGCTGCAGCAGACGACGGACCCCTACGCCAAGGCGCTGCTGTTGCGCGATCTCGCGGCGCAGGCCGCGCAGGCTGGCGATCCGCGCAAGGCCGCGCAGCTGCTCGAGCAGGCCTTGTCGCAGAAGGCGCTGTCGGGCATCGCCGCCGACCAGATCCGCGACCAGCTCAGCCAGCTTTATCTGGCCAGCGGCGACTACAAGAAGCTGATCCCGCAGCTGGAAGCGCAGGTCAAGACCGGCAAGCCGACGATCGAGACGCTGATGGCGCTGGGCGCGGCGTATCTCGAACAGAAACGCCCCGCGGACGCACTGCCGCTGCTGCAGCAGGCGTTGCAGCGGGCCGAGGCGGGCAAACAGCGCATCGATCCGTCCTGGCGTCGTGCCTTTGCCGCGGCCCTGCTCGCGGCGGGACGCGACCGCGATGCGCTGCCGCAGCTGGAAAAACTGCTGCAGGACGATCCGACGCAGCGTGACGACTGGATGCGCCTGGCGGCGATCCATCTCAAGGCCGGCGACAAGGCGCGTGCCGCTGCCGTGATGGAACTGGCCGGGCGGCTCGGCTACCTGCAGACCGCCGAGGAGCGCCTGCGTCTGGTGACGCTGACCGCGCAGCTCGGCGCGCCCTTCGAGGCGGCGTCGACGCTGACGACGATGATCGAACGCAAACAGGTCCCGTCCAACGGCGACAACTGGAAGCTGCTGGGCTCGCTGTGGATCGCCGCACGTGAAAGCAAGCCAGCCCTGACCGCACTCGACGAGGCGATCCGCGTCGCGCCGTCCGTCGAGCTGTACCAGCAACGCGCGCAGCTGCACATGGACCGCGAGGAATATCCGGAGGCGGCGCGGGCGCTGGAGGCTGCGCTCGGCCGCGGTGCGCACGATGGCGCGACGCTGATGGCTCTGGGCCTGGCTCGCTACCAGCAGGCCGACATCGAAGGCGCGCTGGCGGTGTTCCGCGAAGCGGCGGCGCAAGCGGCGTCGCGCAAGAGCGCGGCCGAGTGGGTGAAGTATCTGGAAAGCGGCAAGGCGCGCGAGCAGGCGCTCGCAGCCGCCTCCGAGCGTCGCCAGCGCAAGGACGAGGGCGTGATTCTCGGTGGCCTGTTCGGTGGACAGACGATCAACCTCACCGCCGCCGCGCAGACGGCAGCCGCGCCGCAGGCGACGATCGAAGGCCTGACGCCGATCGGGGCCGAGGCGTCCGGCTCGCGCGACGGTACGATTCCGCCCTGGACCGGCGGCCTGACGCCGGCGGACTGGCCCGCCGGGTTCAAGAAGGGCCAGCGTCTGCAGGATCCGTTCGCGCAGGACCGGCCGCTGTTCACGATCACCGCGGGTAACGTGGCGCGCTATCGCGAGCACCTGAGTCCGGGACACCAGGCGCTGCTGGCGCGGTATCCAAGTTATGCGCTGCCGGTGTACCAGAGCCGGCGCAGCGTCGCCTATCCACAGGCGATCTACGAAGCGAGCCAGGCCAACGTCGGCCGCGCCAAGCTGCTCGGGGCGGATGCCCTGGCCGGGGCGCGTCTGGGTGTGCCGTTTCCCAAGCCGCGCTCGGGCGTCGAGATCATGTGGAACCACCGCACGCGATTCCGCGGCAATACCGTCGAGGCGCAGACGACGCAGGCGGTCGTCAACCCCCGCGGCAGTCCGCAATACCTCAAGCAGAGCGAGCGCGTGTATTTCCGCTACGGCAACCTCGCCGATCCGGTCGACATCGCCAAAAAGAACATCCTGCTCTATTACCTGACCTGGTTCGGCACCAGCCGCAACGACGTCGATTTCCTCGCGCTGGTGCACGAGACCGCGAACTCGATCGAGGACGAGCGCGACATCTGGGTGCTGCCGCCGAAGATCCGGCGCATGTTCCGCATTCCGCCGGTGGGCTACGACCAGCCGTTTCCCGGGGCGGAAGGCCTGATGTTCATCGACATGGTCGACATGTACAACGGCGCCTTCGACCGCTACGTGTGGAAGCTGGTCGGCAAGCGCGAGATGTACATCCCGTACAACGGCTTTCGCATCGGCGACGTCGGCCAGAAGTATGCGGGCCTGCTCAAGCCCTACCACTTCAACCAGGACGCGACCCGCTATGAGTTGCACCGTGTCTGGGTGATCGAGGCGACCGAGCGCGAGGGCAAGAAGCACAGCTTCGGCAAGCGCACGTTCTACATCGACGAGGACAGCTGGAACGTCGTGCTGGTCGAGAACGAAGACCGCTCAGGACAGCTCTGGCGCTTCCAGGAAGGCCACCTGCTGCCGTTCTACGACGTGCAGGCGGCCAACACCGCGCCGATGCTGGTCTACGACCTCAAGGACGGCCGCTACTTCGCCAGCCGCCTGTCGGCCGAGGACGTGCCCCCGCAATACGACGGACCGATGCGTGACGGGGATTTCCTGCCGGCCGCAGTCAAGGCGCGCTACAGCCGCTGAGCGTCCGCGGGCGTCAAGTCGCTGCAACCAATTCCCACATCCCCGCATCTAATCGGGGAGTCCGGTGCGCGGCGTGAGGCCGAAGTGACAGGAGGTGGGGTCATGAACAGGAATATCTTGGCGAGCAGGGTGGTCGTGGCGGGATGTCTGTTGGCGGGGTTCGCGGTACAGCCGGCGCTGGCCTGCGAGGACGGCCCGGCGAAGCGGGCTTCGGTCAACCCGATACTGGTGCAGGCGCTCGATCAGCTGCGACAGGAGCAGCAGGTGCAGATGCAGCAGGCGGCACGGACCGGACTGGCGCAACTGCGCTCGGAGACCGCAACGGCCCTGGCGCAGGGCGCGGCCACGAAGAGCAGCGCCGCGGTCAAGGCTGCGCCCTAATCCAGATAGGCGCTGATCAGGCGCGCCAGCGCCGGAACGATCGCGTCGACCTCCGATTCGGCGCTGCCGCGCAGGCGGGTGTAGGTCGCCTGCACGCCGTGGCTGGCCTGCCGGACCCGGGTATCGGCGACCGACAGCAGCGCCGCGGCGACCCGAGGACCGCGTTTCTGCAGGAACAGGCTGAAGTCGCGATCAGCCGATCGATGGGCCGCTTGATGGGCCGATTGGCGGAATTCCGCGTGAAACGGCTCCAGCGCCGCCAGGAAATCCGGTAGCAAACGCTGCACTGCCCGGTCCAGAATGCCGGGCTTCGCGGTCTTGAGCATGGCGAGGCCCGTCTTCAGACTGATGCCGCGCAAGCCGCCGCGGCTGCCGACATGGGTCTCGATCAGCCGCACCGCGTCGTCCACGATCGCATCGCGTTGGTGCGGTGCCAGCAGCATATCGGCCAGGGTTTTCAATTGAGCAATTCCTCCGACAACGAAAACGGCGCGAAGCCTAGCATCTCGTCCCTGAAGACCAAGCCGCTGGAGCGCAGCATCGCGCTGACGCGCCTGGGCATGGGTGCCGGCGCGAAGATCGTCGCCCACTCGGTCGCCAATATCTTCCGCGGCGGGATCCAGCGCGACGAAGCCAACCGCGAGTTCTTCCGACGCCAGGCGCAGATCCTGGCCGACGAGCTGGGCAAGCTCAAGGGCAGCGTGATGAAGGCTGGCCAGATGCTGTCGCTGTACGGCCAGTACTTCCTGCCCGAAGAGGCGGTGACCGTACTGTCGTCGTTGCAGGACGACACGCCGGCGGTGGAGTGGAGGGTCGTGCGCCCGGTGCTGGAGCGCGCGCTCGGGCGCAGTCGCATGCGCGAGCTGGACATTGACGAGCGGCCGATGGCGGCGGCTTCGCTGGGCCAGGTACACCGTGCGCGGCGCCGCAGCGACGGCCTCGAAGTCTGCGTCAAGATCCAGTATCCGGGCGTCGCCGACGCCATCGAGAGCGACATCCGCACGCTGTCGCGCCTGCTGATGATGACGCGGCTCTCGCCCAGGGGCCTGGACCTGACACCGGTGCTGAACGAGGTGCGCGAAATGCTGCACCGCGAGGTCGACTACGAGACCGAGCGCCACTTCACCGAGACCTTTGCGCACCGGCTCGAAGGCGATTCGCGCTTCGTCGTGCCGCGGGTGCTCGGCGAATACTGCAGCGATCAGGTGCTGACGACCAGCTACGAACACGGCCTGCACGTGCGTCACGAGGACGTCCAGGCGCTGCCGCAGGCGCGGCGCAATGTCCTCGGCCAGGGCTTTCTCGAACTGTTCCTGAGCGAGTTCTTCCGCTGGGGCATGGTCCAGTCCGATCCGCACTTCGGCAACTACCGCGTGCGCATCGGCAGCGGCGAGCCGGACCGCATGGTGCTGCTCGATTTCGGCGCCACCCGCATCTTCGGCCATGGCTTCATCGACCACTACGCCGAGATCGTGCACGGCGCGCTGCTGCGCGACCGCGACATGATCTACCGCGGCGCCCAGGCCATCGGCCTGATGAAGCACAACTTCCCCAAGCCCGTGCTCGACGGCTTCGCCGCGCTGTGCGAGCTGATCGTCGAGCCGTTCAATCAGGCCGACGACCCGCGCACGCCCGAAGCCCTGCGCGGCCCCGGCGGCGCGTACCGCTGGGGCGACAGCGATCTGCCGATGCGCGCGGGCCGGGTCGCGGCCACCAATGCGCTGTCGCTCCACTTCCGCGTGCCGCCGCGCGAGATCGTGTTCCTGCACCGGCGCCTGGCCGGGGTCTTCATCATGCTGGCGACGCTGCGCTGTGAGTGCGCGACCCGCGAGCTGCTCGAACAGGCGCTCGCCGACGTCGAGCGGCTGGGTTCGCGATGACGTTTATCGAGCCGGGTTCGGGTTCATGCCCGGTTCACGCGAGAAAAGGCCTGATGGCGTTCGCTGGTCAGCGCGGAAGGGATTCGGTAGCATGCCCGGGCATTTCCGGGGGGCCGCCTTTGCGAGTTGGCCAGCGGCTTCGAATCTCAGAGAGGAGAGTAGTTCCATGAAAAAGCGCTTTGCACTTTTGACTGGCGCGCTCGCCCTGGCCCTGATGGCAGGGCAGGCAGACGCCAAGGTGGACGCTGCGGAGGCTGACCGCCTCGGCAAGGATCTGACGCCAGTCGGTGCGGAAAAAGCCGGCAACAAGGACGGCACCATCCCCGAGTGGACCCCGGCGGCGCGCCGCGGCGCCCTGTCCGGCGAATATCCCAACGATCCCAAGATCGATGTGGAGAAGCCGCTGTACACGATCAACAAGGCCAACATGGCCCAGTACGCGGACAAGCTGTCGGAAGGCCACAAGCGCCTGCTGAACACCTACGACAGCTACAAGTTGAACGTGTATCCGTCGCACCGCGTGATGACCTGGCCGGACGAGATCTTTGCCGCGACCAAGACCAACGCGACGACCTGCGCGCTGCTCGATCCGGACACTCCGGACAACTGCAACCTCGGCTTCCCGTTCCCGATCCCGAAGAGCGGCGCCGAGCCGATCTGGAACCACAAGCTCAAGTGGCGCGGCGAGGCGGTCACCCGCTTCAACAACCAGATGATCGTGCAGCCGAACGGCGAGTTCCAGCTGACCAAGCTCGTCGAGGACGTGCAGTTCGGCTACGCGTCGATCAAGAAGCCGGTGCCGCTGACCAAGAGCTCCGGTGAATTTCTGAAGTACCTGTCGAAGACCGTCGCGCCGCCGCGTCTGGCCGGCACCTTCATCCTGGTCCACGAGAAGGCCGGCACCGGCGCCGAAGGGCGCTCGGCCTGGCTGTACTCGCCGGGCCTGAAGCGCATCCGCCGCGCGCCGACGGTGTGCTGCGACAACCCGTACGAAGGTACCGACGGTCACCAGTTCTACGACCAGGTCGACATGTTCAACGGCGTGCTCGAGCGCTACAACTGGAAGCTGGTCGGCAAGAAGGAGATGTACATCGCCTACAACGCCAACCGCATCGCCGGCGCGCAGACCAAGTACAAGGACATGGCCAAGCCTAAGCACCTGAACCAGGACTTGGCGCGCTATGAACTGCACCGCGTCTGGGTGGTCGAGGCCGACATCAAGGCGGGCACCAGCCACACCTTCAAGAAGCGCCGCTTCTACGTCGACGAGGATGGGTGGACAATCGCGATGATCGACGACTACGACAACCGCGATCAGCTCTACCAGTTCCAGGAAGGCCATGTGATCATGGGCTACAACATCCTGTCGGTGACCACGGTGCCGGAAGTGATCTATCACTTCACCTCGGGCCGCTACTTCATCACGGCAACCTTCAACGAGGACAAGCCGCTCGATCTGACGGTGTCGTTCAAGCCGGATTACTTCAGCGCGGCCTCCGTGCAGAAGATGACGACGAAGTAAGAAAATCGCTTCGCAGTCGTGTAGATTTGGAGCCGCCGGGTGCAAACCCGGCGGCTTTTCCATTCCGGGGGGATAGGGATATGAAATTCGACAACAAGCACAGCTTCAGCAAGCCGTCCGACGCGGTTATCAAGATGTTTTCGGACCGCGCCTATTTCGAGCGCAAGTACAAGGAACTCGGTTTCACCGCGATCCAGGTGCTCGAACACGAAAAGAGCGACTCGAAGTTCCGCATCAAGGTCTGCTACACGACCAAGAACACCGTTTCGATTCCGGAATTCGCGAAGAAGTTCATTCCGGCGACCGCGGTCATCACCCAGCAGGACACCTGGGACATCGCGCGCAAGACCGGCCGGCTCGAGGTCGAGATCAAGAACACGCCGGTCAAGGTCAGCTGCGACATGACGCTCAAGGACGAGGGCAAGGGTTCGGCGAACTACCTGAAGTGGACCGTGACCTGCGGCATTCCGCTGATCGGCGGAAAGCTCGAAAAGCTCACGGTCGACGACATCATGAGCAAGGCCGACAACGACGTGGCGACGACGCAGCGCATCCTCGCCGACTATTGAACTTTCAATCGCAAGACCCTTCATGCCGACACCGCCAGACGACCCGCGTCCATCCGACGCGCCCAAGCCGGGGCTGCTGCAGACCATCAGCAGCGTCGCGGCCTCCTTTTTCGGCGTGCAGAGCTCGAAGAACCGCCAGCGCGATTTCAGCAAGGGCAAGGCGGGCCACTTCATCGCCGTGGGCCTGATCATGACGGCGCTGTTCATCTTCATTGTCTGGCTCGCGGTGCGGATCGCGTTGCGCAGCGCGGGGATGTGATCGTGCGGCCGCGGGCCGCTGTTCGACTGACGGAGCGAAACATGCGTCGTATCGCGTTGTCCGGCCTTGCCGGAATGCTGCTGGCGTTTTCCTCCATCCCGCACGCGGCCCCGCCGGCCCCGCCGGCCCCGCCGACCCCTGCGGCTCCAGAGTGGGTCGAGGCCAGCAACCGCCACTCGGCGTTGTTGCTGCAGGTGATGGCGCGCTTCAATCCGGAAGCGGCCGGCCAGCTCGGCGTCGACGGTTTCGACGCCGCGGTGATCGATCTGCGGCCGAAGGTGTTCGAGCGCAGCCAGGCCGCGACCCGCGACGTCCTCAAGGAACTGCAGAAGCGCGCCAAGGCGGAAGCCGACCCGCTGGTGCAGCAGGATCTGGACATCCTGATCCGCGCCGCGCAGGACAACCTCGAAACACAGCGCCTGCAGGACGAGCTGCTGCTGCCCTATGTCAACGTGCCGCTGACGGTGTTCGCCGGCGTCAAGGCGCTGCTCGACCCGCGCATCCCCAAGGAACGTCAGGCCGCGGCGATCGAACGCCTGCGCGCCTATGCCGGGCTCGCACCCGGCAGCGAGCCGATCACCGAGCTGGCCAAGGCGCGCACGACCGAGAAGTTCCGCAACAAGAAGCTGATCGGACCCTACCGCGGCGAAGTCGAGCAGGATCTGGCCGACGCACCGCGTTATATCGAGGGCATCGAGCAGCTGTTCGCCGATTCGGGGCTGCAGGGGCATGAAGAGGCGCTCAAGACGCTGAGCCAGCAGCTCACTGCGTACACCGATTGGGTGCGCGAGACCATGCTGCCGCGCGCGCGCGACGATCACCGCCTGCCGCCGCAGCTGTATGCCGACAACCTCAAGCAGTTCGGCGTCGACATCGCGCCCGAAGAGCTGATCCGCCGTGCGCTGCTCAGCTTCGCCGAAATCCGCAACGAGATGCAGGCGCTGGCGCCGCTGGTGGCCAAGCAGGCGGGGACCAAGTCCGGCGACTACCGCGAGGTGATCCGCGCGCTCAAGCGCAAGCAGATCACCGGCGATGCGATCCTGCCTCTGTACAAGAAGCGCCTGGGCACGATCGAGGACCTGATGCGCAAGCACGGCGTTGCCAGCGTGCCCGAGCGCGATGCGGTGATCCGTCTGGCGACGGAAGCCGAGTCGGCGATGATTCCGGCACCGCACATGAGCCCGCCACGGCTGATCGGAAATACCGGCGAATACGGCGAATTCGTGCTGCCCCTCAACGTGCCGGGCAAGGCTGGGCGCGAGGATCTGAAGACCGACGATTTCAGCTTCGACGCGGCGACCTGGACGCTCACCGTGCACGAGGCCCGCCCCGGTCACGAGATGCAGTTCGCGGCGATGATCGAGAACGGCGTGTCGACCGCGCGCGCGGTGTTCGCGTTCAACAGCGTCAACGTCGAAGGCTGGGCGCTGTATGCGGAGGCCGAGATGAAGCCGGACTTTCCGCTCGACGGCCAGCTGATCGGCCTGCAGCACCGCATGATGCGCGCGGCACGCGCCTTTCTTGACCCGATGCTCAACCTCGGCCAGATCACGCCGGAACAGGCGCGCGCGTTCCTCGAACAGGAAGTCGTGCTCTCGCCCGGCATGGCACAGCAGGAAGCCGACCGCTACACCTTCCGCGCACCGGGACAGGCCACCTCGTACTTCGTCGGCTACCAGGCGCTGATGGCCGTGCGCCAGCGCGCGCAACTCGCGCTGGGCGCCGCATTCGATCGCCAGCGCTTCCACGACTTCGTGCTCGCCCAGGGCCTGCTGCCGCCGCGCCTGCTGGAAAAAGCGGTGCTGGAGCGGTTCGTCGTGGACGAGCAGGCGAGGGTCGCTGGCTGACGGCAGACGTCTTGGTCACCGCCTTGAGCGTCTGTAGCCCGGGCGCAGCCCGGGAATGCGGAGTCCAGCCCCGGGTTTCACCCGGGCGACACGGCCCCGGCTTTTTGTAGAGCGGCCCCTGGCCGCGATGCCTTTCGTGCGCACGCCGTTTTGGGAATTGTCCTAGTTGTTGCCGCAGCAACGGGCGGCGGATGATCGATCTCCAGCCCAAGGCCAGAGAATCGCAACATGCGCGCCGGTGTCATCCGCAACAAGCGGCAGCAGGCATGGGCAGTTGCGCTGGCCGCCGGGGACGGGCTGCGCCTGCGGGCGCTGACCACCGCACACGACGGCATCGCGGTGCCCAAGCAGTATTGCTCGCTCTGGGGTGACCGCACGTTGCTGGAGACGACGTTGGCGCGCGCACAGAGCGTCGTTGCACGTGAGCGCGTCTGCACCGTCGTCGCGGCGCAGCATCGTCAGTGGTGGGAGCCGCTGCTGTGGCCGATGCGCGCGAGCAACACGATCGTCCATCCGGTGAATCGCGGAACCGGCACCGGCGTGTTGCAGGCCGTGCTGCACATCCTCGATCAGGATCCGGCGGCGCGCATCCTGTTGCTGCCGGCGGACCACCATGTCGCGGAGGAGTCGGTCCTGGCCGCGGCGATCCGTGATGCCCTCGAACACGCGGCCGCGCACGACGACGCCGTCGTGCTGCTCGGACTCGAACCCGAGGAGGTGGACACGGAACTGGGCTATATCGTGCCGACCCCCCGTGCCGACGGCGCGGCGGTCGACGGCGCCGCGCTCGATGTCGCCGAATTCGTCGAGAAACCCTCGCCGGTGCACGCCTGCGAGCTGGTGCAGCGCGGCGCATTGTGGAATGCGTTCATCGTCGCGGCGTCCGGTCTTGCGTTGCTGCGCCTGTACCAGCGCCGCCACGGCGGGACCGTCAAGGCGCTGCGGCAGTTCATGGGTATCGATCAGATCATGGGCGTCGACCGGACCGACGACGTCGACGACGGGATCGAACCGGAAGCGTCTTTCGCCGCACTTCCGGCCGTCGACTTTTCCCGCGACGTTCTGTGCGGTGCGGAGGCCGGCCTGCGCGTGATGCGCGTCCCCGCCTGTGGCTGGACCGATCTGGGCACGCCACGCACGCTGGCCAAGGCGATCGGCTGCGACCGCCCCGTGCCGGCCGCGGCGCCCGCGTCGCCGGCTCATTACGCGGGCATCAACCTGTCGCAGCGGCGCCTGCAACTCGACGGCGGCAGCGCCGTCGGCTGAAACGCGGCGGGCGACGGCCCTGCCGATCGGCGGTGGGGCGTGATGGCGCAAACGGGGCGAACGAGACGGTTCACTGGGAAAAGTTCCAGATGCTCAAAATCCCGCGAGATGTAAATCTGTTCCCACGCATCCAGCCCACTGCGTCCGTCGTTGCAGTGCCTTTGATGAGCAACACGGATCCCGCGGGTTCAAGGGACGGAACCGCCGCGCGCCGGGAACAGCAGACGATGATTCACAAGGACGGCACCTCGAACCTGGACCAGCTGCGCCAGTCCGAGACGCGATATCGCCGCCTGTTCGAATCCGCGCAGGACGGCATCCTGATCGTCGATGCCCGGGATGGACAGGTCCTCGATGCCAATCCGTTCATTGCCGAGCTTCTCGGTTTTTCGCCGGCCGAACTGTCCGGCCGAAAGCTCTGGGAGCTGGGGCTGTTTCGCGACACGACCGCGATCAAGTCGGTCTTCGCAACGCTGCAGGACAGCGGTTACGCCCGCCATGAAGACCTGCCGCTGAAGAGCAAGGATGGGCGGCAGGTCGACGTCGAGTTCGTCAGCAATCGCTACCGGGAGGGCGATGCCGAAGTCATCCAGTGCAATATCCGCGACATCTCGCGCCGCAAGCTTCTGCAGGACCAATTGCGGCAGGCCGCGGATACGGACGAGCTGACCGGGCTCGCCAACCGGCGTCACATTCTCGAACTCGCGCAAAACGAGTTGCAACGCGCCCGGCGCTACCGGCGGTCGCTGTCCGTGCTGATGCTGGACATCGACAACTTCAAGCGCATCAACGACACCTATGGGCACGCGGTGGGCGATCGCGCACTACGTGCATTCGCCGATTCTTGTCGGATCATCATCCGCAATGCCGACCTGATCGGTCGACTCGGTGGCGAGGAGTTCATCGTGTTGATGCCGGAAACGCCGCAGCAGGCCGCGGTCGAAGCCGCCGACCGTCTGCGCATCGCAGTCGCGGCGGTCAAGCTGTTGCCGGAGTGCGATCGGTGTCCGCCCGTCACCGCGTCGATCGGCGTGGCGACCACCGCGGACGGTGCAGAACACCTCGACTGCCTGTTGCAGCGTGCCGACCGGCAGCTGTATCGAGCCAAGGACGCCGGGCGTAACTGCGTCTGCGCGGATGAGATCGCCGCAGCCGTGCCGCCGCAGGCCGTGGAGCCGGTCGCTTCGAAACTGTAGGGCGGGCCATGCCCGCCGCAGCGGCGTGACGCGACGCACATCGTGACGCCACGATCGGCGGCGGCGCATCGCGCAGGCGGGCTACCATCGCCCATGCCCCACTATGTCCGTGCGCGAATCGCCGGCGGTACGTACTTCTTCACCGTGACATCGCGGCAGAGGATGCCGGTGCTGACTGCGGATCCGGTTCGCAAGGCCCTGCGTGCCGCCATTCAGACGACACGGTTGCGATGGCCTTTCACCGTCGACGCATGGGTGCTGTTGCCCGACCATCTGCATTGCGTCTAGACCCTGCCAGAGGACGACGCTGATTTTTCGAAGCGCTGGTCAACCATCAAGCGCCTGACCACGCGCTCACTCGCGCGCAGTGTCTGGCAGGACCGCTTCTGGGAACACTGGATTCGCGACGACCGCGACTGGGAGCGGCACGTCGATTACATTCATTTCAATCCGGTCAAGCACGGCCATGTGCGGCGGGCCGCCGACTGGCCGTTTTCGACGTTTCACCGCGACCTGCAACGGGGTCACTACACGCGCGACTGGTGCGACATGAGTCCGGATGTTGATCTGGATTGACGGACGCGGCGGGCATGGCCCGCCCTACGACTGCGATCAGGGGCTCGCCAGCGTGGCGTGATGCATGTAGGGCGGGCCATGCCCGCCGGCGATCCGGGCGGCGGCCACGGGCCGCCCTAGGGTTTCTTGTGCGCTGCCTTGAGGCGGTACAGGTGTTCCAGCGCTTCGCGTGGCGACAGCGTGTCCGGTTCGAGCTTGTCGAGCAGTTCGAGTGCCGGCGAGGGTGGTGGGGCGAATAGCGACAGCTGCGGTTGCGGTTCCGTCCGTGACGGTGCCGGCTTGCGCTCCAGTTCGGCCAGATGCGCGCGCGCGGCGCGGATCACTGCCGCCGGCACGCCGGCGAGCGCGGCGACCTGCAGGCCGTAGCTGCGATTCGCCGGGCCGGGCTTGACGTTGTGCAGGAACACCAGGCGTTCGCCGTCCGCGGCCGCGTACTCGGCGGCGTCCAGATGCACGTTGGCGATACCGGGCAAGGTGTCGGCCAGGGCGGTCAGCTCGAAGTAGTGAGTCGCGAACAGGCAGAACGCGCGCACCTGCGTCGCCAGGTGTTCCGCGACCGCGCGCGCCAGCGACAGGCCGTCGTAGGTCGAGGTGCCGCGGCCGATCTCGTCCATCAGCACCAGGCTGCGCTCGGTGGCGTTGTGCAGGATGTTCGCGGTTTCGCTCATCTCGACCATGAAGGTCGACTGGCCGGAGGCGAGATCGTCGGACGCGCCGATGCGCGTGAAGATGCGGTCGATCGGGCCGATGCGTGCGGACTCCGCTGGCACGAAGCAGCCGGTGTGTGCGAGCAGCACGATCAGCGCGGTCTGGCGCATGTAGGTCGATTTGCCGCCCATGTTCGGGCCGGTGATGACCAGCAGGCGCGTCGTGTCCGAGAGGGTCAGATCGTTGGGCACAAAAGGGCCGTCGAGCGTCTGCTCGACCACCGGGTGCCGCCCGGCACGAATGTCGATGCAGGGTTCATCGACGAGTTGCGGGCGACACAGGTTCAGCGCGCGGCTGCGCTCGGAAAAGCACGCGAGCACATCGAGCTCGGCGAGCGCCTGCGCCGCCGCTTGCAGCGGGCGCAGCTCGGCGTTGAGGCGATCGAGCAAGGATTCGTAGAGCTGCTTCTCGCGCGCCAGAGAACGGTCGCGCGCCGACAACACCTGGTCCTCGAACTTCTTCAGCTCTTCCGTGATGTAGCGCTCGTAGTTCGTCAGCGTCTGCCGGCGCGTGTAGTCGGCCGGCACCTTGGCGGCGTGCGTCTTGCCGATCTCGATGTAGTAGCCGTGCACGCGGTTGTAGCCGACCTTGAGCGTGTCGATTCCGCTGCGCGCGCGCTCGCGCGTTTCCAGGTCGGTGAGGTAGCCGTCGGCGTTGGTCGACAGCGCGCGCAGTTCGTCGAGCGCGGCGTCGTAGCCGGCGCGGAACACGCCGCCGTCCTTGATCAGCAGCGGCGGCTCGTCGGCGAGCGCGGTCTGCAGGTGCGTCGCCAGGCCGGCGTGATTGCCGAGCTGCGCGGCGAGCGTGCGCACCAGTGCAGCCTCGACGCCGCCGAGCGCAGCCGCGACGCCGGGCAGGCGCTGCAGGCTCGCCGACAGTCCGGTGAGGTCGCGCGGGCGCGCCGAACGCAGCGCGACGCGTGCGAGGATGCGTTCGAGATCGACGATGTCCTTGAGTGCGTCGCGCAAGCGCTCGAAGCCGGTCGCACGGCCGTCGTCGTCGAGCAGCGCGGCGACGGCGTCGTAGCGGGCGGTCAGCTGCGCGGGGTCGCGCAGCGGGCGCGTCAGCCAGCGTTGCAGTGCGCGCGCGCCCATCGCGGTGATGCAGCGGTCGAGCACCTTGAGCAGCGTGAAATCGTGCTCGCCGGACAGCGCGCGGTCGATCTCGAGGTTGCGCCGCGTTGCTGGATCAAGGATCAACGCTTCACCGGGCGCTTCGACGCGCAGCGCGTTCAGATGCGGCAGCGCGGCCTTCTGCGTCTCCTGCAGGTACTGCAGCAGTGCACCGGCGGCGGCAATCGCGGCGTCCTGCCCTTCGGCGCCGAAGCCGCGCAGGTCCTTGGTCTGGAACTGGTCGATCAGCAGGCGATAGGCCGAAGCCGGATCGAAATGCCAGATCGGTCGCGGCCGGCCGTTCGCGGCGTTGATCGGTAGTGTCTCGCCGTCAGGGACCAGCAGCTCGCTGGGGCGCAGGCGCTGCAGCTCGGCGGCGAGATCGGCGGCCTGCGTCGTCTGCAGCACGGAGAAGCGCCCGGACGAGAGTTCCAGCCAGGCCAGGCCGTGGTGCTCGCGTACACGGCACACCGCGGCCAGGAGCGTCTGCGTGCGCGCGTCGAGCAGGGCGTCGTCGGTCGCCGTGCCGGGCGTGACGATGCGCGTGATTTCGCGCTTGACCGGCCCCTTCTCGGCACCGACTTCACCGACCTGCTCGGCGATCGCGACCGACTCGCCAGCCTTGATCAGGCGCGCGAGGTACTGCTCCAGCGCGTGGTGCGGCACGCCGGCCATGATCACCGGCTGGCCTGCCGACTCGCCGCGGCTAGTCAGCGTGATGTTGAGCAGCTTCGCCGCCTTGCGCGCGTCGTCGTAGAACAGCTCGTAGAAGTCGCCCATGCGGAACAGCACCAGCGTGTCCGGATGCCGGGCCTTGATCGCCAGATATTGCTGCATGAGCGGGGTATGCTCGCTGAACGGGCTGGCGGTCATCTCGCGGAGCGGGTGGGCGGTGTGGCGGCCGGCAATTATCGCCGTTTGCAGAAGTCGTAGGATGGGCTGAGCCTGCGGCCCATCGGACTCTGCGCGCCGCCGTGATGGGCATCGCTGCGCCCAGCCCATCCTACGTGCTGTAGCAACCATGTTTCGTCAAGCGCGTTTTGCGGCCAAGTGGGGATTCCACTGGCTGTGATCACGAAGCATGGCGTTGAGGATGGTGAGGAGTTTTCGGGCGACGG